>NZ_JBEXYR010000011.1:0-195649 GCF_040631005.1 Micromonospora sp. NPDC005707
CCCAAAGAAGAGCTGCCAGTCCGGGGTATAAATCAATTTGGCACTGGCTTATCAAGCACCCTGTTGAGTTCTCAAAGAACAACCACACACCATCCAGAAACCCCACACCGTGGAGCCCCCGTCCGGGGCATTTCGTTCACCACCCGCCGCTCTCGCGCCGGGCACTTTTACTACGTTACCCGGTGGTTTCTGCCGTGTCAAACCGGTGTTTCGCGGTTTGTCATGCTTCCACCCTTTTGCCGGGCACCACTATTCGACCGGCTCGCGCCGGGCGCCTCGTGGGTTTCGGCAGGACGGCCGCCGCGGTTTCCCGCTCGCTCGTCCGTATCCCTGCCGGCCGATAACCTTACCCGGTCGGTTCCGCCTCGCCAAATCCGCCTCCCGGCGAATCCGGGGCACCGCCCGTATTCGGTCCTGCGCTCCGGCCTTCCAGGTGCTTCGCCCTGTTTCGTCCGTTCCGCGCTGGCAGAGAGAAAGTTACGCGCCCGGCGGATTGATCGTCAAATCCGCCGGGCGCGTCCCGCGTCACACCGTCGACGTGGGGCTATCTGCCCAGCTCGACGCCGGCGAAGTTGCGCTTGCCCCGGCGCAGCACCAGGTAGCGGCCGTGCAGCAGGTCCGCCGGCGACACCGTCGCGTCCACCTCGGCGATGCGCACGTTGTTGACGTACGCGCCGCCCTCGGCGATGACCCGCCGGGCCTCCTTCATGCTCGGCACGAGGCCCGACTCCTTGAGCAGGCCCGCGACGTCGGGCAGCTCGTCGAGGTGCACGAGACCCGCCTCGGTGAGCGCGGCGCGCAGGGTCTCCGGGGCCAGGTCGTCGAGCGAGCCGCGACCGAAGAGCGCCTGGCTCGCGGCGACCGCCTGCGCCATCTCCCGCTCGCCGTGCACCAGCGCGGTCAGCTCCTCGGCGAGGGCCCGCTGGGCGAGCCGCGCCTGCGGGCGTTCCGCCGTGGCCTTCTCCAGCTCCTCCAGCTCCTCTCGGGAGCGGAAGCTGAAGTACCGCAGGTAGCGGGTGACGTCCCGGTCGTCGGCATTGACCCAGAACTGGTAGAAGGCGTACGGGCTGGTCATCTCCGGGTCGAGCCACACCGCGCCGGTCTCGCTCTTGCCGAACTTGGTGCCGTCCGACTTGGTGACCAGCGGGGTGGTGAAGGCCTCCACCGGCCCGGCGCCACGACGCCGGATGTAGTCCACACCGGCGGTGATGTTGCCCCACTGGTCCGAGCCGCCGTACTGGAGCTGGCACCCGTGCCGGCGGTGCAGCTCGAAGAAGTCGTTCGCCTGGAGCAGCTGGTAGCTGAACTCGGTGTAGCTGATGCCCGTCTCCAGCCGGGCCTTGACCACCTCGCGGGCCAGCATCTTGTTCACCGGGAAGTGCTTGCCCACGTCCCGGAGGAACTCCACCACCGACATCTCGGCGGTCCAGTCCAGGTTGTTGACCAGCCTGGCCGCATTCTCCCCCTCGTACGTCACGAAGGGCGCGAGCTGGTCGCGGATGCGCTGGACCCAGCCGGCGATGACCTCGGGCGGGTTCAACGTGCGCTCGGCGCTCTCCTTCGGGTCGCCGATCTGGCCGGTGGCGCCACCGACCAGCAGCAGCGGCCGGTGCCCGGCGAGCTGGAGCCGGCGGGCCATGACGACCTGCATGAGGTTGCCGACGTGCAGGCTGGGCGCCGTCGGGTCGAAGCCCACATAGAAGGTGGTGCTCCCGCCGTCGAGCAGCTCGCGCAGCTCGTCGAGGCCGGTCGAGTCCTGGATCAGGCCCCGCCACAGCAGGTCTTCGGTCAGGGAGTCCCGCCCCTGCGGGAGGTTGCTGTCCGTCACGGTCACCGATTCTCCCCCATCACCGGCTCCGGCCCGTACCGGGTTTGCCGACGGGGGGCGACTAGGCTGGCGGCTCCACCGACAGGAGGGGGCCGCCGTGGAGATGCCGGACGTGACCGGGGGCTTCGTCGCCCTGCTGGGCCTGAAGTTCGACGAGGTGAGCGGGGACCGGGTGGTCATCCGCTGGCAGGTCCGTCCGGAGCTGCACCAGCCGTACGGGATCCAGCACGGCGGGGTCTACTGCTCGGTCGTGGAGACGGCGGCCAGCATCGGCGGCGCCCTGTGGCTCGGTGACAAGGGCAAGGTGGTCGGGGTCTCCAACCAGACCGACTTCCTGCGTGCCGTCCGCGACGGCGAGCTGACCGCGGTCGGGACCCCGATCCATCGCGGGCGCAGCCAGCAGCTCTGGCTGGTGGAGATCACCGAGGAGGGTGGCCGGTTGGTCTCGCGCGGCCAGGTACGGCTGCAGAACCTCACCTCCGCCTGATCCCCAGCTGTTCGATTCGCCCCGGAAAGGGTGCCTGACGCCGATATCGTCGCGTCGATGAGCCCGGCCACCACCGACCCGACGTGAGGAAACTCTTCGCCGCCACGCTCGGCGTGCTGTCGGCCGTCGGCGGCTTCGTCGACATCGGCGATCTGGTGGCGGCGAGCCAGGCGGGCGCCCGCTTCGGGATGGCCCACGCCTGGGTGCTGCTCGTCGGGGTGGTGGGCATCTGCGCGTACGCGGAGATGGCCGGCCGGATCGCGGCGGTGAGCGGCCGGGCGGTCTTCGACCTGGTCCGGGAGCGCCTGGGGCCGCGGGTGGCGCTGCTCAACCTGGTCGCCTCCTGGCTGGTCACGGTGATCACCCTGGCCGCGGAGCTGGGCGGGGTGGCGCTGGCGTTGCAGCTCGCCACGGGATGGAGCCACCTGCTCTGGGTGCCGGTGGCCGCGGTGGCGGTCTGGCCGGTGCTCTGGCGGATGCGCTTCGAGCTGATGGAACGGGTCTTCGGCCTGGCCGGGCTGGCGCTGCTGGTCTTCGCGGTGGCACTGTTCGCGGTGCCCACCGACTGGGCGGAGCTGGGGCGCGGGGCACTGACCGTCGGCTCCTCCGGTGCGGGCTGGTCGGTGTACTGGTTCGTGGCGGTGGCGCTGTTCGCGTCGACGGTCAGCCCGTACGAGGTGTTCTTCTTCTCCTCCGGCGGGGTCGAGGAGCGGTGGAGCGCCGCCGACCTGGCGCACGCCCGCTCGAACGTGCTGATCGGCTTCCCGGTGGGTGGCTTCCTGGCGCTGTCGCTGATCGCCGTGGCGACGGTGGCGTACCACCCGTCGGGGGCGTCGCCGGACACCCTCGAGGCGGTGGCGCGGCCGGTGGTGACCGCGCTGGGCGGGGTCGGGCTGGCCGCCGCCGTGCTGGCGTTCTTCGCGGTGACCTTCGGCGCGGCGCTGGAGACCGGCCTGTCCGCCGCGTACGCGGCGTCGCAGTATTTCGGCTGGCAGTGGGGTAAGCGGGTCAGCCCGCGGGAGGCCGCCCGGTTCCACAGCGTGCTGCTGGTCGGGCTGCTACTCGGGGTGCTGCTGCTCATGACCAGCGTGGACCCCATCCGGCTGACCGAGTACATGCTGGTGCTCAGCGCGGTGGTGCTGCCGCTGACCTACCTGCCGATCCTGGTGGTGGCGAACGACCGCATCTACCTGGGTGACCGGGTCAACGGGTGGTGGACGAACCTGCTCGGGGCGCTGTTCCTGTTGCTCATCGTCGCCGCCTCGGTGGCGGCGATCCCGCTGGCGATCATCACGAGGATGGGGCGATGAGGATCCAGCTCGCCAAGCAGTTGCTCGACCGGCAGATCGTCGACGTCGACGGCCGGCTGGTCGGCCGCGTCGACGACATCGCGTTCGCCGTCGACGAGGAGGGCTACCCGTACGTCGACTGCCTGCTCACCGGGCAGGCGGCGCTCGGCGACCGGATCGGGGGCCGGATCGGGCGGCTGCTCGTCGCCGTCGCCGACCGGTTCACCGACGACCCGCCGGTGCCGCCGCTGCGCGTGGCGCTCACCCAGGTCGACCGGGTCGACAGTGTGGTCCGGCTGCGCTGCCCGGCGACCGACCTGCCGCCCTCGCCGGTGGAGACCTGGCTGCGCCGGCACCTGATCGACAGGATCCCGGGAGCGCACCGTGCGAGCGGGTGAGCTGCTCGGCCGGACCGCGTACGACCTGCGCGGGCGGCGGTTGGGCCGGGTGGTCGACGTGGTGGTGCGGGGCGGGTGGCCGCCGGACCGGCTGCGGATCACCGACGTGATCGTCGCCGGCCACTGGTGGACCCGTGTCACGAGCCGGCTGATCGGGCCGGAGCGGCACCCGTCGGGGCCGTGGCTGCTGCGCGCCGTCACCCGGGTGCTGGCCCGCAGCACCCACCAGGTGCCCGTCGACTCGGTGCAGGTGCGCCCGCCGGTGGCGGGCTTCCCGTTCGGCCCGCCGGCCGGGCGCGGCTGAGGGTCAGCCGCGGGCCTCGTCGAGCACCGGCGTGCCGTCGGCGTCGGCGTGCTCGGCGTCCTCGCCGCGGTCGCGGCGGGCGTGCCGGCGGACCCGGACCTCGGTGATGGCGTGGTGGTCGACGTCGCCGACGGCCAGGTCCCAGCCGTCGACCCGGACCCGCTCCCCCGCCACGGTGGGGATGTGCCCGAGGCAGATGAGCACGAGCCCCGCGATGGTGGTGTAGTCGCCGGGCGGCCGGTTGGGCAGCTCGACGCCGAGGTCGGTGAGGTCGTGCACCGGGAAGGTGCCGGGCAGCACGAGCGTGCCGTCCTCCTCGGTGCGGATCGAGCCGAGGTCCCGGTCGGTCTCGTCGTAGATCTCGCCGACGATCTCCTCGAGGATGTCCTCCAGGGTGACGATGCCGTCCACGGCGCCGCGCTCGTCGACCACCAGCGCGATGTGCTGGCGTTCCGCCTTGAACTGGCGCAGCGCGTCGACCACGGGCAGCGAGTCGGGCAGCAGCATGGGCGGCCGGGCGATCTCGTCCACCGGGCGGTCGTCGGGGACGCCGACCAGGTCGCGCAGGTGGATCACGCCTACCGCCTCGTCCAGGCCGCCGTGCCGGACCACCGGCGCCCGCGAGTGGCCGGTCGCGGCGAGGACCAGCCGGGCGGCCTCCGCGGTCGTCCCGCTGTCCAGGGTGAAGACCTGCAACCGGGGTACGAGCACCGCCCGCAGCTGCCGGTCGGCGATCTCCACGGCCCCGGCGATGATGGTCCGCTGCTCCTTGGTGAAGCCGTGGTTGCCGGCCACGATGTCGCGCAGCTCGTCCGGCCCGATCTCGTCCGGCTCGTGCTTCGGGTTCAGCCCGAACAGGCGGACGACCAGGTCGCTGGTGGCGCCGAGGGCCCAGACCGCCGGCCGGGTGACGCTGGCCAGCACGTCGAGCGGGCGGGCCACGACGAGCGCCCACCGCTCGGCGGACTGCATGGCGATCCGCTTCGGGGCGAGCTCGCCGAAGACCAGCGTCACGAAGGTGAGCACCAGGGTGACCGCCACGATGGCGACCGTCTCGGCGGCGTCGCCGAACACCCCGAGCAGCGGGACGAGGGGCTTCGCGAGGGACACCGCCGCGGCGGCGGAGGCCAGGAAGCCGGCCAGGGTGATCCCGATCTGGATGGTGGCCAGGAACCGGTTGGGGTCCTTGGCCAGGCGGGCCAGGGTGCGGCCGGCCCGGCTGCCACGCTCCAGCCGCTGGAGCTGGCTGTCGCGCAGCGAGACCAGGGCCATCTCGCTGCCGGCGAAGGCCGCGTTGACGATCACCAGAACTCCGACCAGGGCCAGCTGGCTCCAGTAGCTCTGCACGCGCGGTTCTCTCCCTCGGCCGACCCGGGCCGGCCGCTGTGGCCGTCCCGTCGCCGACCGTGGCCCGGGCGGCGTGGCCCCTCTGTTGCCCCGCGGGCGGGCCGCGCAATCCTCCGGCGGCGGGTCAGGCGGGAGCGGGCAGGTCCAGGACGTACGCGTCGCCCTCGGGGCGGAAGCCGAGCCGGTGGTAGTAGGGGGCGACCATGCCGGGCGGGCTGACCACCCGGCGGAAGCCGCGGTCGGTGAACAGCCGGCTGCGCCGGTAGACGAACTCGCCGGGGGTGAAGTCGCGGAACGGCGGGGTCACGTAGTCCAGGTCGATCTGGGCCACCCCGCCGGCCTCGGCGTGCGAGACCACCACGCCGACCACCTCGTCGGCGCGGACCACCAGGAACGCGGAGCGGTCGGCGGCGCCCGGGTCCCAGCGGAAGTCCGGGTTGAACCGGGCGATGTCGGCGGCGTGCACCCGCAGGGTGTGGGCCAGGAAGGCGTCGCCGGTGCCCACCTCGACCACCTCGTAGGTCTGCGCGTCGTGGCGGGTGGCGAGCATCGTCCGCAGATACCAGACGTTGATCACGGCGAGCACCACGTTGAGCCCGACCATGGGCCACACGTGCACGGCGGCGTTGTAGCCGATCAGGATGAGGCAGCCGAGCAGGTTGAGCGCGCGCAGCCGCAGGATGCGGGTCTGCAGCAGCGACCAGACCAGCAGCGCGGAGCCGGCCCAGCCGACGAGTTCCAGCCAGTTCACCCCGGGGAGACTAGTGGCCGCCCTGGTCAGCCGCCTCGGCGGGCAGCTCCAGCACGTACTCCTCGACCTCGGCGCCGCGGCCGGCGGCGTACCCCGAGTCCTCGCCGACCACCACGAAGCCGCACTTGCGCAGCACCGCCAGGGAGGCGGCGTTGTCCTTGGCGGCGCGGGCGTGCACCGGCCGCTGCGGCACCTCGCGCAGCAGCGCGGCGAGCGCGGCGGTGGCGTGGCCCCGCCCCCAGTGGGCGGAGTCGATCCAGTAGCTGACCTCGGTGCGCTCCCCCACCGGGAAGGCGGCCACGCGCCCGACCACCGTGCCGTCGACGATCACGGTGCGGTTGACGATGCGCGGGTCGGCCCGGATGCGCGCCCAGTGGGCGTCGAAGGCGGCCCGGTCGGCCGGGTCCTTCGGGCCGAAGGCGGCCATCCAGTTGGCCTGCGCGTCCTGCTCGTGGGCGAAGAACGCGGGCAGATCCTCGTCGCGCACCGGCCGCAGCCGCACCTCACTGGTCATCGCCGGAGGATACGTGGGCGCACCGACAGGTTCGGGACCTCCGGCCCGGTCGGTGTCCCGTCCGGCCCTGCCGCGCCGGCGGGCCGCCCGGCTACCAAGGAAGGGGACGCCAGGCACGCCGGCCGCCGCGCTAGTGCCGGTCACCCGCGCGGGCCGGCCGGTCGGGGTGTTCGTCGTGTCCGGCGGGCGGGTCCGCTACCGCCGGCTCGCCGACCCGGACCGGCTCGTCGCGGCCGCCACCGCGGCCTTCGCCGTGGCCGCGCTCGCCGCCGCCATGGGGGGTGGTGGCGTCGGCCCGCCGCCGGCCACCGGCCATCCGCACGGTCACCATGGGCCCCGGCGGCTGGGTCAGCCTGCGCGGCGCCCCGCTGCCGCCGCTGCGGCCGGACCGGCGGCCCTGGTGGGCCCGTGCGCTGCGGGCCCGCCGCCTGGTCGTCGACCGCTGACCCGCCCCGGGTACGGCCGCCGCCCCCGTCGGGCCCGCGGCCGTACCAAATCCGCGGTCACGCCGTGCGGTGGACCTGCCGTGCGGCCGGGCCGTCGGGTCACACGGCGGGTGGACCGGCGTCCCGACCGGCACCGGGCCGACCGGGTGGGAGCGCAGGATCGTCGGGTGAACAGGATGCTTCAGCGCCCGCGTGGCCGCGCACGTCCGACGCGTACCCTCCGGGCCCGCGTCGTCGGCCCGACCGCGGCCGGCCCGCGTGCCCTCGGCCCGACGGCGGCCGCGCCGCTGGCGCTCGCCGTGGCGGCGATCGGCGCGGTGGCCATCGGCCGGCTCGTGATCGCCCGCCTGGCCATCCGCCGGGCGGTGATCCGTGAGCTGCGGATCGGCCGGTTGGAGGTGGACGACCTGGTCGTCCACCGGCACGCGGCAGGTCAGCCGGTCGGCGGCAGAGCCGTCGGGTAGCCGTACAGCTCCAGCAGCCGCACCCGGGACGCGTGCAGCCGGTCCACCACGACGCTCATGAAGCGGGTCGTGAGCTGCCGGCCGAGGGCGTCGTCGGACTCCATCAGCCGGCGTACGCCCGCGGCGTCGAACTCGACCGCCGTGCACCGCTGCGCGGCGACCGCGCCGAACTGCCAGCGGTAGGGCGGGAACAGCCACGACCAGCCGAGCACCCCGCCCGCACCGATCGTCTCGATCCCCACGTCACCACGGCGGGGCACCGGGAAGTCCAGCGCCACCTGGCCGCCACGGACCAGCCAGAACCGCTCGGCGGGCTGCCCGGCCCGGAACAGCCGGTGCCCGGGGTGCCAGACCACCGGGCGGGCGTAGCCGGTCAGCGGGGGCAGCCACGCGTCGGGCAGCCCGGCGAGGAAGGGGTGTGCGCGGAGCATCTCCAGCGGGGTCATCGGTCGCTCGCCTCCCACGGGGTCCTGGATCGTCCCGGCACCAGCTCACACCCGTTCGGCCCGACGTGGCAGGGTCGTTGGTCCCGAATTGACCGGGTGCAACGCCTCTGCCCGCGAAGCGCCGACCGGAGAACCGTGGAGATGGACGAAGGAGGACGTGATGACCGACAGATCCGGCGCCCCCGTCGTGGTGGGCGTGGACGGTTCCCCCACCGCTCTGGACGCGGTCCGGGTGGCCGCCCGGATGGCCGCCACCCGGCACCGGCCCCTGCGGGTGGTGCACGCGTTCCAGTGGCCGCTGCTCGGCACCCCACTCGGCCCCGTGGTGGCCGCCCTGCCGCACGAGGAGCTGCGGCAGGAGACGGAGAAGCTGGTCGCCGAGGCGCTCGACGAGGCCCGCAAGGTCGACGCCGAGCTGCCGGTGACCGGCGCGGTACGCGACGGCGCCGCCGTCCCGGTGCTGCTGGAGGAGAGCCGGGACGCCGCGCTGCTGGTGCTCGGCCACCGCGGGCTCGGCGGTTTCGCCGAGCTGCTGGTCGGCTCGGCGGCCGTGGGGCTCTCCGCCCGGGCGGACTGCCCGGTGCTGGTGGTGCGGGGCGAGCCGCGCGCCGACGGCCCCGTCGTGGTCGGCGTGGACGGCTCGGCGCTGTCCACCGAGGCCATCGGATTCGCGTTCGCCGAGGCGGCGCGGCGCGGCGCCGACCTGGTGGCGGTGCACGCCTGGCTCTACCCGGCCCCGGTCGGCCCCGGCGACATCGTGCCGCTGGCGTACGACCCCGAGGAACTGCGCGCGGAGGAGGAGCGGGTGCTCGCCGAGGCGGTCGCCGGCTGGGCCGAGCGCCACCCCGAGGTGCGGGTACGCCGGAAGCTGGTCGCGGCCACCCCGGCGGCGGCACTGGTGGCCGAGTCCACCGACGCGCAGCTGGTCGTGGTCGGCGCGCACGGCCGGGGCAGCCTGGGAGGGCTGCTGCTCGGCTCGGTCAGCCACGCCGTGCTGCACCACGCCCGCAGCCCGCTGGCCATCGTCCGGCACCGCCGGAGCCCCGCCGCGGGCTGACCGTCCCCCGTCCGCGCCGGCCCCTTCCCCCCCTCGGCCGGCGCGGACGGCCGCGTTCGCGCTCGGTCGGCGGGGTCGTCGTCGACAATGGGCGGAGCCGACCGGAGGGATGCCGATGAACCGACCTGTCGTGGTGGGTGTCGACGGATCGTCGACCAGCCTCACCGCCGCCGACCACGCCGCCCGGGCCGCCGTGGCGCGGTCCCGACCGCTGCACGTGGTGCACGGCTACCTGCACCCGCTCGGCTACGGGGTGCCGCTCAACCCGTACGACCTCGGGGTGCCGGCGCCCACCGAGGAGTCGCACAAGATGTTGGAGCAGGTGGCCGCCGAGCTGGTCGACCGGCATCCGGGCCTGCGGGTGGAGGTGCGCCAGGTGGCCGGCGGCCCGGGCGTCACCCTGATCGAGGAGTCCCGCCGGGCCGAACTCGTGGTGGTGGGCAGCCGGGGCGTGGGCGGCTTCGCCGGGCTGCTGCTCGGCTCGGTGAGCAACCAGGTGGCGCAGCACGGGCACTGCCCGGTGCTGGTGGTCCGCCCGGCGGAGCAGCCCATCCCGGTGCGGGGCCCGGTGCTCGTCGGGGTGGACGGGTCCGAGTCGGCCGGGTACGCCGTGCGGCTCGCCGCCGACGAGGCGGTCCGCCGGGACGCCGACCTGGTGCTGGTGCACGTCCGCACGCCGGAGCGGGGCGCCGTGGCGCCGGACGCCGCGGCCGAGGCCACCGCCGCCGCGCAGGCCGAGTCGGCGGAGCTGCTGGCCGGGGCGGCCGCCCGGATCCGCTCGGACCATCCGGTGCTGAGCGTGGTCGAGCGGCCCCTGCGGGGCGAGTCCCCGGAGCAGGCGCTGATCGAGGCGAGCGGCGAGGCCGCGCTGGTGGTGGTCGGCTCCCGGGGCCGGGGTGGCTTCGCCGGGCTGCTGCTCGGCTCGGTCAGCCAGGCGCTGGTGCAGCACGCCCACTGCCCGGTGCTGGTGGCCCACCCGTACGAGCCGGCCGGCGACTGAGGCCGCCGGCCGGGCTCAGGCCGGGTCGCGCCCGGCGAGCAGGTCTTCGAAGCTGGTGGTGAGCGCGAACGGGTCGGCCGGCCCGGTCGCCGCCGGCCGGCGGTCCACCTGGTCGGCCAGCTCGATGCCGGCCCGCCGGATCCGGGCCCGCAGCGCGCTGTCGCCGCCGTCGCCGGCCCAGTCCTCCGGCGCGGCGAAGACCGCCGTGGGCACCACGACCGCCCTCAGGTAGGCGAACATCGGCCGGACCGCGTGCTCCAGGGCGAGCGAGTGCCGGGCCGTGCCGCCGGTGGCTCCGATGAGCACCGGCCGGCCGGCCAGGGCCTCCTTCTCGACCACGTCGAAGAACGACTTGAACAGGCCGCTGTACGAGGCGTTGAAGACCGGGGTGACCGCGATCAGCCCGTCCGCGCCCGCGACGGCGTCCAGCGCGGTCCGCAGGGCGGCCGGCGGGAAGCCGGTGAGCACGTGGTTGACCACGTCGTGGGCGTACTCGCGCAGGTCCAGCGTGCGGATCTCCACCTCGGCGCCGCGCCGGACCAGCTCGTCGCGGGCGGCCGCGGCGAGCTGGTCGGCGAGGAGCCGGGTCGACGAGGGCTGGCTGAGGCCGGCCGAGACCACGGTCAGCGTGCGGCGGGTCATCGGTCCTCCTCGGGCGCCTTGCCGGTCACGTCGTCGACGGCGTGGACCGTGCTGTCCTTGGCACCGCCCGCCGCGGCCAGCAGCGAAGCGTGCGTCGGCGCCTCGGGCACGTGCGCCGGGCGCAGCGAGTCGAACTCCTTGCGCAGCACCGGGACGACCTCCTCGCCCAGGAGGTCGAGCTGCTCCAGGACGGTCTTGAGCGGCAGCCCGGCGTGGTCCATGAGGAAGAGCTGGCGCTGGTAGTCGCCGACGTACTCGCGGAAGCCCAGGGTGCGGTCGATGACCTGCTGCGGGCTGCCCACGGTCAGCGGGGTCTCCCGGGTGAACTCCTCCAGCGACGGCCCGTGCCCGTAGACCGGGGCGTTGTCGAAGTACGGCCGGAACTCGCGGACCGCGTCCTGCGAGTTCTTGCGCATGAAGACCTGCCCGCCGAGGCCGACGATGGCCTGGTCGGCGGAGCCGTGGCCGTAGTGCGCGAAGCGCTGCCGGTAGAGGGCGATCATCCGCTGGGTGTGCTCCTTGGGCCAGAAGATGTGGTTGGCGAAGAAGCCGTCGCCGTAGTACGCGGCCTGCTCGGCGATCTCCGGGCTGCGGATCGAGCCGTGCCAGACGAACGGCGGCACGCCGTCGAGCGGGCGCGGGGTCGAGGTGAACGACTGCAGCGGGGTGCGGAAGCGGCCCTTCCAGTCGACCACGTCCTCCCGCCACAGCCGGTGCAGCAGGTCGTAGTTCTCGATGGCGAGCGGGATGCCGTTGCGGATGTCCTGCCCGAACCACGGGTAGACGGGGCCGGTGTTGCCGCGGCCCATCATGAGGTCCACCCGGCCCTCGGCCAGGTGCTGGAGCATGGCGTAGTCCTCGGCGATCTTCACCGGGTCGTTGGTGGTGATGAGCGTCGTCGAGGTGGACAGCAGGAGCCGCTCGGTGCGGGCCGCGATGTGGCCGAGCATGGTGGTGGGCGACGACGGCACGAACGGCGGGTTGTGGTGCTCGCCCGTGGCGAACACGTCCAGCCCGACCTCCTCGGCCTTGAGCGCGATGGCCACCATGGCCTTGATCCGCTCATGCTCGGAGGGCAGCCGACCGTTGGTCGGATCGACCGTGACGTCGCCGACGGTGAAGACTCCGAACTGCATGACCAGCTCCTCGCGTGGGGTCCGGACCCTCCGGCCCGGAATCGCTCCGCACAACATAGTTGACGAAGCAACTATTCCGCGCGGCACCCGCTCCGGGGTGGCCCACCTCACGGCCGGCGGCCGCCACGGGGAGCGGGGTCAGCCGCCCGCCACCGAGGGGAGGATCTGGACTTCGGCGTTCTCGGGCACCGGGGTGTCCAGGGCGCCGGTGTGGCGGCAGTCCTCGCCGTCGACGTAGACGTTGACGTAGCGGCGCAGGTCGCCCCGCTCGTCGCGGATGCGGCGAGCCAGCCGGGGCCAGGTGGCGGCCACCTCGTCGAGGACCGCCCGCAGGGTGCCGCCGGCGGCCACGGTCAGCCGGCTCTCCCCGCCCGTCTCGGACCGGAGCGGGCCGGGCAGCAGCACGGTGACCACTCAGACCTCCGCGGCCCGGACGCAGAGCACGTCGGGCAGGTGCGCGGCGACCAGCGACCAGGAGTCGCCCTCGTCGGCGCTGGCGTAGACCTCGCCGGAGCGGGTGCCGAAGTAGACGCCGGCCGGGTCGTGGTCGTCGACGCTCATGGCGTCGCGCAGCACCGAGGGATAGAAGGGTCCGTCGGGCAGGCCGGCGGTGAGCGGCTCCCAGCTCGCGCCCGCGTCGGCCGAGCGGTAGACCCGGCAGCGCCGGTCGGTGGGGAACCGCTCGCCGTCGGCGGTCAGCGGGAAGGCGTAGACGGTGCCGGGGCGGGACGGGTGGGCGACGATCGGGAAGCCGAAGTCGCTGGGCAGGCCCGCGGCGATCGAGGTCCAGCTGCGCCCGTCGTCGTCGGAGCGGTAGACCCCGTGGTGGTTCTGCGCGTAGAGCCGCTCGGGGTCGCCGGCGTCCCGGGCGATCTTGTGGACGCACTGACCGAACTCGGGCCATTCGTCGGGCAGGAAGTAGGCCCGGATCCCGGTGTTGCCCGGCGCCCAGCTCGCTCCCGCGTCCTCGGTGCGGTAGACCCCGCCGGTGGACATGGCCACCGCCATCCGGCCCGGGTCGCCCGGGTGCGGGAGCACGCTGTGGACGGCCTGGCCGCCGAAGCCGGCGCCCCACTGCTCACGGTGGGGATGGTCCCAGAGCGCCCGAACCAGGCTGAAGCTGCGCCCGCCGTCCTCGGAGCGGAAGAGCGCGGACGGTTCGGCGCCCGCCCAGACCACGTCGGGCTGGTCCGGGCCGGCGGGGGTGAGTTGCCAGACCCGCCCCAGGCTGGCCCCGGTGTCGGCCGGGAACGCCACCGGCGCCTGCCCCGGCTCGTGCCAGGACTCGCCCAGGTCGTCGCTGGTGGCCACGCTGGGGCCGAAGTGCGAGCTGGTCATGCCGGCGAGCAGTCGGGGACGGCCGGGGCGCTTGTCGACGGCCACCGCGTAGACCCCGGTCATCGGGAAGTGCGGGCCGCTCACCGCCCAGTCGCGCCGGTCGGTGCTGGTGGCCAGGAAGAGTCCCTTGCCGGTGCCGATCGCGAGCAGCGTCGTCATGCCGGTCCTCCCTCATCGATGGGTGCCGTGATTATCGCCACACCCACCGACAGGATTCACTCCCGGCGCGCCGCGCGCCGGTCAGCGCCGGGCGCGGGGCACGTGCCGGCGGTACGCGCTCACCGTCTCCTCGCCCGTGATCCAGAAGCGCCAGGGCACGTCGTGGGCGCCCGTGACGCCGACCCGGGGGCCGGCCGTGACCGCCGCCTCGGGCACCGGCGCGAGCGGGGGCCGCAGCCGCACCGGCCCGTCGCCGAGCAGGTCGGCACCGTAGACGGACCGGTCGATGCCGAGCGCCGCGCAGAGCCGGGCCGGACCGCGCGCGAGATCCACGTCCTTGCGTACGGCCGGGCGGCGCTCCCGCGCGGCGTCGAGGCCGTCGACCACCTCGCCGGCGCGCAGCAGCACCGCCGAGGCCTCGCCGTCGGGCCCGGTCACCACGTTCACGCACCAGTGCATGCCGTAGGTGAAGTAGACGTAGGCGTGCCCGGCCGGGCCGAACATCACGGCGTTGCGCGGGGTGCGGCCCCGGTGGGCGTGGGAGGCCGGGTCACCGGCGGTGCCCGCGTACGCCTCGACCTCGGTGATCCGGACGGTGACCCCGTGACCGGTGAGCCGGCAGCCGAGCAACCCCCGGGCGGCGGGAACCACCGGGCCGGCGAGCAGGTCGGAGAGGACGGAGAGGTCGGTCGCGGTCACCGGGAAACCCTAGCGGGATCCGAGAGGTGAGCACGAATTGCTTTCAACGGGCTGTTGACAAAATGTCGTTCAAGGGTGTGGAATCGACGACATGGTCACGATGGACAACGACCCGTTCACCGCTCCGGATGCTGCCCAGGCCCGGGCTCACCGCAACTACGCGGCGCTGCTGCGGATCGCCGAGCGGCACGCCGGCACCGACGCCCGCCGCCGGCGCTACGCGCACCCCGACGTCCCCGACGCCTACGAGGCGGCGACGCTGGTGATGGCGCTCGCGGGCGGGGCGGAGCTGGCGGAGGGCGAGGAGCCGGTCGACCAGGCCGACCTGACCGCCGCGCTGACCCTTATCCCGCACGTGCGCGCCGAGGTCGACGCGCTGGAGGCGGGCCTGCTGCAGGTGGCCCGCGGCCGGGGCCTGACCTGGCAGGCGATCGCCTTCGGGCTGGGGCTGGGCAGCGCGCAGGCGGCCCGGCAGCGTTACGAGCGGCTCACCGTGCGCACCGGCACCGGCGACTGATCCCGGTCCACCAGGGGGCGGCGCGGTGGCGGGGCCGGCGACTGTCGCAGCCGCGGGCGAGACTGTGCCGGTGGACGGCACGGGAGGGGTGCGATGAAGCGCGAGGAGATGCGGTCCTACTGCCTGGCCAAGCCGGGCGCCTGGCTGGACCAGCCGTGGGAGGGCGACGAGGTGGTCAAGGTCGGCAGCCGGATCTTCGCCTTCCTCGGCGCGCCCGAGGGTGAGGCCCGGGTGGGGCTCAAGTGCGGGCCGTCCCGGGAGGTGGCCGACGAGTGGCTGCACCGGTTCCCCGACGACGCCCGCTCCTCCCCCTACATCGGCCGCTCCGGCTGGAACACGCTGCGGCTCGACGGCGCCATCCCGGACGAGGAGCTCATCGAGGCGGTCGACGGGTCGTACGACGCGGTGGTGGCGAAGCTGCCCAAGCGCGAGCGGCCGACGGCCTGACCCCGCGCGGCGGCCGGGCCACCGCGCGGGGTGTCGCGCTCAGCGGGGCACGACCCGCTCGGCGGCCCACTCCCGCCAGCCGGCCAGCCTGTCGGCGGCCGTGGCGAGCTGGTCGGCCACCGGCCCGGGGCCGGTCGAGCCGGGCGTGATCCGGGCAGCCAGGGCGGAGCGCACCGACAGCACGTCGCGCACCGAGGGGTCGAGGTGCTCGCTGACCGCGGCCAGGTCGTCGTCGGACACCTCGTCCAGGGCACAGTCGCGGGCCACACAGAGCGCCACCAGCCGGCCGGTGATCTCGTGCGCCTCCCGGAACGGCACGTTCCGCCGGACCAGCCAGTCCGCGACCTCGGTGGCGAGGGAGAAGCCCGCCGGCGCGGCGGGCACCAGCCGGTCGACGCGGACCGTCATCGTCGAGATCATCCCGGCGAGGGCGGGCAGCAGCAGCTCCAGGGTGTCGACCGCGTCGAAGGCCGGCTCCTTGTCCTCCTGCATGTCGCGGTCGTAGGTCATCGGCAGGCCCTTGAGCATGGTGAGCACGCTCATCAGTCCACCGACCAGCCGGCCGGACTTGCCCCGGGCCAGCTCGGCGATGTCCGCGTTCTTCTTCTGCGGCATGATCGACGAACCGGTGGCGAACGCGTCGTCCAGCTCGACCCAGCCGAACTCCTGCGACGTCCAGAGCACCACCTCCTCGCCGAGGCGGGACAGGTGCACGCCGATCATCGCGGTGACGAAGAGGAACTCGGCCACGAAGTCCCGGTCGGCCACCGCGTCCATCGAGTTGGCGAACGACGTGCGGAACCCCAGCTCCTTGGCGACGGCCACCGGGTCCAGCGGCAGGCCGGAGCCGGCGAGCGCCCCGGCGCCGAGCGGGCTGACGGCACACCGGTGGTCCCAGTCCCGCAGCCGTTCCAGGTCCCGCAGCAGCGGCTGCACGTGGGCGAGCAGCCAGTGCCCGAAGGTGACCGGCTGGGCGTGCTGGAGGTGGGTCATGCCGGGCGCGGCCGTGTCCACGTGCCGCTCCGCCTGCTCCACCAGGGCCTCGGCCAGCTCGACCAGCCGGGCGGCCACGCCGCGCGCGTGGTCGCGCAGGTAGAGCCGCAGGTCGGTGGCGACCTGGTCATTGCGGGAGCGGCCGGCGCGCAGCTTGCCGCCGAGGCTGCCGAGCCGCTCCAGCAGGCCGCGCTCCAGTGCGGTGTGCACGTCCTCGTCGTCGATCGTGGGCCGGAACGTCCCGGCGGCGCAGGCGGCCTCCAGGTCGTCCAGCGCGGCCAGGATCCTCCCCAGCTCCTCGGGGTCGAGCAGGCCCGCGCCGGCCAGGACCCGGGCGTGCGCCCGGGAGCCGGCGATGTCGTACGGGGCGAGGCGCCAGTCGAACTGGACGCTCACCGACAGCCGCGCCAGCGCCTCGGCGGGGCCGCCGGCGAACCGGCCTCCCCAGAGGCTCGTCCGGTTGGCGGGGGCGCTGTTCTCGGTCAGGCTCTTGTCGTCCACCCCACCCATTGTGGCAGCGCTCACCTTTCGCTCCCGACTGCGGGGCTCACTCGGCTCGCTCCTTCACCCCTCGCGTTCGCACTCACGATCAGCGTCCGCCCAGCCGGGCGTCCCGCGCGGCGGCCATCCTGCTGGGCAGGCCCCAGAGCTGCACGAAGCCCTTGGCCAGGGACTGGTCGAAGGTGTCGCCGGTGTCGTAGGTGGCCATGCCGAAGTCGTACAGGCTGGCCTCGGAGCGCCGACCCGTGACGGTGGCCCGGCCGCCGTGCAGGGTGAGCCGCACCTCGCCGGAGACGTGCTGCTGGGCGTCGTCGATGAACGCGTCGAGCGACTTCTTGAGCGGCGAGAACCAGAGGCCGTCGTAGACCAGCTCGCCCCAGCGCTGGTCGACGCCGCGCTTGAACCGGGCCAGGTCCCGCTCGACGGTGACCGCCTCCAGCTCCTGGTGGGCGGCGATCAGCGCGATCGCGCCGGGGGCCTCGTAGACCTCGCGGCTCTTGATGCCGACCAGGCGGTCCTCGACCATGTCGAGCCGGCCGACGCCCTGCGCGCCGGCGCGCCGGTTCAGCTCCAGGATCGCCTGGTACGGGGTGACGGTCTCGCCGTCGACGGCGACCGGCACGCCGGCGTCGAAGGTGATGACCACCTCGTCGGCGTCGCGCTCCTGCGCCGGGTCGGCGGTGTAGGAGTAGAGGTCCTCGATGGGGCCGTTCCAGATGTCCTCCAGGAAGCCGGTCTCCACCGCGCGTCCCCACAGGTTCTGGTCGATGGAGTACGGCGACTTCGCCGACACGTCGATCGGCAGGCCCTTCTCCTCGGCGAAGGCGATGGCCTTGTCCCGGGTCCAGGCGAAGTCGCGGGCCGGGGCGATGATCTTCAGCTCGGGGGCGAGCGCGTTCAGGCCGACCTCGAAGCGGACCTGGTCGTTGCCCTTGCCGGTGCAGCCGTGCGACACGATGGTGCCGCCGTGCTTCTGCGCCGCGGCCACCAGGTGCTTGACGATCAGCGGCCGGGACAGCGCGGAGACCAGCGGGTAGCGGTCCATGTACAGCGCGTTGGCCCGGATCGCCGGCAGGCAGTACTCGGCGGCGAACTCGTCGCGCGCGTCGACCACCTCGGACTCGACGGCGCCGCAGTCCAGCGCGCGCTGCCGGATGGCGTTCAGGTCCTCGCCGCCCTGGCCGACGTCGACCGCCACGGCGATCACCTCGGCGCCGGTCTGCTCGGCCAGGTAGGGAATGGCGACGGAGGTGTCGAGACCCCCGGAGTACGCCAGGACGACCCGCTCGGTCATGGTGTGGTGCTCCCTTCAACGTTCTCTTCCCGGCGGGCCCACGCGGCGAGCTTGTCGCCCAACGCGGCGCCGCCGTCGGCCTCGCGGGCCACGACGAGGATGGTGTCGTCGCCGGCGATGGTGCCGACGATCTCGGACAGGCCCGCTCGGTCCAACGCGCTGGCCAGGTACTGGGCTGCGCCCGGCGGGGTGCGCAGCACGGCGATGTTGCCGCTGGAGTCGACGCCGTTGAGCAGCTCGCGCAGCAGCCGGACGAGGCGGGCCGGTGCGGCCTCGGCCTCCCGCAGCGGCCGGTGGCCGTCCTCCGGAATCAGGTAGACGCCGCGCCCGTCGCCGCCGCGCGCGGTGACCGCCCCCAGTTCCTTGAGGTCCCGGGAGAGGGTGGCCTGGGTGACCTGGATGCCGTCACCGGCGAGCAGGTCGGCCAGCTCGGTCTGCGAGTGGATAGCCTTGTCGCGGATGAGCTCGACGATGCGGCCGTGCCGCGCGGCACGGGTCAGCGGTGCGGTCATGATGCCTCCAGGAGAAACGTCAGCAGCGCCTTCTGGGCGTGCAGGCGATTCTCCGCCTGGTCGAACACGGCGCTGTGCGGCCCGTCGAGCACCTCGTCGGTGATCTCCTCGCCCCGGTGGGCGGGCAGGCAGTGCAGCACGATCACCCCGGCCGCGGCGTGGCCGAGGAGCGCCCCGTTGACCTGGTACGGCAGGAACGGCGTGACCCGGTCCTGGCCGTCGGACTCCTGGCCCATCGAGGTCCAGGTGTCGGTGGCGACCACGTCGGCGGCGCGGACCGCCTCGACCGGGTCGGTGAGCACCCGGACCGAACCGCCGGTGCCGGCGGCGATCTTCTCGGCCCGGGCCACGATCTCGGCGTCCGGCTGGTAGCCGGCCGGGCCCGCGATCCGCACGTGCATCCCGGCAGTCGCCCCGGCCAGCAGGTAGGAGTGCGCCATGTTGTTGGCCGCGTCCCCGACGTACGCGAGGGTGCGCCCGGCGGTGGCGCCGAAGCGTTCCCGGACGGTGAGCAGGTCGGCGAGGAGCTGGCAGGGGTGGTAGGTGTCGGTGAGCGCGTTGACCACCGGCACGGTGGCGTGGCTGGCGACCTCGGCGATCCGGTCGTCGCCGTGGGTGCGCAGCACGATGGCGGCGACGTAGCGGGACAGCACCCGGCCGGCGTCGGCGAGGGTCTCGCCCCGGCCGAAGTGGGTGACCTGGGTGTCCACCACGAGCGGGTGCCCGCCCAGCTCGGCGATGCCCGCGTCGAAGGAGATCCGGGTGCGCAGGCTCTGCTTGTCGAAGAGCACCGCCACCGACCTCGGGCCGGCCAGGGGCTTGTGGGCGAACCGGTCGGCCTTCATCCGGGCGGCCAGGTCGAGCACGGCGGCCTGCTCGACGGGCGAGAGGTCGTCGTCCTTCAGGAAGTGCCGGGTCATGCGGGGACCTCCGTGGCGATGGGTGCGGGCGCGGCGGCGTCGAGGGCGGCCGGCAGCGCGGCGAGGAAGGCGTCGACCTGGCCGGCGTCGAGGATCAGCGGCGGCGCGAGCCGAACCACGCCCGGCTGCACCGGGTTGACCAGGAAGCCGGCCTCGCGCAGCGCGCCGGCCACCGCGCCGGAGACCGGCGCGTCGAGCACGATGCCGAGCAGCAGACCGGCGCCGCGGACCTCGGTGACGAGCGGGTGGCCGAGCGCCTCGACGCCGCGGCGCAGCCGCTCCCCGACCCGCTTCACGTGGTCGAGCAGCCCCTCGTTGGCAATGGTGGCGACCACGGCGAGCGCGGCGGCGCAGCTGACCGGGTTTCCCCCGAACGTGGTGCCGTGCGAGCCGGGCGTGAGCAGGTCGGCGGCCCGCCCGAAGGCCAGGCAGGCGCCGAGCGGCAGCCCGCCGCCGAGCCCCTTGGCCAGGGTCACGACGTCCGGCTCGACGCCGTCGGCCTGGTGGGCGAACCAGTGCCCGGTGCGGCCGACGCCGGTCTGCACCTCGTCGAGCACCAGCAGCGCGCCGTGCGCGGCGGTGATCCGGCGGGCCTCGGCCAGGTAGCCGGGCGGCGGGACGACGACGCCGTTCTCGCCCTGGATCGGCTCGACGATCACCATGGCGGTGGCGTCGGTGACCGCCTCGGCCAGGGCGGCGGCGTCGCCGTACGGCACGTGGGTGACCTCGCCGGGCAGCGGGCGGAACGGGTCGGCCTTGGCCGGCTGGCCGGTGAGCGCCAGGGCGCCCATGGTGCGGCCGTGGAAGCCGCCGTGCGTGGCCACCACGTGGGTGCGCCCGGTGAGCCGGGAGAGCTTGAACGCGGCCTCGTTGGCCTCGGCGCCCGAGTTGGCGAGGAACACCCGGCCGGGGCGGCCGGCCAGCGCCAGCAGCAGCTCCGCCAGGGCCACCGGGGGCTCGGCGACGAACAGGTTCGACACGTGCCCGAGGGTGGCGACCTGCCTGGACACGGCGGCCACCACGGCCGGGTGGGCGTGGCCGAGGGCGTTGACCGCGATGCCGCCGAGCAGGTCGACGTACTCCCGGCCGGCCTCGTCGACCACGACGGCGCCGGAGCCGGAGACGAGCGCCAGCGGCGGGGTGCCGTAGTTGTCCATCATGGCCGCGCGCCAGCGTTCGACGAGCGTGCTCATGAGTCGATCACCATCGTTCCGAACCCTTCCGAGGTGAAGACCTCGAGCAGCGTGGAGTGGGCGACCCGGCCGTCGACGACGTGCGCGGCGGGCACTCCCCCGCGCACGGCCCGCAGGCAGGCCTCCATCTTCGGGACCATCCCGGACTCCAGGGAGGGCAGCAGCTTCGCCAGGTCGTCGGTGGTGATCTCGCTGACCAGGCTGGTCGTGTCGGGCCAGTCGGCGTAGAGGCCGGGGACGTCGGTGAGGACGACCAGCTTGCGCGCGTCGAGGGCGACGGCCAGCGCGGCGGCGGCCGTGTCGGCGTTGAGGTTGTGCAGCACCCCGTCGGCGTCCGGCGCGACCGTGGAGATGACCGGGATCCGGCCGGCCGCGATGAGGTCGGCCACCGCGGAGACGTCCACCGACTCCACGTCGCCGACCTGCCCGACGTCGACCGGCTCCCCGTCCACGTACGCCGGGCGGCGCACCGCGGTGAACAGGCCGGCGTCCTCGCCGGAGAGGCCGACCGCGAACGGACCGTGCGCGTTGATCAGGCCGACCAGCTCCCGGCCGACCTGCCCCACGAGGACCATCCGGACCACGTCCATGGCTTCGGGGGTGGTGACCCGCAGGCCGCCCTTGAACTCGCTGGCGATGCCGAGCCGGCCGAGCATGGCGGAGATCTGCGGGCCGCCGCCGTGCACGACGACCGGCTTGAGGCCGGCGTAGCGGAGGAAGACCATGTCCGCGGCGAACGCCCGCTGCAGGTCGGGGTCGACCATGGCGTTGCCGCCGTACTTGACCACGACGGTGGCGCCGGAGAAGCGGGCCAGCCAGGGCAGGGCCTCGATCAGCGTCTCGGCCTTGGCCTGGGCCCGGGTGAGGTCGGCGGTGAGACTCATGAGGAGTACGCCGAGTTCTCGTGCACGTAGGCGTGCGACAGGTCGTTGGTCCAGATCGTCGCCTCCGCGTCGCCCGCGTGCAGGTCGATCCGGATGGTGACGTCGCGGCCGGTGAGGTCGACCTTGGCCCGGTCCTCGGCGGCGGCGCCGCCCCGGCACACCCAGATCCCGTTGACCGCGACGTCCACGCCGTCCGGCTCGAACGCGGCGGCGGTGGTGCCGACGGCCGCGAGGATCCGTCCCCAGTTCGGGTCGTTGCCGAACAGCGCGGTCTTGACCAGGTTGTTCCGGGCCACCGAGCGGCCCACCTCGACCGCGTCGTCCTCGTCGGCGGCGCCGGCCACCTCGATGGCGATCTGCTTGGTGGCGCCCTCGGCGTCGGCGATCAGCTGCTGGGCCAGGTCGTGGCAGGCGGCGGTCACCGCGGCGGTCAGCTCGGCGGCGGTGGGCTCGAGGCCGGAGGCGCCGCTGGCCAGCAACAGCACGGTGTCGTTGGTGGACATGCAGCCGTCGGAGTCGACCCGGTCGAAGGTGACCCGGGTGGCGGCCCGCAGCGCGGCGTCCAGGGTCTCCGGCCCGGCCACCGCGTCGGTGGTGAGCACGCAGAGCATGGTGGCCATGGCCGGGGCGAGCATCCCGGCGCCCTTGGCCATTCCGCCGACCGTCCAGCCGCTCCCCCGGGCCACGGTGGTCTTGGGCCGGGTGTCGGTGGTCATGATCGCTTCGGCCGCCGGCCGGCCGCCGTCGCGGGACAGGCCGCGCACCGCGCCGCGGACGCCCGGGAGGAGCTTCTGCATGGGCAGGCGCTCGCCGATCAGGCCGGTGGAGCAGACCGCCACCTCGCCGGCGCCGACCATGAGCCGGGGGCTGCTGGCGGTGAGCGCGGCGGCGGTGTGCTCGGCGGTGGCGTGGGTGTCCTGGAAGCCGGCCGGGCCGGTGCAGGCGTTGGCGCCGCCGGAGTTGAGCACCACGGCGCGGACCACGCCGCCGCGGACGACCTGCTGGGTCCAGAGCACCGGGGCGGCCTTGACCCGGTTGGCGGTGAAGACGCCGGCGACACCGGCGTCGGGGCCGTCGTTGACGACGAGGGCGACGTCGCCGGCGCCGCTGGCCTTGAGGCCGGCGGCCACGCCGGCGGCGCGGAAGCCCCGGGGGGTGGTGACGGTCACTGGGCCGTCCTTTCGTTCGCGACTGCGGGGCTCCGCTTCGCTGCACTCCTCGCGCTCACGGCGCTACTCCAAAGGCAGGAAGGCCGGTGGTCTCGGGGAGGCCGAACATCAGGTTGGCGTTCTGCACGGCCTGGCCGGCCGCGCCCTTGCCCAGGTTGTCGATGGCGCTGACCACGATCACCCGCCCGGAGTCGGCGTCGACGGTGGCCTGCAGGTGGCAGGAGTTCGAGCCGGCCGTGGCGGCGGTGTGCGGCCACGTCCCCTCGGGCAGCAGGTGCACGAAGGGCGCGTCCGCGTACGCCGCCGCGAGCACCTCGCGCGGGTCGGCGTCGGCGGCGGGAAGGGCGGTGACGGTGGCCAGGATGCCCCTCGGCATGGGGGCCAGGACCGGGGTGAAGGAGAGGCTGGCCGCCCCGGTGGCCTGCTTGATCTCCGGCACGTGCTGGTGGGCGCCGACCTTGTAGGGCGACAGGTCGCCCATCACCTCGCTGCCCAGCAGGTGCGGCTTGGCGGCCCGGCCGGCGCCGGAGGTGCCGGAGGCGGCCACCACCACCACGTCGGTGGGGAGGACGGCGCCGGCGCCGATCAGCGGGGCGAGCGCCAGGGTGGTGGCGACCGCGTAGCAGCCGGTGCTGGCCACCCGGGTCGCGGCCGCGATGGCGGCGCGCTGGCCGGGCAGCTCGGGGAGGCCGTAGGTCCAGGCGCCCGCGTGGTCGCCGCCGTAGTAGCGGGCCCAGGCGCCGGCGTCGCGCAGCCGGTGGTCCGCGCCGAGGTCGACCACCTTGACGGCGGCGGGCAGGGCCGCCGCGAGGGCCGCCGACTGGCCGTGCGGCAGGGCCAGGAAGACCAGGTCCGCGTCGGCCAGGGTGGTCGGGTCGGTCGCCCCGAAGATCAGGTCCAGCCCGGCGAGCTGCGGGTGCACGGCGGCGACGGGCCGGCCGGCCGAGGCGTGGGCGGTGGCGGCGACCAGCTCGAACTCGGGGTGCCCGGCGAGCAGACGGAGCAGCTCGCCGCCGGCGTAGCCGCTCGCCCCGGCGACCGCGACCCGGATGCCCATACTCACCTCCGCATGACTATGCAGATGACGGTATCAGCGATGATCGGCAGCCGCAAGTTCATGCAGTGGACTGCATGAACTTCGAGTCGTGTGCGGGCCCGTGGGCGCGGCGCGCCCCCTCTCAGCGCTCGGGCGGCAGGCCGGAGGGCGGCGCCATCTCCCTCGGAAACATCCGCCAGCTGATCGCGTTCGAGGCCGCCACGCCGGCCACCGCCAGGGTCGCGACCGTGGCCACCAGCAGGGGCGGCAGCACGACGGTCGCCGGAGCCAGGACCGCCAGCACCGCTATCCCGATCGGCCGCGACCAGGAGATGCGGCTGAACGCGGCGTAGTCGAGCATCGCCCGGCCGACCAGGAACAGCGCCGGGCCGCCGAAGATCACAACGACCCAGGACAGCTGGGTTCCGCCGGCCGGGTGCGAGATGATCAGCTTGTCCCCCACACCGGTCACCGCGACGCCGATCACCATGATCAGATGCGCGTAGGACGCGAGGTCACCGACGTAGGCCGGGGACCGGGACCGGGCGATGGCAAGGGGAAGCAGCTCCCCCGCCCGGTAGTAGTAGATCTGCCAGAGCAGCACGGTGAGCACGAACGACACCACCAGCGCGGCGGTCCGCTCCCGTTCGAAGCCGTACGGGCTGAACTGGATGCCCGACGTGAGGATGTTCTCGCCGAAGGCGATGATCAGCACCTGGCGGTAGCGGTCGGTCAGGTGCTCCTCGGCGATCGGCTGGCCCCGCAGCCCGGCGCGGCCCAGCCGGGGTGTCGGGAAGTCGAGCAGCCCTCCGGCGTAGTCGATGAGGACCGCGAGGCTCCACAGGACGAGCCGCGTCGGGCGGTCGGTGAAGATCCCGGCGAGCCAGGGCACCGCGGAGAGGCACGCCCAGAAGACGATCCGGACACTGACCAGGCGCTGGTACCCGTCCCCACCGAACAGCACCAGCCAGAGATGGCGGAGCACCTCCACGGCGACGTACACCGTGGCGAAGACGACGGCCCGGTCCCGGAAGGCCGCCGGCAGCGCGGCCGCCAGCAGCAGGGCGCCGAACATGGTCACGACGACCATGACCTGCACCATCGGGCGGGTCGGGTCGTACCGGTTGGTCGTCCAGGCCATCCGGTACCACAGCCACCACAGCGCCATGGTGAGCACCAGCGCCGAGTAGAAGCCCTGCCAGTCCAGCTGCCCGTACAGGCGGTCGGTGAGCCGGTTGAAGGCGAAGACGAGCACCACGTCGAAGAGCAGTTCGACGAAACCGGCCCGCCGTGGGGGCTCACGACTCCCCGGCAGCTCCCACGCCCCGCCCCGCACGGCCATCCGAATCTGCCCTACTTCAGCCCCGTTTGGGCCAGTATTCCAGGCCACGACGGAGGAGGTGTGAGGACGGCTCACGGGGTGGCGCGTGAATACGCACGGCACCCTTGCATTGACAGGTGCCCATGCGTGGCCGATTCTGAGAGAGCGCTCTCCCGGGTCGTCCCGCCCGCGTCCGCGCCACCCCCACCACGCCCACCACCCCGCGCCCGCCGCAGGCCGCGGCGGGTGGAAGGAGCCTCCCGTGCCCACCCCCAGGACCCTGCTGCGCGCCCTGCTCGCGCTCGCGCTGGCCACCAGCGGCGCGGTGGCGGCCGCCTCGCTGGCCCGCGCCACCGGCCCCGCGCTGCTCCCGCTGACCGTCACCAACGCCACCGGACGCACCGACGCCACCTGGCTGTACGTGCTCGGCACCGACCTGGCCACCGGCCGGCTCGGCTACGTCACCGCCGGCGGCGCCTTCACCCCCTGGCCGGCCGGCGGCCTGCCGCCCACCCCCGCACCCGACGTCGCGGTGCCCGGCCCGGCCAACGGAGCGAGCACCGTGCTGCGGCTGCCCCGCAACCTCTCCGGCCGGGTCTACTTCTCCTTCGGCGCCAAGCTCAAGCTCTTCCTCACCCCGGACGGCCTGGTCCAGCCCGCACCCTGGGCGGCCGGCGACCCCAACCGGGACCTGCTGTTCGACTGGTCCGAGTTCACCTACAACGACGCCGGGCTCTGGCTCAACAGCTCCCAGGTGGACATGTTCGCCGTGCCGCACGCGGTGAGCGTCACGGGCGCCACCGGGACCACCCGGCGGACCGGGCAACCGGTCGACGACGGGCGCAACAAGGTGATCGCCGCGATCCGCGCCCAGTCGGGCTGGAGCGGCGCCGTGCAGACCCACTCCGACGGCACGGTGCTACGGGTGCTCGCCCCCGGCAAGGCCGCCGACGCCGGGCTGTTCAGCCGCACCTACCTCGACCCCTACATCGCCTCCGCCTGGCAGGCGTACGCGACCAGGGCCCTCACCGTGGCGCCCTTCACCGACCAGCCGGGTGTCCGGTACCTCGGGCGCACCAGCGGGGACCTGATGACGTTCACCGACGGCGGCGGCCGGCAGGTGGCCACGTTCCGCCGGCCGTCCAGCGCGGACGTCTGGGGCTGCGACGGCGCGCTGGCCGCACCGAACGACCAGGTCGTCGGCCCGATCGCCCGGACCCTCTGCGCCGCCCTGCACCGCTCCACGCTGGGCACCCTCGACCTGCAGCCCTCCGGCGGCCCGGCCGACTTCTACCGGGGCACGCTGACCAACCACTACTCCCGGATCGTGCACGCCAACATGGCCGACGGGAAGGCGTACGGGTTCGCCTTCGACGACGTGCTGAACCAGGAGTCGCTGGTGCACGACGGCGACCCCCGGGCCGCCGGCATCACGCTCAGCCCGTTCGGCCCCGGCGGCGGCCCGAGCCCCTCGCCCAGCCCGTCGACCACGGCCACCCCGGGCCCGTTCAGCGCCACCCGCTACCTGCGGGCCGGCGGCGGGCTCGACCCGTCCACCGGCGCGCCGGGCACGGTGAGCCTGGCCGCGGCCGGGGGCAACCACGACGGCACGCCCACCAACGCGCAGGTCTTCACGGCCCGGGGTCTCACCGGCCGGTGGACGGGCGGGGCCACCGCCTTCGACCTCTCCGTCGACGCCGGCACGGCGGTGGGCGACGGGGTCCAGGTGCGGATCTCGTACGACCGGACCGGCGACGGCGGCTGGGACCGGGTGGAGACGTACGCCTACTTCGCCACCGACCCGGTGCCCGGCTGGGAGCACTACCGGCAGACCCAGGGGCTGCGCTCGGCCACCGGCACCCTCGGCGACCTGGCCGGCGGCACCGTGCGGGTCGAGGTGTGGAACGCCATCGGCGGCACCCCGACCACGCTGGGCGTCGGCGACTCCTCCCGGATCACGCTGCCGTACACCGGCTGACCGCGCGGACGGGCGCCACCCGTGGTGGGTGGCGCCCGTCCGGTCCGCCGTCAGGCGCCGCGCAGGGTGGCGCCGAAGCGGCGGGCCGCCTCGGCCACCGCCGCGTCCCGGGCGGCCACCGCCTCCTCGCCCGCGAGGGTGCGGTCCGGGGCCCGGAACGTCAGCTTGTACGCCAGCGACCGGCGGCCCGCGCCGAGCTGCTCGGACGCGTAGACGTCGAAGAGCCGGACGTCCTCCAGCAGCGGGCCGGCCCCCTCGGCGAGGGCCCGCTCCACCTCGGCGGCCGGGACCGACTCGTCCACCACGAGCGCCACGTCGATGAGGGCGGGCGGGAAGGTGGAGACGGCCGGGCCGGACACCACCGGCGCTTCGGGCAGCGCGTCCAGGTTCAGCTCCATGGCGCTGGTGCGCCGGGGCAGTTCCAGCGTGGCCACCACGGTGGGGTGCAGCTCACCGGCATAGCCGACGACCGTGCCGTCGACCAGCAGCTCGGCGCAGCGCCCGGGGTGCCAGGGGGCGCGCTCGGCGGCCCGGACGGTGACCCGGTCGGCCGGGATGCCGGCGGCGGCCAGCACCGTCCGGCCCGCCTCGACGGCGTCCGCCCAGCCGGCCGCTCGGCCCGCGCCCCACCAGCCGGTCGGCTCCATCTCCCCGGTGAGCGCCACGGCGACGTGCCGCGGCTGGTCCGGGACCACCGCGTCGGCGCGGGCGAACTCCTCGTCGGTCGGGCGCCGGTCCACGCCCATGGCCGGCGGGGCGCCCGCGCCGGGACGCGGGTGGAACACCACGCCGATCTCGTAGATCGCGACGTCCCGCTGGCCCCGGCCGACGTTGCGCTTGAGGATGCCGAGCAGCGGGCCGAGCAGCGTGGTGCGGAGCAGCGGCTCCTCCTCGGACAGCGGGTTGGCCACCCGCACGGCGGGGCGGCGCGGGTCGTCGGCCGGCAGGCCGAGCTGGTCGGCCAGCTCCGCGGAGACGAACGGGTGCGCCAGGACCTCGACGTACCCGCGCTCGGCGAGCGACCGGGCGACCGCCCGGCGGCGCTGCTGCGGCGCCGTGAGGCCACGGCCGGGGGGCGCGGTGGGCAGCACCGACGGCACCCGGTCGTAGCCGTCGAGGCGGACGACCTCCTCGACCAGGTCGGCCGGGTCGGTGAGGTCGGGCCGCCAGCTCGGCGGGGTCACGCTCAGCACGGCACCGCCGCCCGCGGCGGCGACACCGGTCTCGCCGGGGTCGTCGCCGAGCCGGTCGTCGCCCCGGGTGACCGCGCAGCCGACCTGCTCCAGCAGCTCCACCACCCGCTCCGGCGGGTACGCCACGCCGACCCGCCGCGACGGCAGGTCCACCGGCAGCGCCACCGGCGTACGCGGCCGGACGTGGTCGAGGTCGAGGATCTCGGCGCCCACGGTGCCGCCGGCGTGCTCGGTGAGCAGCCGGACCGCCCTCTCCAGCGCGACCAGCGGCAGCGCCGGGTCGACGCCCCGCTCCCAGCGCTTGGCCGCCTCGCTGAACAGCTTGTGCCGCCGCGCGGTGCGCCCCACCATGGCCGGGTCCCAGTGCGCCGCCTCGAAGAGCACGTCGGTGGTGGAGGCGACGACCTCGCTGGTCTCGCCGCCCATCACGGCGGCCAGCGAGACCGGCCCGGTGTCGTCGCAGATGACCATGTCCTCGGCGACCAGCGTGCGGGTGACACCGTCCAGCGTGGTCAGCTTCTCCCCCGGCTCGGCGCGGCGGACCACCAGCGGGCCGCGGATCCGGTCGGCGTCGAAGGCGTGCATCGGCTGGCCGAGTTCGAGCATCAGGTAGTTGGTGATGTCGACCGGCAGGGAGATGCTGCGGACGCCGGCCACGGTCAGCCGCCGGGACATCCAGCCCGGGGTCTGCGCGGTCGGGTCGACACCGCGGACCATGCGGGCGGCGAACCGGTCGCAGCCGACGGTGTCGCGCACCTCGACCGGGTACGCCGGCTCTGCCGTCGCGCCCGGGGCGGGGCCGTCGGCCGGGTCGTGGAACGGCACCCCGAGGGCGTGCGACAGCTCGCGGGCGAGGCCCCGGACGCTGAGCGCGTACCCGCGGTCCGGGGTGATCTCCAGCTCGACCACGACGTCGTCGAGGCCGATCACCGGGCGCGCGTCGTCGCCGGGCTTGGCCGGGGAGTCCTCGGGCAGCACGATGATGCCCGAGTGGTCATCGCCCAGGCCCAGCTCCTTGGCGGAGCAGATCATGCCGTTCGAGTTGCGCCCGTAGGTCTTGCGCGCGCCGATGTGGAAGTCGCCGGGCAGCACGCCGCCGGGGAGGATGACCACGACGCGGTCGCCCTGGGCGAAGTTGCGCGCCCCGCAGACAATCTCCTGCGGCTCGCCGGTGCCGTTCGCGGCGCCGACGTCCACCCGGCAGAACCGGATCGGCTTCTTGAAGCCGGTCAGCTCCTCGATCTCCAGCACCTCACCGACGACCAGCGGCCCGGTGACGGTCTCCCGCAGGTCCACCACGGAGTCGACCTCGATGCCGAGGTCGACCAGCGCCTGCTCCAGGTCGCCGGTGGGCAGGTCGGCCGGGAGGTCGACGTGCTCCCGCAGCCAACTGACAGAAACTCGCATGACTGTTAAACCACCGTCTCCGTAACTCGTGCCCGCACCGTCAGACCCCGAACGCGCGGGTGAACCGCACGTCGCCCTCGGCCATGTCCCGCATGTCGCTGACCCCGTGCCGGAACATCACGGTCCGGTCGATGCCCATGCCGAAGGCGAATCCGGAGTAGACCTCCGGGTCGATGCCGCAGGCGCGCAGCACCCGCGGGTTCACCATGCCGCAGCCGCCCCACTCGACCCACTGCGGGCCGTCCCGGTGCTCCGAGAACCAGACGTCGAACTCGGCCGACGGCTCGGTGAACGGGAAGTAGTGCGGCCGGAACCGGGTCTTCGCGCCCTCGCCGAACATGGCCCGGGCGAAGTGGTCGAGCGTGCCACGCAGGTGCGCCATGGTGATTCCCTTGTCGACCACCAGGCCCTCGACCTGGTGGAAGACCGGCGCGTGGGTGGCGTCCAGCTCGTCGGTGCGGTAGACCCGGCCGGGCACCACCACGTAGATGGGGGGCTTGCGGGTCAGCATGGTGCGCGCCTGCACCGGCGACGTGTGGGTGCGCAGCACCAGCCCCGAGCTGTCCGCACCGGCCGGAGGCGCTATGTGGAAGGTGTCCATGAGGCCGCGCGCCGGGTGGTCGGCGGGGATGTTCAGGGCGTCGAAGTTGGTCCACTCCAGCTCGACCTCGGGGCCCTCGGCCACCTCGTAGCCCATCCCGACGAACAGGTCGCTGATCTGCTCCATGAGGGTGCTCAACGGGTGGCGGGCGCCGCGCGGCCGCCGGTCGTACGGCAGGGTCACGTCGACCCGCTCCTCGACCAGCACCCGCTCGGCCTGCTCGCGCTCCAGGATCTCCTGGCGGGCCGCGTACGCGGTCTCGATGGCGCGGCGGGCCTCGTTGACCCGCTTGCCGGCGTCGGACTTCGCGGCCGGCGGCAGCGCGCCGATCTCCCGGCGCGCGAGGGACACCGGGGACCGGTCCCCGAGGTGCGCGGGGCGCAGCGCGGTCAGCGCGTCCGGGTCGGCGGCGGCGGCGAACGCCTTCTCGGCGTCGGCCACGGCCGCGGCCAGGGCGTCCGGGTCGAGCAGGGCGACCTGCTTCGGGTCGTACGGATCGTTGCGGTAGCTCATGGCGTACGGGCACTCCCTCACGGCGGCGCCGGCCCTCACGGGCGGCTAGGCGAGTCTACGGACGCGCGGCTTCGCCGCAGCCCGCCGGTGGGAGATCGCGCAGGAGGAAGGGTCAGGCCCGCCGCCCGCCGACACCGGCGGGCTGGCTAAACGAACGCCGAGGCGCGTTCATCATCCGGCTGACTCCCCTGCTGTGTGGCCGCGCGGACCCGCGGGTCGGCGCAGTGCTCTGGCTGAAGCGTACAGGCAGACGGCCGCGGCCGCAGCCAGGTTCAGGCTCTCGGCGCGCCCGTGCAGCGGCACCCGGACCCGGGCGTCGGCCGCGGCGGTCAGCTCCTCGGGCAGCCCGTGCGCCTCGGAACCGAAGAGCCAGGCGGTCGGGGCGGCCAGCCGGCCGGCGTCGGCGAGGTCGTCGAGGTCGCTGTCGCCGTACCCGGTCGTGGCGAGGACGGTGAGCCCGGCGGCCCGCAGCGCCGCGACCACGGCGACCGGGTCGGTGGCGCGGACCACGTCGACGTGGAACAGGCTGCCGGCGGAGGCCCGCACGCACTTGCCGTTGTAGGGGTCGACGGCGTCCCCGGCGAAGATCACCGCGCCGGCGCCGGCCGCGTCGGCGGTGCGCAGGACGGTCCCCGCGTTGCCGGGGTCGCGGATCTCGGCGAGCACCGCGACCAGGCGCGGTCCGCGCGCCAGGGCGTCGTCCAGGGGTACGTCGAGGTGCCGGCAGACGGCGACCAGGCCCTGCGGCGCGACGGTCTCGGCGAGCGCGGCGAGCGCCTGGTCGGTGACCTCGGAGACCGGCACGTCGGCCCGGGCCGCGAGCGCGGCGAGGTCGGCGTGCCGGTCCAGGGCGGCCGGGGTGCCGAACAGCTCGACCACGGTGCCGGCGCGGGCGAGCGCCTCGCGGACGGCCTGCGGCCCCTCGGCCAGGAACCGGCCGGTGGCCTCCCGGTCCCGCCGGCGCTGGAGCCGGCGGGCGGCGACCACCCGCGGGGTACGCGGGGTGAACGGGCCGGGAACAGCGTCGAGGCGCCTCCCGTGCGGTGCTGACGGCATGGGAGACGCCTCGATCTGCTGGTGCGGGTGGATCAGGCGGCCTGGGCCGCGGCGCCACCGGTGCCCTCGGCCGCCACGGCGGCGCGGGCCAGCTCGACGATCGCGGCGAACGCCGCGGCGTCGTTGACGGCCAGGTCGGCCAGGATCTTGCGGTCGACCTCGATGCCGGCCAGGCGCAGGCCCTGGATGAGCCGGTTGTAGGTCAGGCCGTTGGCCCGGGCGCCGGCGTTGATCCGCTGGATCCAGAGCTGCCGGAAGTCGCCCTTGCGGTCACGACGGTCCCGGTAGGAGTACTGCATCGAGTGCAGCACCTGCTCCTTGGCCTTGCGGTAGAGCCGGGAGCGCTGACCGCGGTAGCCGCTCGCGGTCTCCAGCAGGGTACGACGCTTCTTCTGGGCGTTCACAGCCCGCTTGACGCGTGCCATCTCAACTCCTTCTTCGGTTCAGGTGGCGCGCGTCAGCGGCCGAGCAGCTTCTTGATGCGCTTGGTGTCGGCCTTGGCCAGCTCGACCGTGCCGGTCAGCCGGCGGGTCTGGGTGGAGGGCTTCTTCTCCAGCTTGTGGCGGAGGCCGGCCTGCTGGGCGACGATCTTGCCCGTGCCGGTGACCTTGACCCGCTTGCCCGTACCCGTGTGGCTCTTCATCTTCGGCATGTGGAACGTCTCTCCCTGTTACTGGCCGCTGGTGTCAGCGGTCGGGCCGGTCTCGCCGGCTGCTGCGGTCTCGCCGGCCGCCGGGGTCTCGCCACCTGCCGGGGCTTCCGACTCCTCCGCGGCCCGGTCCCGGGGCCCACCGCGGGACGCCGTGGCGGCGACCGCGGAGGCCTTCACGGCCCGGTGCGGAGCGAGAACCATGATCATGTTTCGGCCGTCCTGCTTCGGCGCGGCCTCGACGTATCCCAGGTCCGTGATCTCGGACTCGAGCCGGCGCAGGAGCCGGTAACCCAGCTCCGGGCGGCTCTGCTCGCGACCGCGGAACATGATCGTCACCTTGACCTTGTCGCCCGCCTTGAGGAACCGCACCACGTGACCCTTCTTGGTCTCGTAGTCGTGCGGGTCGATCTTCGGCCGGAGCTTCATCTCCTTGATGACGGTCTGCTGCTGGTTACGCCGCGCTTCGCGCGCCTTGAGTGCGCTCTCGTACTTGAACTTGCCGAAGTCCATGAGCTTGCACACCGGCGGGCGCGCCATCGGCGCAACCTCGACCAGGTCCAGGTCGACGTCCGCGGCCAGCTGCAGGGCGCGCTCCAGCGGGACGATGCCCACCTGCTCACCCTCAGGGCCGACCAGTCGGACCTCACGTGCCCGGATCTGCTCGTTCACGCGTGGTTCGACGCTGATGGGGCCTCCTCGAGTCGAGTCTTCCGTGGTGCCGACTCCGCGGGCTCCCGGACGGGAGCCGACCCGGAAAGCAGAAGGCCCCGGCGTATGCCAGGGCCCACTCGACCGGTCGGCACGATCACAGGATCGCGCATCCGGAACCGGGACGTGCCCGGAACCGGGAGACCGGGACCCGGCCACCTACGGGGGCGACTCGGGTGGGAGCAGGCGCTCCGCTTCAGGACCGCCCACAGGGCGGTCTGGTCGACTCCGCAACACTACACCCTCGGACCAGCCCGCCCCAAACCGGGGCGCGGCGGTCAGCGCGGGACGGCCGGGTCGCCGGCCAGGGCGGCCAGGTGGGCCTGGTGCAGGCGGCGCAGGGCGCGGACCGCCTCGACGGCGCGCTCCTTGTCGGCGGCCTGGAGGGCGACCATCGGCAGCAGGTCGTCGTCGTGCAGCTCCAGGCTGGCCCACGGGGCGCCCCGGTCGAACCGGACCCCGCGAATCACCTCCCAGGGCAGGTCGTACGAGCCGATCACGTTGCGGACCCGGACACCCCGGCCGTCGGCCACCACCCGGGGGCGGGTGAAGAGCAGGAAGCCGAGGGCCCCGAAGACGCCAAGCCCCACCATGGCGAGCTGGTCGCCCCGCTGGAAGCTGCCGTAGCCGTCGCCGGTCGCGCCGGTCAGGGAGGTCGCCACCAGGCTGAACACCACGAGCAGCGTGACGGCCGACGCCCAGCAGACCACCCGGACCCGCCGCGGCCGCACGGTCACCACTGAATCGTTCACGAAACCAGTCTGCCATCCGGCTCGGGCGTACGTTCCGCCGCCACACGGACCGGGCGGCGCCGCCGCACGCCGGCCACGACCACCGCCGCGCCGGTGAGCACCGCCCCGGCCAGGACCGGCAGCCGCACCCCGGCCCCGCCGGGCACCACCACGTCCAGCACGAGGGCCCCACCGAGCTGACCGGCCACCAGCGCCAGGCCGGTGCGCAGCACCCCGGCGGCGCGCACGCCGACCAGCAGGGCGAGCACGATGCCGACGCCGAAGAGGCCGCCGACGTAGAGCCACCACTGGGTGGGCCAGGTCGGGCGGGAGGCCAGCGCCCCGGCCAGCGCGGCCACCGCGGCGATCACCGAGGTGCTGACCGCGAAGTTCACGGCCAGCCCGGCGGCCGGACCGATCGCCGCGGCGACCCGTCCGTTGAGCGCGGACTGCAGCGCCACCGCCAGGCCGCCGGCCACCGAGAGCAGCACCAGACCGACCGCCAGGTCGCCGACCGGCCGGCCGAGCTGGGCCATGGTCACCGCGGCGATCCCGAGCAGCGCCCCGACGACCCGGGGCAGCGTGAGCGCCAGCCGGCCCGTCGCGGCGAGGCCGACCCGGTCGACGGCGAGCCCGCCGAGGCTGCCGCCCGCCACCTGGGCGATCGTGAAGACCGCCACCCCGAGCGCCGGCACGACGAACGGGCCGATCACCACGATGGCGGCGCCGCCCAGCCCGCCCAGGTAGGCCCACCAGGGCAGGCCGGAGTGGCGCAGCCCGGCCAGCCCGGCCCGCATGGACGGGACGGCGACCAGCCCGAGCAGCACGATCAGGCAACCGCCGAGGTTGTTGACCATGGCGCCGACGAGAGGGTCGCCCGCCCGCTCCCCCAGCTCGGCGTTGACCACGCCCTGCGCGGCCGAGGCCACCCCGCCCAGGACGACCACGGCCAGGGCGGCCGGAACCGGCAGCGGCTTCACAGGCGGCAGGCGTGGATGTTGGTGACCAGGATGGCCCGGGCGCCCAGCTCGTAGAGCTCGTCCATGATCCGGTGCACGTCGTCGCGCAGCACCATGGCCTGCACGGCCACCCAGCCCTCCCGGTGCAGCGGGGAGACGGTCGGCGACTCGATGCCCGGGGTGAGCGAGCTGGCCCGGTCCAGCAGGCCGGCCGGCACGTCGTAGGCGAGCATCACGTAGCGGCGGGCGACCAGCACGCCGTGCAGCCGGCGCAGGAGCTGCTCCTGCTGGGCGGAGCCGGCGGCGCCGGCCCGGCGGACCACCACCGCCGAGGACCGCAGCAGTGGCTCGCCGAAGACCACCAGGCCGGCCTGGCGCAGGGTGGCGCCGGTCTCCACCACGTCCGCGACCACGTCGGCCACGCCGAGGCGGATGGCGTTCTCCACCGCGCCGTCCAGGCGGATCACGTCCGCCTTGACGCCCAGCTCGGCCAGGTGCCGCTCGACCAGCCCCGGGTACGCGGTGGCGATCCGGTGCCCGCCGAGCTGCTGGACCGAGTCCACGTCGTCGGGGCGGGCCGCGAACCGGAAGGTGGCCCGGCCGAAGTTGAGGTCGACGACCTCCTCGGCCGGCGCGCCGGAGTCGACCAGCAGGTCCCGGCCGGTGATGCCGACGTCCAGGTCGCCCGAGCCGACGTAGGTGGCGATGTCCTTGGGACGCAGGTAGAAGAACTCGATGTCGTTGGGCTCGTCCCGGCAGACCAGGTCCTTCGGGTCGGTGCGCTGGCGGTAGCCCGCCTCGCGCAGCATCCCGGCGGCCGACTCGGCCAGGGCGCCCTTGTTGGGTACGGCGACACGCAGCATGGGAGTGCTCCTTCGATCGATCAGGTGATCAGCGGACGGGGCACTCACAGATGTCGGTAGACGTCCTTCAGCTCGAGGCCGGTGGCCAGCATCAGCACCTGGGCCTGGTAGAGCAGCTGGGAGATCTCCTCCGCGGCCCGCTCCGGGCCCTCGTGCTCGGCCGCCATCCACGACTCGGCCGCCTCCTCGACGACCTTCTTGCCGATGAAGTGCACGCCCTTCTCCAGGGCGGCGACCGTGCCCGAGCCCGGGGCGCCGGCGGCGGCCTTGGCCTGCAGCTCGGCGAACAACTCCTCGAACGTCTTCACGGAAGGCGATTCTTCCAGCCGCCCCGGGTGACGCCTCCCCCCGGGTCCGGCGCGGCGGGACGGCGACCACATGGTGGACGGCTCGCTCGAAGCAAGTCTTTCGAAACACACCTTTCGAAGGTTATCCTTCGACGCATGGCCGAACAGCGCCCCCGCGAGATCACCGACGTCGACACCCTGCGGGCCTTCGCCCATCCGCTGCGGCTGCGCATTCTCGACGCGGTCGGCGTGCACGGCCCGCTGACTGCCACCGAGGTGGCCGAGCGGGTCGGCGAGAGCCCCGCCAACTGCTCCTGGCACCTGCGCCAGCTCGCCCGGTACGGGTTCGTCACCGAGGCCGGCGGCGGCACCGGGCGGCAACGGCCGTGGCGGCTGGTCACCGACGGCCACCGCTGGGGCAACGGCGAGGAGGGCCCCGAGCTGGCACGCGCCGGCGACGCGGCCGCCCGGGTCCTGCTCGACCTGGAGTACCGCAAGCTCTGGGACTGGATGGCGGCCCGCCGGCAGCAGTCCCCCGAATGGCGGGACGCCGGCTACTTCACCCAGTTCGTCAGCTGGTACACCGCCGACGAACTCCAGGAGCTCCAGGAGGAGCTGCGCGCGCTGTTCGCCCGCCACCTGGACCGGCTCGGCGACCCGGCGGCCCGCCCGCCCGGCTCCCGGCCGGTACGGCTGATGGCCTGGGGCGTGCCCGAGGTCGACGGCCCCACCGTCGCCGAAGGGAACGGGGACCGATGAGACAACTGCTGCGCCGCCCGGAGTTCCGGCTGTTCTTCGTCGCACTGGCCGTCAGCATGATCGCCGAGTCGATCCTGCTGCTGGCCCTCGCGATCTGGGTCAAGGAGCTGACCGGCTCCGACGGGCTGGCCGGCGCCACCTTCCTGGCGCTGACCGCGCCGATGGTGCTCGCCCCGCTGGCCGGCTGGGTGGTCGACCGGGCGCCGCGCCGTCGGCTGTTCGTGGCCCTCAACGCGGGCACCGCCGTCCTGCTGCTGCCGCTGCTGGCCGTCCACGACGCCAGCCGGCTGTGGATCGTCTACGCGGTCGCCGCCGGCTACGGGCTCTCGTACATCGCGCTGGGCGCCACGGTCACCGCGCTCGTGCAGGAACTGGTCCCCGCGGAGCTGCTGCCCGACGCCAACGGCGTGTCCCAGACCGTCAAGCAGGGGCTGCGGCTGGTCGGGCCGCTGCTCGGCGCCGGCCTGTTCGTGCTGCTCGGCGGCCCGGCGATGGCGGCCACCTGCGCGCTCGGGTTCCTGGTGGCCGGCGCCGTGGGGCTGGCCGTGCGCCCGGCGCCGGGGGCGGGTGGGATCGGGGCCACCGGAACAGCCCCGCCGCGGGCGGCGGAGGTGCGGGCCCCCGGAGACGGGCGCGGGGAACTGGTCGCCGGCGTGCGGCACCTGGTGGGCGAGCCGGCGCTGCGCCGGGCGCTGCTGGCGGTCGTGGTCGCCACCATCGGCCTCGGCTTCGGGGAGACGCTGTGGTTCGCGTACGTCGACCGGGGGCTCGGGCGGGAGCCGGCCTTCCTGGGGGTGCTGGTCTCCCTGCAGGGCATCGGTGGCCTGATCGGCGGGCTGGGCTCGGCGGCGCTGGTGCGCCGGCTCGGCGAGTTGGGCGCCATGGCGCTCGGCGTGGCCACCATCGCCGTGGGCTTCGTGGCCCCGGTCTGGCCGGTGCTCGGGTTCGCGGTCGCCGCCGCGGTGCTGATCGGCCTCGGCCTGCCGGTCGCCCTCGTGGGCACCATGACGCTGGTGCAACGGAACACCCCACCGGGTCTGGTCGGCCGCGTCTCGGCCGCGCTGGACGCGCTGGCCAGCGGACCGCAGGCCGTGGCGATCGGGGCGGGCGCCCTGGTGGTCGGCCTGGTCGACTACCGGCTGCTGTACGGGGCGATCGGGGCGCTGCTGCTGGCTGCCGGGGCGTACCTGCTCACCGGCCGCCGCCTCACCACCCCACACACCGGAGGACGCTACGAACCTGATGACGCAGGCGATTCAGCCGGGCCGGCGACGCTCCCGGTGCGGCTCGGGTGACCGCAGCCGCGGACGCCCCCCGGTCGTGACGGGCGGCGGGACGGTGAATCACCCACGTCATCAAGCTCGTAGCGTCCCGCGAGTCACACGGCAGGCAGCTCCGACCGGGGATCGTCGCGGCACCCGCCGCCCCGGACGGTCGGCCGCACGGGTGCCGGCCGGGTCAGGCGAAGCCGACCCGGTGGGCCGGTCAGGCGAAGCCGACCCGGTGGCCGCTCGCGGCGTCCAGGCCACGGATGGCCAGCGCGGCGTCCAGCGCCGCCACGGTGGCGGCCCAGCCCTTGTCCTCCGCCGACCCGGGCAGCCCGGCCCGGTCCCGGGCCTGCTCGATGGTGTCCACGGTGAGCACCCCGTGCGCCACCGGCTTCCCCTCGTCCAGCGCCACCCGGGTCAGCCCCTCGGTGACCGACTGGCAGACGTAGTCGAAGTGCGCGGTGGAGCCCCGCACCACCACGCCGAGGGCGACCACCACGTCGTACCGGCGGGCCATCGCCTGGGCCACCACGGGCAGCTCGACCGAGCCGGCCACCCGGGCCACCACGGACCGCGCGCCGCACGCCTCGGCGGCGGCCACCGCCCGGTCGACCATGTGGTCGGTGAGGTCGCCGTGCCAGCGCGCGGCCACGATGCCGACGGTCAGCCCGCCGGCGTCCACCGCGGTCACGCCCGGTTCGCCGAAACCCGCCATGTCTACGCTCCGATCTCGTCGCCGGCGACCGGGCGGCCCATCGGCGCCTCGGTCACCTCGTCCAGCCCCTCCAGGAGGTGGCCCATCCGGTCCCGCTTGGTCCGCAGGTAACGCACGTTCTCCGGGTTGGACCGCACGGGCAGGCCCTCCCGGCCGCTCACCGTGAGGCCGTAGCCCTCCAGGCCGGCGCGCTTGGCCGGGTTGTTGGTCAGCAGCCGCATGGAGCGGACGCCGAGGTCGTAGAGGATCTGCGCGCCCGTCCCGTAGTCCCGCGCGTCGGCCGGCAGCCCCAGGTCGAGGTTCGCGTCCACGGTGTCCCGGCCCTGGTCCTGGAGCTGGTACGCCTGGAGCTTGTGCAGCAGGCCGATGCCCCGCCCCTCGTGCCCGCGCACGTAGAGCACCACGCCCCGCCCCTCCTGGGCCACCCGGGCCAGCGCGGCCTGCAGCTGGGGCCCGCAGTCGCAGCGCAGCGACCCGAAGACGTCCCCGGTGAGGCACTCGGAGTGCACCCGCACGAGCACGTCCCGCCCGTCGCCCAGGTCGCCCATGACCAGCGCCACGTGCTCGGCGGTGTCGTGCTCGGCGCGGTAGCCGAGCGCCCGGTACACCCCGTACGGCGTGGGCATCCGCGCCTCGGCCACCTGCTCGACCTGCTTCTCGGTGCGCCGCCGGTAGGCGATCAGGTCGGCGATGGTGACCAGGGTCAGCCCGTGCTCGGCGCAGAACTTCTCCAGGTCGGGCAGGCGCATCATGGTGCCGTCGTCGTTGACCAGCTCGCAGAGCACCCCGGCGGGGCGCAGCCCGGCCAGCCGGGTCAGGTCCACGGCCGCCTCGGTGTGCCCGGGGCGGCGCAGCACCCCGCCCTGGCGGGCGCGCAGCGGCACCACGTGCCCGGGGCGGGCCAGGTCGGTCGGGTCGGTCGACGCGGCGGCGAGCAGCCGGATGGTGTGCGACCGGTCGGCGGCGGAGATGCCGGTGCTGATCCCCTCCCGCGCGTCCACGGTCACCGTGTACGCGGTGCCCCGCCGGTCCTGGTTGGTGTGGTGCATGGGCGGCAGGTCCAGCCGGTCGCACTCGCTCTCGGTGAGCGGCACGCAGATGTAGCCGGAGGTGTAGCGGACCATGAACGCGACCAGCTCCGGGGTGGCCAGCTCGGCCGCGAAGATCAGGTCGCCCTCGTTCTCCCGGTCCTCGTCGTCGACCACCACGACGGGCCGGCCGGCGGCGATGTCCGCCACCGCCTGCTCGATGCTGCCGAAGGTGCTGCTCATGCCACGGCCTCCGAGTACGTCGGCGGGATCGGGGTGCGGGCGGGCGGCGTCGCCCGGGAGGTGCGCCACCAGGCGTACAGGCCGGCGAGGCAGAACCCGCCGTAGACCAGGTACATGGCGGCCGACGGGTAGAAGCCGCCCTGGAGCAGCAGCGGCACGCCGACCGCGTCGACGGCGATCCAGATCAGCCAGAACTCCACCCAGCCGCGGGCCATGCCGTAGGTGGCGAGCAGGCTGCCGACCAGGATCCAGGCGTCCGGCAGCGGCCCCCACGAGCCGAGCGCGGCGAGCACCGGGTACGCGGCCGCGGTCCCGACCGCCGCGGCGGCGAGCAGGCCGAGCCGCTCCCGCCAGGTCGCCCAGCGCGGGACGACCGCCGGCTGCTCCCCGCCGCCGGAGCGGCGGTTGCGCGACCAGCGCCACCAGCCGTAGACGCTGACCGCGAAGAAGAAGACCTGCCGGCCGGCCTGGCCGTAGAGGTCGTGCGCCTGAGGGGTGGCGAACACCCCGCCGAGGAACACGGTGAACAGCAGCGCGTTGCCGATCATGCCGACCGGCCAGGCCCAGACCACCCGGCGGAGCCCGAACAGCGCGGAGGCGAGGCCGAAGACGTTGCCGACGATCTCCCGGACCAGCACCGGCGAGCCGGCCACGTGCACCTGGGCGTCGAGCAGCCAGCCGAGCGGGCCCGTCACCGGGCACCCCCGGCGGCGCGGTCGCCGAGCAGCCGCTCGACGTACTTGGCCAGCACGTCCACCTCGAGGTTGACCGGGTCGCCGGGACCCTTGGCGCCGAGGGTGGTGAGCTTGAGGGTGGTCGGGATCAGCCCGACCGAGAACCAGTCGTCGCCGACCGCCGCGACGGTCAGCGAGATGCCGTCGACGGTGATCGAGCCCTTCTCCACCACGTACCGGGCCAGCCCGGCGGGCAGCCGGAAGCGCACCGTCTCCCACTGCGCGGCCGGCTCCCGGGACAGCAGCTCGCCGACCCCGTCGACGTGCCCCTGCACCAGGTGGCCGCCGAGGCGGCTGTTCAGCGCGGCGGCCCGCTCCAGGTTGACCGGGTCGCCGGGGCGCAGCGCCCCGAGCGCGGTGCGGCGCAGCGTCTCCCCCATCACGTCGGCGGTGAAGATCCCGCCGTCGACGTCGACCACGGTGAGACAGACCCCGTTGACCGCGATGGAGTCGCCGTGCCGGGCGTCCGAGGTGACCAGCGGGCCGCGGACCGCGACCAGCGCCGAGTCACCCCCGGTGTCGGTGGTCCGGACGATCTCGCCCAGTTCCTCGACGATGCCGGTGAACATGTCAGGCCTCCCTCTTCCGGGGCAGCGCGGTGATCCGCAGGTCGGGACCGACCTGCGTAACGTCGGTGAGCTCCAGGTCGATGGCGTCGGCGATGGTCGTCACGCCGGCGTCCAGCAGGGCGGTCGGCCCGGCGCCGAGCAGCTTCGGCGCGACGTACCCGACGATCCTGTCGACCAGGCCGGCGGCGAGGAACGCGCCGGCCAGGGTGGGGCCGCCCTCCAACAGCGCGGCCCGCACGCCGCGGTGGTGCAGCTCCGCGAGCAGCGCCGCGAGGTCGACCCGGCCGTCCGGGCCGGCACCGACCTCCGCGGCGGTGGCCACCCAGGTCCGGGCGGCGCCGTCGCGGACCCGGGCCTGCGCCGGGGTACGCCCCGAGCTGTCCACCACCACCCGCAGCGGCTGCCGGATGGCCAGGGTGCCGTCGCGCAGGTTGCGGGCGGTGAGCCGGGGGTCGTCGGCCAGCACGGTGCCCACCCCGGCGATCACCGCGTCGACGGTGCCGCGCAGGGCGTGCACGTCGATCCGGGCCGCCTCCGAGGTGATCCATATGCTGGTGCCGTCCGCCGCGGCGGAGCGCCCGTCGAGGGTGGCCGCGTACTTCCAGATGAGGTACGGCCAGCCCCGGCGCATCGAGGTGAGCCAGGCGATGTTGCCGGCCTCGGCCTCGTCGCCGCGTACCCCCAGGTCGACCTGGACGCCCGCGGCGCGCAGGGTGGCCGCGCCGCCCGAGGCGACCGGGTTGGGGTCCGGGACGGCGACCACCACGCGCGCGACGCCGGCCGCGATGAGGGCGTGGCTGCACGGGCCGGTGCGGCCGGTGTGGTCGCAGGGTTCCAGGGTGACCACGGCGGTGCCGCCGCGGGCGCGCCGGCCGGCCTGGGCCAGCGCGACGATCTCGGCGTGCGGACCGCCCGCGTAGGCGTGGAAGCCCTCGCCGACGACCTCGCCGTCGGCGTCCAGCAGGACGCAGCCGACCACGGGGTTGGGGCTGGTGGCACCGAGGCCGCGGGCGGCCAGCGCGATCGCACGACGCATCGCCTCGTCCACGGAGACGCTCGCCATCGCCAGCCCTGCCCTCTCGCTCGCCGGTCGCGCGCGGGCGGGTCAGGGACAGAGCGGCACGGGTGCCGCGGACACGCGGCGGCGGAGATCCGGGGACGGCACAGCCGACCCCGGGGAAGCCCACGCGGCGGCTGAGGGTGCTCAGCGCCCAGCAGGGCTCTCCCCGTCCCGCGCGCTGTCTCCCATCCGGACTGTCTGGGGGCGGACGAGCCGCACCCCAACCGTCGGCCCCGGATTCTCACCAGGTCCACCGTCCGGCCGAAGCCGTCCGGGTCGCGGGCTTACCACGGTCGGACCGTGGATCACCGCCGGTTCGGAATTTCACCGAGCCCCGCCAGCGCGTGGTGGGTACACCGGAAGTCTTACACGTCGCGAGGCGGGTCGCGCCACAGAGGCGAGCTACTTCACAGCCCGGGTCGGATCGTCACGTCACTCCCCGTCGGCGGTCGACCGCGACGTATGACCCGGGTTGGCTCTTGGCGACCGTCTTCATCTCGGAGGCCACGGCGATCGCCTCCAGGGGGTCGGTGAAGCGTTTGCCGGAGTCGGAGAGGGAGACGCCGATGGAGAGGGTGACCAGCGCGGCCCGGCGGATGTTGCCCCGGCGGTCCTTCAGCTCGACGAAGCCGCGCTCCCGGTCGGTCGCGTCGTAGAGGGCGTCGGCGGCCTTCTCGAAGTCGACCACGGCCCGGCTGGTCAGCGGCCGGACCTGGGACGGGGTGCACACGATGACGAAGTCGTCGCCGCCGACGTGGCCCAGGAAGGCCGGCGGCAGGCCGATCGAGACCACCGCCCGGTGCAGGCTGCGGGCCAGCGCGGAGATGAACTCGTCGCCCCGGACGAAGCCGTAGCGGTCGTTGACGCTCTTGAAGCGGTCGATGTCGATGTAGCCGACGGCGTAGTCGACGCCGCTGCGGACCCGGTCGCTGATCTCCCGCCGGATCCGGCTGTTGCCGGGCAGCCCGGTCAGCGGGGAGACCTCCCGGAACTCCTTGTTGCGGCGCAGCGTGGAACTCACCCGCGCGACCAGCTCGGCGGTGTCGAAGGGCTTTACCAGGTAGTCGTCCGCGCCTGCGCTGAGGCCGTTGACCTTGTCGGAGGTCATCCCCTTGGCGGTCAGCATGATCACCGGCAGGGCCGAGGTCATCGGGTCGGCGCGCAGCCGGCGGGTCAGCTCCAGGCCGTCGATCCGCGGCATCATGAGGTCGACCACGGCCAGGTCCGGCCGGTGCCGCTCGATGACCTCCAGGGCCTCCTGGCCGTCGCCGGCGTGCAGCACCTCGAAGCCGTGCAACCGCAGGTTGAACTCGACGAAGCGGGCGATGTCCTCGTCGTCGTCGACGACCAGGATCACGTCGGGTCGGTCGCCGGCGGGATCCACCTCAGGCCCCGGTCGTCGCGCGTTCCGCCAGGCCGCGCAGCCGGCGGACCGCCTCGGCCGGGTCGTCGGCCCCGTAGACCGCGGTGCCGGCGACGAAGGCGTCGGCGCCCGCCGCGGCGGCCTGTTCGATGGTGTCCGCGGCGATCCCGCCGTCCACCTCGATGCGGAGTTCCAGGTGGCCGCTCGCGACGTGCCGCCGGGCGGCGCGCACCTTGTCGAGCAGCTGGGGGATGAACCGCTGGCCGCCGAAACCGGCCTTGATCGTCATGATCAGCAGCGTGTCGAAGCTGGGCAGCAGGTCCAGGTACGGCTCGATCGGCGTGTCCCGGTCGATCGCCAGCCCCGCCTTCGCACCGGCCGAGCGCAGGTCCTTGGCCAGCGCCACCGGGTCGTCGCACGCCTCGGCGTGGAACGTCACGTTGTACGCCCCGGCGTCGGCGTAGCCGGGCGCCCAGCGGCGCGGGTCCTCGATCATGAGGTGCACGTCGAAGGGAAGCTGGGTGGCCGCCCGCAGGCTCTGCACCACCGGCAGCCCGATGGTCAGGTTGGGCACGAAATGGTTGTCCATGACGTCCACGTGCAACCAGTCGGCGGCATGCTCGATGGCGCGGACCTCGTCGGCGAGGCGGGCGAAGTCGGCGGCCAGGATGCTGGGCGCGACGATCAGCGGCGGTACGGTCACGGGGCCAGTGTACGAAGGCGGTCACCCGGCGTCCGCAGCGCGGCACCGGCGGGAGCCCACCGTGACCCGGACGTGACCCGCGGTGCAGAATCAGCCGGTCCGGTGCGGAAAGTCGACACGAAAAGTCATCCGCGACTGGCCGATCGATCGAAACAGGGCGAAACTCCTACAGGGACTGTCACGTATGCTGCACGCCCGGTCGCGGGGCACGCCGCACGGGCCGCAGCGACCGGCTGTCATCTCCCGGGAAGGGCGGACGATGCGACGGTGGCTCCTGGCGCTGGCGCTGGCCGGCACGGCGACGGTGGCCCTGACCGGCTGTGTCCCACCGCACCGGGCCGACGGGGACCTCACCGACGACTGGGCCGCGCTGCCGGCGCCGCGCCTGTTCGTCCCCGCCACCGACGCCTGCCTGTCCCGGCTCACCGCCGTGGTGCAGGCCGCCACCTACGAGACGGTCGACTGTGCGGGCAGCCACCTGGCCGAGACGGTGCACGTCGGCACCTTCACCGGTCCGGCGGCGCAGGGCGCGCGGCCGGAACCGGGCTCCCCCGGGCTGCGCACCGCCCGCGCCGAGTGTGACCAGCGGGCCCGGGAGGTGATCGGCGGGGACTGGCACTCCGCCCGGCTCACCCTGAGCATCGCGCTGCCCCCGGTCACCGCCTGGATGGGCGGGGCCCGCTGGTTCCGCTGCGACCTGGCGGAGACCGACAGCATCGACAACACCCGGCCGATCAACCGGGTGGGCAGCCTGCGCGGCGCCATGGTGGGCGACAGCCCGCTGGTGCACCGGTGTTTCGACCCGAAGCTGATCGGCGACAACCTGAACTACATGGCCCCGGTCCTCTGCACCGAGCCGCACCGCGCCGAGTTCGTCGGCGTCTTCGAGGAAGGCGACATGAGCTGGGCGGACTTCACCCGCGCCGCCCCGCAGGTGCACCGCCGCTGCATGGCGCTGATCGCCGCCTTCGCCGCGGTGCCGAACAACGCCGACCTGCCGTACCGGGCCGGTTCGATCTTCTACCCGCCGTCGCAGCGGGAGTGGGAGGAGGGCGACCGGGGGGTGCGCTGTTTCCTGTGGAGCGACGACCGGAAGCTGACCCGGTCGGTGCGCGGGGCCGGCCCGGAGGGACTACCCGTCAGCTGAGCCCGGGTGTCGTATGCTGCACCGCCGAGGCGTACCCGGTGCTCCGCGCCGGTCGGGCGACCACGGACGACGGGGAGGTCGGTCGGGATGCGGCGATGGTGGGCGGCGGTCGCCGCCGGTGTCACGGCGGTGTTGGCGCTCGGCGGCTGCGGCGCGCCGGCCGGGGTCGACCGCGACCTGGCCGACGACTGGCCCGCCTTCGGCGCCCCGGCGGCCTTCGTGCCCCAGGCCGGCGCCTGCCACTCCACGATCCAGGACGTCGGCTACCTGAGCGGCTGGAACCCGGTCGACTGCGCCGCCACCCACCGGGCCGAGACGCTGTACGTGGGCACCCTGACCGGCCCGGACGCCGGACGCGGCACTCCCCCGAAGGCCGGGTCGACCGGCGCCCGGACGGCGCACGCCGAATGCGCGAAGCAGGTCAACAAGGCGGTCGGCGCCGAGTGGCGCTCGGGGCGGCTGCGGCTGTCCGTGGTCTTCCCGTCGGCCGCGGCCTGGACCGGTGGGGCCCACTGGTTCCGTTGCGACGCCTCCGAGGTGGCCAGCCTCGACGACGGCAGCGTCGTCGCGCGCCGCGGCAGCCTGCGCAACGCCCTGAAGGCGGGCTCGCCGCTGGCGCTGGGCTGCTTCAACCCGAAGCTCAGCAAGGACGACGTGGAGGAGATGCGGCCGGTCGCCTGCACCGCCAAGCACCACGCCGAGTTCGTCGGGGTCTACCGGTTCCCGGATCTCAGTTACGCCGAGTTCCAGCGGACCACCCTGCGGGCGCACAAGGGCTGCCGCGCGCTGATCGCCAGGTACGTCAAGGTGCCGAACAACGGCGACCTGGTCTACCGGGCCGGCACGATCATCTACCACCCCTACGAGGAGGAGTGGCAGGACGGCGACCGTGGCGTGCAGTGCTTCCTCTGGGTCTCCGACCGGACGCTGACCCGCTCACTCAAGGGCGGCGGCAGCAAGGCGCTGCCGGTCACCTGAGCGGGAGCGGGGCGGGCTCTCCGGCCCACCCCGCCCGGTGCGCTCAGCCGACCTGGAGCGTCACGTCGTCGATGACGAAGCTGGTCTGGAGGGAGGCGTCCTCCACCCCGGTCCACTTCAGCGTGACGGTCTGCCCGGCGTACGCCGCCAGGTTGAAGCTGCGCTGCGCGTAGCCGCTCGCCTTGTTGAGGTTCGAGTACGTCGCCAGCGTGGTCGTGCCGACCTGCACGGTCAGCTTGTCGTACGCGGTGCTCGTGGTGGTCTCCGCGGTGTCGATGTGCAGCCAGAACGACAGCGTGTAGCTGGCGCACCCGGCCGGGATGGTCACCGACTGCGACAGCGTGTCCGTGTGGGTGCTGCCGTAGCCGTCCAGCCACGCTTTGTAGGAGCCCGTCCGGGCCGCCTGGCTCGAGGAGTTCGTGATGACCCCCGAGCTGGCCGTCCACGGCGTGCTGCCCGACTCGAAGCTGCTGTTGCCGATGAGCTGGCCGCCGGCGCAGCCGCCCGTGCCGGTCACCGTGAGGGTGTAGCCGGCGGTGCGGGTGACCGAGCCGGTGCCGGTGACCGTGATGGTGAAGGTGCCGGTGGTGGCGGTCGCTGAGGCGCTGACGGTCATGGTGGCCGAGCCGCCGGAGGTGACCGAGGACGGGCTGAAGCTCACCGTCACCCCGCTCGGGGCGCCCGTGGCCGACAGGCTCACCGTCTGGGCGCTGCCGCTGGTGGTGGCGGTGCTGACGGTCGCGGTGGTGGAGCCGCCCCGGGCGACGCTGCCGGAGGTGGGGCTCACCGCGACGGAGAAGTCGTTGGTCGGGGTGCCGCCGCCGACCGCGAGCTGCCAGATCGCGTACGCCACGCCGTCGGCGCTGCGGTTGAGCACCGTCGCGCTGACGTTGGCGGTGGTGTCGCAGGAGCGGTGGTAGCAGGAGTCGTACGCGGAGTTGGCCGTGCCGCCCCACTTGGCGGCCTGGGCGCTGGTCTTGCGGGCGCTGGCGCCGGCCGCGTAACCCGAGGTCGGGATGCCGGCCTGCTGGAAGGGGTAGTCGTCGGAGCGGCCCTGGCCCTCGACGTTCTCCTCCGGCTGGAGGTTCAGCGAGTCCCAGTACGCCTTCAGCGGCGCGGCCGTGGTGGAGGTGACCCGGTTGATGAAGTAGCCGCCGTTGGTCGAGCCGACCATGTCGAAGTTGTAGTAGCCCTTGATGTAGCCCTTCTGGGTGGCGCTGAGCGAGTTGACGTAGAACTCCGAGCCGTTGAGGCCCTGCTCCTCGTCGGTCCACCACGCGAACCGCACCCGCTTGGTCATGCTCGGGTTCTGGCTCGCCAGGACCAGCGCGTTCTCCAGCAGGGTGGCCGAGCCGGAGCCGTTGTCGTTGATGCCCGGGCCGGCGGAGACGCCGTCGAGGTGCGCCCCGAACATGACCACCTGGTCGGCCGGGCCCTGCGGCCACTCGGCGATCAGGTTGTTCGACCGGTAGGTGCAGGTCGTGCAGACCTGCTCGGAGACGGTGTAGCCGGCGGCCTGGAGCTTGCCCTTCACGTAGGCGACCGAGGCGGTGTGGCCGGCCGAGCCGGCCCGCCGGTTGCCGCCGTTGCTCGTGGCGATGGAGTTGAACTGGGTGAGGTGGGCCTGGACGTTGGTCACCGAGATGTCCGGCGCGGCGGCGGCGAGCGCGGGGGCGGCGCTCACCGGCGCGGGGGCGGCGGAGGCGGCCGTGGTGGTCAGGGTCGCCGTCACGGCGGCGAAGAGGGCGAGCGCGAGGCCCGCGGTCGGCGTTCTGCGTCTCATGGAGACTCCTCGTGGGGGTCGGCGGGACGTGCTGGCGGGGGTGGCGCGGCCCGTGGACTCCGGTGGGAGCCCCACGGACCGGTGATCGGACAGTGACACGTATCGATGTAAGAGTCAACGGGACTGTCACATGACACAAAGCGGGACCGGCGTCGCCGGTCCCGCTTTTCCATTCACCTGTGGACATTCGGCCCGTGGGCCGGGTCCGCGCTCAGCCCTTGCGCAGCACCGCCAGGAACATCGCGTCCGTGCCGTGCCGCTGCGGCCACAGCTGGACCGTGGGGCCGTCCCCCAGCCCGGGCATGCCGGCCGGCAGCAGCGGGCGGGCGTCGACGAAGTCGACCGGGAAGCCGCACCGGCGGGACGCCTCGGTCACCGACACGTGCGTCTCCACGGTGTGCGGCGAGCACGTCACGTACGCGACCAGGCCGCCCGGCCGGGCCGCGCGCAGCGCGGCGGTCAGCAGCTCCCGCTGCAACCGGGTCAGCGGCGGCAGGTCCGACGGCTGGCGGCGCCAGCGGGACTCCGGCCGCCGGCGCAGCGAGCCCAGCCCGGTGCACGGGGCATCGACCAGCACCCGGTCGAAGTGCCCCTCCGGCAGCTTCGGATCGGCCCCGACCGTGCGCCCGTCGGTGTTCACCACGGTGACCGGCAGGCCCCGGGTCGCCTGGCTGACCAGCCGGGCCCGGTGCTCGGCGACCTCGACCGCGGTGAGCCGGGCGCCGCGCTCCGCGGCCAGGGCGCCGAGCAGGCCCGCCTTGCCGCCGGGGCCGGCGCACAGGTCGAGCCAGCGGCCGTCCGGGCCGTCCAGCGGCGCCACCGCGAGGGCGTTCGCCACCAGCTGGGAACCCTCGTCCTGGACGTGCGCGCGCCCCTCGGTCACCGCCGCCAGGTCACCCGGCGCGCCGCCGGCGAGGTAGACGGCGTACGGCGAGAAGGCGCCGGGCGCCCCGCCGACCTCGTCGGCCAGCGCCACCGGGTCGGCCAGCCCGGGCCGGGCGCACAGGTGCACCGGCGGGCGCTCGTTGTCCTCGATGAGCAGGCGGGCGGTCTCGCGCAGGTCACCGCCGAGCGCCTCGGCAAAGGCCCGGACGATCCACTGCGGATGGCTGTACGCCAGCGCGAGGTAGCCGATCGGGTCGGTCTCCTCGGACGGGGCGAGTTTCGCCACCCAGCCGTCGACGTCGCGGCTCGCCACCTCGCGGAGCACCGCGTTGGCGAAGCCGGTGGCCCCGGCCGCGACGGTCCGCACCAGGTCCACGGTGGACGACACGGCCGCGTGCGCCGGCACCCGGGTGTGCAGCAACTGGTAGGTCCCGAGCCGCAGCGCGTCCCGCACCGGCGGGTCGATCCGCTGCACGTCCCGGCCGGCCGCGTCGGTGATGATCGCGTCCAGGGTGCCGGTGTGGCGGAGCGTGCCGTAGGTCAGCTCGGTGGCGAAGGCGGCGTCCCGGCCGGTCAGCCCCTCGTCACGGAGCATCGCCGGCAGCACCAGGTTCGCGTACGCGTCGTCCCGGTGCACAGCCGCGATCGCCTGGAACGCGACGTGCCGAGGCAGGTCGACGGCCGGCCGGACCGGACGCCGGACGCCGCCGCGCCGGTCGGCGCCGAAACGCCCCTCGCGCGGCGGCCCGTCGCCCCGGCGTGCGGGGCGGTCGCCGCGGTCGCCGCGGTCGCGGGACCGTTCGCCGCCGGTGAACCGCCCGGCGTCGCCGGAGCGGCCGCCACGCGGACCGTCGGAGAAACGGCCGGGCTCGGCCGGCCCGGTCACGCGAGCACCTCGCCGGCGGCGACCCGGACGCCGCGCGCCCAGTCGCCGGCCGACATGGCCTTCTTGCCGGCCGCGCGCACCTCGCCGAGCCGCACCGGGACGGTGCCGGTGCCGGCCAGCACCCGCGACTTCTCGACCAGCAGCTCGCCGGGCTTCAGCTCCGGGCCGTCCGCCACCACGGTGACGGGGCCGAGCTTGACCCGGTCGCCCCGGAAGGTGGTCCACGGGCCGGGGGCCGGGGTGCAGGCGCGGATCCGGCGGTCCACCGCGAAGGCCGGGTCGGCCCAGCGGACCCGGGCGTCCTCGACGGTCAGCTTCGGCGCGAGGGAGACCCCGTCGGCCGGCTGCGGCTCGGCCCGGGCGGTGCCGGCCGCCAGCGCGTCGAGCACCGCGACCAGCAGCCCGGCGCCGGAGTGGGCGAGCCGCTCCAGCAGGTCGCCGGAGGTGTCCGCGGGCCGCACCTCGTCGGTGACGGTGCCGTAGACCGGGCCGGTGTCCAGCCCTTCCTCCAGCTGGAAGACGCTGGCCCCGGTCAGCTCGTCGCCGTGCAGCACGGCGTGCTGCACGGGCGCCGCGCCGCGCCAGGCGGGCAGGAGCGAGAAGTGCAGGTTGATCCAGCCGAGCCGGGGGATCTCCAGCGCCGCCGGCGGCACCAGCGCGCCGTAGGCGACCACCGGCACGCAGTCCGGGGCCAGCTCGCGGAGCCGGTCGAGGAACTCGGGCTCGCGCGGCCGCGCCGGGGTGAGCACCTCCACGCCGTGCGCGTCGGCCCAGGCGCCGACCGGGGAGCGGTGCAGGCCCCTCCCCCGGCCGGCCGGCGCGTCGGGGCGGGTGACCACGGCGAGCAGGTCGTGACCGGAGGCGGCGATCGCGTCCAGCGCGGGGACGGCGACGGCCGGCGTGCCGGCGAAGACCAGGCGCATCCGGGTCACCGCCCCAGGCCGAAGGGGTTGCCGGCGGCGTGCGGGCTGAGCTTGACGGTCGGCGGGGCGGCCTCGTCGTACCACTCGGCCTGGCGGATCGCCTTCATGGCCTCCTTGCGGCCGGCCGGGTCGAGCCGGTCGACGAAGAGCACCCCGTCGAGGTGGTCGGTCTCGTGCTGCACGCAGCGGGCCATCAGGCCGGTGCCGACGATCTGCAGCGGGTCCCCGTAGCCGTTGAAGCCCTTGGCGATGACGTTCTGCCGCCGCTTCGTGTCGAAGTAGAGCCCCGGGATGGACAGGCAACCCTCCGGGCCGTCCTGCTCCTCCTCATCGGGAAACTCCAGCACCGGGTTCACCAGGTGCCCGAGGACGTCGTCGACGTCGAAGGTGAACACCCGCAGGCCCACCCCGAGCTGCGGCGCGGCCAGGCCGGCGCCGCTCTGCTCGCGCATCGTGTCGGTCAGGTCGGCGATCAGCTTGCGCAGCTCGGCGTCGAAGTCGACGACCGGGTCGGCCGGCGTGCGCAGCACCGGGTCGCCGAACAGACGGATGGGCTGGACGGTCACGCGGAGTGGCTCCTTGTCTGGGACGGGTGGTGCCGTACCAGTCTACGGAGTCGATCCGGTCGCCCCGGCCGGCGTACCGCGATCGGTGACCGGCGACGCCTCGTCACCCACGGTGACCGGCAGCGTCGCGTATCCCCGCAGGGTGAGCCGGACCCGCCGCTCGCCCGGCCCGGCCAGGGCGAGGCCGGGCAGCCGGCGCAGCAGCAGGGGGAACGCCACCTGCGCCTCCAGCCGGGCCAGGCCCGCGCCGAGGCAGTAGTGCGGGCCGGCGCCGAAGGAGAGCGGGTGCACCTGCGGCCGCCACGGGTCGAACCGCTCCGGCTCCGGGTAGCGGCCCGGGTCCCGGTTCGCGGCGCCGAGCATCACGATGAGCCAGCTCCCGGCCGGCAGGTCCACGCCGCCGTGCCGGGTCGGTGCGGTGCTCATCCGGGAGGTGAGCTGCACCGGTGAGTCGTAGCGCAGCAGCTCCTCGACGTAGCCGGGCGCGAACTCGGGATGCTCCCGCAGCGCCGCCGCGTCGCGCGGGTGGTCGAGGAGCACCACGAGGCCGTTGCCGAGCAGGTTGGTGGTGGTCTCGAAGCCGGCCACCAGCAGCACGATCAGGTTGGCCAGCAGCTCGTCGCCGGAGAGCCGGTCACCGTCGGCCCTCATTCGGTCCGTAGCGCCGCCTCGCGGCGCGGAGGCCGAATTATGGCCGTCGGCGTCGTGGGCCTGCACGAGCGCGGTGGTCAGGTCGTCCGCCGGGGCGCGCCGGCGGGCCGCGACCAGCTCGGTGAAGTAGTCGCGCAACTCGCTCGCGCCGCGGTCGGCCACGGCCAGCTCCTCGGGGGTGATCTCCGGCTCCAGCACCCCGGTCAGGTCGGTGGCCCAGCGCCGGAACAGCGGCCGGTCGGCCGCCGGCACGCCGAGCAGCGCGCAGATCACCCCCACCGGCAGCGGGTACGCGAACTCGGCCATGAAGTCGACCGGCGCGCCCTCCCGGCCGCGGGCCAGTATCCCGTCGACCAGCCGGTCGGCCTGCGCCTCGACCACGTCCCGCATGGCGGCGATCCGGCGCGGGGTGAAGGCGCCGGCCGCCAGGCGGCGCATCCGGCTGTGGTCCGGCGGGTTGGTGCGCAGCATCGACCGGGAGATCGACAGGACCGCCGGACTCTCCCGCCAGCCCGGCAGGAACTGGTCGCGCAGGTCGTCGTCCATCACGCCGAACCGGGCGTCGCGGAGGATCGCGTCGGCCTCGGCGTAGCCGGTCACCACGTAGAAGACCGGGCCGGCCTGGACCACCGGGCCGTGCGCGCGCAACCGTTCGTACGTCGGGTACGGGTCGACCCGTCCCGAGGGCGACATGAGCAGCGCGAGGGCGTCAGCAGGATCCACGATCGGCCTCCCCAGGCATCGGAGACCTTCATCATGCTCCGGTCCGCCGGATCGGGCGATCCCGCCGCCGCGCCCGTGGGCCCGGTCAGGCGCCGGCGCCCGGCTCCCCGGCCAGCACCGCGCCCCCGCCCAGCAGGGCGTGCTCGGGCAGCGGCAGGGCGAGGCCGTGCGCGGCCTCCCAGTCGTGGATCAGGCTGGGCCGGGCCTGGGCGGCGAAGAAGTCGACCGCGCTCAGCCCGCCGACCACCGGCTCGTCGACCTCGGCGACCAGCCGGGCGGGGACCAGCGGGAAGCCGCTCTGGAGGGCGGCGCTGAGCCGGCGGTGGCCGTCGACCACGAAGAAGTACTCGCCGGTGTAGCCGATGGTCAGCGGCTCCAGGGCCTCGTCGCCGGACCCGGCCACCTCGCCGACGAACTCCGAGTCCCACAGCCCACGGAGGGTGGCGATGTCCTCGGTCGGGTAGACCCGGGCCGGGTCGAGCAGCAGCAGCGGCTGGCCGTCGCGCAGCACGTCCGCGCCGAGCCGCCCCTCGTAGACGTCGACGACGTGCTGGATCACCTGCTCGGGGGTGGCCCGGGTGGTGTCGCAGACCAGGTCGTAGTTGCGCAGGCGGGCCTTGTCGACGCCGTAGCGCACGATGAACCGGCTGCGCTCGCTCTCGCTGCGCTCGCGGAGCTTGGCCTTCGCCTCCTCCATCGAGGTGTAGCTCTCCGCCGGGCCGGACGGGCGGGCCAGCACCCGGCGGGCCGCCTCGGTCGGCTCGGTGATCATGTGCACCTTGAGCGCGTCGGTGAAGAAGTGCCAGGCCAGCCGGGAGTCCATCACCAGGCTCTCGCCCGACGCGGCGATGTCCCGCTGGAGCTGGTCGACGTAGCCGTCGACGGCCTGGTCCAGCTCGGCGTGCAGGTTGAGCTGCAGGGCGGTCATCTGCCGCTCCTGGGCCATCTGGCGGTAGAGGTCGCCGACGCTGACCCGGCGCAGGCCCAGCCGCTTGGCGATCTCGACGGAAACGGTGCTCTTGCCGCTGCCGAGGTCACCGTTGAAGACGATCGACTGACGAACGGTCACGACTGGTCCACCCCTGATCACCGGCTGATTGACATCATCGAATCCGCGTCGGCTCGACGCACTCCCGCTTTGCCGCGCCGCGCCCGGGAGCCGTCGTGCGCCTGGGCATGACGGGCGATGCTATCACGCGTCTTCCACCCATTTGCCGGACGCGGTGTGTGGCAAACCCCAGCTCACGACCGTACGCGACGGCCCGCGTGCGGCAGGTCACGGGCGGCGGGCGGGCTCAGAACAGGCTGAGCGGGTCGATCTGGAGCCGGACCGGATCCGCCGCCTTGCGGGCGCTGCGCTGCCCGGCGGCCGCGTGCAGCGCCCCGGCCAGGGCGGCGGCCCGGGCCCGGGGCACCCGGACCAGCATCCGCTCCCGCCCCTCGTCGGCCGGCACCGGGCCGAGCACCTCGGCGCCGTCCGGCAGCCGGGTGCCGGCCAGCAGGTCGGCCACCGCGTCGGCCACGCCGGTGACGCTGGCCATCCGCACCGCCGGCGGGAAGCCCAGCTCGCGGCGCTCGGCCAGCTCCCGGGTGGCGAACCACGCGGAGTCCCAGCGCAGCAGCGCCTGCACCGGCGCGAGGGCCCCGTCGGCGACCACCACCACCCGGCCGCCGGCCGGCCCGGGCCGGGCCAGCGCGGCGGCGGCCAGCCAGCGCCGCAGCGCCTCCTCCCCGGCCCGCAGGTCGGCCCGGGTGAGCAGGGCCCACGAGTCGAGCAGCAGCACCGCCCCGTAGCCGCCCTCGGCGACCGGTTCCGCCCCGGGGGTGGCGATCACCAGGCCCGCGCCGGCCGGCACGGTCGCCAGCACCTCCTCCCGCCCCGAGGTGCGTACCGGCACCCCCGGAAACGCGCGGCCCAGCTCCTCGGCGGTCCGCCGGGCGCCGGTGACGGACGCGCGCAGCCGCCGCCCGCCGCACTCCGGGCAGGCGTACGCGGCGGCGACCCGCCCGCACCAGCGGCAGGCGGGCACGCCCTCGGCCGACGGCAGGCCCAGCGGCCCGGCGCAGTGCGGGCAGCGGGCCGGGGCCCGGCAGTCGGCGCAGGCCACCGAGGGCAGGTACCCGCGGCGGGGCACCTGCACGAGCACCGGCAGGTCGGCACGGAGCGCGTCCCGGGCGGTGGTCCAGGCCAGGCTGGGCAGCCGGGCGGACGCGGCGCCGGGGTCCCGGGCCAAGTGCGGGTCGTCCCCGGTCGGCGCGATCGCCGGCATGCGGGCCCGTACCGTCGCCCGGTCGGCGACCACCTCGCGGGCCCAGCCGGTCTCCACCAGCAGCTGGGCCTCGGCGGTCCGGGCGTAGCCGCCGACGAGGGCGGCGGTCCCGCCGAGCTGGGCGCGGGTGAGCAGCACGTCGCGGGCGTGCGGGTAGGGCGCCCGGGGCTCGGCGTGCAGGTCGTCCCCGTCGTCCCACACGGCGACCAGGCCGAGCCGCTCGACCGGGGCGAACATCGCCGCCCGGGTGCCGATCACCACGGGCACGTCGCCGCGGCGCGCGGCGAGGAAGGCCCGGTAGCGGCGGGCCGGCCCGGCCGCCGCGGAGAGGCAGGCGTGCCGCCCGGGCCCGAGGACGGCGGTCAGGGCGGCGTCCAGGCGGTCCAGGTCCCGGGCGTCGGCCACCACGACCACGGCGCCCCGGCCGCCGGCCACGGTGGCCGCCACGGCGTCGGCGTACCGGTCGGCCCAGTCCTCGCCGGGCAGCGCGGACCAGACGGCCCGGGGCGCCCGGCCGGCGGTGAGGGCGCGCAGGAGGGCCGGCCCGGCCGGGTAGTCCCGCCAGCCGCGCGGGTCGACCGGCTCCGCGGCGTCCGGGCCGGCGTCTGCGGGCGCGGTCGCCGGGGTGGCGGCATCGGGCCCGGCGTCCGGGGGCGCGGTCACCGGGGTGGCGGCGTCCGGGCCGGCGTCGACGGGCGCGGTCGCCGCGGTGGCGGCGTCCGGGCCGGCGTCCGCGGGCGCGGTCGCCGCGGTGGCGGCATCGGGGCCGGGGCCGGTGCCCGGGTCGGCGGCGGCCGGCGGGGCGTCGGCGGCGGCCGTGTCGGTCGCCGTGACGTCCTTCTCGACCCGGGCGTGCCGGGGTGGGACGGCGAGCCGGAGCACGTCGGCGAGGCTGCCGGCGTAGCGGTCGGCGACCGCGCGGGCCAGCGCGGCCACCTCCGGCGCCAGCACCGGCACCGGGGAGACGACCTTCTCCAGGTACGCCAGCTTCGGGTGCGCGGACTCCGCGACGCGCTCCAGCAGCCAGCCGTCGACGAGCTGGCCGGCGAAGCGGACCTTCACCCGCACCCCGGGCCGGGCGTCGGCGTCCAGGGTGTCGGGAACCAGGTAGTCGAAGGGGCGGTCGAGGTGCGGCAGGGGCACGTCCACGCAGACGCGAGCGACCGGCGACCCCTCGGCGGGTCGCCGGTCGCCTCGCCTGGTGCCGGTCAGGCTCCCGCGGCCGACTTGAGGTCGGCGGCCCGGTCGGTGCTCTCCCAGGTGAGGTCCGGCAGCTCGCGGCCGAAGTGGCCGTAGGCGGCGGTCTGCTGGTAGATCGGGCGGAGCAGGTTGAGGTCCCGGATGATCGCGGCCGGGCGCAGGTCGAAGACCTCGGCGACGGCCTTCTCGATCGAGGCGACCGGCACGGTCTCGGTGCCGAAGGTCTCGATGAAGAGGCTCACCGGGTGGGCCTTGCCGATGGCGTACGCGACCTGCGCCTCGCAGCGCTCGGCCAGGCCGGCGGCGACCACGTTCTTGGCGACCCAGCGCATCGCGTACGCGGCGGAGCGGTCCACCTTGGACGGGTCCTTGCCGGAGAACGCGCCGCCACCGTGCCGGGCGTAGCCGCCGTAGGTGTCGACGATGATCTTTCGGCCGGTGAGGCCGGCGTCGCCCATCGGGCCGCCGATCTCGAAGCGCCCGGTCGGGTTGACCAGCAGCCGGTAGCCCTCGGTGTCCAGGCCGAGGCCCTCCAGCTCCGGGGTGATGACGTGGTCGCGGACGTCCGGCGTGAGCAGCGATTCGAGCGAGATGTCGGCCGCGTGCTGGCTGGAGACCACGACGGTGTTGAGCCGGACGGGGCGCAGCCCGTCGTACTCGATGGTCACCTGGGTCTTGCCGTCGGGCCGCAGGTAGGGGATCGTGCCGTCCTTGCGTACCTGGGCGAGCCGGCGGGCCAGCCGGTGGGCGAGCGCGATCGGCAGCGGCATCAGCTCGGGGGTCTCGGAGCAGGCGAAGCCGAACATCATGCCCTGGTCGCCGGCGCCCTGCGCGTCCAGCGCGCTCTCCGACGAGCCGGTACGCAGCTCGAACGCGTTGTCGACGCCCTGCGCGATGTCCGGCGACTGGGCGCCGATGGAGACGCTCACGCCGCAGGAGGCGCCGTCGAAGCCCTTCTTCGACGAGTCGTAGCCGATCGACAGGATGGTGTCCCGCACGATGGTCGGGATGTCGGCGTACGCCTTCGTGGTCACCTCGCCGGCGACGTGCACCTGGCCGGTGGTGATCAGGGTTTCGACCGCCACGCGGCTGTGGGGGTCCTGGGCGAGCAGTGCGTCGAGAATGCCGTCACTGATCTGGTCGGCGATCTTGTCCGGGTGGCCTTCCGTGACCGATTCGGACGTGAAGAGACGTGTCACGGCACTCCTAAGCATGTGAAGACTTTTAAAGGTCGCTCGGCGGCAGTTTAGTCACCGTGCTCCCAGGGTGACCCGGGGAACCGGAGAGTGACCAACCGTCAGGACCGCTCCGGCAGGCGGGCGACCACGAGGTCCCAGACGGCGTCGGCCAGGTCCTCCTTGGGCTGCTCGGGCATCCGGTGCACCGACCCGTCCGCCCCGATCACCGTGGCGGCGTTGGTCTCGGCCCCGAAGACCTTGTCCACGCCGACCTCGTTGATCACGATGAGGTCGGCGCGCTTGCGGGCGAGTTTGGCCCGGCCGTTGGCCTCGGCGTCGCCGGTCTCCGCGGCGAAGACCACCAGCACCTGCTCCGGCCGCCGGCGCCGGCCCAGCTCGGCCGCGATGTCCGGGTTGGTGACCAGCTCGATCGTGGGCGCGCTGCCGTCGTCCGACTTCTTGATCTTACCGGGCGCGTACGTCGCGGGGCGGAAATCGGCGGGCGCGGCGGCCATCACCACGGCGTCCGCGTCGGCGGCCGCCTCCAGGGTGGCCTTGCGCAGTTCCTCGGTGCTGCCCACCCGGACCAGGTCCGCACCGGCCGGGTCGGTGAGGGCGACGTTCGCCGAGACCAGGGTGACCCGGGCGCCCCGGGCCACGGCGGCGCGGGCGAACGCGTAACCCTGCTTGCCGGAGGAGCGGTTGCCGAGGAAGCGGACCGGGTCGAGCGGCTCCCGGGTGCCGCCGGCGGTGACCACCACGTGGCGGCCGGCCAGGTCGGCGGGGGCGGCGCCGCCGCGGGCCAGGGCCCGGCGGGCGACCGCGAAGATCTCGGCCGGGTCGGGCAGCCGGCCCTTGCCGGTGTCCTTGCCGGTGAGCCGGCCGACGGTGGGCTCGATCACCAGGACGCCGCGGGACCGCAGGGTGGCCACGTTGGCGACGGTGGCCGGGTGCTCCCACATCTCGGTGTGCATGGCCGGCGCCAGCACCACCGGGCAGCGCGCGGTCAGCAGGGTGTTGGTGAGCAGGTCGTCGGCGAGGCCGTGGGCGGCCTTGGCGAGCAGGTCGGCGGTGGTGGGCGCCACCACGACCAGGTCGGCGTGCTGCCCGAGGCGGACGTGCGGCACCTCGTGCACGTCGGACCAGACGTCGTCGGCGACCGGCTGACCGGAGAGCGCGGCCCAGGTCGGCGCCCCGACGAAACGGAGCGCCGACGCGGTCGGCACGACCCGGACCCGGTGACCCGACTCGGTGAAGAGCCGGAGCAGCTCACACGCCTTGTAGGCGGCGATGCCGCCACCGACCCCGAGGACGATCTCGGCGGCCATCGGCGCGGGCGGGGCTTACGGCTGGTCGGTCGGCTCGGCGGTGAGCAGACCCGCGTTGATCTCGCGCATGGCGATGGAGAGCGGCTTCTCCTGGGGGGTGGTCTCCACCAGCGGGCCGACGTACTCCAGCAGGCCCTCACCGAGCTGGCTGTAGTAGGCGTTGACCTGGCGCGCGCGCTTGGCGGCGAAGATGACCAGCGCGTACTTCGAGGTGGTCTTCTCGAGGAGCTCGTCGATCGGCGGGTTGGTGATGCCTTCGGGGTTGGCGATGGATCCCACGAATTAACCTCTGCGTCGTTGTGCACCGCCCGGGGGCGGTGGCCTCTCAACCGCTCGGGCGCGGTCGGGCCGGAGCCAGGAAGGAAGAACCGAGCAAGCCTACCAGCTCGTCGGCCGCGCGCTCGGTCCGGTCGTGCACGACGGCGTGTGCGAAGGCGGCCGCGACGGCCGGGTCCGGCCGGTACGCGGGCGGGGTGAGCAGCACCAGCCGCGCGTCCGGCGCCACGGCTCGGACGGCGAGCGCGCCCGGCAGGTCCAGCGGGAGCAGCACCGGCCGCCCCTCGGCGAGCCGGGACCGCACGCCCGCGCGCGGCACCCCGCGCCGGTACGGCCCGATCCGGCTCCACTCCAGCAGCTCGTCGGCCGCGACCATGCGGTCGAAGTCGCCCGCGTCGACGAAGAGCCGGTCGACGCCGTCCACCTCGCCGGGGCAGGCCGGCCGGGTGGTCACGGCCACCGGCACCCACACGGACGGAAAGCGCGCCCGGACCAGCTCGACGACACTCTCCCGGCCGGCTCCCGAAGGTCCGGCCAGGACAGTGAGCCGAGCCGCCGGGCGCGCCTCGTCATCCGTGCTCACCGCTTGTTTCTACACGGTGGGTCGTTCAGTTGGCGGCGAACTCTCCAAGCAGCGCCTTGCGCTGCTGCTCGCCCAGGCCACGCAGTCGGCGGCTGTCAGCGATCTTGAGCTTCTCCATGATCTGGGTGGCTCGGATCTTGCCGATGCCCGGCATCGCCTGGAGCACGGCCGAAACCTTCAGCTTGCCCACGACGTCGTCGGACTCGGCCCGCTCGAGGACGGTGGCGAGGGTGGTCTTGCCCTGCTTGAGCTGTTCCTTCAGCTCAGCACGGGCCTTGCGGATCTCCGCGGCCTTCTCCAGCGCGGCAGCGCGCTGCTCGGGGGTCAGTGACGGGAGCGGCACCAGTTCTCCTCAGGTCCCTAGTACGGCGGGCGGGGTGCACCGCCGCAGCTGTGAAACGTGGTGTCGCTGGCAACCAAAGGGGTCAGTGGTTCCCAGCGCGGGGAAAACTAGCGGTCAACGGCGTTTTCGGCAACGTGGGCGCGCGAAGATCAACGGAAAGTGACCGAGCCGTCAGTCAGTCACGCGTGGCCAGGGCGGCCCGACACTCGGCCAGCACGCGGTCGGTGGCGGCCAGCAGGGCGGCCTGGTCCGGCCCCGCGCCCAGCACCTCCCGGGAGTACGACGGCAGCACCGAGGGCAGGGCCGAGCCGAAGACGGTACGCAGGTCGGCGGCCGTCGCGCCCTGCGCGCCGAGCCCCGGGGCGAGCAGCGGACCGTTCACCGCGGTGAGGTCGTGACCGGTGTCACCGATCGTGGCGCCGACCACCAGCCCGAAGCTGCCGAGCGGCTCGGCACCCCGGTTGAGCTGGGAAATCTCGTCGATGACGGTCTGCGCCACGGTGCGCCCGTCGGCCCCGACGGCACGCTGCACGGCGGCTCCCTCGGGGTTCGAGGTGAGCGCCAGGACGAAGACGCCGCCGCCGTGCGCGGCCGCCAGCTCGAACATCGGCGCGAGCGAACCTACCCCGAGGTAGGGACTCGCGGTGACCGCGTCGACATACAGCGAGCTGGATGGATCGAGGTAGGCCGACGCGTACGCGCTGACCGTCGAGCCGATGTCGCCGCGCTTGACGTCGAGGAGAACGAGCGAGCCCGAATTTCGCAACTGTCGGATAGTTGACTCAAGAATTCCGACACCCCGGGACCCGAAGCGCTCGAAGAACGCCGACTGGGGCTTGACCACGGCCACCCGGTCGCCGATGGCCTCCACCACCGTCCGGCAGAACCGGTCGAGGCCCTCGACGTCGTCGGACAGTCCCCAGCGGGCGAGCAGCCCGGGGTGCGGGTCGATCCCCACGCAGAGCGGTCCCCGCTCGGCCACGGCCCGGTGCAGGCGGGCGCCGAAGGTCTCCATCGCGTCTCTCCCTCTCCTGGCGCGGCGTCGGGCCGCGTCGTGTCCGGCGACGGCGTCCCGCCGCCGGTCGTCCCGTCCGCCGGGCTCAGCCGGCCTTGACGGCCGCGGCCACGCCGGCCGCGATCCGCGCCACGTCCGCGTCGTCGCAGACGTACGGCGGCATGGTGTAGACGAGGTCCCGGAACGGGCGCAGCCAGACCCCCTGCGCCACCGCGGCGGCGGTCGCCCGGGGCAGGTCCACCTCGTGGTCGAGCTGCACGACGCCGATCGCGCCGAGCACCCGCACGTCGGTCACCCCGGGGGCGTCGCGCAGCGGCGCCAGGCCGGCCCGCAGCCCCTCGGCGATGCCCACCACCCGGCCGGCCCAGTCCCCGGCCCGCAGCAGGTCCAGGGAGGCGTTGGCGACCGCGCAGGCGAGCGGGTTGCCCATGAAGGTGGGGCCGTGCGCCAGCACCCCGTCGGCCGAGATGGCGCGGGCCACCTCGGGGGTGCAGAGCGCCGCGGCGAGGGTGAGGTACCCGCCGGTGAGCGCCTTGCCGACGCAGAGCACGTCCGGGGCGACCCCGGCGTGCTCTGCGGCGAACATGGTGCCGGTCCGGCCGAAGCCGGTGGCGATCTCGTCGAAGACCAGCAGGATCCCGTGCGCGCGGGTCACCTCGCGCAGCACCCGCAGGTAGTGCGGATTGTGGAAGCGCATCCCGCCGGCGCCCTGCACCACCGGCTCCACGATGACCGCGGCCAGCTCGCCGGCGTGCCGCTCGACGGCGTCCACGAGCGCCGCCTCGTACGCCGGGTCGGGCGGGGTGTCGAAGCCGGACGGTGGCACCGGCGCGAACACCTGCCGGGGCAGCACGTCGCCCCAGAGGTGGTGCATGCCCCCCTCCGGGTCGCAGACGCTCATGGGGTGGAACGTGTCGCCGTGGTAGCCGCCCCGCCAGGTGCCCAGCCGGCGGCGCTCCGGCCGCCCCAGGGCCCGCTGGTACTGCAGGCACATCTTCACCGCCACCTCGACGCTGACCGAGCCCGAGTCGGCCAGGAAGACGTGCTCCAGGCCGTCCGGGGCCAGCTCCACCAGGGTCCGCGCCAGGCGTACGGCGGGCTCGTGGGTGAGGCCGCCGAACATGACGTGGCTCATCCGGCCGAGCTGGTCGGTGACCGCGGCGTCCAGCACCGGGTGCCGGTAGCCGTGGATCGCCGCCCACCAGGACGACATCCCGTCGACCAGCTCCCGGCCGTCGGCCAGCCGCAGCCGTACGCCCTCGGCACTCTCCACGACGTACGGTGGGCTGGCCGGCGGCAGGGCCGCGTACGGGTGCCAGACGTGCCGGCGGTCGGCGGCGAGGATCTCCTCGGGCGTCACGGTTCTCCTTCGTGGTGTCAGCGCCGGGCGGCCGCCCGGGCCACCGACCGGACCAGGGCCGGGCCCCGGTAGATGAAACCGGTGTAGAGCTGGACGAGGCTCGCCCCGGCGTCGAACATCCGGGTCGCGTCGTCCGGGTCGAGGATCCCGCCCACGCCGATGACCGGCAGCCGGCCGCCGGTCTCGCGGTGCACGAAGGCGACCACCTCGCGGGCGCGGGCGGTCAGCGGTCGGCCGGAGAGGCCGCCGGTCTCCGCGCCCCGCTCCCGGTCGGCCGGGGCGAGCCCGTCGCGGGCCAGGGTGGTGTTGGTGGCGATCACCCCGGCCGCGCCGCGGTCGAGGCAGACCTCCAGCAGCTCGGCGACGGCCGGCTCGGTGAGGTCGGGGGCGATCTTCACGAGCACCGGCTTCTCCCCCACCAGGGCCGCGAGCAGCGCGTCCAGGTGGGACCGGTCCTGGAGGGACCGCAGCCCCGGGGTGTTCGGTGAGGACACGTTGACCGCGAAGTAGTCCCCGTGCCCCTTCAGCGCCCGGTAGGAGGCCAGGTAGTCCTCGACGGCGTCGTCCAGCGGGGTCACCTTGGACTTGCCGAGCGAGATGCCCAGCGGTACGCCGAGCGGGCGTGGCAGCGCCGCCAGCCGGGCCGCGAGGGCGTCGGCGCCGGCGTTGTTGAAGCCCATCCGGTTGACCACGGCCTCGCTGTCGGGCAGCCGGAACAGCCGGGGCCGGGGGTTGCCCGGCTGGGCGTGCGCGGTGACGGTGCCGACCTCGACGAAGCCGAAGCCCAACGCCGGCCAGGCGGGCAGCGCCACCCCGTTCTTGTCCATCCCGGCCGCCAACCCGACCGGATTGGGGAACTCCACCCCGAACACGGTCCGCGGCGCCCCCCGGAAGTACCGCGCCCGCAGCGCCCCGAGCACGGCCGCCCGCCGAGCCACGGAGGAAAGCCGCGCCAAGGTCCACTCGTGCGCCACCTCGGCGTCCCCACCCCCGATCCGAAACAACCGAGGCCGCACGACCTTCTCGAAGATCACGCCCGCCTCCCCGGCCCGACCGCGTTGATCATGAAGTTATCGCCCCGACACGCCGACGCGCCGGACAACAACTTCATGATCAACGGCAGCGGGGCTGTCACTCGCCGGCCCGGAGGGCGGCGTGGAGCTCCTGGAGGGGGCGGACCCGCATGTCGCCCCGGATCCTCGCCTCGATGCCCATTACCGCCGCTGCCGCGCCGGGCACCGTCGTGACGCAGGGGATGTCCGCCGTCACGGCGGCGCTGCGGATCTCGTAGCCGTCGGAGCGGGCGCTCGCGCCGGAGCCCTGCGGGGTGTTCACCACCAGGGCCACGTCGCCGCCGAGGATCAGCGAGACGGCGTCCTCGCCCTCGCCCGACTCGTAGTGCTTGCGGATCTGCTCGCAGGCGATGCCGTGCCGGCGCAGCACCTCGGCCGTGCCGGTGGTGGCCACGATCTCGAAGCCCAGGTCGGCCAGGCGCTTGATCGGGAAGATCATGCCGCGCTTGTCCCGGTTGGCCACCGAGACGAAGATCTTCCCGGCGGTCGGCAGCGACCCGTACGCGGCGGACTGCGACTTGGCGAAGGCGTGCCCGAAGTTGGTGTCGATGCCCATCACCTCGCCGGTGGACTTCATCTCCGGGCCGAGCAGCACGTCGATGCCCTTGCCGGACGGCGTGCGGAACCGCTTGAACGGCAGCACCGCCTCCTTGACCGCGATCGGGGCGTCGGCGGGCATGGTGCCGCCGTCACCGGTGGGCGGCAGCATCCCCTCGGCGCGCAGCTCGGCGATGGTGGCGCCGAGCGCGATCCGGGCCGCCGCCTTGGCCAGCGGCACCGCCGTGGCCTTGGAGACGAACGGGACCGTCCGGGAGGCGCGCGGGTTGGCCTCCAGCACGTAGAGCGTGTCGCCCTGGAGCGCGTACTGGACGTTGAGCAGGCCCTTCACCCCGACCCCGCGGGCGATCTCCTCGGTGTAGCGGCGCACCTGGGCCAGGTGCGAGCCGGCCAGGGTGATCGGCGGCAGCGCGCACGAGGAGTCGCCGGAGTGGATGCCGGCCTCCTCGATGTGCTCCATCACGCCGCCCAGGTAGACCGCGCCGTCGGCGTCGACCAGGGCGTCCACGTCGATCTCGATGGCGTCGTCGAGGAAGCGGTCCACCAGCACCGGGTGGTCCGGCGAGATGTCGGTGGCCCGGCCGATGTAGTCGCGCAGGGTGGCGTCGTCGTAGACGATCTCCATGCCGCGGCCGCCGAGCACGTACGAGGGCCGCACCAGCACCGGGTACCCGATCTCGTCGGCGATCGCCTTGGCCTCGTCGTACGAGGTGGCCATGCCGTGCGCCGGGGCGCGCAGCCCGGCCCGGGACAGCACCGCGCCGAACGCGCCGCGCTCCTCGGCCAGGTGGATCGACTCCGGGGAGGTGCCGACGATCGGCACGCCGGCGGCCTTGAGCCGCTTTGCCAGGCCGAGCGGGGTCTGCCCGCCGAGCTGCACGATCACCCCGACCACGCCCGGACCGCCGGCCGCCTTGCCGGAGGAGTCCTCGGCGTGCCAGACCTCCAGCACGTCCTCGAAGGTGAGCGGCTCGAAGTAGAGCCGGTCGGCGGTGTCGTAGTCGGTGGAGACGGTCTCCGGGTTGCAGTTGACCATCACCGTCTCGTAGCCGACCTCCCGCAACGCCTGCACGGCGTGCACGCAGGAGTAGTCGAACTCGATGCCCTGCCCGATCCGGTTCGGCCCGGAGCCCAGGATGAGCACCTTCGGCCGGTCCGAGGGCCCGACCTCGGTCTCCTGGTCGTACGTCGAGTAGTGGTACGGCGTGGTCGCCTCGAACTCGGCCGCGCAGGTGTCCACTGTCTTGTAGACCGGCCGGATGCCGAGCCGGTGGCGCAGGGTGCGGACGCCGTCCTCGGCCGCCAGCTCGGGGCGCAGCGCGGCGAGCTGCCGGTCGGAGAGGCCGGCCCGCTTGGCCCGGCGCAGCAGCTGGGCGTCGAGCACCGGGGCGTCGACGATCTCGGTCCGCAGCTCCACGAGCGCGGCGATCTGGTCCAGGAACCAGGGGTCGATGCCGCCGGACGCCTCGGTCACCTCGGCGATCGACGCGCCCAACCGCAGCGCCCGCTCGACCGTGTAGATCCGGCCGTCGTGCGGCATCCGCAGCGCGGCGAGGGTGTTCTCCCTGGTGGCCCCCGCCGGGTCCGGGGTGGTCCAGAAACCCGACGACTTGGTTTCCATCGAGCGCATCGCCTTGTTCAGCGCCTCGGTGAAGTTGCGCCCGAGGCTCATGGCCTCGCCGACCGACTTCATGGTGGTGGTCAGCTCCGGGTCCGCGCCGGGGAACTTCTCGAACGCGAACCGCGGGATCTTCACCACCACGTAGTCCAGGGTCGGCTCGAACGCCGCCGGGGTCTTCAGGGTGATGTCGTTGGGGATCTCGTCGAGGGTGTAGCCGATGGCCAGCTTGGCGGCGATCTTGGCGATCGGGAAGCCGGTGGCCTTCGACGCGAGCGCCGAGGAGCGGGACACCCGCGGGTTCATCTCGATCACGACGATCCGGCCGTCGGCCGGGTTCACCGCGAACTGGATGTTGCAGCCGCCGGTGTCGACGCCGACCTCGCGGAGCACCGCGATGCCCAGGTCACGCAGGCGCTGGTACTCCCGGTCGGTCAGCGTCATGGACGGGGCCACGGTGACGCTGTCGCCGGTGTGCACGCCCATCGGGTCGACGTTCTCGATCGAGCAGACCACCACCACGTTGTCGTGGCGGTCGCGCATGAGTTCGAGCTCGTACTCCTTCCACCCGAGCACGCTCTCCTCGATGAGCACCTCGTGCACCGGGCTGGCGGCCAGGCCGGCCCCGGCGATCCGGGTCAGGTCCTCGTCGGTGTGCGCCATGCCGGAGCCCAGGCCGCCCATGGTGAACGACGGCCGGATCACCACCGGCAGGCCCAGCTCCCCGACGGTGTCGCGGACCTCGTCCATCGAGTGGCAGACCCGGGAGCGGGGCACCAGCGACGACGGGTCGTCCAGCCCGAGGCGTACGCCGGCCTTGGCCACGATGTCCTTGAACAGCTGGCGGTCCTCGCCCCGGTTGATGGCGTCGATGTTGGCGCCGATCAGCTCGACGCCGTACTTCTCCAGGACGCCGGCCTCGTGCAGGGCGACCGCGGTGTTCAGCGCGGTCTGCCCGCCCAGGGTGGGCAGCAGCGCGTCGGGGCGCTCCTTGGCGATGACCAGCTCGACGAACTCCGGGGTGATCGGCTCGACGTAGGTGGCGTCGGCGAACTCGGGGTCGGTCATGATCGTGGCCGGGTTGGAGTTGACCAGGCTGACCCGGATCCCCTCGCTGCGCAGCACCCGGCAGGCCTGCGTGCCGGAGTAGTCGAACTCGCAGGCCTGGCCGATGACGATCGGCCCGGAGCCGATGACCAGGACGTGCTTGAGGTCGGTCCGCTTAGGCATCCGTGCGCCCCTCACTCTGCTTCCGGTCGGGGCCGCGGCCCTCGATCAGCTCGGCGAAACGGTCGAAGAGGTAGTCCGCGTCGTGCGGGCCGGCCGCCGCCTCGGGGTGGTACTGGACGGTGAAGGCGGGCACGTCCGTGGCCCGCAGCCCCTCGACCACGTTGTCATTGAGGCAGACATGGGAGACCTGGACGCCGCCGAACTCGGTGTCGATCACCTGGTCGGGGACGACCGCCCCGGCCTGCGCGCCCGGCACCTGGACGGCGAAGCCGTGGTTGTGGCTGGTCACCTCGACCTTGCCGGTGGCCCGGTCGAGCACCGGCTGGTTGATGCCGCGGTGGCCGTAGCCGAGCTTGTAGGTGCCGAAGCCGAGCGCCCGGCCGAGGATCTGGCTGCCGAAGCAGATGCCGAACAGCGGGATCCGCCGGCCTAGCACCTCCCGCGCCAGGGCGACCGGCCCGTCGGCGGTGGCCGGGTCGCCCGGCCCGGGCGAGAAGAAGACCGCGTCCGCGCCGGTGGCCAGCAGGTCCTCGATGCGGGAGCCGGCGGGCAGCACGTGGGTGGTCACGCCGCGGGCGGCCAGCCGGCGCGGCACGTTGCGCTTGATGCCCAGGTCGAGCGCCGCGACGGTGAACCGGTGCTCGCCGACCGCCTCGACGACGTACGGCTTCTCGGTGGTCACCTCCGCGGAAAGGTCCGCGCCGACCATCTGCGGCGCGCGGCGGACCCGGTCGAGGAGGGCGACCGGGTCGTCGTCGATGCTGGAGATGCCGACCCGCATGGCGCCCCGCTCGCGCAGGTGCCGGGTGAGCGCCCGGGTGTCCACGCCGCTGATGCCGACCACACCCTCGGCGGCGAGCCGGTCCTCCAGCCCGCCCGTGGCCCGCCAGTTGGAGCCGATCCGGGCCGGGTCGCGCACCACGTAGCCGGCCACCCAGATCCGGCCGGACTCGTCGTCCTCGCCGTTGACGCCGGTGTTGCCGATGTGCGGCGCGGTCTGCACCACCACCTGGCGGTGGTAGGAGGGGTCGGTGAGGGTCTCCTGGTAGCCGGTCATGCCGGTGTTGAAGACCGCCTCACCGAAGGTCTCCCCGACGCTGCCGTACGCCTCGCCGTGGAACGTGCGCCCGTCCTCCAGGACGAGGATCGCGCTTCTGCGCTTCGCCATTACTTGACAGCCTTTCCGTCCAGGACCGTCGGCTCGCCGCGCAGGAAGGTCGCCACGATGCGACCCGGCAGCGTCATGCGGGCGTACGGGGTGTTGCGACTGCGGCTGGCCAGCTCCGCCGGCTCGACGACCCGGCGGGCGGCCGGGTCGACCAGGGTCAGGTTGGCCGGCACGCCGGGGGCCGGGTCGAGGCCGTGGGAGTCCAGCCCGGCGATCCGGGCCGGGGCGCGGGACATCCGCTCGGCGATGAGGTCCCACTGCGGCCCGAGCACGTCCAGCGCGATGGAGAGCGCCGTCTCCAGACCGAGCATGCCCGGCCGGGCGTACGCCCACTCGCACTCCTTGTCCTCCACGGCGTGCGGCGCGTGGTCGGTGGCGACGATGTCGATCACGCCCTCGGCCAGGGCCGCCCGCAGCGCGGCGACGTCGGCGGCGGTGCGCAGCGGCGGGTTGACCTTGTAGACCGGGTCGTAGCTGGCGGCCTTCTCGTCGGTGAGCAGGAGGTGGTGCGGGGTCACCTCGGCGGTGACCTTCACCCCCCGGGCCTTGGCGTGCCGCAGCACCTCGACGCTGCCCGCCGTGGAGACGTGGCAGATGTGCAGGCGGCTGCCGACGTGCTCGGCCAGCAGCACGTCGCGGGCGATGATCGCCTCCTCGGCGACCGCCGGCCAGCCGGTCAGCCCGAGCCGGGTGGAGACCTCGCCCTCGTGCATCTGGGCGCCCTCGGTGAGCCGGGGCTCCTCGGCGTGCTGGGCGATCACCCCGTCGAACGCCTTGACGTACTCCAACGCCCGGCGCATCAGCTTCGGGTCGGCGACGCAGTGTCCGTCGTCGGAGAAGATCCGCACCCGGGCCGCCGAGTCGGCCATCGCGCCCAGCTCGGCGAGCCGCTCGCCGGCCAGGCCGACGGTGACCGCGCCGATCGGCTGCACGTCGACCAGCCCGGCCTCCCGGCCGAGCCGCCAGACCTGCTCGACCACGCCGGCCGTGTCGGCCACCGGCGAGGTGTTCGCCATGGCGCAGACCGCCGTGTAGCCGCCCAGCGCCGCCGCCCGGGAGCCGGACTCCACGGTCTCGGCGTCCTCCCGGCCCGGCTCGCGCAGGTGGGTGTGCAGGTCGACCAGGCCGGGCAGGGCCACCAGGCCGGTGGCGTCGAGCACCGTGGCGTCGGGCGCGGCCAGGCCGGCCCCGGTCTCCACCACGACGCCGTCGCGGATCAGCAGGTCGGTCGGCGCGGCGCCGACCACACTCACGTTCCTGACCAGGTACGCGGTCACCGGTTGTTCCCTCCGAGCAGCAGGTAGAGGACGGCCATCCGCACGGAGACCCCGTTGGCGACCTGTTCGACGATGGTGGAGCGGGGCGAGTCGGCCACCTCGGGCGTGATCTCCATCCCCCGGTTCATCGGGCCGGGGTGCATGACGATCGCGTGCTCCGGCAGCCGGCGCATCCGCGGCCCGTCCAGCCCGTAGCGGCGGGCGTACTCGCGGGCGGAGGGGAAGTAGGAGTCGTTCATCCGCTCCCGCTGCACCCGCAGCATCATCACCACGTCCACACCGGGAAGAACGGTGTCGAGGTCGTAGGAGACGTCGGTGCCGGGTGCCAGTGCGGGAGAGATGTCGACCGGGATGAGGGTCGGCGGGCCGACCAGGGTGACCTTCGCGCCCAGGGTGGAGAGCAGCAGGACGTTGGAGCGGGCCACCCGGGAGTGCAGCACGTCGCCGACGATCGCCACGTGCAGGCCGTCCAGGCGACCCAGCCGGGACCGCATCGTGTAGGCGTCCAGCAGCGCCTGGGTGGGGTGCTCGTGGGTGCCGTCGCCGGCGTTGACCACCGAGCCGTCCACCCAGTTGGCCAGGCGGTGCGGGGCGCCGGAGGCGGGGTGCCGGACGACCACCGCGTCGGCGCCCATGGCCTGGAGGGTGAGCGCCGTGTCCTTCAGGCTCTCGCCCTTGGTCACGCTGGAGCCCTTGGCGGAAAAGTTGATCACGTCGGCGCTGAGCCGCTTGGCGGCCGCCTCGAACGAGATCCGGGTCCGGGTGGAGTCCTCGTAGAAGAGGTTGACCACGGTCCGGCCGCGCAGCGCCGGCAGCTTCTTGACCTCGCGGCCGGCGACCGTGGCCATCTCGGCCGCGGTGTCCAGGATCCGGGTGGCGGTGGCCGCGTCCAGGTCGGCCCCGGAGAGCAGGTGACGGATCATGCGGCGCCTCCGTGCAGCCGGACCTCGTCCGCGCCGTCCGTCTCGGCCAGGGTGACCTTGACGCTCTCGGCGAGCGCGGTGGGGATGTTCTTGCCGACGTAGTCGGCGCGGATCGGCAACTGGCGGTGCCCCCGGTCGACCAGGACGGCGAGCTGCACCGAGGCCGGGCGGCCGACGTCGCTGAGCGCGTCCAGGGCGGCCCGCACGGTGCGGCCGGAGAAGAGCACGTCGTCGACGAGGACCACCCGCCGGCCGTCGATCCCGCCCGGGGGCAGGTCGGTGGGGCCGACCGCGCGGGTGGCGTGCCGGCGCAGGTCGTCGCGGTAGAGCGTGATGTCGAGCACCCCGACCGGGACGGTCACGTCCTCGAAGGTGCTGATCCGGGCGGCGAGGCGCCTCGCGAGCGGGACCCCGCGGGTGGGGATGCCGAGCAGCACGGTGTCGGCGGCGCCCTGGGTCTTCTCGAGGATCTGGTGGGCGATGCGGTCGACCACCCGCGACACGTCGGCGGCGGCGAGGATGACCTTCACCGAGGGTTGTCGCGGCGGCGACGGGTGGGCAGCCGGTGGGTAGGCCACGGCGGACCTCCTTCCCCGCCTCACGGGACGGGTCGTTAAAGGACGTCTGGTTGACTCCGGCGGGCCGCGCAGGGCCCGGACCGGGGCTTCACGCCACGTTACCAGCGGTCACCGGGCCGGCCACCGCCGGGACTGACCAGCCGGTCAGCGTGGAGAAATGTGGACAACCCGTACGCCGGGCCTACCGGGGTCGTCACGAACACTTGACCGCGTGTCGCAATCCCCGTACCGTCACGCTCCGTAGCGATAGCTGGGAGAACCCCGAGCAGCACTGGGAGTGTCCGAATGCCCTCTGAATACGCCAAGTCGCTGGGCGCCCGCCTGCGCTCCATCCGCCAGCAGCAGGGCCTGTCCCTGCAGGGTGTGGAGGAGAAGTCGAACGGGCGGTGGAAGGCCGTGGTGGTCGGCTCGTACGAGCGTGGCGACCGCGCCGTCACCGTGTCCCGCCTGGCGGAGCTGGCCGACTTCTACCGAGTTCCCGTCTCGGAGCTGCTGCCCGACGGCAGCGGGGTGCGCCACGAGCCCACCAGCAAGATCGTTCTGGACCTGGAGCGGCTCTACGACGAGGCCTCCGAGGACCTGGCCTACGTCGCCCGGTACGCCCGCGCCATCCAGCAGCAGCGCGGCGACTACAACGGCCGGGTGCTCTCCATCCGCGCCGACGACCTGCGCGCCCTCGCGATCGTCTACGACGCCTCGCCGTCGGGCCTGATCGAGCGGCTCACCGAGCACGGTGTGCTGGTCGCCGACCCGCGGGCGTTCTTCGCCTCCTGACGCGCCCGACACGAAGGGCCCGCGCCGTTCGGCGCGGGCCCTTTCGTTTGTCTGCGGCTCCGGGTCGCGGCGCCGGGACGCGCGAGCTGGCGTTGCCGCGGCGTCAGCGGGTGGCGTACTCGGCGATCCGGCCGAGGATGCCGTTGAGGAAGCGCGGCGAGTCGTCGGTCGACATCTGCCGGGCCAGCTCGACGGCCTCGCTGATCGCCACCGCGTCGTCGATCTCGTCGACGTAGAGCAGCTCGTAGACCGCGATCCGGGCCAGGTTGCGGTCGACCGCCGGCATCCGGTCCAGCGTCCAGCCCTCGGCGTAGCTCGCGATCACCTCGTCGATCCGGTCGAGGTGCGCGGCGACCCCCTCGACCAGGCCGACCGCGTAGCCGACGTGCTCGGGGCGGGGCTTCTCGATCCGCTCCAGGTAGCCGGCGAGGACCTCGACGGGCGGCCGGTCCCGCAGGTCGGCCTCGAAGAGCACGTCCAGCGCCCGCTTGCGCGCCTTGCGGCGCGCCGGCATCTGCTGCTTGGCACCCTCCGCCATCAGGCTCGGCCGAGGTAACGGCCGTCGCGGGTGTCGACCTTGATCTTCTCGCCGGTGGTGATGAAGAGCGGCACCTGGACGGTGGCGCCGGTCTCGACGGTGGCCGGCTTGTTGCCGCCGGTCGACCGGTCGCCCTGCAGGCCCGGCTCGGTGTAGGTGATCTCGAGCACCACCGAGGTCGGCAGCTCGATGTAGAGCGGCAGGCCCTCGTGGGTGGCGACGGTGGCCTCGGCCTCGGGGAGGAGGTAGTTGGCCGCCTCGCCGACGGTGCCGCCGGGAACGGTGATCTGGTCGAACGTCTCCAGGTCCATGAAGACGTAGTCCTCGCCGTCGGCGTAGAGGTACTGCATGGTGCGCTTGTCGACGGTGGCGGTCTCGACCTTGGTGCCCGCGTTGAAGGTCTTGTCGACCACCTTGCCGGACAGCACGTTCTTCAGCGTGGTACGCACGAACGCACCGCCCTTACCGGGCTTGACGTGCTGGAACTCGACGACGGCCCACAGCTCCCCGTCGAGGTTGAGTACCAGGCCGTTCTTGAGGTCGTTGGTGGAGGCCATTTCCTGCCTTGATCTTCAATTGGCGGACAGACCTACGAAGTCTACTAGCTGTGTCGAACCGGGTCGCCGGGCTGCTCGCCGGCCGGGCCCCGCCGAGCCCGGCGCACCGGCCCGGACGTGCGGAACGTCACGCAGCGGGACCGCTCGTCAGGCGCCGTCGGCGAGGCGCCCGGCCAGGTGGTGCAGGGCCAGCCGGTAGCCGTCCACGCCCAGCCCGCAGATCACCCCGGTGGCCACCGCGGAGACCACCGAGTGGTGCCGGAACTCCTCGCGGGCGTGGATGTTGGAGATGTGCACCTCGACCAGCGGGCCGCGCAGCAGGGCGCAGGCGTCCCGGACCGCTATCGAGTAGTGCGACCAGGCGGCCGGGTTGAGCACCACCGCCGCGCCCTCGTCGGCCGCCGCGTGCAGCCAGCCCAGCAGCTCGTGCTCGGCGTCGGTCTGCCGCACCACCACGTCCAGCCCCAGCTCGCGACCGGTCTCCTCGCAGAGGGTCACCAGGTCGGCGTAGCTGGTGACCCCGTAGACGTCGACCTGGCGGGTGCCGAGCCGGCCCAGGTTCGGCCCGTTGAGCACGTGGACCCTCATCCGCTGATCTCCTCGTACGCCCGCGCCAGCAGCTCGTCCGACGGCGCCTCCAGGATCGCCGGGCGGGCCAGGCCGTCCAGCACCACGAAGCGCAGCCGGCTGCCCCGGGCCTTCTTGTCCACCCGCATGGCGGCCAGCAGCTCCGGCCAGGCGTCGGCCCGGTAGCCGGTGGGCAGGCCGAGCGCCGCCACCACGGCCCGGTGCCGCTCCGCGGTGGCCGCGTCCAGCCGCCCGGCGAGCCGCGCCAGCGTGGCCGCGTAGACCAGGCCCACGGCGACGGCGTGCCCGTGCCGCCAGCGGTAGCCCTCCACCTTCTCGATCGCGTGGGCCAGCGTGTGCCCGTAGTTGAGCACCTCACGCACCCCGGACTCGCGCAGGTCACCGGAGACCACGTCCGCCTTGACCCGCACCGCCCGCTCGATCAGCTCGCGGGTCACCGGCCCGGTCGGGTCCAGCGCGGCGGCCGGGTCCCGCTCCACCAGGTCGAGGATCACCGGGTCGGCGATGAAGCCGCACTTGACCACCTCGGCCATGCCGGCGGCCAGGTCGGCCGGCGGCAGGCTGTCCAGCGTCGCCAGGTCGCAGATGACCCCGGCCGGTGGGTGGAAGGCACCGACCAGGTTCTTGCCGGCCGCCGTGTTGATCCCGGTCTTGCCACCGACGGCGGCGTCGACCATGCCGAGCAGGGAGGTCGCCACCGGCACCCAGCGCACCCCGCGCAGCCAGCTGGCCGCGACGAATCCGGCCAGGTCGGTGACCGCCCCGCCGCCGACCCCGACCACCGCGTCGGTGCGGGTGAAGCCCGCCTCGCCGAGCCGGTCCCAGCAGGCCGCGGCCACCTCGACGTGCTTGCCCGCCTCGGCGTCGGGCACCTCGATGAGCAGCGGGGTCACCCCGGCCGCGCGCACCCGTTCGGCCAGCTCCTCGGCCAGCCCCTTGAGCGGGGGCGCGTGCAGGAAGGCCACCCGCTCGGCGTCGGGCAGCAGCCGGGGCGGCGGGTCGAGCAGGTCGCGTCCCACCAGCACGTCGTACGGCCGCTCGCCGCCGACCGGGATCCGGGTCACCTCGTCCATCGCGGGCAGCCTAGTCGAGCGGGCTGCGCCGGGGCGGCGACTGTCCACTCCGTGGCCGATCCGCCGTCGCCGACGTTTGACCGGGCAGGGGCGGGCAGTAACGGTGGGGACGAACCCCCCGACGGCGGAGGTGCAGGCATGACCCGACCAACCATGGACGGCGCGGACATCCGCGTGCCGGCGACGATCCTCGGCGTGGGCCTCGGCGGCTTCGTCGACGGCATCCTGCTCCACCAGGTACTCCAGTGGCACCACCTGCTGAGCAGCACCGACACCGACCGGATCGGGATCAGGTACTACCCCGTGGACACGGTCGCCGGGCTGAGGATGAACACGCTCTGGGACGGGCTGTTCCACACGGTCACCTGGGTGGCGGTGCTGACCGGCCTGGCCCTGCTGTACGCCCGGGTCACCCGGTCCCGGGGCCGGCTGTGGCGCTCCCCCGCGCTGTGGGGCTGGGCGCTGGTCGGCTGGGGCCTGTTCAACCTGGTCGAAGGGCTCGTCGACCACCAGATCCTCGGCATCCACCACGTGCACGGCGGTCCGCAGCAGCTCTGGTGGGACCTCGGCTTCCTGGCGCTCGGCGCGGTCTTCGTCGCGGTCGGCTGGGCGGTGCAGCGGCGGGCGTCCGCCGTCGACCTCTGCGCTCCGGAGCGGCGGTGAGCCTCGCCCACGCCGGGCACGCCGCCGGCGCCTTCCCGGCCGCCGCGCTCGTACCCCCGGTGCTGTTCTGGGCCTACCTGGCGGCGGCGCTGCGGCAGCGGGACCCGGGCGGGCCCGGATGGGACCACCGGCGGACGGCGAGCTTCGGCCTCGGCGCCGCGCTGCTCGCCGCCGGGCTGCTGCTGCCCGCCGCCGACCTGCCCGGGCACATGGCCCAGCACCTGCTGCTCGGCATGCTGGCGCCGCTGGCCCTGGTGCTCGGCGCACCCGGCACGCTGGCCCTGCGGACGGTGGACCGGCGGGTCGGTCGCGCGGCGCTGCGGGTGCTGCGCCGCCCGGCCCTCCAGGCGCTCGCCCACCCGGTGACCGGGCTGCTGCTCACGGCGGGCGGGCTCTGGCTGCTGTACCTGACCCCGCTCCACCGGGCCACCCTGACCCATCCGGCGCTGCACGGGCTGGTGCTGCTGCACTTCGTGCTCAGCGGGTACCTGTTCACCTGGTCGATCGCCGGGCCGGATCCCGGCCCGCACCGGCCCCGGGTCCCGGTCCGGCTGGTCGTGCTCGGGGTGGGGGTGGCGGCGCACGCCGTGCTCGCCCAGCTCCTCTACGCCGGCGTGCTCGTGGACGTGACGGCGACCGGGGACGAGCTGCGGGCCGGCGCGACGGTCATGTACTACGGCGGCGACCTGGCCGAGATCCTGCTGGCCCTCGCCCTGCTCGTCACCTGGCGGCCGGAGCGGGCGCCCCGGCCCGCGGCGGTCAGGGCTTGAGCAGGGCCGCGATCTCGCCGGCGATCTCCTCCGGGGCACGCCCGTCGGTCAGCACGGTCGCGGTGGCCACCTCGGCGTAGAGCGGGCGGCGCTGCTCCATGAGGTGCTTGAGGGTGGCGCGCGGGTTCAGCGCCAGCAGCGGCCGGCCGGACCCGAGACCGACCCGCTTGACCGCGTCGGGCAGCTCCACGGACAGGTGCACCACGGTGTGCCCGATCAGCGCGGCGCGGTTCTCCTCGGCCAGGATCGCGCCGCCGCCGAGGGCGAGCACGCCCGCGTGCGAGGCCAGCCCCGCCGCCACCGCGGCCCGTTCGAGGGTACGGAAGTGATCCTCGCCCTCGTCCACGAAGATCTCTGGGATCGGCTTGCCGGCGAGCTGCTCGATGTCGGCGTCGGTGTCCCGGAACTCGACGCCGAGCGCACCGGCGAGCGCCCGCCCCACCGTGGTCTTGCCGGAGCCGGGCGCCCCGACCAGCACGCAGACCGGCCGGGTGCTCATTTGATCACCAGCGCGTCGAGGTAGCCGGACAGGTTGCGGCGCATCTCGGCGACCGAGTCGCCGCCGAACTTCTCCACCGCCGCCTCGGCCAGCACCAGCGCCACCATGGCCTCGGCCACCACGGCCGCGGCCGGCACGGCGCACACGTCCGAGCGCTGGTTGATCGCGGTGGCGGGCTCGCCGGTGAGCACGTCGACGGTGGACAGCGCCCGGTTCAGCGAGGAGATCGGCTTCATGGCCGCCTTCACCCGCAGCGGCTCGCCGGTGGTGATGCCACCCTCCAGGCCGCCGGCCCGGTCGGTCACCCGGCGCACGCCGGTGGCGGTGGGCAGGATCTCGTCGTGCGCCTCGGAGCCGCGCGAGCGCGCCTGCGACCAGCCGTCGCCGATCTCCACGCCCTTGATGGCCTGGATCGACATCAGCGCGGTGGCCAGCCGGGCGTCGAGCTTGCGGTCCCACTGGACGTGGCTGCCCAGGCCCGGCGGCACCCCGTACGCCAGCACCTCGACCACGCCGCCGAGCGTGTCGGCGGCCTTCTTGGCGGCGTCGACCTCGGCGACCATCCGGGCGCTGGCCTCCGGGTCGAGGCAGCGCAGCGGGTCGGCGTCGATCCGGGCGGCGTCGGACGGGGCGGGCCGCAGGCCGGGCTTGACGCCGACCGGGCCGAGCTCCACCACGTGGGAGACGATCTCGACGCCGAGGGCCTGCTTGATCAGGGCCTTGGCGACGGCGCCCACGGCGACCCGCGCGGCGGTCTCCCGGGCGCTGGCCCGCTCCAGGATCGGCCGGGCGTCGGTGTGGCCGTACTTCTGCATGCCCGCCAGGTCGGCGTGGCCGGGGCGGGGGCGGGTGAGCGGGGCGTTGCGGGCCTGACCGGCCAGCTCCTCCGCGTCGACCGGGTCGGCGGCCATCACGGTGCGCCACTTCGGCCACTCCGAGTTGCCCACCCGGACGGCCACCGGGCTGCCGATGGTCACGCCGTGCCGGAGCCCGCCGATGATCTCGATCTCGTCCTGCTCGAAGGACATCCGGGCGCCCCGGCCGTAGCCGAGCCGGCGCCGGGCCAGCTCGCCGGAGATCTCCGCGGTGGTCACCTCGATGCCGGCGGGCACCCCCTCCAGCAGCGCGACGAGGGCGGGTCCGTGCGATTCACCTGCAGTCAGCCAGCGCAACACAGCGGTCAGTCTGTCACGCCCGGTGTGCGACACCTCGCACTGCCCGCCGCGTCCCGCCCTGCGGACGCGGCCGTCCGGGCGGCGGGCGCGTGGCGCGGCTCCGGGAATCGGGCGGCCCCCGGGTCAGGCCGGGGCGCGGGCCTCGGCCAGCGCGGCGCGCATCGCCTCCCGGGGCGCGGACACGCCGGTGAAGTGCTCGAACTGGCCGACCGCCTGGGCCAGCAGCAGGTCCAGCCCGGAGACCACCCGGCAGCCGGCGGCGACCGCCGCCGCGGCGAGCGGGGTGGGCCACGGGTCGTAGACCACGTCGAAGAAGACCGTTCCGGGCCGCCAGTCGAAGTTGTCGGCGAGCGGGTCGGCCACGCCCTTCGGCACCGTGGAGACCACGAGGTCGGCCCGGGCGTGCGCCGGGGCGCCGTCCCAGGGCGCGCCGACCAGCGGGACGCCGACCGCCTCGGCCGTCGAGCCCAGCTCCCGTACCGCCTCCGGCCGGCGGGCCACCACGGTCACCTCGGCCGCGCCGATCCGGGCCGCCGCCGCGACGGCCGCCCGGGCGGTGCCGCCCGCGCCGAGCACGGTGACGGTGGCACCGGAGGCGCACCCGGCGGCGGTGAGCACGTCGACCATGCCGGCGACGTCGGTGTTGTCGGCGTACCAGGTGCCGTCGGGCCGGCGTACCAACGTGTTGGCGGCGCCGACCGCGGCGGCGACCGGCGAGGCCTCGTCGGCCAGCGCGAGCGCGGCCTCCTTGCCCGGCATGGTCACCGACAGGCCGGCCCACTCGGGGCCCAGGCCCGCGACCAGGCCGGGCAGCTCGTCGGCCGCGCACTCGATCCGGGTGTACGACCACCCGGTCAACCCGGCCGCCGCGTACCCGGCGTTGTGGATCACCGGGGAGAGCGAGTGGGCGATCGGCCGGCCGACGACGGCGGCCTTCATCAGGTGCAGTTCTCCCCGGTGAGCACCTTGTTGTCGCACATCTTCTTCTGCAGCTGACGGAAGTCGGCGTCGTTCGAGCCGTAGCCCATGGTGCCCTTCTGGTCGATCGTCATGAAGAAGATCCAGTCGCCGGGCGGCGGCTCCAGGGCGCCCTTGAGCGCGGCCTCACCCGGGTTGCTGATCGGGGTGATCGGCAGGCCGGCCACGTTGTGCGTGTTGTACGGGTTCTTCAGGTCGTTGATCTCGCTCTGCAGCAGGTCGTCGGAGTCCTTCGGGTCCTTGCCCTGCAGGCGGAAGTAGTAGTTGATGCCGCTGTCGATGCCGAGGCACTTGCAGCCGATCTTGCCGGCGTAGACCCGGTTGTAGATGACCCGGGAGACCTTCGGCAGGTCCACCGCGTTGACCGATTCGGCCTCGGCGATCGAGGCGGTGATCAGCGCCTCGTACGGGGAGATCTTCCGTTCCTTCTGCGCCCGGTCGACGAAGTCGAGCTGCCCGGCCACGGTCATGAACTGGTCCACCATCATCGACAGGATCTGCTCGGCGGTGGCCTTCGGCGGGATCTCGTAGGTGGACGGGTAGAGGAAGCCCTCGATGCTCTTCGGGCCCTTCTTGCCGTCCTCCCGGTTGAACCAGAAGGCGGGCACGCCCAGCTTGACCGGATCCTTCGCGGCGGTCTGGAAGTCCTTGACCGGGATCTTCGTCTGCTTCGAGAGGATCTGATAGATGTTCAGGCTGATGGTGCCCTCGGGGATGGTCACCCCGTTGACCACCCGGCTCTTCGGGTCGAGCATCAGCGTGATCACGTCCGCGGCCTTCATCTGCTTGCGGACCTTGTAGCGGCCGACCTGGATGTTCTTGCTGCGCGAGTTCGCGTCGGCGGCCTCGATGAACGCCTTGGTGCTCTTCACCACACCGGCTTCGTAGAGGGTGATGCCCATGTCGGTGAGGGTGTCGCCGGCCTTCACCTCGACCAGCGTCTCGCCCGTGCCCGGGCCGTCGTAGTCCGGGGTGACGAAGTGGTTGCGGATCCGGTCGAAGCCCACGTACACGCCGCCGCCGATGCCGCCCAGCAGCACGATCGCCATGAGCAGGGCGAAGATGGTCTTGCCCCGGCCGCCACCCGACCCGCCGTTGCGCTTGCGCACGGCGCTGCGCCGGTGCCGGCCCTTCTCCCCCCTCTCCGCCTCGTCGAACCCCAGATCAAGATCGTCGATCATTGCGTCCGCCTCCGCTGCGCGTCCAGCCAGCTCTGCAGAATCTCCACCGCGGCGGCCTGGTCGACCACCGCCCGTTGGCGCTTTCCCCGGACGCCCCGTTCGGCCAGCCTACGACTCGCGACCACGGTCGACATCCTCTCGTCCGTCAGCGTCACCGGAATCGGCCCCATTACATCGGCCAACCGGTCAGCGTACGTTGAGACGTTCGCCGCCGCGGGGCCGTGCTTTCCGGCGAGGTTGACCGGCAGACCCACCACGATCTCCACCGCCTCGTGCTCGGCGGCCAGCCGGACCAGCTCGGCGATGTCGGTGGGCACCGCGTCCGGCCCGGTCGTCAGGTCACGGGCCAGGGTGACCAGCGGGGTGGCCAGGATGCCGTGCGGATCGGAGCGGGCCACCCCGACCCGGACCTGGCCGACGTCGACGCCGAGCCGGACACCACGGGACAGTTCAGCCATCTACCGGACACCTTTCCCCCGGTACGGGCCAGGGCGGACCGAGCGGTCCGCCCTGGCTTCCATCGGTGCGCACATCAGACGTCGGCGATCGCCTTCTCCACGGTCGCCAGCAGGTTCGGCGCCTCCGCGGCGGGCAGGCCGCCGCCCTGCGCGAGGTCGTCGCTGCCGCCGCCCCGGCCGGAGAAGGCCGCCTTCACCAGGTCCTTCGCGGTCAGGCCCCGGCCCCGGGCGGCCTGGTTCACGGCCACCACCAGCGACGCCTTGCCGCCCGACCGGGCGGCCACCGCGACCACGGCCGGGCGGGCCGGGTCGATCCGGCCCCGGATCTCCTGGGCCAGGGTCCGCACGTCGTTGCCGGCCGCGCCCTCGGGCGCCTCGGTGCCGACGTACGCGACGCCGCGGACGTCCTTCGCCTGCGCCGCCAGGGCCGCGGCCCCGCCGAGCACCAGCTGGGCGCGGAGCTTCTCCAGCTCCTTCTCCGCGTCGCGGAGCTGCGTGACGGTCTGCTCCACCCGGTCGGCGACCTGCTCGCCCGGCACCCGGAACAGCTCAGCGAGTCGGGAGACCAGCAGGTGCTCGCGGGCCAGGAAGCCGAAGGCGTCCATGCCGACCAGCGCCTCGATCCGGCGCACGCCGGAACCCACCGACGCCTCAGAGAGGATCTTGACGAGGCCGAGCTGCGCCGAGCGGGCCACGTGCGTGCCGCCGCACAGCTCGCGGGCGTAGTCGCCGACCTCGACGACCCGGACCCGCTCGCCGTACTTCTCGCCGAACAGGGCCATGGCGCCGATCCGGCGCGCCTCCTCCTGCGAGGTGACGAAGGCGTGCACCTCCAGGTCGGCCAGCAGCACCTCGTTGACCTGCTGCTCCACGTCGTGCAGCACGCTCGGCGCCACCCCGGTCGGGGTGTTGAAGTCGAACCGGAGCCGGCCCGGCGCGTTCAGCGAACCCGCCTGCGTGGCCGACTCCCCGAGGAAGTTGCGCATGGTCTGGTGCACCAGGTGCGTGGCCGTGTGCGAACGGGAGATGGCCCGCCGCCGGGACACGTCGATCTCGGCGTAGCCGGTCTCGCCGGCGCGCACCTCGCCACGGAGCACCTTGGCCCGGTGCACGATCAACCCCGGCACCGGCTGCTGCACGTCGAAGACCTCGAGCTGGCCGCCACCGACCGTGATCAGGCCCTGGTCGGGCTGCTGGCCGCCGCCCTCGGCGTAGAACGGGGTGGTGTCGAGCACCAGCTCGATCGTGTCGCCCTCGACCGCCGCGGCCACCTCGGCGCCGCCGGCCAGCAGCGCCCGCACCCGGGACTCCCGGGTCAGCTCCGTGTAACCGGTGAACTCAACCGCGCCGCCGCCGTCGAGCACCGACCGGTACGCCGACACGTCGGTGTGCCCGGTCTTGCGTGCCTGGGCGTCGGCCTTGGCCCGGCTGCGCTGGTCGGCCATCAGCCGGCGGAAGCCCTCGGCGTCGACCTGCAGGCCCTGCTCGGCAGCGATCTCCAGGGTCAGGTCGATCGGGAAGCCGTACGTGTCGTGCAGCTGGAACGCCTTGTCGCCGGAGATCGACGCCTGCCCGGCCGACTTGGTCTCCGCGATCGCGGTGTCCAGGATCGTGGTGCCCGCCCGCAGCGTGGCGAGGAAGGCGTCCTCCTCGGCGTACGCGTACTGCGAGATCCGGCCGAAGTCCTCGGCCAGCTCCGGGTAGGACGGGGCCATGCAGTCCCGGGCCACCGGCAGCAGCTCGGGCAGCGCCCGGTCCTGGTAGCCGAGCAGGCGGACCGCGCGGATGGCCCGGCGCATGATCCGGCGCAGCACGTAGCCACGGCCCTCGTTCGACGGGGTCACCCCGTCGCCGATCAGCATGAGCGCGGTGCGCACGTGGTCGGCGATCACCCGCAGGCGCACGTCGTCCGGGTGCGACTCGCTGGCCACGTGACCCGAGTGCGCGCCGTAGCGCTTGCCGGTCAGCTCGGCGGCCCGGGCCAGGATCGGCCGGACCTCGTCGATCTCGTAGAGGTTGTCGACGCCCTGCAGGATGGAGGCCATCCGCTCCAGGCCCATGCCGGTGTCGATGTTCTTCGCCGGCAGCTCACCGAGGATCGGGTAGTCCTCCTTGCCGGTGCCCGGCCCCCGCTCGAACTGCATGAAGACGAGGTTCCAGAACTCCATGTAGCGGTCCTCGTCGACCGCCGGCCCGCCCTCGCGCCCGTACTCCGGGCCACGGTCGTAGAACAGCTCGGAGCAGGGGCCGCACGGGCCGGGGATGCCCATCGACCAGAAGTTGTCCGCCTTGCCCCGGCGCACGATCCGCTCGGCCGGCACGCCGACCGACCGCCAGATCTGGTACGCCTCGTCGTCGTCCAGGTAGACCGTCGGCCAGACCCGCTCCGGGTCCAGCCCGAAGCCGCCCGCCTCGACCGGCTTGGTGACCAGGTCCCAGGCCAGCGGGATGGCGCCGTCCTTGAAGTAGTCGCCGAAGGAGAAGTTGCCGTTCATCTGGAAGAACGTGCCGTGCCGGCTGGTCTTGCCGACCTCGTCGATGTCCGGCGTCCGGATGCACTTCTGCACGCTGACCGCCCGCCGGTACGGCGGGGTCTGCTGGCCCAGGAAGTAGGGGACGAACTGCACCATGCCGGCGTTGACGAACAGCAGGTTCGGGTCGCTGATGGCGGGCAGCGGAGCGGACGGCACCACGGCGTGGCCGTTGGCCTCGAAGTGGGCGAGGTACCGCCGCTTGATCTCCGCCGTCTTCATCGCTGGTGCTCCTCCGGGAAAATCTCTCGGTCACCGATCCGCGGGTCCTCCCGCAGCTCGGCGAACTGGTCGTCGTACGCCTCGCCGCGGGCGAAGGCCTCGTGGATCTCCTGCTCACGCTCGGCCATCCCGACCCGGACGTCGTCCACGAAGCTGCGGACCGACTCGACGAGACCGCCGGCCGACTCGGACAGCCCGCTGGCGATGCCCGCCGGCGTGTACGCCTGCGCGGTCCGGGTGGCCTTGCGGACCACCAGCACGCCCACGGCCAGGCCGATGCCCAGCCAGAACAAGCGCCTCATGCTCTCATCCTCCCGCTGTCAGCCGGCCGGGTCAGCGGTTGCCGCGCTTGGCGGCCCGGCGCTGCTGCTTGATGGTGTCGCGCACCTCGCGCTCGGTCTCGGCGTGCCGGCGCGCGGCGGCGGCCTTGCGCACGCCGTAGCCGAACGCCGCGACCTTGACCAGCGGGTTCGCGGCGGCGGCGGAGACCACGGCGGCCAGGTTCGCCACGTTGGCGGTGACGTTCTGCGCGTGGGTGGTCATGGTGTCCACCTTGGCCAGCTGGAGGTTGACACCGTCGAGGGAGGTCTGCACCTGCTCCAGGGCGGTGTTGACGTTCTTCACCGTGGTGTTCACGTCACCGAGCAGCGGCGCGGTGCGGTCGTTCAGGTCGGCGATCATGCGGGTCGTCGCGTCGACGGTGTGCCGCAGCCGCAGGATCGGCACCGCCAGCACGAGCACCAGCATCAGGAACGCGCCGGCCGCGATCAGCGCAGCGATCTCTCCACCACTCACGCGCATGTCCTCCTCAAGCAGTGTCCCGGGACCCGACGCCCCGGGACGCGCGACCGTACCTACCCGGTCCGCCGCGCGCCGACCCGTGACCGGTCAACGGGCGCGGGCGGGCCCGCCAGCCCCAGACCCTACCGTCCGTGATGGAAACCGGCTCACGACGGTGAGGGTGCCGACTCGCCGAGCGGGTCGTCGGTGAGGGTCGGGTACGGGTCCTCGCCGGTGAGTGACGGATCGGTGGTCGGCTGTGGTCCGGTCCGCTCGTCGTCGATCGCGTTGCGCACCTTCACCGACACCAACGAGCCGGTGCACTCACCCGCTGCGGGCGCGGGCGCCGTAGACGGCGGGGGCTCGCCCGCCACCGGTGGCGGCACGCAGGTGGGCTCGCGCACCCAGAGGTCGAGGGTGAGCTCGTCCCGGCGCCAGCAGGTGTAGCTCCCCTTGACCTTCTGCTCCGGGCAGCGGTCCACCTTCCACCGCTGCCAGCCGTCCCCGGACAGGGCCGCCTCGTAGGCCTGCGCGGTCTCCTTCCAGGGCTTCTGCGACTCGACGGTGCGTTCCCGCAGCCGGCAGTCCTGGAGGCACCACCGGCTGCCGCTGACGTTGTCCACCGTCTTCGCCGCCGCCCAGGACGGCACGTTCAACGCGTCGAGGGTGTCGAAGACCGGGTCGTGGCTCAGCGTGCGCAGCCCGAAGTAGAGCGGCAACGCGCCGAGCAGCACGACGCTGACCAGGGCGAGGATGCCCATCCGCAGCCGCCGCCGCTCGCGCATCTGCCGGCGCAGTTCCGAGCGGGCGCCCCGCAGGCCGCCCGCCGCGTCGTCGGCGTCCGCCGGCCCGGCCTCGGCCCGACGCAGCGCCGGTCCGGCGCCATCGCCCGGCCGCGCCGGCTCTGCCGGGGGTACGACGGCCGCGGCCCGCGCCACCGCCGGCTCCCCGGCGGGTACGACCGCCGCCGCCCGCGCCACCGCCGGTTCCCCGGGGGGTACGGCCGCCGCGGCCCGCGCCACCGCCGGCGCGCCGGGCCCCTGCGGCACGGCGCCCGGGCCATTCGTTCCGGGCCGGGTGGGCTCCGGCGGGAGCGGGTTCGCCCGGCCGGCCGGCCGCTCGTCCGGCCCCGCGGGGCGGGCCACCGGGGCGGCCGCCCGGGCCACCGGGGGGCCACCGGCCGCGGCGCGCGGGTCGCCGGTCGGGTCGCCGCCGTCCGGGCGGGCGGAGCCGCGGGCCGGACCACGCGCGTCGCCGCCGGCCGGACCCGCTCCGGGGCGTCCCGGCGGCACGGGGCGACGGCCGGCGTCGGGGCCGGTCCGCTCGGGGGCGCCCCCGGCGGGGAAGCCACCGGTCCGTGCGGGGTCGCCCGCGGCGAAGCCACCGGTGCGCGCCGGGTCACCGCCGGCCGGGAAACCACCGGTACGCGCCGGGTCACCGCCGACCGGGAAACCGCCGGTGCGGGCGGCGTCACCGCCGGCCGGGAAACCGCCGGTGCGGGCGGGGTCGTCGGTGGGCGGGCGTCCGCCGGGCCGGGCCGGGCCGCGCGCGGGACCGGGCTGGTCGGGCTTCAGCGGAGGCACCGCTGCGCCGACGCGGCCGGTCGCGCCACGGTCGGGGGCGGCCGGGCCGCCGCGCCGCGCGGCGGTCGGCTCGTCCGCCGGAGGGCCGCCCGGGCGGCGGACCGCCGGCATGGCGGGGTCGCTGTGCGAGGTGCGGCCGGCCTGGCGCAGCCAGTCGGCGGGCCGCTCGGGCCGCGACGGGCGGGACTCGTCCGCGGCCTCACGGGCCCCACGCCGTGCGGCCGGCGGAGCGCCGCCGGTGGCACCGGGTCCGCCCGGCGGGTCAGCGGCGGCGCGACGGCCGGTCGGGACGTCAGGGGCGGCGCGGCGGCCGGCCGGGGCCTCGGGCGCGGCGTGACCGCCCGCCGGGGCGTCCGGCGCGGCACGGCGACCGGCCGGCGCGTCGGGCGCGGCACGGTGGCCGGCGTCGGGCGCGGCGCGGTGGCCGGCCGCGGGCGGGGCGTCGCCGGGGGCACGGTGGCCGGGAGCCGTGGCCGCGCCGTCGGGAGCACCCCGACGGCCCGGCGGCGTTCCGGGGTCACCGGCGGCGGGCCGTCGACCCGACGGCATCGCCGCCTCGTCGGGAGCGATCCGGCGGCCACGCGGCACGGCGGCGATGTCGGGCGCGCCGGTCGGCGGCGCGACGTCGTCGGGAGCGCCCCGGCGACCCGGCGGGACCGCCGGCCCGTCGGGAGCCGCCCGGCGGCCGGGCGGGGACGCCGGGACGGCGCCGGCTCGCCGGCCGGTCGGCGGCGGGACGTCGGCAGCGGGCCGGGTGCCGGGTGCGGCGCCGGCCTGGGCGCGGCGCGGGGTCGGGGTGGCGCCGTCCGGTCGACGGTCGGCGTCGGGACCGGCGCCCGGCACCGGCGGGGCGTTTCCGCTGCGCGGCACCGCCGGGTGGTCCGGTTCCCCGGCGCGCCGGCGGCCACCGGGCCGACCGCCGGCACCGTCCATCGTGGGCATTCCGGCGGTGGACGGCTCGGGGCGCTGCGGGGCGCGGCCACGGCCCGGCCCGGGGTCGCCCGGCTGCGGCCCGCCGCTCACCGGATCGGTGGGCCGGCTAACGCCGGGCGCGGCGGCGCGCGCCGAGGGCGCACCGGCGCGGCCGGACTCCAAGGGCACACCGGCCCGGCCGGACTCCGAGGGCGCACCGGCGCGGCCTGGCGCCGCGGTGGCCCGCCGGCCGGCACCGGAGACGGGCCGGACCGCGGGATCGGCAGGACCCGCGGCGGCCCGACGCCCGGCGGCGGGCGGGGCACCGTCGGGCACCGCCCGACGGGCACCGCCGGCGGCCGGCGGGACGCCGGGACCGGGGTCGGATACGCCGCGACGGCCCGGCGCGGGCACGCCGCCCTCCGGGGCTGGCCGCCGACCGGCGCCCGAGACCGGGCGGACGCCCGGCTCGGCGCCGTCGGGCAGGGCCCGCCGGCCGCCACCGGAGACGGGTCGCACCGCCGGGTCGACGCCACCCGGCCGGGGGCCGCCGGCCGGGCCGGCGGGCGCCTCGGCGCCGTGGCGACCGCGCGGGGTGGGCGGAACCGCGTTCCGGGCGCCGTCCGGGCCGGGCCAGCCGGGACCGGGATTCGGGCCACCGTAACCGCGTTCGGGGCCGGGACCGGCGCCCTGACCGGCGCGGCCGGGAACCGGGCCGGCGGGGGGCGCGACACGCGGGCCGGGCGGGCCGCTCACCCGGCCGGGAGCCGGCGGCTGCTGGCCGGCCGGGGCGTCGGGGTTGCGGCGGGGCGGGCGGGACGGCTCACCGGGGGCGCGGGTGGGCTCGGCGGGACGCCGGGTCGGTTCGGGTGCGCCGGGCCAGGGGCCGTCGACGGGGCCAGCCGGTCCGGCCTCGGGGGCACGGCGGGCCGGCGGGGTCTGCGGCCCGGGCCGGGCGGGCGCGGGCGGTGGCACCGCGCCCGGGCGGGCCGCCCCGGGCGGTTCCGGCGCGGGCGGACCGGGCCGGGGACCCGGAGCGGCGGGCGGCACGGCGCCGGGCGCTTCCCCGCCCGGGCCCAGGTCGTTGCGCTGCTGCTTGGCCGTCCGCAGGTCGTCGATCCAGCCGAACTCCTCGCCGGCGGTCGCCTCGGCGGGCTCCGCGTCGGCCTTGCCGCGCCCCCACCGGCGGCCCTTGGCGCGCGGGTCCCGCCGCTCGTCGGGGCCGTCCGTCGGCTGCTCCGGACCACGCGCCATCACTGCTGACCCTCCCCCACGGCGTCGCTGCCGCCCTCGTTCGCGCCGTCGGCCCGCGCGGCGTCCGCCGGGCGGCCGCCGCTCACCGCCGCCTCGACCCGCGCCGGCGGCGCGGGCAGCCCGCGCACGATCCGGCGCAGCAACGGCAGCCGGGTGGCCACCGCCCGCTCCGCGCCGTGCCCGCTGGGTTGGTAGTAGTCGGTCCCGACGAGGTCGTCCGGAACGTACTGCTGGGTGACTACCCCACGGTGGTCGTCGTGCGGGTAGCGGTAGCCGGCACCGTGCCCGAGGCCCCGAGCGCCGGCGTAGTGGGAGTCGCGCAGCCCGCGCGGCACCGCCCCGCCGCGACCGGCGCGTACGTCGGCGATGGCCGCGCCGATGGCGGTGGTGGCCGAGTTGGACTTCGGGGCGGTGGCCAGGTGGATGACCGCCTGGGCCAGGTTGAGCTGGGCCTCGGGCAGGCCGACGTATTCGACGGCGTGCGCGGCGGCGGTCGCGACGGTCAGCGCCGTGGGATCGGCCATGCCGACGTCCTCGCTGGCGAAGATCACCATGCGCCGGGCGATGAACCGGGCGTCCTCGCCGGCGACCAGCATCCGGGCCAGCCAGTGCAGCGCGGCGTCCACGTCCGAGCCGCGCATGCTCTTGATGAACGCGCTGGTCACGTCGTAGTGGGCGTCGCCGTCGCGGTCGTAGCGGACGGCCGCCACGTCGACCGCCTGCTCGGCGACGGCGAGGTCGATCCGGTCGACGCCGCGCGCGGTCGCGGTGGCCGCCGCCGCCTCCAGCGCGGTGAGCGCCTTGCGCACGTCACCGCCGGCGAGGCGGACGAGGTGGTCCTCGGCGTCGGTCGCCAGGGTGAGCGCGCCACCCAGCCCGCGCTCGTCGGCGACCGCGCGGCGCAGCAGGCCGCGTACGGCGTCGTCGTCCAGCGGCTGGAGGGTCAGCAGCACGCAGCGGGAGAGCAGCGGTGAGATGACCGAGAAGTACGGGTTCTCGGTGGTCGCCGCGAGCAGGGTGACCGTGCGGTCCTCGACGGCGGCGAGCAGCGAGTCCTGCTGGGTCTTGCTGAACCGGTGCACCTCGTCGATGAAGAGCACGGTCGGCGGGCCCCCGGCGCGGCGCTGCCGGCGGGCGGTCTCGATGACCGCGCGGACGTCCTTCACCCCGGCGGTCAGCGCCGACATGGCGACGAAGCGGCGATCGGTGGCCCGGGCCACCAGGTGCGCGATGGTGGTCTTGCCGCTGCCGGGCGGCCCCCAGAGGATCACCGACATCGGTGCCGCGGCCTCGACGAGCTGGCGCAGCGGGGCGCCGGGCGCGAGCAGGTGGTCCTGACCGACCAGCTCGTCGATGCTGGCCGGCCGCATCCGGACGGGCAGCGGCGAATCCGTCGCGGCGGCGGTGAACCCGTCGACGCCGCCGGAACCCGCGGGGGCGCTGGGCGCTCCGGCGGGTTCGCCGAGGGTGAAGAGGGCGTCGGATTCCATCACGAGAACAGTACCGGGCCGGGCCGACGACGCTGGAATCGCGCCGCCGCCCGGCCCGGGATGGTCGTTTCCGGTCAGCCGCGACCCGGACGCCGGCCCCGGTACCAGCGGCCGCCGCCCCCGCCCCGGGTGCCGGAGCCGACCCCGGCCAGGTAGAGGGAGAGCAGCAGGAAGCCGATGAGCATGAGGGTGTGGGTGTTGAACAGGTCGGGCGCGCCGAGGTTCGTGTCCAGGAAGTCGATCAACAGGGCGAAGCCGAACACGATGGCCGCGAGAATGGCGAGCATGGTCGTTCCTCCGGTGGGGGGGGTCCCAGTAGGTCGGCCACGGATGTACCCGATCGGTCTGTTCGTCAATCTCCACCATGGAACGCCCCGTCGGCGGGCGGCGGTTTCGCGTCAGCGGTCGGTGGCGAGGATCGCGTACCGGACGGAGTCCCACCAGGAGCCCCGAACCAGCAGGTGGTCCCTGCTGATCCCCTCGCATCGCATGCCGGCCTTCTCCAGCACCCGCCGCGAGGCGGCGTGGTCCGGCCGGGTCGTCGCCTCCACCCGGTGCAACCCCACCGGCCCGAACGCCAGGTCGAGCAGCAGGCCGGCGATCTCCGTGCCGAGCCCCCGGCCCCAGTGGTCGGGGTGCACCACGTAGCCGATCTCGCCCCGCCGGTGCGCCACGCTCTCCACGGTGAGGGTGCCCAGCCCGAGCAGCGGCGCCCGACCTGCCGACCCGGTGTCGTCGTGGGCCGGCTCGACGGCGGCCAGCCGGTACGCGGGCCGCGGCTCGCCGACCGCCGCCTCCCGCCAGGTGGACAGGGCGGCGTGAACCTCGTCCCGGGTGGGGGCCCGCTCGTCCAGCATCCGGTCGCACACCCGTGGCTCGGTCAGCAGCGCGTGCAGCGCCGGCACGTCGTCGTCGGCCCATTCCCGCAGCACGCAGCGCGGGCCGGGCAGGCGCACCGGTCGTACGGAGTGGAGGGGGGTCATGAGTTCTCCTCTCGTAGGCTGGCCGCATGATCACTGCCGAGGAGGTCCTGTCGGGGCGGGACACCCTGCTCGCCGCCACCGGCCACCACCCGTACGCCCGGCACGCCCTCTGGCGCGACCGGGAGGCGCGGGGCTGGCGCCGGGACGGCGCGGTGGGCTGGCTGCTCCCGCCGGAGCACGGGCCGGCCGGGGGCGCGCTCGGGGCGGCCGGGCCGGCGCTGGACGTCTTCGCAGGTCTGGTGGCGGGCGGGACGCTGCACGCCGGCCAGTGGCTGCACCTGCCCCGGACCGACCCGGCGGAGGTGGCCGGCCGGGTCGCCGTGGCCCGGCTCGACGAGTGGGACTTCCTCTGGACCACCGCCGCCCCGCCGGAGCAGCCGGAGGAGGGGCGCGTGGTCCGCCTCACCGAGGCCGACCACCCCGCGCTGGCCGCGCTGATCGAGGAGGCCTTTCCGAGCACGACGTCCCGCCCGGGCGACCCGCGCATCGTCGACTGGTACGGCATCCGGGACGGCGACCGGCTGGTGGCGTGCGGCGCCGACCGCAGCCGGGGCGACGTCGGTTTCCTGGCCGGGCTGACCGTGGCGCCCGGCCACCGGGGCCGCGGGCTCGGCGCGGCCCTCACCGCCGGGATGACCCGCGCCCTGCTGGCCCGGTACGACCACGTGGCGCTCGGCGTCTACACCGCCAACGTCGGGGCGGTCCGGCTCTACCGCCGGCTCGGCTACACCGGCACCGAGCCCCGTACCTCGGTCCACCTGGGCTGACCCGCCGATCACGGCCACCTCCCACTGCGGCTTCCCCGTCAACCTGGCCCGGCCACCTCGCCGAGTCGGCGGCTCACCCACCGCCCCGGCCCCGCCAGCTCGCCGACCTGGCGAGGTCGGGCCGAAGCGGCGGGGCCGGGCACGGGGCGCTCAGTCCGACCGAGCGGGCGCGGAGACGGCGGCCAGGACCGGGTCGACCGGGCCGGCCGGGTCGAGCGCCGGGCCGGGATGGCCCGGGCCGGCGGCCGACTCACCGGGACCGTGCTCGCCCCGGTCGGACTCCGCCACCGGGCCGGGCGTCCGGCGGCCGGCCCGCCAGGCGGGCAGGTAGAGCGGGGCGGCCACGGCGAGCACCACGCCGCCGACCAGCATGGCGACGGTGATGCTGGTGGCGTCGGCCACGGCCGTGAGCACCACCGCGCCGAGCGCGCCGGCCGGCTGGCCCATCATCGAGTTCAGCGAGAGCACGCTGGTCCGGTACGGGCCGTCGACCTGCCGGTGCAGCAGCCCCATGTGCAGGGGGTTCGACGCGCCGTGCACGGTGTAGCAGGCCAGGTAGGCGATGAGCACGCCGACCGGGCCGGCGAGCAGGCCCATCCCGACCACGGTGACGCCCTGGAGCACCCGCATGAGCGCGGCGGCGGGCGCGGCGCCGAGGCGGCGCAGCAGCAGCGGGGTCAGCGCGGCGCCGGCCGCGTTGGCCAGCCAGGCCGCCGAACTGGCCGGGCCGAGCAGCGCGGCGGCCCGGTCGGCGCCGCCGACCACCTCGGCGAGGCGCACGGGCAGCAGCGACTCGAAGGTGATCATGCCGAAGCCCCAGAACAGCTCGACGGCGACCAGCGCGAGCAGGACCCGGTTGCGGCGCAGCAGGCCGACGGCCTGGCCGACCATCCGGGGCGCCTCGGCCACCGAGGCGCGGACCGCGGCGGCGCCCTGGGCGTGCCGGTGCTCGACCAGCAGCGCGGTGAGCGCGACCAGCGCGGCCACCTGGAGGGCGATGGCCACCAGCACGGGCAGGGTCAGCGCGCTGAGCGGCCCGACCGGCCCGAGCGCGACCAGGCCGCCACCGAGCAGCGCGCCCGCGCCGATGGCGACGCCGATGACGGTGCCGGCCCAGCCCAGGCCGCGCTCGTACTCGGCCTTCGGGTCGGCGGCCAGGGTGGCGTCGACGTACCAGGACTCCAGCGGGCCGCTGTCGAGCGCCCGGTAGACGCCCTGCAACGCCCAGACCAGGAAGAACATCCAGAACGAGTCGGCCACCACGAAGAGCACCAGCGAGACCAGGCAGACCGCCCAGGCGACGACCAGCACCGGCTTGCGGCCGAGCGCGTCGGCGAGACCACCGGTGGGCAGCTCCAGCGCCAGCACGACGAGGCCCTGGGCGGTGGCCACCAGGCCGATCTGGGACAGCGACAGGCCGCGTTCCTGCATGAGCAGGATCATCACCGGGGTGAGCAGGCCGGTGGGCAGCCAGCGCAGGCCGTAGAGGGTGAGGTAGCGGAACCGGACCTGGCGTACGGACAGCGCGGTCACCGGAACTCCTTCGGCAGCGGGTAGGTGGCGAGGTAGATCTGGACCGGCTCGGCGCCGGGCTCGGCCGGGTCGGCCTCGGCGCGGTGGCGTTCGAGCAGCGCCCAGACCTCGGCGGTGATCGCCTCGAGCCGGGAGGCCGGGACGGTCATGAAGATGTCGCTCATGCCGAAGGCGTCCCGCCAGGCCGGCGCCCACTCGTGCTGGGTGGCGAACCACTGCTCCGCGTGATGCGCCAGGAGACGCACCTGGTCGCCCTGTATCCAGTCAATCGCGGCGCGGGCGTCCGGGTCGCCGTCGAAGTCGGTCGGCTCCCAGTTGGTGACGTCGTGCGCGGCCTGCCACCAGCGCTGCCGGCCGGTGCCCCGCTCGGGGTCCTCCACGACCAGCCCCACCTCGGCGAGCTGGCGCAGGTGGTAGCTGGTGGCGCCGGTGTTGGTGCCGAGGATCTCGGCGAGCGCCGTGGCGGTGGACGGGCCCTTCACCCGCAGCGCGCCGAGCAGGCGCATCCGCAGCGGGTGGGCCAGCACCCGCACCTGTCGATGGTCCAGCCGCACCTCGCGCGGCTCGGGACGCGACCCCTCGTTCTCCATGCCGTGCACAATATCTGTGCACAACTTCTATGCACAAGAGTTTTGCATAGAAGTTGTGCATGGGAAGGCTCAGGCCAGCACCGGGCTCAGGCCAGCACCTCGCTGATGCCACGCAGCCGGGTACGCACCAGGCCGGCCGCCCGCGACGAGTCGAGGCGCACCTGGGCGGGACGGTGCAGGCCGGCCTCGGCGATCGTCGCCGTCTTCAGGCCCGCCGGGTCGAGGCCCTCGTGCCGGGCCACCAGCAGCCCCATCTCGGCGCGGCTGACCGCCTCCGGACCGGCCACGTTGAGCGGGCCGGCCAGGTCGGTGGGCACCAGTTCGAGCACCGCCGCGGCCAGGTCGGTCACGTGCACGGGGCAACGGGCCTCGTCGGTGAAGAGGACGGCCCGGCCGGCCAGAGCGTCCCGGCAGAGCTGGATCTGCTTGCTCCCCTCCCCCACGATCAACGAGGTCCGCACCAGCACCGCGCCCGGATCGAGCGCGCGTACCGCCGTCTCGGCGGCCGCCTTCGCCGCCCCGTACGGGTGCAGCGGCGTGGGCACGTCGTCGTCGGCGTACGGCGTCGGCCGGCCGGCGTGCAGCGCATCGCTGGACAGGTGCACCAGCCGCGCCCCCACCTCGGCGGCGGCGCACGCGATGTGGGCCGCCCCGTCCGCGGTGACCCGCCAGTCGTCGTACCGGTAGGGGGTGGCCACGACGGCGTCGGGACGTACCCCGGTCAGCAGCGCGCGCACGGCGGCCCGGTCGGTGACGTCGAGCCGGCGCGGCGCGACGCCCGGCACCGCGACGGCGGCCGAGTGGTACGTGCCGGTCACCCGGTGCCCGGCGGCGACCGCCTGCCGGCACACCTCGGCGCCGAGGAAGCCGCTGGCCCCCACCACGAGCAGGTTCATCCCGTCCTCCAGCCGTCGAAAGCCCGCGTCATCATGACGCGGTGAACGGGCACCGCCCCAGCCGGCTCGGTGCCCCGGCTGGAGTTCCGGTTTCGCCACGTGTCACCGCGGCGGGGTGAGGGGTCACCGTCGAAGGCTGACGCAACGTCTCCGGCGGCTGGCTCGTTTGTGCGACGAGTGGTGGACGGAGGCGGATGATGGCGGCGGGACGCGGTGCCGACCTGCTGCGCCCTCCCACGAGTTCGGGCCGCGCCACGTTCCTGGAGCTCTTCTTCGACCTGGCCTTCGTCGTGGCCCTCACCCGGGTCACGCAACGATTCGTCGACCTGAGCGGTGACACCGGCTGGGCGCTCGTCGCAGGGCTCGGCCGTACCCTGCTGCTCTTCCTGGCGCTGTGGCTGATCTGGTCGCACACCACCTGGATCACCAGTCGCTACGAACCAGAGCGGTCGATCATCCAGGCCGTCGTGGTCGGCACCATGCTCGCCGGCCTGGTCATGGCCGTGACGTTGCCACGAGCCATGGAGGAGCGAGCGCTGCCGTTCGCGGCCGCATACCTGATGGTGATGTTGGTGCGGCCGCTGGTGATCGCCGCCGCGCTGCGTGGCCATCCGCGACGACTGGTGCCGTTCCGGCTTGCCGCCTGGGCTGCGGCGAGCGCGCCGCTCTGGCTGGTCGGCGCGCTGGGCCCGGACCCACTTCGCCTGCCGCTGTGGGCTGCCGCCCTCACCGTCGACTACCTCGCCTGGGTCCTGGGCTGGCCGCTGCCGCGGCTCGGGGCCTCAGCGGTGCGCCGCTGGCGGATCGCCGGGACGCATCTTGCCGATCGTCACCAGCAGATGTTCCTCGTCGCACTCGGTGAGACGATCCTGGTCATCGGCCTGGTTTTCAGCGGCACGGACTACTCCTCGGTGCGGGCAGCGGCCTTCGGGGTCGCGTTCGCCACCAGCGCGCTGATTTGGCGGATCTACTACCACCGCGCCGGTCTGCTGCTGACCGAGGCGCTGGGTCGGGCGGGTATGCCCGGCCGGCTGGGCACGGTGTCGGAACGGACGCATTTGCTGATCGTGCTCAGCGTGCTCGTCACCGCGGTCGGCTACGAGTTGGTGATCGATCACCCGTACGGGCCGTCGCGGCCCAGTTGGCTCCTGTTCGTGGTGGGCGGCCCGGTGCTCTTCCTCGTCGCCCGTACGCTGCTGGAGTACGAGATCTTCGGCCGGGTTTCCCTGTCCCGGGTGAGCGGCTTGGTGGCCCTGCTGCTGCTCACGCCGGCGTTGGCCCGCTGGACACCGATGGTCGGGCTGAGCGTGGTGGCCGGAGTGCTGGCCCTGGTCGCGCTGCTCGACGCGCTGCGCAGTCGGGGACGGCCGCTGGAGCCTTCCGCCTCGCCGATCACGCGGGAGGCATCCGGCGATCGCGACCCCGAGGCGTGACCCGCCGTCAGCGGTCGGATAACGCGGCCGCCCGTGCGAGCGACGCTGCCGCATCAGACGACGCAGCCTCCGGCTAGCGAGCGACGTGACCGGCCGGTGGCGATGGTTCTCTCGCACTCCCCGAGTCTCACCGGTCTGCACAAGACCGCCGCCAGCCCACCGGCCCCGCGCCGTCGACGACCACGTCGTACCCGGGTTCTCCAGGTCAGTTCGCCTTCGCGGCGCGGCCGAGGCGGACGGCCGAGATGAGGAAGAAGATGGCGCCGGGGATGGCGTAGCCGATCGCGTTGGCCAGCGCCGGGTTGTCCGCGGCGGCGGCCGCGACGAACGAGCCGCCGGCGAGCACGGAGAGGCCACCGCTGATGATCATCGGCCACTGGCCGCCCAGGCTGCGGCGGGTCACCCCCACGAGCAGCTGCACCAGCCCGGCCACGATCGCCCAGGCACCCCAGACCTGCAGCATCGCCGGGACACCGGAGGTGCCGGCGACGGCCAGGCCGATCGCGGCGAGCAGGCTGACCGCGATGTTCACGTAGAGCAGGGTGGGCGATCCGGTGGCGCGCGACGCGCGGGCGTCGATGACGGCGGCGGCCACATCGAACAGCGGGTAGACCACGAAGAGTGTGACGGCGAGTGGGGTGAGGTCTCCGGCGATCGCAAACGTCACGCCGGCCCAGACGATGGCGAAGGCGAAGCGGACGAAGTACAGCCGCCGCAAGGCGGACGCCGTCGTCGAGGTGCGGGGTGCGGCAACGGTGGTCATGGTGATCCTTTCGGTGGCGCCCGAGGGGGGCCGCGTCCAGCAGGGGCGTGCGACCGGAGCGTCACCAGGTAGAACGAACGTTCTGTCTTGTTGTCAAGGTAGCGGCCATGCGCCGCATCGTCAAGACCGAACGTTCTACCCACCCGCCCGGTCGGAAGTAGTGACCGAACGTTCTGTTCGTTATCGTGGGCCTCATGGCACGCAGCGAATCCGGCGTCCGGCCGTCCGAGGCGCGACAGCGGCTCCTCGCCACCGCGACCAGGGTTTTCTACGGCGAGGGAATCCACTCGGTGGGTGTCGACCGGATCATCGCCGAGGCGAAAGTGACCCGGGCCACGTTCTACCGGCACTTCCCGGGCAAGGAGGACCTCGTCCTCGCGTATCTGCAGGCGGCGGATCAAGCCATCCGTGACCAGGTGGACGCGGCCTCCGCCGCCGCCCTTCCGGCGCCCGACGCCCTCCGGGCCGTCGCGGAGTCGATCGCCGGGGACATCCAGTCCGCCGGCTTCCGCGGCTGCGCCTTCCTGAACGCCGTGGCGGAGTATCCCGACCCCGACCACCCCGTGCACCAGGCCGTCCTCGCGCACCGGCAGTGGTTCCTCGACACGATCAACACCCTGCTGGCGAGCATTGACGAGACCGAGGCCGAGGCCGCCGCGCGGCATTTCGTCATGCTCCGCGACGGCGCCATGGCAGCCGGCTGCCTCTTCGACCCCGCGCTGATCTCGGAGACCTTCCGCCGCGGTGTCGAGGAACTCATCCGCACCCACGCCGCACGCCGGCCAGCCTGACTCCAGCTCGACCCACCCACCCCTCACACACGCCGATCATGAGGTAAGCGGCGCGACACGCCGGAGCGGCCACGGCCAACCTCATGATCGGCGGCGAGGGAGCGGTGGGTCAGGTCGGGTCGGCCACCGGGGCGGCCGGGCCGGCGGTGCCGGCGCGCGGGCCGGTGGGCGCCTTCGGCTTGGCGTCGATGCCGGCCTCGGCGCGCTGCTGGCCGGTGATCGGCGTCGGCGCGCCGGTCAGCGGGTCGAAGCCGCCGCGGGTCTTCGGGAAGGCGATGACCTCGCGGATCGAGTCCGCGCCGGCCAGCAGCATGCAGACCCGGTCCCAGCCGAACGCGATGCCGCCGTGCGGCGGCGCGCCGTACTTGAACGCCTCCAGCAGGAAGCCGAACTTGTCCTGTGCCTCGTCGGCGGTGATGCCGAGCAGGTCGAACACCCGCTGCTGCACGTCGCCGCGGTGGATACGGATCGAGCCGCCGCCGATCTCGTTGCCGTTGCAGACGATGTCGTACGCGTAGGCCAGCGCCCGGTCCGGAGCCTCCTCGAACCGGTCCACCCAGTCGGCGTTCGGCGAGGTGAACGGGTGGTGCACGGCGGTCCAGCCGCCCTCGTCCGTCTTCTCGAACATGGGCGCGTCCACGACCCAGCAGAAGGCCCAGGCGCTCTCGTCGACCAGCTTGGCCCGCTTGGCGATCTCGATCCGGGCGGCGCCGAGCAGCTCCTGCGCCTCCCGGGCGTCGGTGCCGGCGGCGAAGAAGACGGCGTCGCCGGGCTTCGCGCCGACCGCGTCGGCCAGGCCGGCCAGATGCGCCTCGGAGAGGTTCTTGGCCACCGGGCCGCGCGCCTCGCCGGTCTCCGCGTCGAGCACCACGTACGCGAGGCCCCGCGCGCCGCGCGCCTTGGCCCAGTCCTGCCAGCCGTCCAGCTCCTTGCGGGTCTGGCTCGCCCCGCCCGGCATGACCACGGCGCCCACGTAGCCGCCCGCGTCGATCGCGCCGGCGAACACCCGGAACTCGGTGCCGCGCAGGTAGTCGGTCAGCTCGGTCAGCTCGACGCCGTAGCGCAGGTCCGGCTTGTCCGAGCCGTACCGGGACATGGCGTCGTGCCAGGTGATCCGCGGGATCGGCCGGGGGATCTCGTAGCCGGCCAGGTCGGACCAGAGCTTCGCCACGATCGCCTCGCCGAGGTCGATCACGTCGTCCTCGGTGACGAAGGACATCTCGATGTCGAGCTGGGTGAACTCCGGCTGCCGGTCGGCGCGGAAGTCCTCGTCGCGGTAGCAGCGGGCGATCTGGTAGTAGCGCTCCATGCCGCCGACCATGAGCAGCTGCTTGAACAGCTGCGGCGACTGCGGCAGCGCGTACCAGCTGCCGGGCTGGAGGCGGACCGGGACCAGGAAGTCGCGGGCGCCCTCCGGGGTGGAGCGGGTCAGCGTCGGGGTCTCGATCTCCAGGAAGTCCCGCTCGTGCAGCACCGCGCGGGCCAGCTGGTTGGCCCGCGAGCGCAGCCGCATGGCCTTCGCCGGGCCACCGCGGCGCAGGTCGAGGTAGCGGTACTTGAGCCGGATGTCGTCGCCGGCCTCGATCTGGTCGTCGACGGGCAGCGGCAGCGGCGCGGCCTCGGAGAGCACCTCCAGCGCGGTCGCGGTCACCTCGACCTCGCCGGTGGGCAGGTCCGGGTTCTCGTTGCCCTCGGGGCGGCGGGTCACCTCGCCGGTCACCTTGACGCAGAACTCGTTGCGCAGCGCGTGCGCGTCCTCCTCGCGGAACACCACCTGCACGACGCCGGAGGCGTCGCGCAGGTCGACGAAGATGACACCGCCGTGGTCGCGCCGGCGGGCCACCCACCCGGCGAGCGTCACCGTCGAGCCGGCGTCCGCGGCGCGCAGGCTTCCGGCATTGTGGGTACGGATCACGGCTTGCGTCTCCTCATCTGGTCCACGTCTGCTTCCCGCATTCTGTCAGGACGGGCGGGCCGGCTCCCCGGCACCCGGCGGGACGGGCCGCCGCGAACCCCGGGCCGGGGCCGGTCGCGGCGGTTACCGTGGCCGGGTGCGTGCCGTACCGAGCTGGGCCGTGGCCACGGCGGCGGCGGCGCCGGTCCTGCTGGTGGCGGGTTGGACGGTGGCCGGGGCCCGGCAGCCGCCGGGCTACGACCCGGTCCGGGACAGCATCAGCGAGCTGGCCGGCGAGGGCGCGACCGACTCGTGGCTGATGGCGGCCTGCCTGGTGCTGCTCGGCTGCTGCTACGTGGGCACGGCACTGGTCCTGCACGCGGCCGGGCTGCCCAGCCGGTTCCTGCTCGCGCTCGGGGGGACGGCCACCATCGCGCTGATCGCCTTCCCCCGGCCGCAGGTCGGCGGATCGCCGGCGCACGGGACGGTGGCGACGGTAGCGGTGCTGGCCCTGTCGCTCTGGCCGGCCGGGTCGGCGTTGCGGCTGCCCCGGGCCGTCCGGCGTGGTGTGGCGGCCGCGCCCGCCGGCACGCCGCCGTGGGCGTTCCGCCGGCCGGTGGCGCTGGCCGCGACCGCGCTGCTGCTGGTCCTCTTCGGCTGGTTCGTCGTCGAGGTGACCGGCGGCTCGCGGACCGGGCTGGCCGAGCGGGTGGCCGCGCTGGCCGTCGCGCTCTGGCCGCTGGCCGCGGTCCTCTCCGCCCGCCGGGCCCACCGCAACTGGTCGGCGCGGCGCCCCGACCCGCCGGTGGCGAAGGAGTCCCGGCGGCGCCCGGTCCGGTGATCCGCACGCGGACGGGCCGCCGGTCGCCCGGCGGCCCGTTCACGTGCGATCGGTCAGAAGACGCTGACGCCGTAGCGGCTCAGCACCTCGGTGACCGGCTGGAAGTAGGTGGTGCCGCCGGAGGAGCAGTTGCCGCTGCCACCGGAGGTGAGGCCCAGCGCGGTGCTGCCGGCGAAGAGCGAGCCGCCACTGTCGCCGCCCTCGGCGCAGACGGTGGTGCGGATCAGGCCGGAGACGCTGCCCTCGGCGTAGTTGACGGTGGCGTTCAAGGCGGTCACCGAGCCGCTGCGCACGCCGGTGGTGCTGCCGGAGCGGCGGACCGACTGGCCGACGTAGGCGTTGCCGGCCGTGGTGATGTCCTGGTAGGTGCCGTTGTAGAGGTACACGTTGCCGGTCGCGTTGGCCGAGTTGCTGTGCCGCACGATGCCGTAGTCGTTGCCCGGGAAGCTGGTGCCGGTACGGGTGCCCAGCACGCTGGTCTGGCCGGAGTTCGAGTACCAGGTCGAGCCCAGGTTGGTGCAGTGACCGGCGGTCAGGAAGTAGTAGGTCGAGCCGCTGCGCACGTTGAAGCCCAGCGAGCAGCGGTAGCCACCGGTGTAGATGGCCTGGCCGCCGGAGATCCGGGTGCTGAGCACGCCGGCCTCGGCCTCGATCCGGACCGTGCCGCCGGTACGCGCGGCCGCGGCCTTGACCCGCTCCAGCTTGGCGCCGGTGACGGTGCTGTCGACGGAGACGACGACCTGGTTGGTGACGGCGTCGGTCCACCAGGCGGTGCCCGGGATCTTGGCGGACCTCTCCAGCTCCGCGGTGGCGGAACGGAGCTTGTCGGCGCCCCGGGTGACGAGCTTCGGCGTGGCGCCGGCGGCGCGGACCTGGCGGGCGGCCGCGGCGTCGGTCACCGCGACGACCATCTTGCCGCTGCTGTCGGCGTACGCGCCGGCGGCGCGGTCACCGAGCTTCGTGGCGAGGGCGGCGGCGGCGTCGGGCGAGGCGGGCGAGGCGGGGGCCGCCTGGGCGGGAGCGCCGAGCAGTGATCCGGTGACCAGGGTGCCGGCCACCGCGACGACCATGGCGCGGCGGAGCGTGGACCTCGTGGGTCGCATGTAACAACCTCCGGATGGGGGTGACGGGCACTGTCATGCGGACGTGCCCGGGGACAACCCGGCCGACCTGGGGAAACCGGCCGGGTCACCAAAGTATTCACATATTTAAGATCGTAAGCAAGACATGGCTTTGCCCGAATTCGCAGGGCTGTGCGATGTAACCGCGAAGCAACATCATCGACATCGGCTGTCAGAGCCGGCCGGTACGCTCAGGCCCGGCGGCGGGCCCCCGGGCCGGGTCGCGGCAGCACGTCGCGCGGGTCGGCCACCTCGTGGCCCTCGGCGCAGCGCAGCGCCACCCGCACCTCGGCGCCGCAGTCGCGGTGGGCCACGGCCAGCGGCGAGCCGTCCGGATCGGCCAGGTAGCGGTCGCCCCAGCCGAGCACCGCCACCAGCACCGGCCAGAGGTCGAGGCCCTTGTCGGTGAGCCGGTACTCGTGCCGCAGCCGGCTGCCCGGCTCCCGGTACGGCTCCCGGCGCAGCACGCCCTGCTCGACCAGCATGGCCAGCCGGTTGGTGAGCACCTGCCGGGGGATGCCGGTGCGCACCCGCATGTCGTCGAAGCGGCGCACGCCGTTGAAGACCTCCCGGAGCACGACCAGGGTCCACCGCTCGCCGAGGATCTCCATGGCGCGGGCGATCGTGCAGTTCTCCACCGACCAGTCCAGTGCCGCGGGTCTCATGCCGACCAGGCTAGGTCTGATTGACAGACTCAGCAACGCGCTGCGAGGCTGAGTCCATGACACAGACGCAGGAGCGCAGCCGCACCTTCACCTGGTCCGACCCGGTCGCCGGGGCCGCCCACATCGGCCGGCGCGGCGGCCTGGAGCTGCTCCGCGCGATGATCGCCGGGGAGCTGGCCGCGCCGCCGGTCATGCACCTCATCGACATGGCCCGGATGGAGGCCGACGAGGGCCGCGTCGCGGTCGAGCTGGTGCCGCAGGAGTTCCACTACAACCCGCTCGGCACCGTGCACGGCGGCGTCCTCTCCACGCTGCTGGACACCGCCGCCGCGTGCGCCGTGCACACCACCCTGCCGGCCGGCGTCGGCTACACCTCGCTGGACCTGAACGTGAAGTTCCTCCGCCCCGTCACCGTCGCGAGCGGCACCCTGCGCTGCGAGGGCACCGTGCTCCAGCGGGGCCGCCGCACCGCCCTGGCCGAGGCCCGGCTTACCGACGGGCGGGACCGGCTGATCGCCCACGCCACGTCGAGCTGCCTGCTCTTCCCCCTCGACCAGCCGGCCTGACCGGGGCCGGCGTGGAGCGCGAGAGCCGCTCCGCGCGCCGGCCGCCGTCCCGAGAGCCGCCGGCGGCCGCGCCCGGAGCCTGCGCTCAGCGCGCCGCGGCGAGGCGGGCGGCGCGGGCCGCGCGCTTCTCCTCGAACCGGGCCGCCTGGGTCTCCAGGCTCTCCAACTGGGCGGCGATCTGGTCGCGGGCGGCCTCGCCGTCGGCGTCCAGGCCGGTCGCCTCGAACAGGTTCCACTGGCGCAGCACCGGCACCACCACCTCGTCCCGGTGCTGCCGCAGGTCGTAGATGCCGGCCAGGGCGATCGCCACCGACTTGCGGGCGAAGCCGTCGATGCCCACGCCCGGCATCTGGAAGTCGGCCAACACGTCGGCCACGGCCCGCATGGCCTGGCTCGGTGCCAGCTCGATGGCCGCCCCGAGCAGGTTGCGGTAGAAGACCATGTGCAGGTTCTCGTCGGCGGCCACCCGGGACAGCAGCGCCTCGCAGGCCGGGTCGCCGGTCGCCCGGCCGGTGTTGCGGTGCGAGATCCGGGTGGCCAGCTCCTGGAACGAGACGTACGCCAGCGAGTGCAGCACCTCGTCGTCGTGGGTGTTCACGTAGCCCGCCGACATGTGCGTCATCCGGGCCCGCTCCAGGGCCACCGGGTCGACCGCCCGGGTCACCGTCAGGTAGTCGCGGATCGCCGTGCCGTGCCGCCCCTCCTCGGCGGTCCACCGGTGCACCCAGGTCCCCCACGCGCCGTCCCGCCCGAACAGCGTGGCGATTTCGTGGTGGTACGAGGGCAGGTTGTCCTCGGTGAGCAGGTTGACGATCAGCGCGGTCCGGGCCACCTCGGGGATGGTCGAGTCGCCCTCCGCCCACGGCTCGCCGCCGAGCGGGCCGTCGAAGGTCCGCCCCTCGCTCCACGGCACGTACTCGTGCGGGAACCACTCCTTGGCCAGCGACAGGTGCCGGTCGAGGTTCTTCTCGACCACGGGTTCGAGTTCGAGGAGCAGGGCGGTCTGGCTGAGCACGGTCACGGCGATCTCCCTACGGTGGCGTAACTTACGCCACCGTAGGTCCAATCGTCGTCAGGCGCCAGCGGTCGCGGGTCCGACCAGCGGTTTGAGGTCGGCCCGGGGCGGCGTCCACTCCCCCGCCGCGGCGGCCACCTGCTCGCCCGAGCGGATGTCCTTCACCTCGTCGCCCTCGGCGCCGGGGAACCAGACGTACGGGATCCCGCGCCGCTCGGCGTACCGGATCTGCTTGCCGAACTTGGCCGCGCTCGGCGACACCTCGGTCGGGATGCCCCGGGAGCGCAGCGCCTCGGCCACCCGGTTGCTGGCCGCCCGCTCCTCCTCGGCGGTCACCGCGACCAGCACGCAGGTCGGCACGTCCCGGGACACCGACAGCGCGCCCGCGCCGAAGAGCAGGCCGAGCAGCCGGGTCACCCCGATCGAGATGCCCACCCCCGGGAAGCGGGTGGCGCCGGAACTCGCCAGGTTGTCGTACCGGCCACCGGAGCAGACCGAGCCGAACCGCTCGTAGCCGATCATCTGCGTCTCGTAGACCGTGCCGGTGTAGTAGTCCAGGCCGCGGGCGATCCGCAGGTCGGCGACGCAGAGACCGGGCGAGTGCGCCGCGGCGGTCTCCACGACCCCGACCAGCTCCGCGATGCCCTCGTCGAGCAGCGGGTCGGTCACCCCGAGGGCGCGCACCGCGTCGGCGAACGAGGCGTCCGGCGCGGAGATCTCCGCGAGGGCCAGGACCGCCTTGGCCTGCGCCTCGCTCGCCCCGGCGGTCTCCGCCAGCAGCTCGGCCACCTTCGCGGGGCCGATCTTGTCGAGCTTGTCGACCGCCCGCAGCGCCGCCTCGGGGTCGGTCAGCCCGACGCCCCGGTAGAAGCCCTCGCAGATCTTGCGGTTGTTGACCTGGATCCGCACCGGCGGGATCGGCAGCGAGCGCAGCGCGTCGCCGATCACCAGCGGCATCTCGGCCTCGTAGTGGGCCGGCAGGGTGTCCCGGTCGACGATGTCGATGTCGGCCTGGAGGAACTCCCGGTAGCGCCCCTCCTGCGGGCGCTCGCCCCGCCACACCTTCTGGATCTGGTAGCGGCGGAACGGGAACTGGAGCTTGCCGGCGTTCTCCAGCACGTACCGGGCGAACGGCACGGTCAGGTCGAAGTGCAGGCCGAGCGCGTCGTCACCGGCGGGGCCGTCGGTGTCGGCCTGCAGCCGGCGCAGCACGTAGACCTCCTTCGAGGTCTCCCCCTTGCGCAGCAGCTGGTCGAGGGGCTCGACCGAGCGGGTCTCCAGCGGCGCGAAGCCGTACAGCTCGAAGGTGGCGCGGATCCGGTCGAGCACGAACTGCTCGATCATCCGCTGGGCGGGCGTCCACTCCGGGAAACCGGAGATGGGCGTGGGCTTGCTCATCGCGTACTCCTTGCGTCCCACGCGGACCGCGTGGGGAGGTCGTGGGTGCGGCTACAGGCCGCGGGTGGGCGCGGCCGGGCGCGCGCCGCCGGTGCCCGACACCTCGACGAGGTACGGGTTGGTCGCGCGCTCGCGGCCGATGGTGGTCTGCGGGCCGTGGCCGGGCAGGACGACGGTGTCGTCGGCCAGCGGGAGGACCTTCTCCCGGAGGCTGGCCAGCATGCGGGGCATGCTGCCGCCCGGCAGGTCGGTGCGGCCGATCGAGCCGGCGAACAGCACGTCACCGGAGAGGCAGATCTGCTCGGCCTCCCAGGGCGAGCCGGCGCCGGGCATCCGGAACAGCACCGACCCGCCGGTATGGCCCGGAGCGTGGTCGACGGTGATCTCCAACCCGGCCAGCGACAACGTCGCGCCGTCGGTCAGCTCCGCCACGTCCTCCGGCTCGGCGTACGGCAGCCGGCCGCCGAAGAGCTGGGTGAGGTCCATCGAGAGCGCCTTGGCCGGGTCGGCCAGCAGCTCCCGGTCCTCCGGGTGGACGTACGCGGGGATGCCCCGCGCGCCGCAGACCGGGGCCACCGAGAAGGTGTGGTCGAGGTGGCCGTGGGTGAGCAGCACGGCGGCCGGGTGCAGGCGGTGCTCGGCGAGCACGGCGTCGAGCCGGTCGAGGACCCCGATGCCGGGGTCGACCACCACGCACTGCTCCCCCGGCGCGGTCGCCACCACATAGCAGTTGGTGCCGAAGGCGTCCGCGGGAAAGCCGGCCACGAGCACGTCCGCTCCCCTTCCGTCCGGTCGTCGTCCCTGTCAGCAGCCTAGTCGCACGAGCCACCGGCTTTCGCCGACCACCGGCCCCGGTGGCCCCGCCAGCAACAGTGACAACGCCCGATAAACCGAGGCCCGACCTCGTACACCACTTTCCCAGCCCGTACCCGTACACTCTGGCGGGCGTGTGGCGTGGCGCACCTCCGCGACAGCGGGCAGGCAGCGCCCGGCGCCGGCGAGGACCAGGGTAGAGGAAGGGGAGCACGGGTGGCTTCCAGCAGGGACCGGCAGCGCAAACTGGCGCGGGCCAAGCTCGACCGGCAGTTGGCCCGGCGGGCCGCGGCCGCGAAGCGCCGCCGGCAGATCCAGGCCGGCGTCGGCGCCGCCGTGGTGCTCGCGCTGATCGTGGTCGGCTCGGCCTGGGCGCTCGGCGCCTTCGACTCCGAGCCGAAGAAGCAGGCCGCCGAGGACACCTGCCTCTGGACGCCGCAGGACGCCACGGCCAACACGAACCTCAAGGACGTGGGCACCCCGGCCACCACCGGCCTGCCCACCTCCGGCACCCGGGCGATGACGGTCACCACCAACCAGGGCGGCCCGATCACCGCCGACCTGGACCTGGCCGCCGCCCCGTGTGGCGCCGCGAGCATCTCGTTCCTGGCCGGCAAGTCGTTCTACGACAACACCAAGTGCCACGAGATCACCGCCGAGGGGGCGCTGCGCTGCGGCGACCCGAGCGGCAGCGGCCTCGGCGGCCCGACCTACTCGTTCTACAACGAGAACGTCCCCACCACGCCGGAGGCCAGCCCGTCGGCCTCGCCGGCGCCGGCGCAGCCCCCGGCTTACCCGAAGGGCACGGTCGCCATGATCGGGAACCCGCCGGGCAGCAACGGGAGCCAGTTCCTGATCTTCTTCAAGGACTTCAGCCCGGCGACGCCGGCGTACACCGTCGTCGGCAAGGTCACCGGCGGCCTCGACGTGGTGGAGAAGATCGGCGCCCTGCCGACCGTGGACAATGGGAGTGGGGCCAAGGTCAAGCCGAAGACGGACGTGGTGATCCAGAGCCTCACCGTCGGCGAGCCGAACGCCGCGCCGGCCGCCACGAGCGCGCCGGCCGCGAGCCCCAGCGCCGGCTGACCCATCCTGAGCAGCGGCGAGCACCGCCGTACCCGAGAAGCATGTGAGGAGTGACCGTGACGTCCACGAGAGAGCGGCAGCGCGCGGCGGCGCGGGCCCGCCTCGAGCGGGAGATGGCCGAGCGCGCCGGCAAGGCCCGCAAGCGCCGGCAGACCCAGGCCATCGTCGGTGCCGCGGCCGTGCTGGTGCTCGTCGTGGCCGGCACCGTCTGGCTCGCCACCTCGCTCGGCGGTGACGACAAGAAGCAGAACGCCGCCGGTGGCGACGGGTTCTCCCAGTGCGCCTACACCGAGGTCCCCGCCGAGGGGCGCCCGAAGCAGATCAAGGACGTCGGGCTGCCCCCGGCCCAGCAGGCCAACAAGGGCGCCCAGACGATGACGATCGACACCAACCTGGGCCCGATCACCGCGAAGCTCGACCGCGGCCTGGTGCCCTGCACCGCCGGCAGCTTCACCCACCTGGCCAGCAAGGGCTTCTTCGACAACACCAAGTGCCACCGGCTCGTCACCGAGGGCATCAAGGTGCTCCAGTGCGGCGACCCGAGCGCGACCGGCAACGGCTGGCGGGAGACCGACGGCACCGGCGGCCCGAGCTACAACCTGGCCGAGGAGAACCTGCCGACCAACAAGCGGCCCCCGTACCCGGAGGGCGTCATCGCGATGGCCAACTCCGGCCAGCCGGGCAGCACGGGCAGCCAGTTCTTCATCGTCTACGGCGACTCGCAGCTCGACCCGAACTACACGGTGCTCGGCACCATCACCGGCGGCATGGACGTGGTGAAGCAGGTGGCCGCGGCCGGTGACGACGGCGCCTTCGCCCAGCAGGCCGGCGGCGGTCACCCGAAGAAGGAGATCGTCATCACCAAGATGAGCCTGAGCGACATCCAGGGCGGCTGACCCGCCCGCACGACGACGAAGCGCCCGCCGGCAGACCGCCGGCGGGCGCTTCTCCGTGTGCCCCTGTCGCTGTCAGGCGCCCGAGGTGACCCGGTAGGCGTCGAAGACGCCGTCGACCTTGCGGACCGCGGCCAGCAGGTGCCCGAGGTGCTTCGGGTCGGCCATCTCGAAGCTGAACCGGCTCACCGCCACCCGGTCGCGGGTGGTGGTGACCGTCGCGGAGAGGATGTTGACCCGCTCGTCGGAGAGCACCCGGGTCACGTCCGCGAGGAGCTTGTGCCGGTCGAGGGCCTCCACCTGGATGGCCACCAGGAACGTGGAGGCGGAGGTGAGCTTCCAGCTGACCTCGACCACCCGCTCGCTCTGCGCCCGCAGGTCCTCGGCGTTGGCGCAGTCGTCCCGGTGCACGCTCACCCCGCCGGAGCGGGTGACGAAGCCGAACACGGCGTCCGGCGGGACCGGGGTGCAGCAGCGGGCCAGCTTGATCCAGACGTCGCTGACCCCGCGGACCACCACGCCCGGGTCGGCGCTGCTCTGCCGGCTGCGCGGCGGCCGGGTGGCGACGGCGGTCTCGGCGATGTCCTCCGCCGCGCCCTCCTCGCCGCCGTACGCGGCCATCAGCTTCTGCACCACCGACTGCGCGGAGACCTGGCTGTCGCCGACCGCCGCGTAGAGCGAGGCCACGTCGGCCAGGTGCAGGTCCCGGGCGATCGCCATGAGCGCGTCCGAGGTGAGCATGCGCTGCAACGGCATGCCCTGCTTGCGCATCGCCTTGACGATCGAGTCCTTGCCGGCCTCGATCGCCTCCTCGCGCCGCTCCTTGTTGAAGTACTGGCGGATCTTGGTGCGGGCGCGCGGGCTCTTGACGAAACCGAGCCAGTCCTGCGTCGGGCCGGCCGTGTCGGACTTCGAGGTGAAGATCTCGATCACGTCGCCGTTGGACAGCGTCGACTCCAGCGGCACCAGCTTGCCGTTGACCCGGGCGCCGATGCACTTGTGCCCGACCTCGGTGTGCACGGCGTACGCGAAGTCCACCGGCGTCGACCCGGTCGGCAGCGGGATGACGTCACCCTTCGGGGTGAAGACGTAGACCTCCTGGCTGGACAGGTCGAACCGCAGCGCGTCGAGGAACTCGCTCGGGTCGGCCGCCTCCCGCTGCCAGTCCAGCAGCTGGCGCAGCCAGGTCATCTCGTCGATGTGCGCCGGCGGGCCGACCACCGGAACGCCCTTGTGCTCCTTGTACTTCCAGTGCGCGGCGATGCCGAACTCCGCGGTGCGGTGCATCGCGTAGGTGCGGATCTGCATCTCCACCGGCTTGCCGGTGGGCCCGATGACCGTCGTGTGCAACGACTGGTACATGTTGAACTTGGGCATGGCGATGTAGTCCTTGAACCGGCCCGGCACCGGCTGCCAGTTGGCGTGGATGACGCCCAGCGCCGCGTAGCAGTCGCGCACCGTGTCGACCAGGATCCGCACCCCGACCAGGTCGTAGATGTCGTTGAAGTCGCGCCCCCGCACGATCATCTTCTGGTAGATCGAGTAGAGGTGCTTCGGCCGGCCGGTGGTCTCCGCCTTGATCTTGGCGGCCTTGAGGTCGGTGGACACCTTCTGGGTCACCTGGCGCAGCAGCGCCTCGCGCTGCGGCTGGTGCTCCCCGATCAGCCGGTTGATCTCCTCGAACCGCTTCGGGAACAGGGTGCCGAAGGCCAGATCCTCCAGCTCCCACTTGATGGTGTTCATACCGAGGCGGTGAGCCAACGGGGCGAGGATCTCCAGCGTCTCCTTGGCCTTCTGCTCCTGCTTGGGGCGGGGCAGGAAGGTCAGGGTGCGCATGTTGTGCAGCCGGTCGGCCAGCTTGATCACCAGGACCCGCGGGTCCTTCGCCATGGCCACGACCATCTTGCGGATCGTCTCCGCCTTGGCCGCGTCGCCCAGCTTGACCTTGTCGAGCTTGGTGACGCCGTCGACCAGCAGGGCCACCTCGCCGCCGAAGTCGGCGCGCATCTGGTCGAGGGTGTATTCGGTGTCCTCGATCGTGTCGTGCAGCAGCGCCGCGACCAGCGTGGTGGTGTCCATACCCAGGTTGCCCAGGATGGTCGCCACCGCGAGGGGGTGGGTGATGTAGGGGTCACCGGACTTGCGGTACTGACCCGAGTGCCAGCGCGCGGCCGTGTCGAAGGCGCGCTGCAGCAGCCGGGCGTCGGCCTTGGGGTGGTTCTCGCGATGGGTGGCGATCAGCGGCTCCAGCACCTCGCTGACCTGCGAGGTCTGCCAGGGCGCGTTGAACCGGGCCAGCCGGGCGCGCACCCTCCGGCCGGTCGGCGCGTTGGAGAGGGCGAAGCCGCCGCCGGACGCGGGGTCCGCGGCCGCGTCCGGCGGGAACGGCACCACGACCGCCCCGCCGTCCGCCTTCCCGTCGGGCCCGCCGCTGGCACCGGCGCCGGTCACCCGCGCCGGCGGGTTGCCGCTGCGCTCGGTCACCGAGCCGTCCGCGTCGCCTGTCGGGTGCACCGTGCCCTCCACCGGAGGGACGACATCGTGGGACACCGGCCTCCTCACCGCTCGCCGGGAAGCGCCGGCCGTCCGGCCGACGTCCTGTCCAACCGGCCGAGGGGCCGGAGTTGTTCCGCGCCGGGCATCGGAACCTCGCGGCCCCGGCAGCCCCGCGCCGCCGGACGGTCACCCGCCCGGTCAAGCAAAGGGCAATGCTACCCGTACGCAGGGTACGCCGCCGCTCCGCCGGACGGACCGCGCCGGGTCCGCCCGACGGGTCGGTGGGCTCAAACGGTCAGCAGGGCATGGACCGGACGCGGGGCGAGCCGCTCCCGGCCCTTGAGGAAGCCCAGCTCCATCAGGACCGTGAACCCGACCACCGTGCCGCCGGCCCGCTCCACCAGATCCAGGGTGGCCTCGGCGGTGCCGCCGGTGGCGAGCACGTCGTCCAGGACGAGGACCCGGTGCCCGGCGGTGAAGGCGTCCTGGTGCACCTCCAGGGTCGCCTCGCCGTACTCGAGGGCGTAGGAGGCCGCGTGGGTGGCCCGGGGCAGCTTGCCGGCCTTGCGCACCGGCACCACGCCGACCCCGGTGGCGTACGCGACCGCCGCGGCGAGCACGAAGCCGCGCGCCTCGATGCCGACCACCACGTCGAACGAGTCCCGCCCGTGGTACGCGATGATCCCGTCGATCACCTCGCGGAAGGCCGTGCCGTCGGCGAAGAGCGGCATCAGGTCCTTGAACATGACCCCGGGCTTCGGGAAGTCCGGCACGTCCAGCACGCGGCTGGCGACCAGGCGGGCGACCTCCGGGCCGCTGTCTCCTCGTACCCCGGTGGTGTGGGTCTCCGTCACGGTGTCCCATGTCCTCTCGAACGACGGCGGCGTCCGTCATGCCGCTTTCACAGCATGGCGGACGCCGCCGGGTCGATCCCTACCGGGTGTGCGGTCAGCGACGCTTCGCGCCACCGGGCCGGTTGCCTCCGCCACCGGCCGGGCGCCCGCCCCGGGCGCCGGTGGGGCGCTTGGCGGCCGGCCGGGCGCCGACCTTCGGGGCGGCGCCGGCCAGGGCGGCCGCCTCGGGGTCGATGGCCTCGTCGGCGCTGGCCGCCGCGGCCCGCGGCGCGCCCTTCGGGGTGACCTCGCCACGGGCGATGGCGCCCCGGCGGGCCAGCACCCGCTTGTTGTGCGCGCTGATCCGCGGGTCCTGGTTCTTGAGCAGCACCAGCAGCGGGGTGGCCAGCAGGATCGAGGTCAGGAAGGCCACCGCCATACCGACGAAGAGCACCAGACCCAGGTCCTTCAGGGTGCCCGCGCCCAGCAGGCCGGCACCGATGAAGAGCAGGCCGCCGACCGGGAGCAGCGCGACCACCGAGGTGTTCAGCGACCGCATGAGGCTCTGGTTCAACGCCAGGTTGGCGGCCTCGCCGTAGGTCTGGTTGTTGTTGGCGGTGATGCCGCGGGTGTTCTCCTGGACCTTGTCGAAGACCACCACCACGTCGTAGAGCGCGAAGCCCAGGATGGTGAGGAAGCCGATGATCGTCGACGGGGTGACCTCGAAGCCGACCAGCGAGTAGATGCCGGCGGTGAGCAGCAGGTTCGTGAAGAGCGACGCGATCGCGGCGGCCGCCATCCGCCACTCGAAGCGGAGGATCAGGTAGATCGCCACCACGGCCACGAAGATCACCAGGCCGAGCAGGGCGCGGGAGGTGACCTGGCTGCCCCACGCCTCGGAAACCTGGCTGCCGCTGATCTGGTCGGCCTGGATGCCGAACGACTGCGCCATCTCGGTCTTGGCCTGGTTGGCCTGCTCCGCCGTGAGCTGCCCGGTGCGCAACTCGTAGTACTCGCCGCTGGTGCTGCCGACCTTCTGCGCGGTGACGACCTCGGCACCGCCGCCCTTGGCGGCGAGCGCGGCATTGACCTTCGTCTCGGCCTGCTCCAGCGTGCCGACGCTGGCCGGCACCTGGAACGAGTTGCCGCCGGCGAACTCGATGCCGAGCTTGAAGCCGCTGATCGCGAAGCTCAGCACGGCGATCAGCACCAGCAGGCCGGCCACGCCGAACCAGAGCTTGCGCTTGCCGACGATGTTGAGATCGGCCTCGCCCCGGTAGAGCCGGGCGGCCAGACCACTCTTAGCCATCTCAGGCCTCCTTGACGCGCGGGTTGCGGCCGGTGCCCGCCTCGGCCGACCGGGCCGGGAGCGCCCGGCCCAGGCCGCTGACCCGCGGGGACAGGAACGCCCGGGTGCGGGCGAACATCGTCATGATCGGGTGACGGAAGAGGAACACGACGACCAGGTCGAGGACGGTCGCCAGGCCGAGCGCGAAGGCGAAGCCCTTCACCGCGCCGACCGAGACGATGTAGAGCACCACGGCTGACATCAGGGTGATGGCGTTGGCCGAGATGATCGTCCGCCGGGCCCGGACCCAGGCCCGCGGCACCGCGCTGCGGGGGCTGCGCCCCTCCCGGATCTCGTCCTTGAGCCGTTCGAAGTAGATGACGAACGAGTCCGCCGCCACACCGAGCGAGACGATCATGCCGGCGATGCCGGCGAGCGTGAGGGTGAACCCGATCGACCGGCCGAGCACCACGAGCGCGCCGAAGACCAGCAGCGCCGAGAGCACCAGGCTCAGGAAGATGACCGAGCCGAGCAGCCGGTAGTAGAAGAACGAGTAGATGATGACCAGCAGCATGCCGATGCCGGCCGCGAGCAGGCCCGCCTTGAGGTGGCTGTCGCCCAGGGTCGCGGTGACGTTCTGCTGCTCCTGCGGCTCGAAGGTCACCGGCAGGGCGCCGTAGCGGAGCTGGCTGGCCAGCGCGTTGGCGCTCTTGTTGTCGAAGCTGCCGGTGATCTGCGAGTCACCGGTCAGCACGCCCTGGATCTCCGGGGACGAGACGATCTCGTTGTCCAGCACCACGGCGACCCGGCACTTGCCGTCCGAGCCGAGCGCGGTCTGGTCGCAGGCCTGACCCTCGTTGGTGAACGCCTCGCGGGTCAGCGCGGTCCACTTCTCCTGGCCCTTGCCGGTGAAGTTCAGGCTGACCACCCAGGAGCTCGTCTGGTCGAGCTGGGCGGAGGCGTTCTTGACGTCGGTGCCCAGCACCTTGGCCTTGTCGAGCAGGTACTTGGCGCCGGACTCGCAGGCGACCGCCTGCTGGTTCTCGTCCTTGATCGACGCCGCCGGCCGGTCGTCGAGCTGGGCGCAGGTGATCGTCGGGACGTTGAACTGCATCCCGACCGGCAGCACCGCGACTTCCTGCGGGGAGAGCGTGCCGAACGGCTTGAGCTTGTCGGCCAGCGACGGGTCGGCGGTCAGGTCGGCCGGCGCCTGGAGGCCGGACGCGGCGGCCCAGGCGGCCGCACCCACCTTCTGCTCGATGGCCTTGCGCTGCTGCTCGACGCTCTGCGGCACCGGCTCGGCGCTGGCGCTCGGGCTCGGCGCGGCGGCGCTCGGCGTCGCCGACGGGGTCGGCGCGGCGGCGCTGGCGCTCGGCGTCGGGGCCATGCCGCCCTGCCCGCCAGCGCTCGGCGACGAGGTCACCTTGGGCGAGGCGCTGCCGGAGGGCTTGGGGGTGGCGCTGCCCGACGAGGTCGGGGTGGCGCTGCCCGAGGGAGCCGGGGTGGCGCTGGCGGTCGGGGCCGGCGCGGCGGCGGCGCCGCTGCCGTCGGTGGCCTTGAGCACCTTGCGGAACCGCAGCTCGGCGGCCTCACCGACGTCCGTCAGGTCCCGGTTCTGGCCGGGCAGGGAGATGACGATGTTCCGGTTGCCCTCGGTGACCACCTCGGCCTCGGCCACGCCGAAGGCGTTGACCCGGTTCTCGATGATCTGCCGCGCCTCCTCCAGGTTGGCGGCGGTCGGGGGCTTGCCGTCCACGGTGTTGGTGGCCTCGAGCGTCAGCCGGGTGCCGCCGACGAGGTCCAGGCCGAGCCGTGGCTCCAGCCGATCCTTCCAGCCACCGCTGGCGCCGCCCGAGAAGAACACCAAAAGATAGAGGACGACGAAGATGAACCCGAGAACGGCGAGCTGCCGTCCGGGGCGCATCTGTCCCTGAGGTGGTGCCACGGCTGTCCTGTCTCCCTGTACGGTCGCGCCGCTTCGGCAGCGGCGAGATTGTCGGGCCGGGGGTGTCCGCCCGACTGCTCCGGGGGTCGGCGCCGCCGGACGGCACGCCTCCCCGGCGCACGACGCGGCGGCGTCGCGCGGGGTTCCCCGCGTGCCGGCGTCGGACGCCGACCCAACTATCCACTTGTGTGAGTGAATCCGCTGCCCCGTCCGGGGCCGGTGTCACTCCTTGACCGACTCGGCTTCCTCGGAGATCGTCTCGGCCTCCGGAACCTCGACCCGCTTGACCACGCGGGCGATCGCCGGGCGGGCGTACCGGGTCTGCACGCCCGGGGCCACCTCGATGAGGACGGTCTCGTCCTCGACCCCGGTCACCGTGCCGTAGAGCCCGCCGATGGTGACCACCTCGTCGCCCACGCCGAGCGCGGACTGCATCTGCTCGGCCTCACGGCGACGCTTCTGCTGCGGGCGGATCATCATGAAGTACATGACGCCGAAGAGCAGAGCGATCATGAGGATCGGCGTCAGACCGCCGGCCCCTCCGCCACCTGCTGCAAGGTTCTGCACGGTTGTCGACCTTCCCATTGGCCTCTGCTCCCCCCGGTGGGGTGCCGGAGCGGAGGCGACTTCTCACGTCCTGTACAAACCGCGGCGAAGTCTAATCCCTGCACCTGAGAACACCGAATGCGGCACAGATCACGTTCGGATCACGGCTGATCGGTCTGCGCCGAGAACAGATCGGGCACCGGAGCGGCATCCGCACCAAATGTACCATTCGGCGGAGTACGCCCCAGATGGTGCCAGGCGGCCGCCGTGGCGACCCGGCCGCGCGGCGTGCGCGCCAGCAGCCCGGCCCGGACCAGGAAGGGCTCGCACACCTCCTCGACCGTGTCCGGCTGCTCCCCCACCGCCACGGCGAGGGTGGAGAGCCCCACCGGACCGCCCCGGAACGAGTCGACCAGGGCCGTGAGCACCGCCCGGTCCAGCCGGTCCAGGCCGAGCGCGTCGACGTCGTAGACGGTCAGGGCCGCCTGGGCGGTCTCCAGGTTGACCACCCCCTCGGCGCGGACCTCGGCGAAGTCGCGGACCCGGCGCAGCAGCCGGTTGGCGATCCGGGGCGTGCCCCGGGACCGGCCGGCGATCTCCGCCGCCCCGTCGGCGGTGATCGGCACGCCGAGGATCCGCGCGGACCGGTGCAGCAGCGTCTCAAGGTCGGCCGGGGAGTAGAAGTCGAGGTGCGCGACGAAGCCGAACCGGTCCCGCATCGGGCCGGTGAGCAGGCCGGACCGCGTGGTCGCCCCGACCAGGGTGAACGGCTCCACGTCGAGCGGGATGGCGGTCGCCCCCGGACCCTTGCCGACCACCACGTCGACCCGGAAGTCCTCCATGGCGCTGTAGAGCAGCTCCTCGGCCGGCTTGGCGATCCGGTGGATCTCGTCGATGAAGAGCACGTCACCCTCGGCCAGGCTGGTCAGGATGGCGGCCAGGTCGCCGGAGCGCTCGATCGCCGGCCCGCTCGTCACCCGGATCCCCGAACCCAGCTCCGCGGCCACGATGTTGGCCAGGGTGGTCTTACCCAGGCCAGGCGGCCCCGACAGGAGGATGTGGTCGGGCGGGGAGCCGCGCCGCATGGCGCCCTGCAGCAGCAGGTCGAGCTGGTCGCGCACCCGGTGCTGGGCGATGAACTCCTCCAGCCGCCGGGGCCGGACGCTGGCCTCCGCGTCCCGTTCCGCGTCGCTGACGTACGCCGAGACGAGATTGTCGTTGCTCATCGCGTGCGGCCCAGGAGGCGGATGGCCTGCTTGAGCAGGACCGGCACGGGCGGGGTCTCCCCGTCAACGGTCTCCGCGACCGCGGCCACCGCCTGCTCGGCCTGGGCGGCGCTCCAGCCGAGCCCGACCAGCGCCTGGCGGACCTGCTCCGGCCAGGCGCCGGCGGTCACCCCGGCCGCGCCGTCGGCGCCCACCGGCACCGGGCCGATCCGGTCCCGCAGTTCGAGCACGAGCCGCTCGGCGCCCTTCTTGCCGATGCCGGGCACCCGGGTCAGCGCGGCGGTGTCGGCGTTGGCGATGGCCTTGCGGATCGCGTCCGGGGTGTGGACGGCGAGCACCGCCTGGGCCAGCCGCGGCCCCACCCCGCTGGCGGTCTGGAGCAGCTCGAAGAGCTGCTTGGCGTCGTCGTCGGCGAAGCCGTAGAGGGTGAGCGAGTCCTCCCGGACCACCAGGCTGGTGGCCAGCCGGGCGGGCTGGCCGACCCGCAGCTCGGCGAGGGTGCCGGGGGCGCACTGCACGGCCAGGCCGATGCCGCCCACCTCCACCACGGCGTGGTCCGGACCCGTCGCGGTCACCGTGCCGCGCACGCTGGCGATCATGCCGCTCCTCCTCGTCGTGCCCGCTGCGCCGCGGCGGCCAGCTTGGACCGGGTGCCGCCGCGCCAGACGTGGCAGATGGCCAGGGCCAGGGCGTCGGCGGCGTCGGCCGGGCGCGGCGGCTCGGGCAGCCGCAGCAGCCGGGTGACCATGGCGGTCATCTGCGCCTTGTCGGCCTGGCCGGAACCGGTCACCGCCGCCTTCACCTCGCTGGGCGTGTAGGTCTGCACGGGCAGCCCGGCCCGCGCCCCGGCGAGCACGGCGATCCCGCTGGCCTGGGCCGTGCCCATCACGGTGCGGACGTTGTGCTGGCTGAAGACCCGCTCGACGGCCACGGCGTCGGGCCGGTGCTCGGCGACCAGGTCAGTGAGCGAGCGGTCCAGGTGCAGCAGGCGCAACGGCAGGTCGTCCCCGGGGTCGGTGTAGACCACGTAGTAGGCGACAAGGGTGCAGGGACGGCCCGGCACGCCCTCGACCACGCCGACCCCGCACCGGGTCAGCCCCGGGTCGACGCCCAGCACGCGCACGCCGCCTCCTCCCCGAGCCCCAGCAGTACGTGTGTTCGACACCCTACTGGTGCGCCCCGGGGCCCGGCCGAGCGGACACGCCGGGAGCCGGCGGACGCGATCCGCGCCACACACTGAAGCGGTCGAGTATGTGTCGCCGCCCCATGTGCCGCCGGCCACACAGCTCGTAACTTCTTGCGCCATGACGGCAGAACCCGTGGCGGTCCCCCACGTCGTGAACGTCGACCTCTCCGGTCGCGCCGCGCTGGTGACCGGTGGTGGCAGCGGCATCGGACGGGCCTGTGCCCTGCGGCTGGCGGCGGCCGGCGCGGCGGTGCTGGTGGTCGACCGCAACGTGGAGGCGGCCAAGGCCGTGGCCGCCGAGGCGGGCGGCCGGGCCGAGGGCATCGACCTGGCCGACGTCGAGGCGGTGGACCGGCTCGACGTCGACGTGGACATCGTCGTCAACAACGCTGGCCTGCAGCACGTCGCCCCGGTGCAGGAGTTCCCCGTCGAGCGGTTCGAGTACATCCAGCGGGTGATGGTGGAGGCGCCGTTCCTGCTGATCCGCCGGGCGCTGCCCCGGATGTACGCGAACGGGTGGGGCCGGATCGTCAACATCTCCTCGGTACACGGGCTGCGCGCCTCGCCGTTCAAGGCGGCGTACGTCTCGGCGAAGCACGCCCTGGAGGGGCTGTCGAAGGTGGTGGCGCTGGAGGGCGCCCCGCACGGGGTGACCGCCAACTGCATCAACCCGGCGTACGTGCGGACCGCGCTGGTGGAGAGCCAGATCGCCGACCAGGCGGCCAGCCACGGCATCGGCGAGGACGAGGTCGTGGAGAAGATCATGCTGGCCCGGGCGGCGATCAAGCGGCTGATCGAGCCGGAGGAGGTGGCGGAGCTGGTGGCGTACCTGTGCTCGCCGCCCGCCGCGTTCATCACCGGCGCGTCGATCGCCCTCGACGGGGGCTGGACGGCCAACTAGTGGCCTCGCGCACAATGTCGGTCATGTCGTCGCCGGTCGAGTTCCTGGAGCTGCTGGCGCGGGAGGCCGCCGCGGTCGAGTTCGAGGGCCCGCTGGTCGCCGCCCGCGCCGCCGGCCTGCCCGCCGAGCGTCTCGCCGAGCTGGAGCAGGCGAAGCTGGTGGCGTTGCGGGTCCGCGCGCTGCTGGAGCGGCGGCGCCGCCGGGAGACCGAGCTCTCCGGCCTGTACGACACGGCCAGCGACCTGGCCGGGCTGCGCGACCTGGACGACGTGCTGCGGGCCATCGTGCACCGGGCGCGGATCCTGCTGGGCACCGACGTGGCGTACATGACGCTCAACGACGACGAGCGCGGCGACACGTACATGCGGGTCACCGACGGTTCGATCTCGGCCCGGTTCCAGCGGTTGCGGCTGGAGATGGGCGACGGCCTGGGCGGCCTGGTGGCGCAGACCGGCACCCCGTACGTCACCTCCAACTACCAGGAGGACGAGCGGTTCCGGCACACCGGGGAGATCGACGGCGGGGTGGGCGAGGAGGGCCTGGTGGCCATCCTGGGCGTCCCGCTGCGGCTGGGGTCGAGCGTGATCGGCGTGCTCTACGCGGCCAACCGTTCCGCCCGGCCGTTCGCCCGGGAGGAGGTGTCGCTGCTGGTCTCGCTGGCCGCGCACGCCGCGGTGGCGATCGACACGGCCCGGCTGCTGTTGGAGACCCGGTCGGCGCTGGAGGAGCTGTCGGCGGCGAACAGCACGATCCGGGCGCACAGCAGCTCGGTGGAGCGCGCCGCCGCCGCCCACGACCGGATGACCGCCCTCGTGGTGCGCGGCGGCGGGATGGAGGACGTGGCGGCCGCGGTCACCGAGGTGCTCGGCGGGGCGCTGCTGGCGCTGGACGCCGAGGGGCGGCGGCTGGCCCGGGTGGGTGAGATCGAGGAGCCGGACCGGGCGGACATCGTCGAGGCGGTGGCCGCGTCCCGCACCGAGGGGCGCAGCGTCCGCCGGGGTCCGCTCTGGTACGCCGCCGTGGTGGCCGGCGCGGAGAACCTGGGCGCGCTGGTGCTGCGCCCGGACGGCGAGCTCGTCGACGCCGACCAGCGGATCCTGGAGCGGGCCGCGCTGGTCACGGCGCTGCTGCTGCTGTTCCGCCGGACGGTGGCGGAGGCAGAGGGCCGGGTCCGGGGCGAGCTGTTGGACGACCTGATCGCCCGGCCGCTGCGGGACACCGACGCGCTGCGCAGCCGGGCCCGCCGGCTCGGTGTCGACCTGGACGCCCCGCACGTGCTGGTGGCGGTCGGCGACGACGCGTTCGCCGCCACCGGCTCGGCCCGGCAGCGGGTGCTCTCCTGGGCCACCACGTACGCCTCGACGCGGGGCGGCCTGGCCGCGGCGCGCGACGGGCGGGTGGTGCTCATGCTGCCCGGCCGGGACGCGGGCGGCGCGGCGCGGGCCGTGGCCCGGGACCTGTCCCGGGTGACCGGCCGTCCGGTGACGGCCGGGGCGAGCGGGCCGTCGGCCGGCCCGGCTTCGCTGGCCACCACGTTCGCCGAGGCGGAGCGGTGCCTGACCGCGCTGGGCGCGCTGGGCCGGGCCGGGCAGGGGGCGAGCACGGCCGAGCTGGGCTTCGTCGGGCTGCTGCTGGGCGCCGTCGGGGACCCGGGCGACCGGGACGTGGCCCGCTTCCTCACCGCCACGGTGGGGCCGGTGGTCGACTACGACGCCCGCCGGGGCACCGCGCTGGTGAAGACGCTGGAGGCGTACTTCGGGGTGGGTGGCAGCCTCGCCCGGGCGGCGGAGCTGCTGCACGTGCACGTCAACACGGTGACGCAGCGGCTGGAGCGGGTCGGTCAGCTGCTCGGCGCGGACTGGCAGAAGCCGGAGCGCGCCCTGGAGGTGCAGCTCGCCCTGCGCCTGCACCGCCTGCGCACCCCGGCCACCTGACCCGCCCCCGCGGTCGTCAGCGGGCGCGGAGGCCTTCGAGGACGCTGTCCACGACCCGCTCGGGCAGGATCCGGTCGTCCAACTCGGGGTGCCAGCGCAGCACCCGCTGGAGCAGCATCGGGCCGCTGAGCAGCGCCATGGCCAGCTCGACGTCGAGGTCGGCGCGGAGTTCGCCGCTGTCCACCCCGCGGCGCAGCACCTCACGCATGAGCTTCCGCCGGGGCGCGACGATGTTCTGGTAGAGCTGGAAGTGGTCGGGGCTGCGGTTCACCTCGGGCACCAGGCACGGCATGATCTTCGCGGCCCGCGGGTCGACGTTGTGACCGACCGCGCCGACGAGCAGCACCAGGTCGTCGCGGACGGAACGCCCGGCGGGCTGGGGTGGCACCCCCTTGAGCCGGCCCAGCGCGTCCATCAGCAACGCGTCCTTGCCCGACCAGCGACGGTAGATGGTGGCCTTGCCCACCCCGGCGCGGGCGGCGATCGCCTCGATGGAGAGCGCCTCGAGCGTGCTGCCCTCGGCGAGCAGGTCGAGGGTGGCCTCCACGATCGCCTCGTCCGCGCGGACGCTCCGCGGTCGCCCGGGCGACCGCGGAGCATCAGCCATGGAAGTCATGTCAGACATTGTCGCCGAACCTATGCGGTTCCGGCCAACTCCGGCTCGGCGGCCGGCTGCGCTTCGGTCTCGATCACCGGACGGCCCGGCATCCAGCGCAGCACGATGCCCATGCCGAGCAGCGCCACCAGCGCGGAGATCCCCGCCGCCCAGTGCATCGCCGAGACGAACGAGTCGTTCGCCGCGTCGATGAGCCGGGGCGCGCCGGCCCCGAGCCGGCCGGCGACCGCGTACGCCCCGGAGATCGACTCCTGGGCCGCGTCGCGGACCGGTGCGGGCAGGCCGGACAGGGTCGAGGCCACGTCGTTGCGGTAGACCGCGGAGAGCACCGAACCGAGGACCGCCACGCCGAGCGCACCGGCCACCTGGCGGACCGTGTTGCTGACGGCCGAGCCCACGCCGGCCTTCTCCCGGGGCAGCGCCGACATGATCGACTCGGTCGCCGGCGGCATGATGTTGGCCATGCCGGCGCCCTGGACGAAGCCCAGCGCCGAGAAGATCCAGATCGGGGTGTCGGCGTCGATGAGCACGAACGCGCCGAGCGCGGCGGCGGTGAGCAGCAGCCCGACCCCGGCGACCGCCCGGCCCCCGTAGCGGCGGACCATGGCGGCGCTGCGCGGCGCGAAGATCAGCTGCGCGGCGGCGAAGGGCAGGAAGAGCAGGCCGCTCTCCAGCGGGCTGTAGCCGCGGACCAGCTGGAGGTAGAACGCGCCGAAGAACATCACGCCCATCGCGGCGAAGAAGACCAGGCCGACCAGCGCGACCGGGGCGGCGAACCGGGGCACCCGGAACAGCCGGACGTCCAGCGACGGGTGGTCGCTGCGCAGCTCGTGGGCGACGAACCAGCCGAGCACCGCGAGCCCGCCGAGGACCGCGAGCCACACCTGCGCCCGGTCGAACCCGTGCTCGCCGCCGTCGATGATGCCGTAGGTGAGTGCGACGAGGCCGACCACGGAGAGCAGCACGCCGAGCAGGTCGACCCGACCCGGCCGGGGGTCGCGGGACTCCGGGACGAGGGTGGCGACGAGCACCACGCCGAGCACTACCACCGGCACGTTGATCAGGAAGACCGAGCCCCACCAGTAGTGCTCGAGCAGGGCGCCGCCGAGCACCGGGCCGATGGCCACGGCCAGGCCGACCGCGCCGGCCCAGACGCCGATCGCCTTGGCCCGCTCCCGCGGGTCGAAGACGTTGGAGATGATCGACAGGGTCACCGGCATGATGGCCGCGCCGCCGACGCCCATGAGCGCGCGGGTGGCGATCAGCTGGCCCGGGTCGTGCGCGTACGCGGAGAGCAGCGAGGCCAGGCCGAACAGGGCCAGGCCGACCATGAGGAAGCGCTTGCGACCGAGGCGGTCCCCCAGGACGCCGAAGGTGAAGAGCAGCCCGGCGAAGACCAGGGTGTAGGAGTTGATCGCCCACTCCAGCTCGCCCTGGCTGGCCCCGAGGCCGTGCACCGGGTCGGCGAGGGTACGCAGGGCGACGTTGAGGATGGTGTTGTCGAGGACGACCACGAGGAGGCTGATCACCAGCACCCCCAGGATCGCCCACCTCCTCGGGTGTCCGGTGTTCTCGTGCGGTTCCACTCGGGTTCTCCCCCCGGCTCACCCGCGTCAAAATACGATACGGGACAGACTCGTAACGCAGTCGAGCGTAGGTGAGAGGGTTTCGATACGGAACCGGTTCGTATCGAATGTGCGCCAGGTCACGCCCCGGTTCGCCGCGCAGCATGGCACGGCGGCGCCACGGGCCACCGGCCCGCGCGCCGCCGTGAGAGCGGTCGGATCAGCCTGCCTCGCGGGCCTGCCGCACCGCGGCGCTCAGCCGCGGCTTCATCCACCGGGCGACGGGCCGCTCGATGAACCGGTGGATCAGCCACGCGGCGAGCAGCAGCCCCGCAAACAACGCGCCGAGCAGCAGCCACGGCGACAGGTGGGTCTGGGCGCGGTCGATGACGGCAAGCCCGACCGTCTGGTGGACGAGGTAGAGCGGATAGGTCAGCGCCCCCGCCGTGGCCACCCAGGACCAGCGCACCCAGCCGAAGTGGCCGAGGGCGACCGCCGCCATCACGACGACGAAGAACGTGACGATCACGGCGGACGGCAGGTAGCCGACCTCACGGGCCCGGGCGAGGCCGGGCAGCCGGGTGAGCGCGACCAGCAGGGACAGCCCGACGATCGACCAGAGCAGCAGGTTCGGGCCGAAGCGGTGGATGAGATAGAGCGCGACGCCCGCGATGAAGTAGCTGGAGTGGTTGGCGGCGATCACCGCGGTGAGCCACGGGTTGCCGAACTTCGGCACGACGAGCGAGGCGACGGTCCAGAGGGCGCAGAAGGCGACCACGCCGCGGTAGCTCAGGCCACGGGCGACCAGCACGGCGAACAGCAGGTAGAAGACCATCTCGATGGTGAGCGTCCAGTAGGACAGGTCGAGGTGCGCGACGCCGAGGAAGTCCTGCATCATCGTCAGGTTGGCCAGCACGTCCCGGACCTCGGGCCTCCGCTTCAGCGGCACCAGCAGGAGCACCCCGGTCGCCAGCAGCACCGCGAACCAGTAGGCCGGGTAGAGCCGCACCACGCGCGAGACGAAGAAGTCACCGACCCGTCGGCCCCACGCGCTCATGCAGATCACGAAGCCACTGATGATGAAGAACAGCTGCACGCCGAGGAAGCCGTACCGGGAGACGGTGTGCAGCGGGCCGAAGGCCGCCGCCGCGGACGGGTCCTGCCAGGCGCCGAGCTTGTCCCCGACGAGGTGGTACGCGACCACCATGACCGCCGCGCCGAGGCGCAGCCCGTCGAGGACCAGCAGCCGCGGCCGCCGCGGGCCGGTCGCGCTCGTACCGGGCGTCGTGGCGTCCGGCTCGACCGGCGGGCCGGGGCGAACCGGCTCGGGTGCCGAAACCGTTGCGGCACGTTCGTCCGTCGCCTGCGTCATCGACGTCTCCTGGAGATCGGGGCGGTTGGGGGCGGCCGGCCCGACGGGCCGGGTCAAGCCGGTACGCGCTCCGGCGCGATCGGCGCCGGGCGGACAGCGCGCCGCTGGTACAGCAGCCATAGCCCGGCGAGCGCGAAGAGTACCAGCGCGGTGCCGGTGTAGGCGTCAAGCGCCAGTGCCTGCGCGGCGCCCTCCAGCCGACCCGACTTCCAGATCAGGCCGAGCGGGATGACCTCTCCGGTCCGGGTCGGACCCGGCCACATGAGGAACGGCAGTACCGCGGCCACCGCGACCACGCCGGCGATCACGCGCGCCACGCCGCCCGCACGCCGCACCAGGTCGACGAGCACCAGCACCATCGGGCCGATCCAGAGCCAGTAGTGCGACCAGCTCACCGGCGAGATGACCAGCATCGCCAGGCCCACCACGACCATCGCCATGGTCTCCTCGCCGTGGCGCTGCAGGGCGACGGCGAGGGCGAGGGCGGCCACCGTGACGACGACGACGGAGATCATCCACCAGACGTTGTTCGGCTCCTCGATCTTGAGCAGCCGGGCGATGGCTCCCTGCAGGGACTGGTTACCGCCGTAGCGCGGCCCCAGCGTCATGAGCACCCGGCTGGAGTCGAACGCCCGACCGGTGAGCCAGTAGTCGTACGAGCCACCCGGCTGGATGATCGCGCCCAGCACGGTGAGCCCGGCGAAGGTGGCCGCCGCCACGACGGCCGCCCGGATCCGGCGGGTCAGCAGCAGGTAGACCACGAACAGGCCGGGAAGCAGTTTGAGCGCGGTGGCCGCACCCACGCCGATGCCCTTGAAGCGACTGCGGTCCGGCCGGGAGAGGTCCGCCACGACCAGCAGCAGCACGAAGATGTTGATCTGACCGAGGTCGATGTTGCGCTGCAGCGGCTCGGTCCAGACCACCAGGGCGAGCGCCGCGGCGGCCACACCCAGCCGGCCCTGGACGCCGCGGTAGCCGAGCATTCCCGTGGTGAAGTACAGCGCGGCGAACATCGCCACCAGCCCCAGGGCGCCCCAGACGTGCAGGGACGTGCGAGGGTCGAGCCAGGTCAGCGGCGTGATGAACGGCAGCGTGACCGGCGGGTAGGTGTAGGGCAGCCCCAGCGAGGTGTAGCCGAGCTGGTAGACCGGCTCGCCGTCCAGGAACGCGTGCGCGGCGCCGAGGTACATCTTGAAGTCGGTGGCCCGCAGCGGATGATCCCGGACGAAGCTGACGTATGCCGCGAGGGAGCCCGCCAGCACCACGAGGCCCGGGAAGAGCAGCCAGGCCGGGAGGGTGGCCCGCGGTGGCGCCGGCCGCTCGGGCGGGGTCTCGGTGACGAGCCCGCGGATACGCTGGATGATCATAGTGGATTGGATCCTAGCCCAGGCCGGGCGACGTGGGGTACCGCCGTCCGGCACCCCACGTCGCTGACAGTCATCGATCGACCACCCCGTGTCACAGTCAGCCGGACCGGCCCCGTCGAGCCGCGGACCAGCGCCGGACAAGGTGGGCGGTAGTGCCCCAGACACCACGCCGGAACAGCAGCACGACCAGCACAAAGATCCCGCCGGTGACCAGGCCGATGGCCTCGAAGCCGGAGAACGACAGCCAGTCCTCCAGCCGGACCACCAGGGCCGCCCCGAGCACGCCGCCCCAGAGGGTGCCGATGCCCCCGAGCACCACCACGATGACCGCCTTGCCGGAGGTGGTCCAGTGCAGCACGTCCAGCGAGACGAACCGGTGGCCGACCGCGAAGAGCCCGCCGCCGAGCCCGGCCAGGAAGCCGGACAGGACGAACGCGGTCAGCTTGTAGCGGTGCACCGGGTAGCCGAGCGCGCGGGCCCGGGAAGGGTTGTCCCGGATGCCGACCAGCACCCGGCCGAACGGCGAGTGCACGATCCGCCAGGCGGCGAGCAGGCCGAGCAGCACGATCGGCAGGATCGCGTAGTAGAAGTAGTAGTCGTCGGAGAGGTCCGCGCCGAAGAACTCCCGGGGCACGCCCTGGAGGCCGTTCTCGCCCTGGGTGACCGACCGCCACTCGTTGGCCACGTAGTAGACCATCTGCGCGAACGCGAGGGTCACCATGGCGAAGTAGATGCCGGTGCGCTTGACCGCGAGATAGCCGATCGGCAGCGCGAGCAGCGCCGCCGCCAGGGCGCCGGCCAGCACGGCCGCCGGAAAGGGCAGGCCGGCGTGGATCGCGACCAGGCCCGTCACGTACGCCGAGGTGCCCCAGAACGCGGCGTGCCCGAAGGACATCAGCCCGGTGAAGCCGAGCAGCAGGTCCACCGAGACGGCGAACAGCGCCCAGCAGAGGATGTCCACGGCCACGGCCGGGTAGAGCCCGTTCGGCAGCCAGAGGGCAACCGCCAGGCCGGCGGCGAGCAGCGCGTACCGGACCCAGCCGGGCGCCCGGGCGACGGTGAGCAGCCCGGACGGCGGGGCGGGCCGGGCCGACTCCTCGGCGGGGGTGTCGACAGCGCTCGTCATGCCGGTGCCTCCTCACGGCCGAACAGGCCCGCCGGCCGCCAGAGCAGCACCGCGGCCATCACCACGAACACGACGGTCTGCGACACGATCGGGAAGTCCGACAGGTACGCCTCGCCCCAGGCCTGGATCAGGCCGATGCCGAAGCCGGCGGCGACCGAACCGAAGATCGAACCGAGCCCGCCGATCACCACCACGGCGAAGACCACGATGATCAGGTCGGCGCCCATGAGCGGATTCACCGCCCGCATCGGGGCGGCGAGCACGCCGGCCAGCCCGGCCAGGGCGATGCCGAAGCCGAACACCGGGGTGACCCACTTCCCCACGTCGATGCCGAAGGCCCGGGTCAGCTCGGGGCGTTCGGTGGCGGCCCGGACCACCATGCCGACCCGGGTGCGACCGAGCACCCACCAGACCGCGGCGCAGAGCAGCACGGTGAAGCCGAGGATGAAGACCCGGTAGGTGGGGAATTCGAACAGTCCGAAGTCGACCGTACCGCTCAGCTCGGTCGGGGTGGCGTACGGGCTGGACTGCACGCCGTACCGGGACTTCACCAGGTCCTGCAGGATCAGCGTGAGGCCGAAGGTGAGCAGGAAGTTGTAGAGCGGATCGAGCCGGGTCAGCCGGTGGATCACCGCCCGCTCCAGCACCATGCCGAGCAGGCCCAGCGCCAGCGGCATGATCACCAGCGCGGCCCAGAACGGCACACCCGCCTCGGCGAGCAGCACGTACGCCCCGAAGGCGCCGAGCATGTAGAAGGCGCCGTGGGCGAAGTTCACCACCCGGAGCATGCCGAAGATGACCGCGAGCCCGAGGGCGAGCAGGGCGTAGAACGCCCCGCCCACCAGCCCGTTGAACGTGTTCTGCAGGAAACCCGACATCAGCTCGTCACATCTTGCAGTCGGCGGACGGCGCACGGAACGCCTCGGCCGCCGGGATGGTCTTGAGGATCTTCACGTAGTCCCACGGCTCGCCGACCTCGGCCTGCGGCTTCACCTGCGCCAGGTAGGCGTCGTGGATGACCCGGTGGTCCTCGGCGCGGATCTTGCCGTTGCGCAGGAAGAGGTCGTTGACCTCCTTGCCCTCCAGGCCCTTGACCACGGTGTCCGCGTCGTCGGTGCCGGCGGCCTGCACGGCCTCCAGGTACTGCATGGCCGCGGAGTAGTTGGCCGCGTGGGCGAAGGACGGCCGGGTGCCCGTCTCCTTCTGGAACTTGTCGGCCCACTCCCGGTTCTGCTGGTCGAAGTTCCAGTACCAGGCGTCGGTGTAGGTGGTGCCGGCGAGCGCGGCCGGGGTGAGCGAGTGGATGTCGGTGATGAACATGAGGCCGACGGCCAGCCCGACGCCCTTGTCCCGCAGCTTGAACTCGTTGTACTGCTTGACCACGTTGACCAGCTCGGCGCCGGCCTGCATGGTGCCGAGCACCTGCGGCTTCGGGTTCAGCGTGGGGGCCTTGAGCAGGAACGAGGAGTAGTCGCCGCTGGTGTTCGGGAACGGCGCCCCGTCCTTGCCGACGACCTGCCCGCCGGCGGCGGTGATGGCGGCGGAGAAGCTCTTCTCCATGTCCTGACCGAACGCGTAGTTCGGGTAGAGGATGTACCAGTTCTTGCCGACCTGCTCGGTGGTCACCGTGCCCGTGCCGTGGGCCAGCATGTAGGTGTCGTAGGCGTAGTGGAACGTGTACTTGTTGCAGCTCTTACCGGTGAGGTCGGTGGTCGCCGCGCCGATGTTGAAGTAGAGCTTCTTCTTCTCCTTGGCCACGTCGGCGACCTTGAGGGCGGCCGAGGAGGTCGGCACGTCGAGGATGGCGTCGACGCCCTTGCGGTCGTACATCTCCTGGGCCTTGCTGTTGGCCACGTCCGGCTTGTTCTGGTGGTCGGCGGTCTCCACGCTGATGTTCTTCGTGACGGCCTTGTCGCCGTACTTGGCCTTGAAGTCGGCGATGGCCATCTCCACGGCCTTGACCGAGTTCTTCCCGGACAGCTCCGAGTAGGCCCCGGACTGGTCGTTGAGCACCCCCAGCACGATCTTGTCGCCGGTCAGCTTCGAGTCGCCGCCGGACGCCGGACCACCGCCGCCGCAGCCGGCGAGCAGCACCATCGCCGCCGCCGACGCGGCGGCCACACCCACGCTTCTACGCATGTCCAAATCCCTTCGTACCGCGCGGTCCACGCGGGTCAGCCGTCGTTTCAGATGCCGAGGTACGCCAGCAGCTCGCGCTCCCGCGAGCGCACCTCGGAGTTGTCCATCGCCTCCGCGATCCGCCCCTCGGCCAGCAGGTAGTGCCGGTCGGCGACGCCGGTGGCGAAGTGCAGGTTCTGCTCGACCAGCAGCACGGTCACGCCGTGCTTCTTGGCCTCGCGCAGCAGGTCGCCGACCTGCTGCACGAGCAGCGGGGACAGGCCCTCGGTGGGCTCGTCGCAGAGCAGCAGCCGGGCGCCCATGCGCAGCACCCGGGCGAGGGCGAGCATCTGCTGCTCGCCGCCGGAGAGCATGGTGGCCGCCGAGTCCCGGCGGGTGTACAGGGCGGGGAACGCCTCGTAGACCCGTTCGAGCGGCCACGGGTCGGGGCCGACCCGGGGCGGCAGCGTCAGGTTCTCGGTGACGGTCAGGGTGGCGTACGCGCCGCGGTCGTCGGGGACCCAGCCGAGCCCGAGCCGCGCCCGCTTGTACGCGGGCAGCTTCGTGACGTCCCGGTCGGCGAAGCTGATCGTGCCGCGCTGGCCGGGGTGCAGCCCCATGACGGAGCGCAGCAGCGTGGACTTGCCGGCGCCGTTGCGCCCGACCAGGGTGACCACCTCGCCGGCGGCCACCTCCAGGCTCACCTCCCGCAGCACCTGGGCCTCGCCGTACCAGGCGGAGAGGTTCTCAATGCGCAGCATCGGCGGCTCCCAGGTAGGCGGTGATGACCCGCTCGTCGGCGCGGACCTGCTCGTAGGGCCCCTCGACCAGTACCTTGCCGGCCTGCAGGACGGTGACCGTGTCGGCGAGCCGGCCCACCACGCTCATGTTGTGCTCGACCATGACCACGGTCCGGCCCGCGCGGACCCGGGCGATCAGGTCGACGGTGCGGTCCACGTCCTCCAGCCCCATCCCGGCGGTGGGCTCGTCGAGCAGCAGCACCTTCGGGTCGAGGGCGAGCGCGATGGCCAGCTCCAGGGCGCGCTTGCGCCCGTACGCGAGGGCCTCGGCCGGGGCCTCGGCCAGCTCGGCGAGGCCGACCATGGCGAGCAGCTCGTCGGCCCGGTCCCGGTAGCGGCGCATCAGCTTCGCCGAACGCCAGAACCGCCAGCCCAGCCCGCTGGGCGCCTGGAGGGCCAGCTCGACGTGCTCCCGCGCGCCGAGCTGGGGGAAGAGGCTGGTGATCTGGAAGGAGCGGGCCACGCCGAGCCGGGCGACCCGTTCCGGGGGCAGGCCGGTGACGTCCCGCCCGGCCAGCTCGATCCGCCCGGCACTGGGCGGCAGGAAGCCGGTGAGCAGGTTGAACAGGGTGGTCTTGCCGGCGCCGTTCGGCCCCACGAGGGCGTGCACGGTCTCCGGCGCCACATCGAGGTCGACCCCGTCGACCGCCCGGAAGCCCCGGAAGTCCCGGGTCAGCCCACGGGCCGACAGGATCGCTTGGCCGGCCATCGCCTCACCCTCCGCAGGTCCACATCCGCGGCGGCCAGGTCGGTGACCGGGGTCACAGGGCCGTCGCGTGCAGGAAACCTACGGCGCGCCGGCGGAGTCGAGCCATGTCGATCCTCCACACATTCACCCCCGATGGGACGGGCCCGCTCCCCATAGGGGGCGGGCCCGTCCGCCGAGATCGCGACTGATCGGCGGGCGTCGACATGTGGTGGCGCCACCGTCACCCGGCGGCCGCGTACTCCGGCAGGTCGATCCCGTCGGCCTTGCTGAAGAAGAGCCGGGTGGCGAGCCCGCGCAGCGGGCGGGAGGTCATGGCCCGCATGGACGCGTCGCGCATCCGGATCGCGGCGCGGCTGGCCGGCAGGAAACCGGAGATGCCGCCGCCCGGGATCTCCTGGCTGCGCGTCACGTGCGGGCGCAGCAGCTCCTCGTAGCGGCGGTAGGCCACCGCGTGGTCGCCCCGCGCCGCCGCCAGCTCGCCGGCCAGCAGGTACGCGCCGACCAGCGCGAGGCTGGTGCCCTGCCCGGTGAGCGGGGACGGGCACCAGGCGGCGTCGCCGAGCAGCGCCACCCGCCCGGCGCTCCACGACTCCATCCGCACCTGGCCGTACCGGTCGAAGTAGAAGTCGCCGGCGGCCGGGGCGGCGGCCAGCAGGTCGGCGGCGCGCCACCCGACGTCGGCGAAGCGCTCGGCGAGCAGCCGCTGCTGGGCGGCCGGGTCCCGCCGGTCCACGTCGAGTTCGCCGGAGCGGAAGCTGAAGAACGCGGCGGTCCGGCCGTCCCGGGTCGGGCGGGTGCCGACGACCCGGCCGCCCGGCGCGTTGTGCAGCAGGAACCACCCGGTCTCGTCCCGATACGGGGTGGAGAAGTAGGCCAGGTACGCGCCGAGCGGCCGGACGTACGCCGACTCGGGGCCGAACGCGAGCGCCCGGGTGCGGGAGTGCGAGCCGTCCGCGCCGACCACCAGGTCGACGGTGCGCGGGGCGGAGCGGGCGAAGGTGAGCCGCACCCCGTCCCCGGTCTGGTCCAGCGTCTCGATCGAGTCGTCGAAGACATACTCGACGTCGTCGCGGGTCGCCTCGTGGAGCAGCCGGGCCAGGTCGCCGCGCTCGATCTCGATGTCGGCGACGATGCCCTCCCCGCCGAAGGCGTGCACCGGCAGCCGGGCGCGCGTCTCCCCCCGCTCGTCGACGTACGCCATGCCCTGCTCCCGGACGGTCTCGGCCCGGATCCGGGCGGTCAGCCCCATCCGGTCGACGACCTCGCGGGCGGCCCCCCGCACGTCGACCGCCTGCCCGCCGGGACGCAGCCCGGGGGCCTGTTCCACCACGGTCACGGCGAAGCCGTGCCGGCGCAGCCAGAAGGCGAGGGCCGGGCCGGCCACGCCGGCGCCGGAGATGAGCACGGTCTTGTCGTTCATGGTGTTCTCCCGAGATCGCGCGTACACCGTCCATCAGGTGCGGGTAGGACGCTAGGGTCCGGGCGCCCCAGGCGCTTCCCGTGACCTAGTACGCTCCCCGTTCCGGGGCATCCCGCCGGGCGGGTGTACTAGTACGCTGCCGGCATGTCGCAGCACGGTCAGGGCCAGGAGCCGCCGTACCGGCGGATCGCGGCGGAGATCCGCCGCCGCATCGACCTGGGCGAGCTGCGGCCCGGCGACCGGGTGCCCTCGGCCCGCCAGCTCACCCGCGAGCACGGGGTGGCCATCGCCACCGCGACCCGGGTGCTCGCCCTGCTCCGCGCCGAGGGGCTGGTGCTGACCCGGCCGGGCGCCGGCACCGTCGTCGCGGAGCCACGGCGGGAGTCGAGGCGGGCGGAGCCGGAGCTGAGCCGGGAGCGGGTGCTGCGCACGGCGGTCGCGCTGGCGGACGAAGGCGGCCTGGCCGCGGTGTCCATGCGCCAGATCGCCGCCGAGCTGGGCGTGGCCACCATGTCGCTCTACCGGCACGTGCGCGGCCGCGACGAGCTGATCCTGGCGATGGCCGACGCGGTGCTGGCCGACGCCCCGCTGCCGGCCACCGAGCCGGCGGGCTGGCGCGCCCGGCTGGATCTGCTCGCCCGGGCGCAGTGGGCCGTCTACCGGCGGCACCCCTGGGTGCCGCACGTCATCTCGATCGCCCGGCCGCAGCCGCTGCCGCACGGCATGGCGCACACCGACATGGCCCTGCGGGCCACCGCCGGGTTGGGCCTGGACCGGCAGGTGCGCTGGCACGTGGCGATCACCCTGATGGCCTACGTGAAGGGCATCGCGACCAACCTGGAGATGGGCGCGCAGGCGGTGCAGGACACCGGCCTCACCCACGACCAGTGGGTCGACCGGCAGCAGGCCATGTTCCAGCAGGTGATGGCCGGTGGCGGGCTGGCCACCATGGACGCCCTGACCAGCGGCGGCGTCGACCTGGACCTGGAGACGGTCTTCGACTTCGGCCTGCGCCGGCTGCTCGACGGCTTCGCCGCGCTGATCGGGGGCGACGGCGTCAGTCCGGGAAGGTGACCACCCAGCGGGCGCCCTCGCCCCGGGCCAGCCGGTCCAGCGCCGCGGGCGCCTCCTCCAGCCCGATGGCGCCGCTGACCAGCGGAGCCAGGTCCAGGGTGCCGCCGGCAAGCGCGCCGCCCAGCTCCGGCACCTCCCGGTCCGGGTCGGAGGAGCCGTAGACCGAGGAGCGCAGGGTGCGGGCCGAGTGGAAGATGTCCAAGGCCGACAGGCTGAGCAGGTCGTCCTTGCCGCCCATGCCGACCACGGTGACCGCTCCCCCGCGCCGGGTCGACCGCCAGGCGGCCCGGATGGTGACGGACCGGCCGACGCACTCGAAGGCGTGGTCGACGCCCCTCCCCTCGGTGCGCGCCCGGACCTCCTTGGCGAGGGTGTCGTCGGAGCGGAGGAAGTCGGTGGCGCCCGCGGCGAGGGCGAGATCCCGCTTCGCCTCGGCCACGTCGACGGCGAGGATCGGGCCCGCACCCGCCTGCCTGGCGGCGGTGAGCACGGCCAGGCCGACCCCGCCGAGGCCGATCACCGCGACCGACTCGCCGGGGGCGACCCGGGCGGTGTTGCGGACGGCGCCGGTGCCGGTGAGCACGGCGCAGCCGAGCAGCGCGGCCTGCTCCGGCGGCAGGCCGGCCGGGACCGCGATGGCGGCCCGCTCGGGCACCACCACCTCCTCGGCGAGCGCGCCGAGCCCCAGGGTGACGTGGAGCGGGCCGCCGTCGGCGGTCTCGCCCCGGGCCACCGAGGCCCCGGTGTTGGCGGTGCAGAGCCAGGGCTCGCCGTGCCGGCAGTGCCAGCAGGCGCGGCAGGCGGGGGCCCAGTTGAGCACCACGGGCGTGCCCACGGCCAGCCGGGTGCCGGGGCCGGCCTCGGCCACCACGCCGGTCGCCTCGTGCCCGAGCACCAGCGGGTACGCGGGCGCCACCGTGCCGTCCACCATGGCCAGGTCGGAGTGGCAGATGCCGGCGGCCCGGATGCGGACCCGCAGCTCGCCGGGGCCGGGGGCGGGCAGGCGTACCTCCTCGACGGCCGGGGTGGCGCCCCGGCCGCGGACCACGAGCGCCCTCACCGCTGGATCGCCTTCAGCTCGGTGAACTCCTCGATGCCGTAGCCACCCAGCTCGCGGCCGAGGCCGGACTGCTTGTAGCCGCCGAACGGGGCGAGCGGATTGAACGCGCCGCCGTTGACGTCCACCTGGCCGGTGCGCAGCCGCCGGGCCACGCCGAGCGCCGCCTCCTCGTCGGCGGACCAGACCGCGCCGGCCAGCCCGTACCGGGAGTTGTTGGCGATGGCGACCGCCTCGTCGGTGTCGGCGAACGGGATGACCGCGAGCACCGGACCGAAGACCTCCTCCTGGGCGAGCGCGCTGTCCGGGTCCACGTCGGCGAAGACGGTGGGCGCGACGAAGTGCCCGCGCGGCGGCAGCGGCGCGTCCGGGCCGCCGGCGACGAGCCGGGCGCCGTCGGCGAGGGCCCGGTCGACGTGCCCGCGGACCCGCTCGGCCTGGGCGGCGGAGACCAGCGGGCCGAGCCGGGTGCCCGGGTCGAACGGGTCGCCCAACCGGTATCCGGCCACGGCCGCCGCCAGCAGGTCCAGCGCCTCGGCGTAGCGATCGCGGTGGACCAGCATGCGGGTCCAGGCGGTGCAGGTCTGGCCCGAGTTGAGCAGGGCGTTGCCGACACCGACCTTCACGGCGGTGGGCAGGTCGGCGTCGGCGAGGATCACGTTGGCGGACTTGCCGCCGAGTTCGAGGGCGACCCGGGCGATCCGGTCGGCGGCCAGGTGGGCGATCCGCCGGCCGGTGGCGGTGGAGCCGGTGAACGAGACCAGGTCGACGTCGGGGTGGGCGGCCAGGGCCTCGCCGACCACCGGCCCGGTGCCCGGCACCAGGTTGACCACCCCGGGCGGCAGCCCGGCCTCGGCGACCGCGTCGAACAGCAGGTACGCGGTCAGCGGGGTCAGCTCGCTGGGCTTGAGCACCACCGTGCAGCCGGCGGCGAGGGCCGGCGCCACCTTGGCGACCACCTGGTGCAGCGGGTAGTTCCACGGGGTGATCGCGCCGACCACGCCGACCGGCTCGCGGACCACGAGGGAGTTGCCGACGGTCCGCTCGGCCGGCGGGCGGCCGGCCAGGTCGACCATGCCGCGCAGCACGGTCAGCGGCAGGCCGGCCTGCACCCGGGTGGCGAGCTTGAGCGGCGTGCCCAGTTCGAGGGCGACGGTGCGGGCGATGTCGTCGGCGCGGGCGGCGAGCGCGGTGTGCAGCCGGTCGAGGTGGGCGGCCCGCTCGGCGGGGGCGGTGGCGGCCCACCCGGGGAACGCGGCCCGGGCGGCGGCCACGGCGCGGTCGACGTCGGCCGGGGTGCCGGCGGGGACCTGCCCGACGACGTCGCCGGTGGCCGGATTCTCCACCGGGATGGTCCCGCCGTCCGCCGGGTCGACCCAGTCACCGGCGACGTGCAGATGGCGGCGGACCAGCAGGGCGGGGGGCGCGTCGGCGAGATCCATGGCGTCCCTTCGGGGGCGGGAAACTAGCAGTGGGAGTTTTGACGCTACCCCGGACCGGTTCCGGGTTCCAGGGGGGTCACGGTCCGGGCGTACTCGGCGGCGAGGCCGTGCAGCAACGCGTCGAGGCCGAGGATGAACGCGCCCTCGTCGACGCTGCGCTGGTGGCCGCGCAGCCGGTGCGCCTGGTTGAGGTGCGGGTGGGCCGCGTACAGCTCCGGGTCCTCGACGAAGCCGCGGGCGAACGAGCCGAGCGCCGAGCCGGCCACGAAGTAGCGCATCGCGGCCCCGATGTGGGTGGCCCGGGCCGGCGGCCAGCCCGCCCGGACCAGGCCGCCGTAGACGGCGTCGGCCATGGCCAGCGCGGCCGGCCGGCGACCCGGCCCCTGCGCCAGATAGGGGACGATGTTCGGGTGGACGGCCAGGGCCTGCCGGTAGGACCGGGCCCAGCGGCGCAGCGCCTCGACCCAGTCGTACCGGTCGAAGACGGTGACGTCGACGGACGCCGTGACGCTGTCGGCCACCGCGTCGAGGATCTCGTCCTTGGTGGCGAAGTGGTTGTAGAGCGAGGGGCCCTGCACGTTGAGCGCGGCGGCCAGCCGGCGGGTGGAGAGCGCGCCGAGGCCGTCGGCGTCGATCAGCGCGAGCGCGGTCTCGACGATCCGGTCCCGGCTGAGCAGGGCCTGGCGGGGACGGGGCACCTCAGGCCGCCCACGCCGGGCCGTCGCCTCCGCCGCGCGCCCCTCGCCGGTCGAATCCCGCCACGCCGCCTCCCCCGTCGGAACACCTGCTCACGCACCCTAACCGGGGCAGGGCCGCGGAGCCTCACCGCGACGGTCGGAGGAGGGGTCTGGACGGATGAAAACTTACACCGCTAGTTTAAGAGCGACCGCCGCCGCCCGCGGCGGACCGTCGCCACGCCGACCGAGGGAGCATCGTGGACTTCGCACTGTCTGACGAGGAACGGGCCGTCCGGGACACCGTGCGCGCCTTCGTCACCCGCGAGGTGCTGCCGCTGGAGCAGGAGGTGCTGCGCCGCGAGCGCGCCCACCAGCCCGGCCTGGACCGCTCCGAGCTGCGCGAGTTGCAGCTCAAGGCGAAGAAGTTCGGCTTCTGGGGCCTGGCCACCCCCGAGGAGTACGGCGGGATGGACCTGCCCGCGGTGCTCCAGTCGCTGATCTGGACCGAGCTGGGCCGCTCCTTCGTGCCGTTCCGCTTCGGCGGCGAGGCGGACAACATCCTGTTCCGCGCCACCGAGGAGCAGAAGCGGGAGTTCCTCCTCCCCACCATCGAGGGGGAACGGATCTCCTGCTTCGCGATCACCGAGCCGGGCGCCGGCTCGGACGCGGCGAACATCAAGCTGCGCGCCCGCCGGGACGGCGACGACTGGGTCCTCGACGGCGAGAAGACGTTCATCACCAACGGCAACGACGCCGACTTCGCCATCGTGGTGGCGGTGACCGACCCGGAGAAGGGCGCCCGCAACGGCGGCGCGACCGCGTTCCTGGTGGACCGGGCGATGGGCTGGCGGTCGGAGTTCATCCAGACCATGGGCGAGGGCGGGCCGGCGTCGCTGATTTTCGACGCCGTACGCGTGCCGCACCGCAACATCCTCGGCGAGATCGGCCAGGGCTTCACGCTCGGCATGGAGTGGATCGGCAAGGGCCGCTACACCATTCCGTCGCACGCCATCGGCATCGCCGAGCGGGCCTTGCAGATGGCGATCGACCACGCCAACACCCGGGAGACCTTCGGCGCGAAGATCGGCACGAACCAGGCGATCCAGTGGATGATCGCCGACTCGGAGACCGAGCTGGAGGCGGCCCGCTGGCTGGTGCTCAGGTCGGCGTGGACGGTCGACCAGGGCCTGGACCCCCGGCACGCCTCGTCGATGGGCAAGCTCTACGGCGCCGGCATGGTCAACCGGGTGGTCGACCGGGTGCTCCAGATCCACGGCGGCATGGGCTACACCCGGGAGCTGCCGATCGAGCGCTGGTACCGCCAGGTCCGGCTGTACCGGATCTTCGAGGGCACCGACGAGATGCAGCGGCTCATCATCTCCCGGGACCTGCTGCGCGGCTACACGAAGATCGGCGGCCACCTGGCCTGAGCCGGCGGTGGCTCCCGCCCGGTCCCGGGGCGGGAGCCACCGTCACCTCGCCTCAGCCGGTCAGCGCCGTCAGGGCCAGGTCGACGTCCTCCTCGGTGGTGTAGAGGTGGAACGCGGCCCGGACCCGCCCGGCGCGGACCGCCGCCCGCACCCCGGCCCGGGCCAGTTTCTCCTGCGCGCCCGGCACCTCGACGGCGACGATCGCGCTGTCGCCGGGCGGGCGGCCCAGCCCGGCCAGGAACCGGTTGGCCAGGGCCACGTCGTGGGCGTGCACGGCGGGCAACCCGATCTCGGCGAGCAGTTCCAGGGCGGGGGCCGCACCCACGTAGCTGAACCAGGCCGGCGAGATGTCGAAGCGCCGCGCGTCGTCGGCCAGCCGCAGCGGGGGGCCGTAGTAGGAGGAGTGCGGGTCGGCCCCCGCGTACCAACCGGCGGCGTCGGGCCGCAGCCGCTCCCGCAGCGCCGGGGCCAGGTAGCCGAAGGCCGCGCCGCGCGGCGCCATCAACCACTTGTACGCGGCCACCGCCACCACGTCGGCCAGCCCCCCGTCGAACGGCAGCCACCCGGCGGCCTGGGTGGCGTCGACCGCGACGAGGGCGCCGTGCGCCCGGGCCGCCGCGACGATCGTCTCGTACGGGGCCACGGCGCCGTCGGCGGACTGCACGAGGCTGAACGCGACCAGGTCGGTGTCGCTGTCGATCGCGTCGACCAGGCCGGCGAGCGGCACGGTCCGGACCCGGACACCCCGCTCCTGCTGCACCAGCCACGGGAACAGGTTGGAGGTGAACTCCACCTCCGGGGCGACCACCGTCGCGCCGGCCGGCAGCGCGGCGGCCACCGGGGCGAGCAGTTGCGAGGCCGTGCTGCCGATCGTCACGTCCGTCGGGGCCACACCGACCAGCCGGGCGAACGCGGCGCGGGCCCGCTCGGCGGCGACACCCCAGCCCTCCCAGGAGATCCGGCCCACCCGCCAGTCGGCCAGGGCGTCCTGCAACGCCTGCCACGCCGGCTCGGGCGGCAGCCCGTAACTGGCGGTGTTCAGCCAACCGGGCTCCGGCTGCCACAGCTTCTGCGCCTGCTCCACATCCATGCCACCGACGCTAACGATCACCGCCGGCTACCGGGACGGCCAATCCCCGCCTCGTGGTCCCCGCCGACACGCCGGTCCGGCCCGCCGCCATGCCGGCCCGACCTCGCCGACCACGCCGGGTCCAGGTCACACCGGTCCAGGTCACACCGGTCCAGGCCCGCCGCGCCCCGCCGACCGGGCCCGCCGGACGGGGGGTCCGGCGGGCCGGGCTCGGCGGTCGGGTCAGGCCGGCGCGTCGGCCGGGGTGGCCGGTCGCGGCGCCGGAACCGGCTCGGGGGCGTCGTCAGCCGCCTCGTCGTCGAGCATGGTGGCCTCGTCGAACGGGCGCTGCCCGCTGAGCACCGCGCGGGCCTGCGCCCGGTCGAACTCGCCGGTCCAGGTGCCGACCAGCACGGTGGCCACCGCGTTGCCCGCGAAGTTGGTCAGCGCCCGGGCCTCGGACATGAACCGGTCGATGCCGACGATCAACCCGACGCCGTCGACCAGGTCCGGGCGGTGCGACTGGAGGCCGCCGGCCAGGGTGGCCAGGCCGGCGCCGGTCACGCCGGCCGCGCCCTTCGAGGCGATGATCATGAAGGCCAGCAGGCCGATCTGCTCGCCGATCGCCATGGGCTTGCCCAGCGCGTCGGCGATGAACAGCGCGGCCATCGTCAGGTAGATGGCGGTGCCGTCGAGGTTGAAGGAGTAGCCGGTCGGCACGGTGATGCCGACGACCGGCTTGCTGACGCCGAAGTGCTCCATCTTGGCGATCAGCCGCGGCAGCGCCGACTCCGACGACGAGGTGGACAGGATCAGCAGGAACTCCCGGCCCAGGTAACGCAGCAGGGAGAAGATCGAGACACCGGACACCAGCCGCAGCAGGGTGCCGAGCACCACGATCACGAAGATCAGGCAGGTGGCGTAGAAGCCGAGCATGATCTGGGCCAGGCTGGTCAGGGCGTCCACGCCGGTCGCGCCGACCACCGCGGCGATCGCGCCGAAGGCGCCGATCGGAGCCACCCACATGATCATCGCCAGCACCTTGAAGACGAGGCGCTGGATCACCTCCACGGCGCGCAGCACCGGCTCACCGCGCCGCCCCATGGCCTGGACGGCGAAGCCGACCAGCAGGGCCACGAGCAGGGTCTGGAGCACCGAGCCCTCGGTCAGCGCGGAGAACAGCGAGGTCGGGATGACGCCGAGCAGGAACTCGACGGTGTCGCCGCTCTCGCCGCCGGCGGCGGACTTGCCCGCGTCGGCCACCTCCGGGCCGAGGTTCAGGCCCGAGCCCGGATGCACGATGTTGCCGACCACGAGGCCGATGGCCAGCGCCACCGTCGACATGAGCAGGAAGTAGCCGAGCGCGAGCCCGCCGACCTTGCCGACCCGGGCCGCCTGCCGGACGGACCCGACGCCGAGGACGATCGTGCAGAAGATGACCGGGCTGATCATCATCTTGATCAGGTTCACGAAGCCGGTGCCCAGCGGCTTGAGCTCCTTGCCGACCTCGGGCGCGGCGAGGCCGACCGCGATGCCGGCGAGGACGGCCACGATGACCGCCAGGTAGAGGTACCGGGTCCGGTCCCGGCGGGCGGGCCGGGCGGCGTCGGGGGTGGATGTGGTGGTGGTGTCCATGCCGACAATGTGACGCCCGTCTCAGCGCAGGGCACGGTTGCGTTCATTCTGTTCACCCCCGCGGCTCGCGGCCGAAACCGGACCGGGCGGGTGCGCCAGACTTGCGGGACGACCGGGGCGGGAGGAGGGGATCGGTGGCCCGACGGCAGTGGAGCATCGCGGGGCAGCTCTTCGCCCTCCAGGCGGTGGTGGTGACGCTGCTCGTGCTGGCCGGCGCGGCCGGCGCCGTCTGGCTGGCCCGCAGCGACTCCCAGCAGGCCGCGAAGGACGAGGTGCTGGCCGTGGCGCAGGCCGTCGCCGGCTCCCCCAACGTCGGCGCGGCCCTCACGACCGCCGACCCGCCGGCCACCCTCCAGCCGTACGCGGAGGCCACCCGGGTGGCCACCGGAACGGACTTCGTGGTGGTGATGGCCCCGGACCGGACCCGCTACTCGCACCCGAGCCCCGAGCTCATCGGGCAGCCGTTCATCGGCGACATCGGCCCGGCGCTCTCCGGCGAGCCGTTCACCGTCACCAACGTCGGCACGCTCGGCGAGTCGGTGCGCGCGGTCGTCCCTGTGTACGACGACCAGCACCGCATCATCGGGCTGGTCTCGGTGGGCATCACCACCCGGGCGATCAACCGGAAGCTGCTCGCCCAGGTGCCGGTGCTGCTCGGCGCCGCCGCACCCGCCCTGGCCCTGGCGGCCACCGGGTCCTGGCTGCTCAGCCGCCGGCTGCGCCGGCAGACGCACGGCCTCGGGCCGGGCGAGATGACCCGGATGTACGAGTACTACGACGCGGTCCTGCACTCCGTCCGCGAGGGGCTGCTGGTGCTGACCCGGGACCGCCGGGTGGCGCTGGTCAACGACGAGGGCCGCCGCCTGCTGGGGCTGGCCGACGACGCGGCCGTGACCGACCGGCCGGTCAGCGGGATCGACCTGCCGCCCGCGGTGGCCGAGCTGCTCGCCTCCGGCCGGGACGCGCACGACGAGCCGGTCCTGGCCGGCGACCGGGTGCTGGTGGCCAACCAGCGGACCACCCGCTTCGAGGGCGCCGTGCTCGGCACCGTGCTGACCCTGCGCGACCAGACCGAGCTGCGCAACCTCGCGAGCGAGCTGGACTCGGTCCGCGCCCTCACCGAGGCGCTGCAGGCGCAGACCCACGAGTCGGCGAACCGGCTGCACACCGTGCTCACCCTGGTGGAGCTGGGCCGCACCGACGAGGCGGTCCGGCTGGGCACCCGCGACCTGGCGCTCGCCCAGCAGCTCACCGACCGGGTGGTCGGTGCGGTGACCGAACCGGCGCTGGCCGCCCTGCTGCTCGGCAAGTCGGCGCAGGCCGGCGAGCGCGGCGTGGACCTCGTGGTCGAGCCGGACTGCAGGCTCGACGACAGCCCGCTGCCCAGCACCGACCTGCTCACCGTGGTCGGCAACCTGGTCGACAACGCCCTCGAGGCGGTCGCCGGCGCCCCGCCGCCGCGCCGGGTCCGGGTCTTCGTCGGCACGGTCGACGACAAGCTGGTGGTCCGGGTCGGCGACAGCGGCCCCGGGCTGGACCCGGACCGGGTGGCGGACGCGTTCCGGCGCGGCTGGTCCACCAAGAGCGCCGGCCGGGGCCTCGGCCTGGCGCTGGTCGGGCAGGTGGTCCGCCGGCACGGCGGCGCCGCGGAGGTGGCCCGCACCGACGACGGGGAGACCCTGTTCACCGTCCGGCTGCCGGTCCCGCGGGTGGCCCGATGAGCGACGTCCGGGTGCTGGTGGTCGAGGACGAGCCGCTGCTGGCCGAGGCGCACAAGGCGTACACCGAACGGGTTCCGGGCTTCGTGGTGGTCGGCGTGGCGCACACCGCGCGGGACGCGATGGCGGCGCTGCGCCAGCGCGGCGGCACGGACGTGGACCTGGTCCTGCTCGACTTCCGCCTGCCCGACCTGCACGGCCTGGACGTGTGCCGGGCCCTGCGGGCGGCGGGCAGCAGCGTCGACGTGCTGGCGGTGACCTCGGCGCGGGACCTCGCCGTGGTCCGCACCGCGGTGTCCCTCGGGGTGACCCACTACCTGCTCAAGCCGTTCACCTTCGCCGCGTTCCGCGACAAGCTGGAGCGGTACGCCGAGTACCGGCGGCAGGCCCTCGCCGACGGCGAGGTGGGCGCCCAGCACGAGGTGGACCGGATGTTCGCCACCCTGCGCGGGGCGACCCGGCACACCCTGCCCAAGGGCCTGGACGAGCAGACCCTGCACACCGTGCTGGCCGCCCTGGGCGACGGCGGCCTGTCCGCCACCGAGGTCGGCCGGCGCACCGGGATCTCCCGGGTGACCGCCCGGCGCTACCTGGAGTACCTGGTCTCCGCCGACCGCGCGGTCCGCGCCCCCCGTTACGGGACGCCGGGCCGCCCCGAGGTGGAGTACCGGCCGACCTGACGACGGGGGTGGATCGGGCGGCCCTGGCGGTGCGGGACGAGCAGGAGTCGGCCTTCTACGGCAGCGACGCGTGGCGCGACGGCCCCCGCGACGCGATCCTGTCGCGCATCGAGAGCTACCACACCGTGGTGCTGGAGACCTCCGACGCCGCCGCCGACGTGCTGGGCGGCCACCGGCCCTGAGCTGGCCCGCCGCGGCGGGTCAGCTCACGTTGGCCGGGCCGAGGACGCTCTTCAGGTCACCCATCAGCGCGGTCGTGGCCGCCACCCGGAACGGGCCCAGGCGCAGCGTGGTCGTCTTGCCGCCGTTGAGCAGCTTGACGTGCACCTCGGTGTCGCCCGGATGCAGCACCAGGGTCTCCTTGAGCTTCTCCACCAGCGGCGGCGTGCAGCGGTGCACCGGGATGGTGAGGGTGACCGGTTTGTTCGCCGGGTTGCTGCTGATGTCGGGCATCTGCATGTCCATCGCCATGATCCGCGGGGTGTCGTCGCGGCGGTCCACCCGGCCCTTCACCACGACGATGGCGTCCTCGGCGATGTACTGCCCGATCACCTCGTAGGTGTTCGGGAAGAACAGCGTCTCCACCCCGCCGGCCAGGTCCTCCAGGGTGGCTGACGCCCAGGCCCGGCCCTGCTTGGTGACCCGGCGCTGCACCCCGGAGAGGATGCCGGCCAGGGTGACCACCGCGCCGTCGGGAACGCTGCCCTCCTCGGAGAGCGCCGTGATGGTGGTGTCCGCCGCCGCGCCGAGCACGTGCTCCAGGCCGAAGAGCGGGTGGTCGGAGACGTACAGGCCGAGCATCTCGCGCTCGAAGGCGAGCTTGTCCCGCTTGTCCCACTCGCTCTCGCCGATGACCGGCATCACCGTGGTGCTGCCGCCGGTGTCCACGTCGCCGAAGCCGGCGCCGAACAGGTCGTACTGGCCGACGGCCTCCTTGCGCTTGACGTCGGCGTACGCGTCGATGGCGTCGGCGTGCACGGCGAGCAGACCCTTGCGGCTGTGCCGCAGCGAGTCGAAGGCGCCCGCCTTGATCAGCGATTCGATGGTCTTCTTGTTGCAGGCCACCGCGTCCACCTTGGACAGGAAGTCGTAGAAGTCGGCGTAGTCGCCCTTCTCCTCGCGGCACCGCATGATCGCCGCCACCACGTTCGCGCCGACGTTGCGCACGGCGGCCAGGCCGAACCGGATGTCCTCGCCGACCGGGGTGAACGGCCCGGCCGAGGTGTTGACGTCCGGCGGGAGGACCTGGATGCGCATCCGGCGACACTCGGAGAGGTAGAGCGCCATCTTGTCCTTGTCGTCGCCGACGGAGGTGAGCAGCGCCGCCATGTATTCCGCCGGGTAGTGCGCCTTGAGGTACGCGGTCCAGTACGACACCAGGCCGTAGGCGGCGGAGTGCGCCTTGTTGAACGCGTAGCCGGCGAACGGGACGAGGACGTCCCACACGGCCTGGATGGCCTCGTCGGAGTAGCCGCGCTCGCGGCAGCCGTCCCGGAACGGGACGAACTCCTTGTCGAGGATCTCCTTCTTCTTCTTGCCCATGGCGCGGCGGAGCAGGTCGGCCTGGCCGAGGGTGTAGCCGGCGAGGATCTGCGCGGCGCGCTGCACCTGCTCCTGGTAGACGATCAGGCCGTAGGTGGGTGCGAGGATCTCCCGCAGCGGCTCCTCCAGCTCCGGGTGGATCGGAGTGATCTCCTGGAGCCCGTTCTTGCGCAGCGCGTAGTTGGTGTGCGAGTCCACGCCCATGGGGCCGGGCCGGTAGAGCGCCAGCACGGCGGAGATGTCCTCGAAGTTGTCCGGCTTCATGAGCCGCAGCAGCGAGCGCATCGGCCCGCCGTCGAGCTGGAACACGCCGAGCGTGTCGCCGCGGGCCAGCAGGTCGTAGGCCGCCTTGTCGTCCAGCGGCAGGCCCAGCAGGTCCAGCTCCTTGCCGTGGTTGAGCTGGATGTTCTTGACCGCGTCGTCGATGATCGTGAGGTTGCGCAGGCCGAGGAAGTCCATCTTCAGCAGCCCGAGCGACTCGCAGGTCGGGTAGTCGAACTGCGTGATGATGACGCCGTCGGCGTCGCGCCGCATCAGCGGGATGTGCTCGATGATCGGCTCGGCGGACATGATGACGCCGGCGGCGTGCACGCCGGTCTGCCGGATCAGGCCCTCGATGCCCTTCGCCGTCTCGATGACCTTCTTGACGTCCGGGTCGGACTCGTAGAGGCCGCGGATCTCGCCCGCCTCCGCGTAGCGCGGGTGCTTCGGGTCGAAGATGCCGGACAGCGGGATGTCCTTGCCCATCACGGCCGGGGGCATCGCCTTGGTGATCCGGTCGCCCACCGCGTACGGGTAGCCGAGCACCCGCGCCGAGTCCTTGATCGCGGCCTTCGCCTTGATGGTGCCGAAGGTGGCGATCTGCGCGACCTTGTCCTCGCCCCACTTGTCGGTGACGTAGCGGATCACCTCACCGCGCCGGCGCTCGTCGAAGTCGATGTCGACGTCCGGCATCGAGATGCGCTCGGGGTTGAGGAACCGCTCGAAGATCAGGCCGTGCGGGATCGGGTCCAGGTCGGTGATGCCCAGGGCGTACGCGACCAGCGAGCCGGCGGCCGACCCCCGGCCCGGGCCGACGGCGATGCCCTGGCTCTTCGCCCACTGGATGAAGTCGGCGACCACGAGGAAGTAGGACGGGAAGCCCATCTGGATGATGACGCCCAGCTCGTACTCCGCCTGGACGACGTGGCCCTCGGGGATGCCGTTCGGGAAGCGGCGGGCCAGGCCCGCGAAGGTCTCCTTGCGGAACCAGGACTCCTCGGTCTCGCCCTCGGGGATCGGGAACCGCGGCATGAGGTTGTGGAACTCGAACATCCCGGCCGGGTCTACCTTCTCGGCCACCAGGAGGGTGTTGCGGCAACCCTGCTGCCACAGCTCGGACGAGTCGACGCCGCGCATCTGCTCGGCGGACTTGACGAAGTAGCCGCCGCCCTCGAAGCGGAACCGGTTGGGGTCGGCGACGTTGCTGCCGGTCTGCACGCAGAGCAGGACGTCGTGCGCCTCGGCCTGCGCCTCGTGCGTGTAGTGCGAGTCGTTGGTGACCACCGGCGGGATGTCGAGCTTGCGGGCGATCTCGGTGAGCCCGTCCCGGACCCGGCGCTCGATGTCGAGGCCGTGGTCCATGATCTCCAGGAAGTAGTTGTCCTTGCCGAAGATGTCCTGGTAGGCGGCGGCGACCTTGAGCGCCTCGTCGAACTGCCCGAGCCGCAGCCGGGTCTGCACGGCGCCGGAGGGGCAGCCGGTGGTGGCCATGATGCCCTCGGCGTGCTCGGCGATCAGCTCCATGTCCATCCGGGGCCACTTGACGTAGTGGCCCTCCATGGAGGCACGGGAGTTGAGTTTGAACAGGTTGTGCAGGCCGTCCCGGTTCGCCGCCCACATCGTCATGTGGGTGATGGCGCCGTTGCCGGAGACGTCGTCGCTCTTCTGCTCCGGCCGGCCCCACTTGACCCGCTGCTTGTGGAAGCGCGACTCCGGCGCCACGTACGCCTCGACGCCGAGGATCGGCTTCACGCCGGCGGCCATGGCCTGCTTGTAGAAGTCGTTCGCGCCGTGCATGTTGCCGTGGTCGGTGATCGCCACCGCCGGCATCCCGAGCCGCGCGGCCTCGGCGAAGAGGTCCTTGAGCCGGGCCGCCCCGTCGAGCATCGAGTACTCGGTGTGTACGTGCAGATGCGCGAACGAATCGCCCATGCGTGGCGCCCCCCGGGGTGTGGATCAAGGCTGCGTCGGAGTCGACCGGACCCACCCTACCGAGGTGATCTGGCCGGCTCCACCGTCCGCGCCGAGGGTGGCCGGGGTCTCTCCGAACCGATGGTGCGGGCGAGCACGATGCTGTGCCGCTTGCGCATAGTGTGTGACACACACTATCGTGTGTCGCATGGTCAGCGACGAGATCCTTCGGACCCATCTCCAGGAGCTACGACGCGGCACCGTCGTGGTGGCCAGCCTGGTCGCCCTGCGCCGGCCCGACTACGGCTACGCGCTGTTGCAACGCCTGGCCACCCACGGCTTTCCGGTCGACGCCAACACCCTCTATCCCCTGCTCCGACGGTTGGAGGAGCAGGGGCTGCTCACCAGCGAGTGGAACACCGAGGAGAGCCGGCCGCGCAAGTTCTACCGCACCAGTGACGACGGCGAAGCGGTGCTGGGCCGCCTCCTCGACGACCTGACCGCGGTGCACACGTCCGTCACCCAGCTGATCGAAGGAGTGGGCCGATGAGCTCCCTGACCGACCGTTACCTCGCCGCCACCCTCCGGACGGTGCCGGCCGCCCGGCGCGCCGAGATCGAGACCGAGCTGCGCGGCTCGATCGAGGACATGATCGACGGCCGCCGCGCCGACGGCCGGGACGCCGACACCGCCGAACGCGAGGTCCTCACCGAGCTGGGCAACCCGGCGCAGCTCGCCGCCCGCTACGCCGACCGGCGCCTCCAGCTCATCGGCCCGACCTACTACCTGGCCTGGGAGCGGCTGATGAAGGTGCTGCTCAGCTTCGTCCCGGCCACCGTGGGGATCATCGTCGGCCTGCTGGAGGCCACCGACGGGAAGAATCCCGGCGGCGCGGTCGGCGCCGGCGTCGCCACCGCCCTGGAGGTCGCGGTCCAGATCGCCTTCTGGGTCACGCTGGTCTTCGCGGTGCTCGAGCGGACCAACACGTCGCTGAACCTGCCGGCGTGGAACGTCGACCAGCTCCCCGACGTGCAGGCCAACCGGCAGATCACCCTGGTCGACGTCACCGCCGCGATCGGCTGGCTGGTGCTGGTCATCGCCTACCTGCCGATCCAGCACTTCCACTCGTTCGTGCCCGGCGGCGGCGACGACAACCTGCCGATCCTCGACCCGGCGCTGTGGAGCTTCTGGCTGCCGTTCCTCATCGCCGTGCTCGTCGCCACCATCGGCCTGGAGGTCGCCAAGTACCGGGCCGGGCGGTGGACGTGGCCGCTGGTCGCCGTGAACGTGGTGCTCGACCTGGCGTTCGCGGTGCCGGTCATCTGGCTGATGTCGACCGACCGGCTGCTCAACCCCGACTTCGTCAACCGCTTCGAGTGGCTCGGACGCGCGGAGAACCTGAACAGCGTCGCCACGATCGTGGTGACCGGCACCGTCCTGGTCGTGGTCTGGCACGTCGTCGACAGCGCGATCAGGGCATACCGCAACCGGCACTGATCCCGCCGGCCGGTGCGGCCCGATACCCCCGGGTGTCGGGCCGCACCGGTTCAGGCGTCGGCGGGTCGGGCCCGCCACTCCCGGGCGAGCAGGGCGTACACGGCCTCGTCGGTCCACTCGCCCTTGACGAACTCGTTCTCCCGCAGGTCCGCCTCGCGGCGCATGCCGAGGCGCTCCAGCACCCGGGCCGAGGCGGTGTTGCGGGCGTCGAGCCGGCCGACGATCCGGTGCAGCCCGAGGCCGTCGAAGCCGAGCCGCAGCATCTCCCGGGCCGCCTCGGTGACGTACCCCCGGCCGGTGTGGTCGGGGTGGGCGACGTAGCCGATCTCGCCCTGCCGATGCTCCCCGCTGGTCCAGCTGAGCAGCACGTCGCCGACGAACTCCCCGGTCTCCGGCAGGACGACGGCCAGGTTGAGCACGTCGCCCGGCGCGCGCAGCGCGGTGCGCCGCACCATCCGGTCCACCGCCGCCCGGGCGGCGGCGTCGTCGTAGGGCTCGTGGTAGAGGAACCGGGTCACCTCCGGGCGGCCGCGGTAGTCGCGGACGACGGCCAGGTCGTCGGGGGTGAAGGCGCGCAGCAGCAGGCGGTCGGTACGCAGCGGCAGGTCGGGAACGAGCATGCCGGCAGGGTACGGGCGCGGCGGCCGGCCGGTCAGCCCGGTTTCCCGGCCGCCGGGTCCGGACCTGGGCATCGACGGCCGGCGGGATGAGAGTCTTGGTCAGGTGACCACCACGACGGCCGACACCTGGCGCCGGCCCACGCCCGCACCGGAGCACCTGCGCCTCGACCTCTACGGCGGGCTGGCCGTGACCGTGCTGGCCCTGCTGAGCCTCACCCTGACCCACAGCACCGGCGCGTTCCTGCTCGGTCCGCCGCCGTCCTGGCCGGAGCAGGTCTTCTGGACCGTCGCGGTGACGCTGCCGCTGATCTGGCGACGGCGGTTCCCGGCCACCACCACCCTCGTCGTGTCGGCCGCCTTCATCGCCGCCCAGGCCCGCTCCGCCCCGGAGACGCAGCTCTCCGCCTGGTCCCTGTTCGCCGCGCTGTACTCGCTCGGCGCCTGGGGGCCGGACCGCAGGCTGGCCCGCCGGTTGCGCATCGGGATCATCGCCACGATGTTCGCCTGGCTCGGCGTGTACTACGCCGTCAGCATCGGCAGCATCCCGCCGGACGCGTTCGCCCGCGCGGCCGGCCCGGTGCCGCCGGTGCTCGCGGCCATCGTGACCGGGGTGCTGGTCAACGGGCTCGTCTTCGGTTTCGCGTACTTCTTCGGGGAGACCGCGTGGCTGGCCGCCCGCCGCCAGCACGAGCTGATACAGCGGGCGGAGGAGCTGCGCCGCTCCCAGGCCGAGGCGCGCGGGCGGGCGGTGATCGGCGAACGGGTGCGGATCGCCCGCGAGCTGCACGACGTGGTCGCCCACCACGTGTCGGTGATGGGGGTGCAGGCGTCGGCGGCGCGGCGGGTCTTCGACAAGGACCAGGCCAAGGCCCGGACGGCGTTGACCGCGATCGAGGACACCGCCCGCACGGCGGTCGACGAGCTGCGCCGCATGCTCGGCGTGCTCCGCGCGGGTGACAACGCCCCCGATCCCGGCGGGCCGCCTGCCGGGATCGACCGGGTCGCCGCGGTCGTGGAGCGGGCGCGCGACGCCGGGCTGCGGGCCACCCTCGGGGTGTACGGCGACCCGGTGCCGCTGCCGGAGTCGGTGTCCCAGGCGGCGTACCGCATCGTCCAGGAGGCCGTGACGAACGTGCTCAGACACGCGACCGGCGCGGGCGCGCTCGACGTGCGGATCCGCTACCTGGCCAGGGAGGTCGAGGTCGACGTGACCGACGACGGACGGTCCACCCACCCGGCGAACGCCGACGGGCTTGGCCTGGTCGGCATGCGCGAACGGGTCGCCACCCACGGCGGCGAGCTGGAGGCGGGCCCCCGGGCCGGCGGCGGCTGGCGCGTCCGCGCCCGCCTCCCGCTGGCGGTCGCCCTGGCGGAGGCGGCATGACCGGGCCCGACGTGGACCGGCCGATCCGGGTCCTGCTCGCCGACGACCAGCACCTGGTGCGTACCGGGTTCCGCGTCATCCTCGAGGTGGAGGACGACCTGGCGGTGGTCGGCGAGGCGGCCGACGGCGAGCGCGCGGTGAGCATGACCCGGGCGCTGCACCCGGACGTCGTGCTGATGGACGTGGAGATGCCCGGCATGAACGGGCTGGAGGCGACCCGGCAGATCACCGCGCCGGGCTCCCCCGGCACGCCGGCCGTCCTCATCCTCACCACGTTCGACCGGGACGACTACCTGTTCGCCGCCCTCCAGGCCGGCGCCAGCGGCTTCCTGCTGAAGAACGGCACCCCGGAGGCGCTCGTCGAGGCGATCCGGGTCCTGGCCCGGGGTGACGCGCTGCTCGCCCCGGAACTGACCCGGCGCGTGATCGCCACCTTCGCCCGGCCGGGCGGCACATGGGCGGGTGGCGTGGCGGCGGGTGGCGTGGCGGTGGGTGGCGTGGCGGCGGGTGGCGCGCCGCTCGACGAGCTCACCCCCCGGGAGCGGGAGGTCCTCGTCCTGCTCGCCCGGGGCGCGAGCAACGCCGAGATCGCCGCCCAGCTGCACCTCGGGGAGGCCACGGTGAAGACCCACGTGAGCCGGGTGCTCGCCAAACTGGGCCTGCGCGACCGGGTCCAGGCGGTGGTCTTCGCGTACGAGCAGGGGGTGGTGCGGCCCGGCGGGTGACCGGCTCCGCCGTCGGGGGGACGCCGGATCTCCACCCCGGGACGGACGGCAGCCCAAGATCGCGGCTCTAGCGTGGTCGCCGTGACCGATGTGCTCCGCCTCGACGGCGTCGACCGAAGTTTCGGCGACCGTCAGGTGCTCAGGAACGTGTCCTTCGACGTGGCGGCCGGCCGGATGACCGGCTTCGTGGGCGGCAACGGCGCCGGCAAGACCACCACCATGCGGATCATCCTCGGCGTCCTCGCCGCCGACGCCGGCCGGGTGACCTGGCAGGGTGCGCCGCTGACCGGGGAGGCCCGCCGGCGCTTCGGCTACATGCCGGAGGAACGTGGCCTCTACCCCAAGATGAGCGTCCGGGAACAGGTGACCTACCTGGGCCTGCTGCACGGGATGGCTCCCGCGGCGGCCCGGCGCGCCACGGACGCCCTGCTGGAGCAGGTGGGTCTCGCCGAGCGTGGCGACGACCTGCTGGAGACCCTCTCGCTGGGCAACCAGCAGCGCGCCCAGATCGCCGCCGCGCTGGTGCACGAGCCCGAGGTGCTGGTGCTGGACGAGCCGTTCTCCGGCCTCGACCCGCTGGCCGTCGACACCGTCGTCGGGGTGCTGCGCGAGCGGGCCGCCGCCGGTGTCCCGGTGCTCTTCTCCAGCCATCAGCTCGACGTGGTGGAGCGGCTCTGCGACGACCTGGTGATCATCGCGGACGGGGTGATCCGGGCCGCCGGTGATCGGGAGCAGCTGCGGCGGACGTACACCGCGCCCCGGTTCGAGCTGGTGGTGGAGACCGACGCCGGCTGGCTGCGCGACCAGCCCGGGGTGACCCTCGTCGACCTGGACGGCGCCCGCGCCGTGTTCGACCTCGCCACCGACGCCGACGAGCAACCCGTCCTGCGGGCGGCCCTGGCCCGCGGCCCGGTCCGCGCGTTCCGCCCGGTCCGCCCCTCCCTCACCGAGATCTTCCGAGAGGTCGCCCAGTGAACACCCTGCAGGCCACCCGCCTGGTCGCGGCCCGCGAGATCCGGGTCAAGCTGCGCGACCGGACCTTCCTGATCAGCACCGTGTTCTTCCTGCTGCTCGCCGCGGCGGGAACCATCCTGCCGGCGGTGCTGGCCGGCGGCCCGTCGAGCGTGGCCGTGACCGCGCAGGCCGCCGAGCCGCTGCGGGCCGCCGGCCTCAAGGTGCGGGTCGTGCCCGACGACCGGGCCGCCGAGCAGGCCGTCCACGACGGTGACGTGGACGCCGCGGTCGTCGCCGGCCCGACCGTGCTCGCGATGGACGACGCGCCGGACGACGTGGTGGCCGCGCTGAGCACGCGACCCCAGGTCCGGCTGCTGAACCCGGACGCCGTGGACCCGGCGGTGGCCTTCCTGGTGCCGTTCGCGTTCGCGTTCATCTTCTTCGTGACGTCGCAGGGCTTCGGCGTGCAGATCGCGCAGAGCATCATCGAGGAGAAGCAGACGCGGATCGTCGAGATCCTGGTCGCCGCGGTGCCGGTACGGGCGCTGCTCGCCGGCAAGCTCGTCGCCGGCACGCTCCTCGCCCTCGGTCAGATCGCCCTGGTCGCGCTCGTCGCGGTGGCCGGCATGACGTTCGGCGACGACACCGGGCTGCTCTCCCTGCTGGCACCGGCGATCGGCTGGTTCGTCCCGTTCTTCCTGCTGGGCTTCGTGCTGATCGCGGCCATGTGGGCGGCGGCCGGCGCGCTGGTCAACCGGCTCGAGGACATCGGTGGCGTGTCGATGCCGGTGCAGCTCACCGTCATGCTGCCGTTCTTCGCGGTGATCTTCCTGCACGACAACACGACCGCCATGCGGGTGCTGTCCTACCTGCCGTTCTCGGCGCCGACGGCCATGCCGCTGCGGCTGTTCACCGGGGACGCGGCCGCCTGGGAGCCGGCGGTGGCGCTCGTCCTGCTGCTGGCGGCGGCCGCCGGCTTCCTGCTCGCCGGGGCCCGCGTCTACGAGGGCGCGCTGCTGCGCACCAACGGCCGCACGTCGATCCGTACGGCCTGGCGGTCGCGGGAGACCGTGGCCTGAGCGCGGCAGCCGTGGAACGGATCTCGCGCCGGGCGACACGATCGCCCGGCGCGAGACCACCCGTCGGGGCCGTCAGCCGACGGCGGCCATGACCTCGTCGGAGACGTCGAAGTTGGCGTAGACGTTCTGCACGTCGTCGCAGTCCTCGAGGACGTCGATCAGCTTGAAGATCTTGCGCGCGCCCTCCTCGTCCAGCGGCACGTTGACGCTGGGGATGAGGGAGGACTCGGCCGACTCGTACTCGATGCCGGCGTCCTGCAGGGCGGTGCGGACCGGGATGAGGTCGGTCGGCTCGGAGACCACCTCGAACGCCTCACCGAGGTCGTTGACCTCCTCGGCGCCCGCGTCGAGCACGGCCATCATGACGTCGTCCTCGGTGGTGCCCTCCTTGGGGACGATCACCACGCCCTTGCGGGAGAACATGTACGACACGGAGCCGGCGTCGGCGAGCGAGCCGCCGTTGCGGGTGAGCGCGGTGCGCACCTCGGTCGCCGCCCGGTTGCGGTTGTCCGTGAGGCACTCGATCAGCATCGCCACGCCGTTCGGGCCGTAGCCCTCGTACATGATGGTCTGCCAGTCGGCGCCGCCGGCCTCCAGGCCGGAGCCGCGCTTGACGGCGCGGTCGATGTTGTCGTTCGGCACCGAGCTCTTCTTCGCCTTCTGGATGGCGTCGTAGAGGGTCGGGTTACCGGCGGGGTCCCCGCCGCCGGTGCGGGCCGCCACCTCGACGTTCTTGATCAGCTTGGCGAACATCTTGCCGCGCTTGGCGTCGATGACGGCCTTCTTGTGCTTGGTGGTCGCCCACTTTGAGTGGCCGGACATCTCATACCTCCGTCTGTTGACCCACGCCTGCGTCGACTGTCCGCGCCCGCGCCGAACCGGGACCGCCGGGCGGTCGGCTGGGGGGCGGCGGCGGGCGGTGAGCCCTGCCGAACCGCCGCAATCCTACCGAGGCGGCGTCCCCGCATGTCACACCCGCACCCGGGGCGGCGCCGCGTGCGGTCAGGCGGCGGCCCGGACGAGATCCACGAAGTAGCGGTGCAACCGCAGGTCGCCGGTGAGTTCCGGGTGGAAGGAGGTGGCCAGCAGGTGGCCCTGCCGCACCGCGACGATCCGGTCGGCGGCCGGCCCGGACGACGACTCCGGCTCGGCGCGTCGGACGCCGCGCGGCGACCTGGAGTCGTCGTCGGTGACCCGGCCGAGCACCTCGACGCCCGCGCCGACCCGCTCGACCCAGGGGGCCCGGATGAAGACCGCGTGGAACGGCTCGCCCGCGACCCCGGTGATCTCCACGGGCGCCTCGAACGAGTCGACCTGCCGGCCGAACGCGTTGCGCCGGACGGTCATCTCGATGCCGGCGAAGCCGCGCTGGTCGGGTCGGCCGTCGAGCACCTCGGCGGCCAGCATGATCATGCCGGCGCAGGACCCGTAGACCGGCATGCCGCCGGCGATCCGCTTGTCGATCGGCTCGCGCATCTCGAAGATGTCGGCGAGCTTGCTCATGGTGGTCGACTCGCCGCCCGGAATCACCAGGCCGTCGACCGCGTCCAGCTCGGCCGGGCGGCGCACCGGACGGGCGTCCGCGCCGGCGCCGGCCAGGGCGGCGAGGTGCTCGCGCACGTCGCCCTGGAGGGCGAGCACACCGATGACGGGTGTGGTCACTCCCCGCTCCTCTCGCTCGGCGGACGGGGCCCGGCCGGGCCCCGTCCGGTCACCGTCACCAGCCGCGCTCGGCCAGGCGGTGGGGCTGCGGGATCTCGTCGACGTTGATGCCGACCATCGCCTCGCCCAGGCCGCGGGAGACCTTGGCCAGCACGTCCGGGTCGTCGTGGAAGGTGGTGGCCTTCACGATCGCGGCGGCGCGCTGGGCCGGGTTGCCCGACTTGAAGATGCCGGAGCCGACGAAGACGCCCTCGGCGCCGAGCTGCATCATCATGGCCGCGTCGGCCGGGGTGGCGATGCCGCCCGCGGTGAACAGCACGACCGGCAGCTTGCCGGTCTCGGCGATCTCCTTGACCAGCTCGTACGGCGCCTGGAGCTCCTTGGCGGCCACGAACAGCTCGTCGGCCGGCAGCGTCTGGAGCCGGCGGATCTCCTTGCGGATCTTCCGCATGTGGGTGGTGGCGTTGGAGACGTCGCCGGTGCCGGCCTCGCCCTTCGAGCGGATCATGGCGGCGCCCTCGGTGATCCGGCGCAGCGCCTCGCCCAGGTTGGTCGCGCCGCACACGAAGGGGACGGTGAACGCCCACTTGTCGATGTGGTTCTCGTAGTCGGCCGGGGTCAGCACCTCGGACTCGTCGACGTAGTCGACGCCGAGGGACTGGAGGACCTGCGCCTCGACGAAGTGGCCGATCCGGGCCTTGGCCATCACCGGGATGGAGACGGCGCTGATGATGCCGTCGATCATGTCCGGGTCGCTCATCCGGGAGACGCCGCCCTGGGCGCGGATGTCGGCGGGCACCCGCTCCAGCGCCATGACGGCGACGGCGCCGGCGTCCTCGGCGATCTTGGCCTGCTCGGGGGTGACCACGTCCATGATCACGCCGCCCTTGAGCATCTCGGCCATCCCCCGCTTGACGCGGGCGGTGCCGACGACGGGGTTGGCGTCGGTGTTCGGGGAGGTGGATTCGGGCACGGGTCATCGCTCCTTGGACGTGCTCGGGGGTGGCTGGGGAAAGGCTACGACGGGGTCAACGCCGGTCCGACAGCCAATCAGACCCCCGGTGGCCTGCTCTGTGGTCGGCGTCACCGGGGGTCGGGGCCCTGGCCGCTCAGCCCGTGGTGACGTCCGCCCGCGGGGTGAGCGTGGGGTCGTCGACGTCGAAGTAGCGGGGCCACTCCCGCCCACGTCCCATGCGGAGCAGGCGTACCAGCGGGCGGCCGCGGGCCGCCCGGGCGTCGCGGACCAGGTCGGTGTGCACCTGCCGGGCCAGGGCCAGCCGCCGGCTGGCCGCGATCACCGCCTCACAGGCCGGGTCCGCCGGGTCCAGCTCCACCGTGCGCAGCTGCCGGGTGAGGTCGTTCTCCGCGGCCTCCCGCTCCTCCCCCACGGCGTCCAGGGCGATCCGGGCGGCCGAGTACAGCTCCACGCCGTAGCGCTGCTCGGCCAGCACGGCGGCGGCCGCCGCGCGCCGCAGCAGGTGCGCGTCGAGCGCCCGGGCCGCCGACTCCGCGCGGGCCTGCAGCCGCTCGACCCGGCCGGCGGTCCAGATCAGGTACGCCGAGACCAGCCCGAGCACCAGGGCCGCGCCCACCACCCACCACATGCCCGGCATCGTAGTGCTGCTCCTCATCCCGCCCGGCCGGCGCGGGCACCGGTCGACGCGCTCGTCACAGCGGCCCCACCGGCCACCGGGTTCAGCCCAGCCCCGCCCATTCCTGGTCCATGACCCGGCCGTCGGTGGCCTCGATCGCCGCTGCGTATACCTCCAGAACGCGCCGGGCAACCACGGGCCAGTCGAAATTCGCGACCACCTGGTCGCCGGCTGCGGTCAGCCCGGCCCGCTGCCCCGCGTCGTCGAGCAGGTCCACCAGGGCGGTACGCAGGGCCGCCGCGTCCCCGGTCGGGAAGAGCCGGCCGGCCCGCCCGCCGTCCAGCACGCGGCGGAACGCGTCCAGGTCGCTGGCCACCACGGTGGTGCCGGCGGCGAGCGCCTCGGTGAGGATCATCCCGAAGGACTCCCCGCCGGTGTTCGGTGCGACGTAGAGGTGCAGGCTGCGCAGCATGCGAGGTTTGTCGGCCTCGGAAACCATGCCGAGGAAGGTCACCCGGTCCCGCAGGTCGGCCGGGAACTGCCCGTAGAGGTCCTCGGCGTCGCCCGGCCCGGCGACCAGCAGGCGCAGGCCCGGGCGGTGCGGGGCGAGCGCCACGAAGGCGTCGCGCAGGATCGGGAAGCCCTTGCGCGGCTCGGTGAACCGGCCCAGGAAGCCGAGCGTGCCGCCGCTGGCCGGCGCGCACTCCCCCGGCCAGCCGGGCAACGGCTCGACGCCGGCGAACTTCGCCACCGCCACCCCGTTGGGGATCTCCACGGCGCCGCCGTCCATGTGCTCGACCTGGACCTTGCGGGCCAGCGCGCTCACCGCGATCCGGGCGGTGATCCGTTCGAGCAGGATCTGGAGCACCCCCTGCGCGGCGGACAGCACCCGCGACCGGGTCATGGCCGTGTGGAAGGTGGCCACCACCGGGCCCCGCGCGCAGAGCACGGCCAGCATCGACAGGCTGGGGGTCAGCGGCTCGTGCACGTGCAGCACGTCGAAGTCGCCCCGGGTGATCCAGCGCCGCACCCGGGCCGTGGAGACCGGGCCGAAGGCGATCCGGGCCACCGAGCCGTTGTACGGCAGCGGCACCGCCCGCCCGGCCGACACGACGTACGGCGGCAGCGCCGCGTCCTCGTCGGCCGGGGCCAGCACGCTCACCTCGTGGCCGAGCCCGAGCAGCGCCTCGGCCAGGTCCATGACGTGGTTCTGCACCCCGCCCGGGACGTCGAAGGAGTACGGGCACACGATGCCGATCCGCATTGCGCCCCGCTCCCTCAGATCGTCCCGGTGGTGGCCGGCGACTGCGACACGCTGCCGTCGGCGCGCTGGTCCAGCCACATCCGCTGCAACATGTGCCAGTCTTCCGGATGCCGGGCGATGCCCGCCGCCAGACCGTCGGCAATCCGCTGGGTCACCGCGCGCACCCGGGCGTCCAGCGGGGCGCTGCCCTCCTCGGGCAGCTCCAGCGGGCCCTCCAGGGCGGCACGGGGGCCGTCCGGCTCGTACCACAGCGAGGCCACGTAGAGCGGCGCGCCGGTGCGGATGGCCAGCAGGGCCGGGCCGGGCGGCATCCGGGTCCGGCCGCCGAAGAACTCCACGTCCACGCCGCGGGCGGAGAGGTCCCGGTCGGCGAGCAGCGGCACCACGGCGCCCGCTCGCAGCCGGTCCACCAGCACGTCGAACGCCGGCCGGTCGCCGCCGGAGGTGGGCAGGATCTCCATGCCGAGGCCCTGCCGGAAGGCGAGGAAGCGCTCGTAGAGGCCCTCCGGCTTGAGCCGCTCGGCGACCGTGGTGATCGGCCAGCCGGTGGCCGCCACCCAGGCGCCGGCGGCGTCCCAGTTGCCGGCGTGCGGCAGGGCGACCACGGCGCCCCGGCCGGCCGCCACGTCGGCGGCGAGCTTCTCCTGGCCGTCGAGGTGGAACCCGGCGAGGATCTCGCGCCGGCTCAGGCTCGGCAGGCGGAACGCATCCAGCCAGTACCGGGCGTACGACCGCAGGCCGTCGCGGACCAGCCGGTCCAGCTCCGCCTCGGGCAGGTCGGGGCCGACCACCCGGCGCAGGTTGGCGCGCAGCCGGCGCGTACCCCGGCCGTTGCCGCGGTGGGCGCGGTCGGCGCCGGCCCGGAAGGCGGCGGCCACCACGGGCCGGGGCAGCGCGCGGACCAGCCGCCAGCCGGCGACGTAGCCCGCCTCGGTGAGGTTCACTCCCGGCCGACCAGCTGCGCCTGCCGGTACACGTGGGCCATCCGCTGCCCGACCGTGAAGATCGAGACGGCGGCGAGCAGCCAGAGCGCGATCTCCAGGGCCGGCCGGACGCCGAGGCCGGTGAGCAGGCCGCCCACCCCGACGATCAGCAGCCGCTCGGTGCGCTCGGCGATGCCCACGTTGCAGGTCATCCCGAGCCCCTCCGCGCGGGCCTTGACGTAGGAGACCAGGCCACCGGCGGCCAGGCAGAGCAGCGCGGCGGCCACCCCGGAGTGGTCGTGCTGGCTGGCCAGCCAGTAGGCGACCGCGCCGAAGACGGCGCTGTCGGCGATCCGGTCCATGCTCGAGTCGAGGAAGGCCCCGAACCGGGTGGAGCCGCCGCTCATCCGGGCCATCGTGCCGTCGAGCAGGTCGGTGAGCGCGAAGACCGTGACGATCAGCGCACCGGCGACCAGGTGACCGCGGGCGCCGAAGCCGAGCGCGCCGACGAGCACGCCGACGGTGCCGGTCACGGTGACCGCGTTGGGGGACACACCGGCGCGGAGCAGGCCGCGCGCGACCGGCTCCACGACGCGGGTCATGCCCGCGCGGGCCGTCACTTGGAAGATCTTCGCCATGGGGGTCCCACGATAACGGCCGGCAGCGGTCGGGGACACAGCCGGTCGTCCCGACCCGCCTGGCGCTCTTGTGTCGGCCCGGTTACAGGTGTGAGATCGAGCGTGGGAGGTGAGCCAGCTCACCGGATCACCCGTCCGCCTACCCGTCGTCCAGGAGATCACCGGAAGATATCGCCGCGGTGCCCGCCCGGGCCGCTTCCCCGTCGCGCGCGGCGGTCGCCACCACCACCGGTTGAGGGAGGTGCGCCGCGATGGCGCAGAAGAATCAGGAGAAGGGTGTCACCGGCGGCGCGCCGGTGGTGACCGAGCCCGGCAGGGTTCGCAACGTGGTGCTCGTCGGGCACTCCGGAGCGGGCAAGACGACTCTGGTCGAGGCGCTGCTCGCGGCCAGCGGCACGATCGGCCGGGCCGGCAACGTCACCGAGGGCACCACCGTCTGCGACCATGATCCCGCCGCCGTGCGCCAGCAGCGCTCGGTGAGCCTGGCCTGTGCCCCGCTGCTGCACCGCGACGTCAAGGTCAACCTCCTGGACACCCCCGGGTACGGCGACTTCGTCGGCGAGCTGCGCGCCGGGCTGCGGGCCGCCGACGCGGCGCTGTTCGTGGTCTCCGCCGTCGACGGCATGGACGCCGCCACGGCCGCGCTCTGGGAGGAGTGCGCCGCGGTGGACATGCCCCGCGCCGTCGCGGTGACCCGGCTGGACCACCCGCGCGCCGACTTCGACGAGGCGGTGGCCCTCTGCCAGCGGGTCTTCGGCGACAACGTGCTCCCCCTCTACCTGCCGATGCTGGGCGACGACGGCGAGTCGGTCGCCGGCCTCATGGGGCTGATCACGCGGCGGGTGTTCGACTACTCCCAGGGCCTGCCGGCGGCGGTACGCGAGCCGGACCCGGAGCACCTGCCGGCCATCCTGGAGTCCCGCAACGAGCTGATCGAGGGGATCATCGCGGAGAGCGAGGACGAGACCCTCATGGACCGCTACCTCGGCGGCGAGGAGATCGACACCGAGGTGCTCATCACCGACCTGGAGACGGCGGTCGCCCGCGGCCACTTCTACCCGGTGGTGCCGGTCTGCGCGGAGACCGGCGTCGGGCTGGACGCGCTGCTGGACGGGCTGGTGGCGGCGTTCCCGTCACCGCTGGAGCACGAGCTGCCCGCGGTCACCGGGGTGGACGGCTCGCCCCGGCCGCCGCTGGCCTGCGACCCCGACGGCCCGCTGGTCGCCGAGGTCGTCAAGACGACGGTGGACCGGCACGTCGGGCGGGTCTCGCTGGTCCGGGTCTTCTCCGGCACGCTCCGCCCCGACCAGGCGGTCCACGTGTCCGGTCACGGCATGGCCGAGCGCGGCCACCCCGACCACGACGCCGACGAGCGGGTCGGCCACATCTACAGCCCGCTCGGCGCGACGCTGCGGGAGGTGACCACCGCGGTGGCCGGTGACATCTGCGCGATCACCAAGTCGGGCAGCGCGGAGACCGGCGACACCATCTCCGCCAAGGAGGAGCCGCTGCTCATCGCCCCGTGGGAGATGCCGGAGCCGCTGCTGCCGGTGGCCATCGTGGCGAAGAGCCGGGCCGACGAGGACGCCCTGGCCCGCAACCTGGCCCGGCTGGTCGCCGGCGACCCGACCCTGCGGCTGGACCGCAACGCCGAGACCCACCAGCTGGTGCTCTGGTGCATGGGCGAGGCGCACGCCGACGTGGTGCTCGACCGGCTGCGCGCCGGCGGGGTGGAGCTGGAGACCGAGCCGGTCCGGGTGGAGCTGCGCGAGACGTTCACGGCCGCCGCCAGGGGCCACGGCCGGCACGTCAAGCAGTCCGGCGGCCACGGCCAGTACGCGGTCTGCGACATCGAGGTCACGCCGCTGCCCCGGGGCGCCGGCTTCGAGTTCGTGGACAAGGTGGTCGGCGGCGCGGTGCCGCACAACTACATCCCGTCGGTGGAGAAGGGCGTCCGGGCGCAGATGGATCGCGGCCTGGTCGGCGGCTACCCGGTGGTGGACCTGCGGGTGACCCTCTTCGACGGCAAGGCGCACAGCGTCGACTCCTCCGACGCGGCGTTCCAGACCGCTGGCGCCCTCGCCCTGCGGGACGCCGCCGAGAAGGGGCAGCCCACGCTGCTGGAGCCGGTCGACGAGGTGACCGTCCGGGTGCCCGACTCGTCGGTGGGCGCGGTGATGGGCGACCTGTCCGGCCGGCGCGGCCGGGTGCTCGGCACCGAGCCCGACCCGGACGCCGAGGGGCGCACCCTGGTCAAGGCCGAGGTCCCCGCCACCGAGCTGCTGCGCTACGCGGTCGAGCTGCGCTCGATGACCGCCGGCACCGGCACCTTCCGCCGCGAGTTCGCCCGCTACGAGCCGATGCCCGCCCACCTCGCCGAGCAGGTCCGCAAGGAGGCCGGCAACCGCGCCTGACCCGGCGGGTCAGGGGCGGGCCGCGGGCACCGGCGGCATCGACCAGTGCGGGCGGTCGGCGTCGCGCATGGCCGCCGCGCGCAGGGCGGCGAGCTGGCGCTCCACCTCGGCGAACTGGTCGGGGGCGAGCGGGCCGCGGTCCAGCGCGGCGGCGTTCTCCTCCACCTGGGCGACCGTGCGGGCGCCGGGAATCGGCACGGCCCGGCCGCTGCGCGCCCAGATCCAGCCGAGCGCGCCCTGGGCCAGGGTCCGGCCGTCCGCGGTCAGCGCGCCCCGGACGGCGGCGACCCTGCGCAGCCACTCCGGGGCGGGCCGGCCGCCGCGGAACCACTCCAGCCAGTTCGGCGCGTTCCCGCGCACGTCGTCGCGGGGCAGCGTGGACTCCGGGGTGTACTTGCCGGTGAGCAGCCCCATCCCGAGCGGCCCCCGGGCCAGGCTGGCCAGGTCGTGCTTCTCGCAGGCGGCCAGCATGGCCGGGGCGTCCCGGAGCACCGACAGGCCGTGCTGCACGGCGGCGGCGCCCCGCGCGACCTGGGCGAAGGCCGCCGCCCGGTCGGCCCGGTCGGTGCTCCAGCCGTACGCGCGGATCAGGCCGTCGGCGACCAGGTCCTCCAGGGTGCCGATCAGCGCCTCGGCCCGGGGCACCGGGAGGTCGGCGAGGTGCAGCTGGTAGAGGTCGATCCGGTCGGTGTCCAGCCGGCGCAGCGAGTCGACGACCGCCCGCCGCAGGTACTCCGGTGAGGCATCCTCCCCGGTGGCCTGCCGGGCCCGCTCGTCGAACGTGTAGCCCCACTTCGTGGCGATCACCGCCTCGTCGCGCCGGCCGGCGAGGGCCCGGCCGAGGATCCGCTCGCCGTGCCCGGCGCCGTACGTGTCGGCGGTGTCGAAGAGCGTCACCCCGAGGTCGAGGGCGCGGCGGACCGCCCGGATCGACTCCGCGTCGTCCACGGCGCCCCAGCCCAGCGGCCGGGCGCCCTCGGCCCACGGGCCGCTGATCGCCCAGCAGCCCATGCCGAGGGCGCTGACCGCGATGCCGCTGCGGCCCAACGGCCGCGTGCTGACTGCCATCGCCGCATCCTGCCACCTTCCCCGGACCCGTGGGCCGCTTCCTCACCCCGGGTGCCGGGCCGGCCGGCGGACGGTCAGCGGGCGTACGCCAGCAGCACCGGGTCGGCCTGCCCGGACCAGGAGCCGGTCAGCCGGGCGGGCGCCGGGGCGTCGGCCGGGGCCGGCCGGCGGACCAGGGCCAGCTCCGCGCCACCGGCGCGGATCAGGGTCGGGTCGCCGTCGACCACCTCGTCGACCAGGTCGAAGGCCGACGGGTTCCCGGACCGGGTGCCGGCGAGGGTCATGCTCGCGGTGCGCACCTCGCGCCGGCCGTCGACCTCGAAGTACTCCTCCGCCTGGCCGGCGTCGGCGAGGACGGCGGCGGCCAGGGCCGGCGGGTAGACCGGGTCGCCGCAGGCGTCGTACACCCAGCGCGGGCCGAGCACGGAGTGGTCGGTGGTGCCGACCAGCCACCGCTCGGCGCCGGGCAGCGGCGCGGCCCGGTAGGTGAGCGGCACCTGGAGGACCGGCCCGTCGCCGGCCCGGACCAGCATGGTCTCGATGCCGACCTCGCCGGCCGGGTCGTCGAACCGGTAGGCCGCCACGCGGGTGATCTCCGCACCCGGGTCGCCGGTGAACCAGGGCCGGCCGGGCAGCCAGGCGGCGAGCAGGTCGAGCTTCGAGGGGCGCAGTTCGGCGCGGTGCAGCAGGGCCATGCCCAAGATCGTACTGCCGGGGTCGGACCGGGGCCGCCCCCGGCCGTCAGGCCGGCCAGGCCTTGGCGAACAGGTCCCGGGTGTCGGCGAGCAGTTGCGGCAGCACCTTGGTGCGGCCGATCACCGGCATGAAGTTCGCGTCGCCGCCCCAGCGCGGCACCACGTGCTGGTGCAGGTGCGCGGCGATGCCCGCGCCGGCGACGCCGCCCTGGTTCATGCCCAGGTTGAACCCGTGCGCGCTGGAGACGTGCCGGACCACCCGCATGGCGTCCTTGGTGAACGCGGCCAGCTCGGCCGTCTCCGGCGCGTCCAGCTCGGTGTAGTCGGCCACGTGCCGGTAGGGGCAGACCAGGAGGTGCCCCGGGTTGTAGGGGTAGAGGTTGAGCACCGCGAAGACGTGCTCGCCCCGGGCCACCACCAGGCTCTCGTCCGGCGGCCGGCCGGGGGCGAGGCAGAACGGGCAGCCGGTCGGCTTCTCGTAGCCGCCCTCGGGCCGGTCCCCGCCCGAGATGTAGGTCATCCGGTGCGGCGTCCAGAGCCGCTCCAGCCCGTCCGCCAGACCGTTCTCGCCGCCGCTGCCGGCGCCGTCGAAGTGCCGTTCCGCCCCAGTCACACGCCGATCCTACGGTCACCGGGCCGTCTCCCACCCGGCCGGACCGGCCGGGTGGGGGACGGGTGGCTCAGGTGTTGGGCGTGCCCTCCGCCGACGGGCCGGAGTTGGTGCGGGACTCGGCGACGTCCCGCACGTGGGCCACCGCCTCCTCGATCGGCACGCCGTTGCGCTGCGACCCGTCGCGGTAGCGGAAGGAGACCGTGCCGGCGGCCACGTCGTCGTCACCGGCGATCACCATGAACGGGATCTTCTGCTGCTGGGCGTTGCGGATCTTCTTCTGCATCCGGTCGTCACCGGCGTCGACCTCGGCGCGGATGCCCTGCTTGCGCAGGGTGGTGACGAAGTCCTGGAGGTAGTCGGTGTGGTCCTCGCGGATCGGGATGCCGACCACCTGCACCGGGGCGAGCCACGCCGGGAACGCGCCCGCGTAGTGCTCGGTGAGCACCCCGATGAACCGCTCGATCGACCCGAACTTGGCGCAGTGGATCATCACGGGCTGCTGCCGCGTGCCGTCGGCCGCCTGGTACTCCAGCCCGAAGCCCTTCGGCTGGTTGAAGTCGTACTGGATGGTCGACAGCTGCCAGGTGCGGCCGATGGCGTCCTTGGCCTGGACGGAGATCTTCGGGCCGTAGAAGGCCGCGCCGCCCGGATCCGGCACCAGGTCCAGCCCGGTCTCCCGGGCGCACTGCTCCAGCACCGCGGTGGCCGTCGCCCAGTCCTCGTCGGACCCGACGAACTTGTCGAGCCGGGCCTCGTCGCGGGTCGACAGCTCCAGGTAGAAGTCGTCGATGCCGAAGTCCTTCAGCAGGCTCAGCACGAAGTTGAGCAGGTGCTTGATCTCGGCCGGGGCCTGCTCCCGGGTGCAGTAGGAGTGGGAGTCGTCCTGGGTCAGGCCGCGCACCCGGGTCAGCCCGTGGACCACGCCCGACTTCTCGTAGCGGTAGACCGAGCCGAACTCGAACAGCCGCATGGGCAGCTCGCGGTAGGACCGCCCGCGCGACCGGTAGATCAGGTTGTGCATGGGGCAGTTCATGGCCTTGAGGTAGTAGTCCGCGCCCTCGAGCTCCATGGGCGGGTACATCCCGTCGGCGTAGTACGGCAGGTGGCCCGAGGTGTGGAACAGGCCCTCCTTCGAGATGTGCGGGGTCCCGACGTACTGGAAGCCCTCCTCGATGTGGCGGGTGCGGACGTAGTCCTCCATCACCCGCTTGAGCACACCGCCCTTGGGGTGGAAGACCGCCAGGCCGGAACCGATCTCGTCGGGGAAGCTGAACAGGTCCAGGTCCGCGCCGAGCTTGCGGTGGTCGCGCCGGGCGGCCTCCTCCAGCAACCGCAGGTACGCCTTGAGCTCGTCCCGGGTCGGCCACGCCGTGCCGTAGACCCGCTGGAGCTGGGGGTTCTTCTCCGAGCCCCGCCAGTAGGCGGCGGCCGAGCGCATGAGCTTGAACGCGCCGATCAGCCGGGTGTTCGGCAGGTGCGGGCCGCGGCACAGGTCCGACCAGCAGACCTTGTCCTCGTTGGCGGCGAGGTTGTCGTAGATGGTCAGCTCGCCGCCGCCCACCTCCATCAGCTCGGAGGAGTCCAGCCCCTCACCCTTGACCTCGATGAGCTCCATCTTGAACGGCTCGGCGGCCAGCTCGCCGCGCGCCTCGTCGAGGCTGCTGAAGCGGCGCCGGCGGAACCGCTGGCCGGACTTGACGATCTCCTGCATCCGCTTCTCGAGCTTCGCCAGGTCGTCCGGCTGGAACGGCTTGGCCACCTGGAAGTCGTAGTAGAAGCCGTTCTCGATGGGCGGGCCGATGCCGAGCTTGGCCTCGGGGAACACGTCCTGCACGGCCTGGGCCAGCACGTGCGCGGTGGAGTGGCGCAGCACGTTCAGCCCGTCCGGGGTGTCGAGGGCCACCGGCTCGACAGCGATCTCCTCGGCCGGCTTCCAGTCGAGGTCGCGGAGCACGCCCTGCGGGTCGCGGACCACCACGATGGCCTTCGGGCCGCTCATCGGCAGCCCGGCCGCGGCCACCGCGTCGGCCGCCGTCGTCCCGGCGGCGACGACGACGGGGTCGGCCACGACGGGGGTACGGGGTGCGGACACGGTGACTCCTGTCGTCGAACGGGCTCGAAGGTGCCGGGTACCGGCTCCGTCGAACGGGTTCGAAGGGTGCCGGGTACCGGCTCCTGCGATGCTATCGGTCGCCCGGACCCGCGCCGTCGGCGACGCCGCGCTCCCCCGGCCGATCAGTTCCGTCCGGCGTTGAACCTTTCCGCCTTCCCGCCCGAACTACCGGGTGAGGCCGGAGCCGGTTGCCGGCCGTGTCGACACGGATGGGGACGACCATGACGATGACCCGTCGGGGCCGGTGGTGGGCGACCGCGCTGCTGGCCGCCACGGTCGGCGGCACGCTGGGCTGGCCCGGCGCCGCGAGCGCCGCCGAGGTGACCCTCACGACCTCACCCGCCCAGGTGCACCAGGGCGACGCCATCGAACTGGCCGTGGTGCTGCCCGAGGAGCGGGCCGGCAGCCGGACCAGCCGGATCGAGCTGCGGATGCCCGCGGACGCCCCGATCGGCGAGGTCTACCCGCTCTCCGTGCCCGACTGGGCGCCCACCATCACCACCCGCACCCTGGACCAGCCGGTCGCGGGCATCCACTCCTCCGAGCTGAACCAGGTGACCGACTCGGTGGCCTGGATCCGGATGCCCGGCGGCTCGGGCGGGCCGGCCCGGCTGTCGCTCGGCATGGGTCCGATGCCGGCCACCGACAAGCTCACCTTCACGGTGATCCAGACCTACGCCGACGGCACCGTGGTCCGCTGGGCCGATCCGCCCGGCGGCGCACACCCCGCCCCGACGGTCACCCTGCTGCCCTCGCTGGCGGGCGCCGCCGCGCACGCCGGCCACGGCGAACCGGTCGCCGAGGCGCCGGCCGAGGCGGCCGCCGCGGCACGGGCCGACGACGGCGGACCGAGCGCGGACCTGCTGCTGGGCGGCGGGCTGCTCGCCGGGCTGGCCGGCGGCGCGGCGATCGGCTGGCTGCTCAGCCGCCGGAAGCGCGACACCCTCACCCTCCCGCCCGACTCCCCCACCCCGACCGACAACGACGCCCCCGAGGAAGACCCCGCCGAACCCCACTCCACCACCGCCGAAACCGCACCCCTGACCTCCACGGCCTCCCGCTGAGCGCGCCACGCCCGGCGATCTTGGCGACCTACCGTTCGGAACGAACGACAACTCGCCAAGATCCGAAGCCGACACGGCCGCGTGGAGCTCGGCCCGCGCGAACCGCACGGGCGCGCCGCTGGCGGCGAACGCGGCGAGCGGGCCCTGGCGACGACCGGCGGGGTGCGTGAGGAGGTCAGGCGGGGGCGGCGAGCCAGGGCGGGAGGGGTTCACGGGCGGCGAGCCAGCCGTCCGGGACACCGCCCGGCGTGCCGACCCCGGTGTGGGCGGCCACCACGCCGCCGACGATCGCCGCCGTGGTGTCCACGTCCCCGCCCGCCTGCACGCAGGCGCGGATCGCCGCCGGATAGTCGTGCAGGTGGGTGGCGGCGACCCAGAGGGTGAAGGGGACGGTGTCCTGCGCGGTCACCCGGGAGCCGTTGCCCAGTGTCTCGGCGACCTCGCCGGCCGGGTGGCCGAGCAGCGCGGCGGCCCGGCGTACGCCCCGGTGCACCTCGCCGGCCGGGTCGAGGGCGCCGGCCACCACGGTGAGCAGCCGGGCCGGCTCGGGCCGGTCCCCGTCCAGCCGGGCCCGGGCGGCCAGCGAGGCGGCCACCGCCACGGCGACCGCCCCGGCGATCCCCTCGGGGTGGGCGTGGGTCACCTCGGCGGAGGCGCGGGCCTGGTCGGCGGCGCGCCGGGTGGAGTCCGCGTACCAGGCGCCGAGTGGGGCCACCCGCATGGCCGCGCCGTTGCCGCAGGAGCCCTGCCCGTCGAAGGCGGACGCGGCGGCCACCGGCCACGGCGTGCCGGCGCGGATCAGTTCGAGCAGTTCCACGGCGCCGGCGCCGTAGCGGCGGGCCGGGTCGTAGTGGGCCGCGAAGGCGAGCGCGAGGGCGTCCCGGTCCACCCGACCGTGCGCGGCCAGCACGGTGAGCACCGAGCAGGCCATCTCGGTGTCGTCGCTCCACGGCCACGGGCCGGGCGGCAGCGCGTCGGCCCAGGCGGCGACCGCGCTGCCCGGCACGAAGAACCGCGCGCCGAGGGCGTCGCCGACGGACAGGCCGGCCAGCGCGTCGCGCGCGAGCGTGAGGCGGGTGTCGGGGAAGAGAGTGAACGTCATCGTCGTCCCAGCTTGCCCGGTTCGCGGGACTGCCGCAACGCGATCAACTTGCCACGCCGAGTACGGTGCTGACGTGGCAACCGTCCTCCTGGTCGAAGACGATCACGTCGTCCGCGGCGCGATGCTGCGGTCCCTCACCGACCGGGGACACGCGGTGCACGCCGTCGGCACGGCGCTGGACGCGCTGCGCCGGGTCGCCGCCGAGACTCCCGACCTGGTGGTGCTCGACCTCGGCCTGCCCGACCTGGACGGCTCCGACGCGCTGCGCATGCTGCGCGGCATCACCGACGTGCCGATCATCATCGCGACCGCCCGCGACGACGAGCAGTCGGTGGTTCGGCTGCTCCGGGCGGGCGCCGACGACTACATGGTCAAGCCCTTCACCGGCGCCCACCTGGACGCGCGGATCACCACCGTGCTGCGCCGGGCCGGCCGGGCCAGCCGGACCGTCCAGCCGGCCGTGCACACGGTCGGCGGCCTGCGGGTGGACGTGGGCGAGCGCAGCGCCGTGCTGGACGGCGAACCCCTGGCCCTGACCCGCAAGGAATTCGACCTGCTGGCGTATCTCGCCGCACGTCCCGGCCGGGTAGTGTCCCGGCGGGAACTCTTGGAGGAGGTATGGCGGCAGCCCTCGGTCGGCGAGGACCAGACCATCGACGTTCACCTCTACTGGCTCCGCCGCAAAATGGGCGAGTCCGCGGCGAAGCCGCGCTACCTGCGCACCGTGCGGGGGGTCGGCTTCCGGCTGGTGGCGCCGGACTGAGGCCGGCGCTGGCCTGGCTCACGGCCGGCATGTGCAGCCTCGTCGCGCTCGCCTTCCTCATCCCGCTCGGGATCACCCTGTCCGACCAGGCGCGGGAGGAGAAGCTGGCCGACGCGGCCCGGCGCAGCGCGCTGGTCACCGGGGCGCTCGCGGTCAGCACCGACCCGGAGATCGTCCGGCGGGCCGTGGCGGCCAGCGACGACGACGCGGCGCTGCGGCCCGTCGTACACGGGATCGGGGTCGACGAGAGCGCGGGCCGCGCCGACGCGGCGGCGCTGGACCGGGCCGCCGCCGAGCGGCGTTCGGTGGTCACCGACGTGCCCGGTGGCGTCCTCCGGCTGGACCCGGTGGTGCTCGGCGACCGGGTCGCCGTGGTGGAGGTCTTCGTTCCCGACGAGGTGCTCGACGCCGGCGGCGGTGGGCGGTGGCTGCTGCTGCTCGCGGTGGCGCTGGCGCTGGTCGGCGCCGCGGTGATCGTGGTCGACCGGGTGGCCGCCCGGGCCGTCGACGCGACCGGCGAGCTGGTGAAGGCGGCCCTCGCGGTCGGCGACGGCGAGCTGGGCGTGCGGGTCGAGCCGACCGGGCCGCGGGAGCTGGCCGAGGCCGGGCACGCGTTCAACCGGATGGCGGAGCGGCTGGTCGCGCTCCGCGCCGACGAGCGGGAACTCGTCGCCGACCTGTCGCACCGGCTGCGGACGCCGCTGACCGCGCTGCGGCTGGACGCCGAGGCGCTGGAGTCCGACGACACCAGCATCGGCACGTTCAGCGAGGCGGAGCTGGACCGCCGCCGCGGCATCCGGCGGATCCGGCAGGCCATCGTGACGCTGGAGGGCGAGGTCGACCAGCTGATCACGACGACCCGCAAGGCGGTCAGCCAGGAGACCGGGCCGGCGACCTGCGACGTCAGCGAGGTGGTCCGGGACCGGATGGTCTTCTGGTCGGCCCTGGCCGGCGACCAGAACCGGCCGCACCGGGTGGTCGGCGCGCAGCTGCGGATCCCGGTGCCGGTCCCCCGGGCCGAGCTGGCCGCGGCGCTGGACGCGGTGATCGGCAACGTCTTCCGCTACACCCCCCAGGGCACCGCGTTCGAGGTGGCGGTGAGCCGGCGGGACGGCTGGGTGGCGATCCGGATCGACGACGCCGGCCCGGGGATCGCCGACGCGGACCGGGCGCTGCGCCGGGGCGCCAGCGACCAGGGCTCCACCGGCCTGGGGCTGGACATCGCCAAGCGGGTCGCGTTGCAGGCCAACGGCTCGGTGAGCATCGACCGGGCCCGGCTGGGCGGGGCCAGCGTGGTGATGCTGCTGGCCGACCCGGAGGCGACGCCCCGGCAGGTCAACCGGTTCGGCCTGGTCGGCCGGATGGCGCGCGACGCCCGGGAGCCGCGGGCCGGCCGGCGCTGGCCGCGCCAGCGCTGAGCCGGTGGCTGTGGGCCGCCGCAAGTCTTCCTTAGGACTGGGTTAACGACGGCCCCGGCGCCCGGCCGGGCTGTCAGGATCAGTACCGAACCCATCAGTTCCGCCGGCCGGGGACGCCCCGTAACACCTCGGTCGGCGGAGCAGTGCGCGCGGCGGGAGTTCGGTCCCCCCACACCTCGCTCCCGCCGCGCGCCGCTTCTCCCGTCGAGCCGCACCCCGGGCGTGAGGTGACCGTGATGACGCCGACCGTCAGCCGCCTGCTCCGCTGGGCCGCCGTGATCGGCCTCGGCGTCGCCCTCACGCTCGCCGCCTGGCAGGACCCGGTCCTCGCGGACGGCCCCGGCCGGGCCGCCGACCGTCTGCCGGGCGCCGCCGTCGCGATCGCCGCGGTGGTGGGGTTCGGGCTGGCCCTGGCCGGGCGGCGCCGGCCGCTGCGGGTGTCCCGGCGGCCGGTGCCGTCCCGCCCGCTCAGCGCGTCGCGGCCGCCAAGTACGCGTCGATCTCGCCGCTGATCCGGGCCTGCTCCCCCGGCTCCAGGAACGCGGCCGTGACCGCGTCGCGGGCCAGCGCGGCCACGCCGGCCGGGTCGAGGCGCAGCAGCCGGGCGGCCACGGCGTACTCGTCGTTGAGCGTGGTGCCGAACATCGGCGGGTCGTCGGAGTTGACGCTGACCAGCACGCCCGCCTCGACGAGCTGCGGCAGCGGGTGCTCCTCGATGGTCGCCACCGCCCGGGTCCGCACGTTGGAGGTGGGGCACACCTCCAGCGGGATCCGCCGCTCGGCCAGGTGGGCGAGCAGCGCCGGGTCGAGGGCGGCGGAGATGCCGTGACCGATGCGCTCGGCGCCCAGCTCGCGCAGCGCGTCCCAGACGGTCTCCGGGCCGGTGGTCTCGCCGGCGTGCGGCACCGACCGCAGGCCGGCCGCGCGGGCCTGGTCGAAGTACGGCTTGAACTGCGGCCGCGGCACCCCGATCTCCGGGCCGCCCAGGCCGAAGCTGATCAGCCCGTCCGGCCGCTCGTCCAGGGCGATCCGCAGGGTCTGCTCGGCGGCCGGCAGGCCGGCCTCACCGGGGATGTCGAAGCACCAGCGCAGCGCGATGCCGAAGTCGGCCTCGGCCCGCTTGCGGGCGTCCTCGATCGCCTCGCAGAAGGCCGGCGCGGGAATCCCCCGGTGCACGTGGGAGTACGGCGTGACGGTCAGCTCGGCGTACCGGACCTGCTGGCGGGCCAGTTCCCGGGCCACCTCGTGGGTGAGCAGCCAGACGTCGTCGGCGTCCCGGATGAGGTCCACCACGCTCAGGTAGACCTCGATGAAGTGGGCGAAGTCGCGGAACGCGAAGTAGTCGGCGAGCGCCTCCGGGTCGGCCGGGACGGGAGTGCGCCCCTCGTGCCGGGCGGCCAGCTCGGCCACGATCCGGGGCGAGGCGGAGCCGACGTGGTGCACGTGCAGCTCCACCTTGGGCAGTCCGGCGATGAAGGTGGGCAGGTCGGTCACAGGTTCTCCTCTGCGCGGGCGCCGGTGCGGGCCACCACGAAGATCCGGCGGAACGGGAAGTACACCTGACCCTGCCGCACCGGGTACGCCTCGGCGAGGCGTACCCCGAGCTCGGCGCGGAAGCCGGCCCAGCCGGCGGCGTCGAGCGCGGCGCGGACCGGGCGCAGCGCCGTGCCCTCCATCCAGGCCAGCACCGGATGGTCGGCGCCGGCGGCCGGGAGCAGGTGCACGTAGGTAGTCTCCCAGGCGTCCACGGCGCAGCCGGCACCGACCAGCAGCGCGGCGTAGTCGACCGGCTCCTCGACGGGCGCCTCGCGCAGCAGCGGGGCGAGGGTGTCCCGCCACCGGTCCCGCCCGGCCACCTCGCGCAGCGCCCGGTGCGACGGGGCGGCGAAGTTCCCGGGCACCTGGAACGCCAGCCAGGCGCCGGCCGGCAGCGCGGCGGCCCAGCGGGTGAGCAGCTCCCGGTGGCCGGGCACCCACTGGAGCACCGCGTTGCTGACGAGCACGTCCACGTCCGGCTCGGGCCGCCAGGTGCGGACGTCGCCGACGGCGAAGTCGACCGGGGTGTCCAGGGCGGCCGCCCGCGCGATCATCTCCGGGGAGGAGTCCAGGCCGGCGATCCGGCTCTCCGGCCAGCGCTCGGCGAGCGTGGCGGTGAGCGTGCCGGGCCCGCAGCCGAGGTCGACCACGGCCCGTGGGCGCGCGGCGGGGACCCGGGCCACCAGGTCGTGGAAGGGGCGGGAGCGCTCGTCGCCGTAGCGCAGGTAGGTGCTCGGATCCCACATGACTGCCTCCAAACCGTACGTACGTCTTGTTAGACCGTACGGCCCGGCGGGCGTACCGGCAAGCGGCTCACTAGGCTCGACAGGGTGGAACAGCGCAGCTTCGACCGGCTCGGCCGGCACGTCGGCATCATCGGACTCGGCGCCTGGCAGCTCGGCGCGGACTGGGGCGAGGTCAGCGAGAGCACGGCCCTCGACGTGCTCGGCGCCGCCGTCGACGCCGGGGTCACCTTCCTGGACACCGCCGACGTCTACGGCGACGGCCGCAGCGAGCAGCTGATCGGGCGGTTCCTGCGCGCGCACCCCGGGCACGGGCTGACCGTGGCCACCAAGATGGGCCGGCGCGTGCCGCAGGTGCCGGAGGCGTACACCCTGGACAACTTCCGGGCCTGGACCGACCGGTCCCGGGCGAACCTCGGCGTGGACACCCTCGACCTGGTGCAGCTGCACTGCCCGCCCACCGCGGTCTTCGCCGACGACCGGGTCTTCGACGCCCTGGACACCCTGGTCGCCGAGGAGCGGATCGCCGGATACGGGGTCAGCGTCGAGACCAGCGACCAGGCGCTCACGGCGATCGCCCGCCCCGGCGCGGCCAGCGTGCAGATCATCCTCAACGCCGTACGCCACAAGCCGCTGGAGCGGGTGCTGCCCGAGGCCGCGAAGGCCGGGGTCGGCATCATCGCCCGGGTGCCCCTCGCCAGCGGCCTGCTCTCCGGCCGGTACGACGAGCACACCACCTTCCCGGCGAACGACCACCGGAACTTCAACCGGCACGGCGAGTCCTTCGACGTCGGCGAGACCTTCTCCGGCGTCGACTACGACCTCGGCCTGTCGGCCGTGCGGCGGCTCGCGCCGCTGGTCGGCGAGGGCCGGACGATGGCCCAGTTCGCGCTCCGCTGGATCCTCGACCAGCCCGGCGTCACCGTGGTCATCCCGGGCGCCCGCAACGCGGAACAGGCCCGGCGCAACGCCGCCGCGGCCGGCCTGCCGTCGCTGACCGAAGTGGAGCTGGCCGCTGTCCGCGCCACCTACGACGAGCTGATCCGCCCACAGGTGCACGACCGGTGGTGACCCCGTACCGGCGGGCCGTCGGCGCGGCGTCGTCGCGAGGCGGCGCCCGCGGGCATGCTGGAGCCGGGCGCGCGGCGGCGGAGGGGGAGCGATGAGGGGCTGGTTCCGGCTCACCGTGGGGCTGCTGGCCGTGGTGCTCGGTGCCCTGTGGACCGTGACGGGCCTGGGCTACGTCGAGGGCAGCGCGCTGACCGACCAACGGATCTGGGCGGTCGCCGGCCCGGCGCTCGTCCTCATCGGACTCGTGGCGCTGTGGTTCGGCATGCGGGCCCGGCGCCGGCGCGGCTGAGACGCGGCCGGTCCACAGTGCGGAAAAGCCCCGCCTCCCGGAAGGGAGGCGGGGCTTCTGCGCACCGGCCGGCGCGGCCGGTGCTCCGACAGCTCAGATGGGGCGGACCTGCTCGGCCTGCGGACCCTTCTGACCCTGGGCGATCTCGAACTCCACCCGCTGGTTCTCCTCCAGCGTGCGGTAGCCGCTGGACTGGATGGCCGAGAAGTGGACGAACACGTCAGCACCCCCGCCGTCGACGGTGATGAAGCCGAAGCCCTTGTCAGCGTTGAACCACTTCACGGTTCCCTGCGCCATGTGTATCTCCTTCTAAAACTGGCGGCCGAGCACGCCGTGCGGCCGATTGGCCGTTTTCGAGCAGCGGTGCCTGAGGCGGCCCCCATCGAAGGAGACTTCTCTCAACCCACGCGTCTCTCAACAGCGTGAGACAGCAAACCACGTACGCAAAAACTTCGCACAGCCTACCCGACGAAAGTCTCCGACATGTGACCTGACGGTGGCGGCAGATCCACTGGCCGGGCCCGTCGGGCCAGGCGAAAGGCCCCTGTCCACCGAGGTGAAAGGGGCCTTTCGTGCGTATGGAATCAGTCGGGCCAGCGGCCGGTGAGCCGGCGTACGCCGACCGCCCCGCCACGGTCCACGGCGGCCCGGACGACCGCGAAGATGGCCCCCTGCAACGCCGCGGCGGCGAGGATCTCGCCCCAGCGGCGGTCCTCGTCGGTGGCGCTGGGCGCCTCGCCGTCGCCGGCCGTGATCTTCCAGACCTGCCGGAAGATGACCCCGGCGACGGTGCCGGCGGCCAGACCCATCAGCACCCCGACCGGCTTGTAGACAACCCTGCCGACGCCCTTGCTCACCTGCGCCTCCCACGAACGATCAACAGCACCACCGCGGTGGCCACGGCCCCGGCCGCCACGGCCGCCCATGGCACCGGGTTGCGCCCGACCGCCCCACCCTTCTCGTATGCCTGCGCCCGGACCAGCCGGGCCCTCTCCGCCGCCTGCCCGCGCACCCGGGCGACGGTCAGCGCCGCCTGCTCGCGCATCCGCACCTTCGCCTGCTCGGCGGAGTGCCGCACCAGGGCCTTGACGTCGGCCCTGGCGGCCAGCAGCTCCATCGTCTCACCCAGCTCCACCCGGGTCCGGCGGATCTCCTCCCGGAGCGCCGCCACGTCCCCGGTCCCGTTGCCGGTCATGCCCGCCTCCCGTCCTTCACCGCGGCGGTGACGGTGTCCACGTCCGCCCGGACACTGCGGACCGTCGCCTCCGGCACCGGCGGGACGGCACGGCTGACCTGCTTCTTGCCGACGAGCGCCAGGATGCCGGCGAGCAGGAAGAGCGCCACCGCCACGATCAGCGCGGCGAGCCACGCCGGCATGACCAGATCCAGCAGCAGGATCACCGTGGCGACCAGCGCGCCGGCGCCGTAGAAGGCCATCACCCCGCCGCCGCCGAACAGACCGATCCCGATCCCGGCGTGCTTGCCCTTCTGGGTCAGTTCCGCCCGGGCCAGCGCCAGCTCGTCCCGCACCAGGCGGGTGACCTGTTCGGTGGCCCGCTGCACCAGCTCCGCGGTGGACGGCTCGTGCCCGGTCCGGGACGCGCTGCGACTCGCGACGTCAGCCATGCTGTCCTCCTTTCATCATCACCGCGCTGTATGCCCGGAGTCGCCGCCCGTCAATCCTGCGCGGAGCGGCCGGTCGACCCGGCCGCACACCATGTCCTCGCCCGGCCGCCGGGCGGCGGCCGGATCCGGGGCGTGCGCAGCAGGTCCCCCGGTACGCGCCGATCAAACGCACCCGGCCCGACCTGCCGCGTCCGCAGGCCGTCCGGCAGGTGCAACGGGCCGGACGGGCCGCAGGTCACGAGGGGCGGCCGACGCGCGGAGCCCCCGGCGCCGCGGGGGCGGCTGCCGGGGGCTCCGGAGGGGGTACGGGTCAGCGACGGGCGTCGGCGTGTTCGTCGCGGCCGACGAACGCCTCGCTGCGGGCGTCGCCGTCGTCGCTGCCGCCGAAGACCCGCGCGTCGTCGGGCACCTCGGTGTCGGGCCGCCGGCGGGCCGGCCGCCGCGGCTGCGCCGCCTGCCAGGGCAGCGGGCCGCCGGTGTCGCCCACCTCGGCGCGCAGCCGGGGCAGGGCGGTCGGGCGCTGGTCGCGCACCCACGCGACCAGGTGCTCGCGGACCAGGCAGCGCAGGTCCCACAGGCTGCCGGCGTCGGCCGCGCTGACCAGGGCCCGGACCTTGACCAGGCCGCCGGTGGCGTCGGTCACCTGGAGCACGCAGACCCGGCCGTCCCAGAGCTCCGTGCCCTCGCACAGCCGCCGCAGCTCCTCCCGCATGGCCTGCACCGGAATGGCCCAGTCCAGGTCGAACTCGGCGGTGCCGAGCACAGCCGCCTCGGTCCGGGTCCAGTTCTGGAACGGGGTGCTCGTGAAGTAGGAGGTGGGCAGGATCAGCCGGCGGTCGTCCCAGACCTGCACGACCACGTAGCTGAGGGTCAGCTCCTCGACCCGGCCCCACTCCCCCTCGACCACCACGACGTCGTCGAGGCGTACGGCGTCGCTGAAGGCGAGCTGGAGGCCGGCGAAGACGTTGCCCAGCAGGCTCTGCGCGGCCAGCGCGGCGACCACACCGACCACACCGGCGCTGGTCAGCACGCCGGCGCCGATGCCGCGGACGGCCGGGAAGGTCATCAGCATCACGCCGAGGGCGAGCACCACGATCACCGCGATGGTCAGCCGGCGCAGCAGCACCACCTGCGTACGCACCCGCCGGGCGTGCCGGTTGTTCGGCACGTCCACCCGGAACCGGGCCAGCGCCGTGTCCTCCGCCACCACCAGCAGCGAGGCCACCAGCCAGGCGGTGGCGGCGATCAGGGCGAGGACCAGGACGTGCAGGACGAGCTGCCGCCAGGGGCTGCCCACCGCGTACAGGGTGGTGAACCGGACGGCGAGCTGCACGGCGAGCACGGTCGCGGCCACCTGGAACGAGCGGTGCGAGTGCTCGGTGAGCTCGGTCATCAGCAGCGACCGCCGGCCGAGCCGGCGGGTGGCCCGGTGCACCACCTCGACCAGCAACAGCGCGACCGCCGCCGCGGCGAGCGCGGCGGCGGCGGTCACGAGGTAGGTCTGCACGTTCTCTACTCTCCCTCCGGCCGGGCGGAATCGGGCAAAGGCCCAATGGTGCCCGGACTATCGCGTATCGACCAGGATCACACCCGGCGGTAGCGCGACTGGAAGAAGCAGTAGACGCCGAAGGCGGCGATACCGAGCGCCATGAGCGTCAGCAGCACCGGCCCGTACGACTGGTCGCGGAGCGTACGCAGGGCGGCGTCCAGCCCGCGGGCCTTCTCCGGGTCGTACTTCACGGCGGCCGTCACGATCAGCAGGCCGGCGATGGCGAAGACCGCGCCGCGGGCGGCGTACCCGGCCATGCCGAGGCGGCGGGTCAGGGTGCGCGTCTTCGGGCTCATCTCGCCGGTCTTCAGGTTGCGCTCGAACTTCTTCTTGAGCCCGTAGATCACCATGCCGATTCCGACGGCGGCGAGCACCAGGCCGGCCAGCCCGACCAGCCACCGGCCGCCCTCGGAGGCCATCAGCTTCTCGGTGAACTGCTGCTGCTGGTCGGCGGCGTTGCTGCTCGCGTCCTGGAAGACCTTGACGGCGGTCCAGCCGAGCCAGACGAAGACGATCACGCGGACGACGGAGGCGATCCGCTCGAAGAGCTTTTCCTTGCCGCGCCGGGAGCGGTGGCCGATGACCGCCTCGAACGCCTGCCAGATCGCCATGGCGAAGAGCCCGACGGCGATGGCCACCAGGAGGAACTTGCCGAGCGGCTGTTCCCCGAGGGTGCGCAGGGCACCGTTCTGGTTGCCCTCCTCCCCCGACTTGCCGAAGGCGATCTGCACGGCCAGCCAGGCGAAGAGGAGGTGCACGATCCCGTAGCCGATGAAACCGGCCCGGGTCAACAGTTCGAGCCACCTGCTGTTCGCGGCCTGGGCGGCGGTGGCTCCGGCGTTCCGGGTGAGAGACATGGCGCCTCAATCTCCCGGTGCGAAGATTTCCAAACGTCGGCCGCCGCCGCCCGGCGCGGCGATCAGCCGTTCGGGTCGCGGGCCACCCGGACGACGACCTGCTGGTTGGTGACGCTGTCGAGGGTGACCGAGAAGCCGCCGGCCTGGGCGGCCTGCTGGCCGACGGTGAGCGAGAGCTGCTCCCCGGCCACCTCGACGGTGACCTGGTCGCCCTCGGCGCCGACCAGCTTCGCCTCGACGCCCAGGATGGAGGCGCTGGCCTCGACGCCACGCTCGAAGGTGACGGTGCAGGCGTCCAGACCGCAGTCGGTGGAGGCGTTGTCCGAACTGCAACCGGCCAGCAGCGCGGCGCCGAGCGCGAGGCCGGCGAGCAGGCCGGCGGCGCGGCGGGTGGGGGTCAGCACGGGGGAAACGCGTCGATTCGTCACCCGGCCAAGGGTACGAGACGGCGGCCACACCGCCACCCGCCGGTGATCGTCCCGCCGCGGGTTAGGGTCCCGGCATGCCCTTCGACATCGCCCGCACCCGGGCCGCCTACCCCGCCCTGACCGAGGGCTTCGCCCACTTCGACGGCGCCGGCGGCACCCAGACCGCCCGGCCGGTGATCGAGGCGGTCACCGCCGCCATGACCGCCGCCACCGGCAACCGGAGCACCGCCTTCGTACCGGGCCGGCGATCCCTGGACCTGGTGGCCGCGGCCCGCGCCGCGGTGGCCGACCTGCTCGGGGCGGAGCCCGGCGGCGTGGTGCTCGGCCCGAGCGCCACGGCGCTGACCTACACCCTGGCCCGGACGCTCGGGGCCGGCTGGCGGCCGGGCGACGAGGTGGTGGTCTCCCGGCTGGACCACGACGCCAACGTCCGGCCCTGGGTGCAGGTGGCCGAGGCCGCCGGGGCGACGGTTCGCTGGGCCGAGTTCGACCCGGCGACCGGGGAGCTGCCCGCCGGCCAGTACGCCGACCTGGTCACCGAGCGCACCCGGCTGGTGGCCGTGACCGCCGGCAGCAACGCGATCGGCACGGTGCCGGACGTGGCGGCGATCGCCAAGACCGCACACGCGGCGGGCGCGCTGGTCTGCGTGGACGGGGTCCACGCGGTGCCGCACGGCCCCACCGACCTGGCCTCGCTCGGCGCGGACTTCCTGGTGACCAGCGCCTACAAGTGGTCCGGGCCGCACCTGGCCGCGATGGCCGCCGACCCCGCCCGCTGGGCGTCGCTGCGCCCGGCCAAGCTGCTCCCCTCCTCCGACGCGGTCCCGGACCGGTTCGAGTACGGCACGCCGAGCTTCCCGCTGCTGGCCGGGGTGGTCGCGGCGGTGGACCACCTGGCGACCCTCGACCCGGCCGCGACCGGCGGCCGCCGGGACCGGCTCCGGGCCGGGCTGGCCGCCGCCCAGGCGCACGAGGAGGCCGTCTTCGAGCGGCTGCTCGCCGGGCTGGCCGCCCGCCCCTTCGTCACCGTCCACGGCTCGCCGGCCCGGCGTTGCCCGACGGTGTCGTTCCGGGTGTCCGGGTCGACCCCCGCGGAGACCGCGGCGGCACTGGGCGCGGCCGGCGTCTGCCTCTCCTCCGGCGACTACTACGCCTACGAGTACTTCCAGACCATGGGCCTGCGGGACAGCGGCGGCGCGGTCCGGGCCAGCGTCTACCACTACAACACCGTCGAGGAGGTGGACCGCTTGCTGGCCGAACTCGACCGGCTGGCCGCCGACGGGGAGAGAATGGCCGGGTGAGCTTCCTGGTCGAGGAGAACCCCGCGAAACGCCGCTTCGAGATCCTCGTCGACGACGCGCTGGCCGGGTTCACCGCGTACGTGCCGCGCGGGGAGGTGCTGGTCTTCACGCACACCCAGGTGGACGAGCGCTACCAGAACATGGGGGTGGGCTCGGCGCTGATCCGGGGCACGCTCGACCAGATCCGCGAGCGCGGCGGCCGCCTCGTGACCCAGTGCGAGTTCATGGCCACGTTCATCCAGCGCCACCCCGAATACGCCGACCTGGTGGTCCCCGAGCCCTGACCGGCCGCCGGCCCGGCGGGGCCCGGCTCGGGTCAGCGCGTGCCGGCGAGCAGTTCGGCGGCGGCGAGGGCGGCGGCCCGGGTCGCGCCGTGGGTGGCCACGTGCACCACCCCGGTGACCAGCTCGGGCACCCCCAGCTCGACCACCACCGCGTCCGGGCGGGCGGCCAGGGCGCGGGACACGGCGTCCCGCATCCAGTCGTGCCGGTGCAGGTCCCGCACCACCAGCACCAGCGGGCGGCCGGTCGCGCCGGCGGCCGGGTCGGCGGGGACCTCCTCCCGGGCGTACCGGGCGGTCGTGGTGCCGGGCGCCAGCTCGGTCAGGGGCGCCGCGATCCCCCACGGCGTCTCCGCACCGATGGCGATGTTGCGCGGCGGGGCGAACTCCACCACGTGCGCCGGGCCGGCCAGCGGCAGCAGCCCGCCCGCGCCGGTGACCACGCGCAGGGCCCGGCGGGCGGCGGCCAGGCCGATCGCCGAGCCGGCGTCGCCGGGCCGGTGCCCGGACCGCCCGGTCCGGGCGGCGACCGTCCAGGCGGCGAGCTGCCCGACCCGCTTCGCCGCCTCGGCCAGCCGCTCCTCGGGCAGCTCACCGGCGACGACCGCGGCCACGATGGCGTCCCGCAGCTCGCGGGCGTCGGCCTCGGTGGCCCGCTCCCCGCCCACGCAGATCGCGTCCGCCCCGGCGGCGAGCGCGCGGACCGCCGCCCCGGCGAAGCCGTACCGGTCGGCCACGGCCCGCATCTCCACGGCGTCGGTGACCACCACGCCGCCGAAGCCCAGCTCCTCGCGGAGCAGGCGGCCCAGGATGCGCGGGCTGAGCGTGGCCGGCAGTTCCGGGTCCAGCGCCGGCACCAGCAGGTGCCCGGTCATGACCGCCTGCGCCCCGGCCGTGACGGCGGCCCGGAACGGGGCCAGCTCGACCGCGTCCAGCCGGGCCCGGTCGCCGCCGATGCGCGGCAGGTCGTGATGGGAGTCGACATGGGTGTCGCCGTGCCCGGGGAAGTGCTTGGCGCAGGCCGCGACGCCGCCCGCCTGCAGGCCGCGGACCCAGGCGGCGGTGTGCCGGGCCACGAGGGCCGGGTCGGCGCCGAAGGAGCGGACCCCGATCACCGGGTTCTCCGGGTTGGAGTTGACGTCGGCGTCCGGGGCGTAGTTGAGCGTGACGCCCACGCCGGCCAGCTCGGCGCCCAGGTCGCGGGCGACCTCCTCGGTGAGGGCCGGGTCGTCGACCGCGCCGAGGGCCAGGTTGCCCGGCCGGGAGCTGCCCCGGGCCGACTCGATCCGGGTGACGTCGCCGGCCTCCTCGTCGATGGCCACGATCACGTCGGGCCGCTCGGCGCGCAGGGTCGCGGTCAGGGCGGCGACCTGCTCGTGGTCGACGACGTTGCGGGCGAAGAGGACCACCGACCCGAGCCCCTCGGTGAGCCAGCGGCAGACCCACGGCGGCGGTGTGGTGCCGACGAACCCCGGTTGCAGGACGGCGGCCGCCAGGGCCGCCAGGTCTCCGGTCGCTCCCACGGTCCGCTCACTCATGCGCTGTCGTACCCCCGTCTTCCCCACGGCCCGCCGCCCGGCGGTGCTGTCATGGTCACACCGCCCTCCGAAATAGTCAACAATCCTTACTGTTAGCGGCTGGCACCGCCGGGCGGCCCGTGGGAGAGTGCGAGCATGCCTCCCGCCCTGCTCGCCGACGCCACCAGCGCCGCGGACATCCCCGGCGTACGCCTGCTCGGCCTGGTGGTCGGCGGCCTGTTCCTGCTGATCGCCATCCGGGCGATGTTCCGCCGCTGACCCGCCGCGTTCGGATCCCGTCTCCCCCGGGTAGGGCTGTCGTTGTCGGTGCGTGCGCCCGGCACGCGGACGCGGCGAGGGGGAGCGATGAAGATCGGCTACTTTCTGTCCAGCGAGGAGTACACCCCGGCGGAGCTGCTGGAACAGGCGCGCGGCGCCGAGCGGGCCGGCTTCGAGGCACTGTGGATCTCCGACCACTACCACCCCTGGGTCGACGCGCAGGGCCAGAGCCCCTTCGTCTGGTCGACCATCGGCGCCCTCAGCCAGGTCTGCCGGCTGCCGGTGACCACCGCGGTCACCTGCCCCACGGTCCGCATCCACCCGGCGGTGATCGCCCAGGCCGCGGCCACCAGCGCGGTGCTGCACGAGGGGCGGTTCGTGCTCGGGGTGGGCAGCGGCGAGGCGCTCAACGAGCACATCTTCGGCGACCCGTGGCCGCAGACCGACGTCCGGCTGGAGATGCTGGAGGAGGCGATCGAGGTGATCCGCGAGCTGTGGACCGGCGACTTCGTCAACCACCACGGCAAGCACTACACGGTGGAGCACGCCCGGATCTACACCCGCCCCGACACTCCCCCGCCGATCTACGTCTCCGGCTTCGGCGCGAAGTCGATCGAGCTGGCCGCCCGGATCGGCGACGGCTACGTCAGCACCATGCCCGACGTCGACATGGTGCGCCGGTTCCGCGACTCCGGCGGCGGCGACAAGCCCTGCCAGGCCGGGTTCAAGGCCGCCTACGCCGACAGCGAGGACGAGGGCGCGCGGATCGCGTACGAGCGGTGGCCCAACGCCGGCGTGCCGGGCGAGCTGTCCCAGGTGCTCCCGTCACCGCGCCACTTCGAGCAGGCCGCGCAGCTCGTCAAGCCGGAGATGATGAAGGAGTCGTTCGTCTGCGGCCGGGACGCCGACGCCCACCTGGAAATGATCGACAAGTACGCCAAGGCCGGCTTCGACGAGATCTACGTGGCCAACACCGGCCCGCACTGGCAGGGCCTGTTCGACCTCTACCAGCGCGAGGTGCTGCCCCGGCTGCGCTGAGGCCCGCGCCGGGCCGGGGCCACCGGAATTGAGGTGCGGACCGCCGCCCCACTTCCGATCATGGTGGGCGTGCATTCCGCCCTGACGGTGACCCCGGCCGAACTGCCCACGCTGCTGCTGCACGTGGCGGTGGTCCGGCCCGTCTTCGTCTGGGGACCGCCCGGCATCGGCAAGAGCTCGCTGGTCCGGGCCTTCGCCGACTCGCTCGGCCTGCCCTGCGTGACCCTGGTCGGCACCCAGCTCGCCGCCGAGGACCTGATCGGTGTGCCGGAGCTGCGCGACGGGCGCAGCCGGTTCGCGCCTCCGGAGTCCATCGCCCGCGACGAGCCGTACTGCCTGTTCCTGGACGAGCTCAACTCCTCCAGCCCCGAGGTGCAGAAGGCGTTCTACTCGCTGATCCTCGACCGCCGGATCGGCTCGTACGAGCTGCCGGCCGGGTCGATCGTGATCGGCGCCGGCAACCGGGCCACCGACAACGCCCTCGCCCGGCCGATGGCGTCCGCGCTGGTGAACCGCCTGGTGCACGTGCACCTGCGGGCCTCGGCGACCGACTGGCTGGCCTGGGCGGCCGCCGCCGGGGTGCACCCGTGGGTGGTGGACTACCTGACCGAACGCCCCGACCAGCTCTGGGTGGCACCGCCCAAGACCGAGGAGGCCTTCTCGACCCCGCGCAGCTGGCACATGCTCTCCGACGCGCTGCACTCCTTCGGCGCCGACGTCGACGAGGCGACCGTGCGGCTGCTGGCCGGCGGCACGCTCAGCGGGCAGCACGCCGCCGGCTTCGCCGCGTACGTCAAGACGGTGCGGCACCGGTACGGCCTGGACGCCATCGTGCGGGGTGACGCCGGCTGGCCGCGGGGCCCGCACGACCGGGACCTGCTCTACTTCTTCGCCGAGGCGTTCCGGGCCCGGCTGGTCAAGGAGCTGCCCGCCTCCCGGGAGCACGCCTCTCCCGGCGTGCGCGAGTTCGCGATCCGGGCCAAGGGGCTGCTGGTGGAGCTGGCCGAGATCTCCCTCGAATGCGCCCAGCTCGTCGTCGCCACCGACGACGACGGGATGCCGGTGCTGCCGGCCTGGTTCCTGGTCGAGGTGACCCGGGACCTGCCCCGCCTCGTCGCGGCCCGGGCCTGACCGTGGCGACCCGACGCCGGTCCGGCCGCCGGCCGGATCCGAACGAGGAGGCGTTCGACCAGGCCGCGAAGCGCGCCCACGACCACCCGATGTTCCGGCCGCTGCTCGCCGGCGGGTACCCGTGCGCCCGGCTGCGCCGCAGCGACGGCGAGGGGCCGGCGGACGGGCGGGGCTGGGCGCGGGTGGCCGCCGACGGCGAGATCACGGTCGACCTGCGGCGGCGCGCGGACGCCGACGAGTGGTGGTGGGTGGTGGCCCACTGCCTGCTGCATCTCGGCTTCGGTCACCTGGAACCGGACCGCGCCGGCCACACCGACCAGGCGGCGGAGGTCGCGGCCTGCCTGGCGGTGAGCCGCTTCCAGCTCGACGCCAAGCTGGGCCGGCCGCCCCGCCTGCTGCCCACCCCGCTGCCCGGCGGGGCGGAGGAGCGGCTGGCCGCCGACTGGCGGCACCGCGGGATCCCGCCGGAGTACCTGGACTGCGGCGTCGGCGGTCACGGCGGCGACGTGGTGCTCCCGGCCCGGCCCGCCGGGTCGGCCACCCCGCAGCTGCCCGGCACCAGGTGGCAGACCTGGCCGGAGCGCTTCGCCGTGGGCCTGGCGGCGGCCGCCGCCGCGGCGGTGGAGGCGGCGGGAGCGCCCAGGCCGGGACCGGGCGGCGTGACCCGGGACAACGCCTGGGAGCGGGCCCGGCGCTGGTTCGTCTCGTCGTACCCGCTGCTCGGCGCGCTGGCCGCGGGGTTCCGGATCGTCGCCGACGTGGAACTGGCGCGCTCGTGGGACATCGCGGTCGCCGCCGTGGACGCGGACGCCGGGGAGATCTACGTCAACCCGCTGCGGGTGCTGCCGGAGGCGCAGTGCCGTTTCGTGCTGGCGCACGAGATGCTGCACGCGGCGCTGCGGCACGGCGAGCGGGTGGCACACCGCGACCCGTACCTGTGGAACGTCGCCACCGACTACGTCGTCAACGGCTGGCTCGTGGAGATGGCGGTCGGCGAGATGCCCGAGGGCCTGCTGCACGACCCGCAGCTGCGCGGCCTGTCGAGCGAGGCGGTGTACGACCGGCTCGCCACCGACCTGCGCCGCCACCGCAGGCTCGCCACCCTGCGCGGCGCGGGGCGGGGGGACATCCTGGGCCACGGGACGCCGGGGCCGGGCGAGGCCCGCCGCGGGATCGACCTGGACGAGTACTACCGGCGGGCGCTGACCGGCGGACTCGCCTACCACGAGTCGTCCGGGCGGGGACTGCTCCCGGCCGGGCTGGTCGCCGAGATCCGCGTGCTCGACGAACCGCCGCCGCCGTGGGACGTGCAACTGGCCCGCTGGTTCGACGAGCGGTTCCCGGCGCGGGAGCGGCTGCGCTCGTACGCCCGGCCGTCGCGCCGCCAGGCCGCCACCCCCGGCATCCCGCGTCCCGGCTGGCACCGGCCCGAGGTGGAGGAGCGCCGGCCGACCTTCGGTGTGCTGTTGGACACGTCGGGGTCGATGGGCACCCGGCTGATGGGGCGGGCGCTCGGGGCCGTCGCCGCGTACGCCCTCGCCCGGGACGTGCCCGCCGCCCGCGTGGTGTGCTGCGACGCGGTGGCGTACGACGCCGGCTACCTGCCGGTGGAGGAGATCGCCGGGCGGGTCCGGGTGCGGGGCGGCGGCGGCACCGTGCTCCAGCCGGGCGTACGCCTGCTGGAGAACGCCGACGACTTCCCGGCGGACGGTCCGATCCTGGTGATCACCGACGGCGAGTGCGACGTGCTGCGGATCCGCCGGGACCACGCCTTCCTGGTGTCGCGTGGCGCCCGGTTGCCCTTCACCCCGCGCGGCCCGGTGTTCCGGATGACCTGATGACCCGGTTTCGGCGGTGATCGGCAGGGGTACCTGCGGCCACTGATGAAACTGACCAGGCACTCGACGACCCTGCGCCGCGCGGCCAAGAGCCTCTTCGGCTGGACCGCCCTCCGGCCCAACCAGCTGGCCGCCATGCGGGCGGTCATGAAGCGCCGCGACGCCCTGGTGGTGCTGCCCACCGGCGCCGGCAAGTCGGCGATCTACCAGATCCCGGCCAGCCTGATCCCCGGTCCCACGGTGGTCATCTCCCCGCTGCTCGCCCTCCAGCAGGATCAGATCGCCGCGCTCAACGAGCGGCAGCGTCCCGAGCTGCGGGCGGTCCGGATCAGCTCCGACGAGAGCGCGGCCCAGCAGGCCGAGGCGATCGAGGAGATCCGGGCGGGCCGCGCCGAGTTCCTGTTCATCACCCCGGAGGCGCTGAGCAACCCCGAGCGGCTGGCCGAGGTCCGCGCGCTGAAGCCGGCGCTGGTCGCGATCGACGAGGCGCACTGCATCTCCGCCTGGGGGCACGACTTCCGCCCGGACTACCTGGCGCTCGGCCACCTGATCGAGGGCATCGGCCGGCCGCCGGTGGTGGCGCTGACCGCCACCGCCTCCCCGCCGGTCCGCGACGACATCGTGGCCCGGCTGCGGCTGCGCGACCCCGAGGTGGTGGTGTCCGGGCTGGACCGGCCCAACCTCTTCCTGGAGGTGGCGCACTGCCCCACCGACGACTACCGCTGGCGGCGGCTGCTCGCGCTGCTCCGCGACGACGAGCGGCCCGGCATCATCTACGTGCCGACCCGGCGGGCGGCCGAGGAACTGGCCCAGCGGCTCACCGACGCCGGCTTCCCGGCGCAGTACTACCACGGCGGGATGCCGACCGGCGCCCGCAACGAGCTGCACGAGGCGTTCCTGGCCGACCAGGTGCCGATCATGGTGGCGACCTCGGCGTTCGGCATGGGCATCGACAAGCCGAACATCGCCTGGGTGGTGCACATGGCGCTGCCCGACTCGCCGGACAGCTACTTCCAGGAGATCGGCCGGGCCGGCCGGGACGGGGCGCCCGCCCGGGTGCTGCTGCTCTGGCGCGCCGAGGACGTCGGCCTCCAGCGCTACTTCAGCGGGGGCCTGCCCGACGAGAACGAGCTGGCGGAGCTGGCCGCCCTGCTGCGCAAGCAGGCCCGCACCAAGAAGGAGCTGCGCGAGGTGACCGGCCTGGGGCCGCGCAAGCTCGGCCAGTACCTCCCCCTGCTGGAGCAGGTGGGCGCCGCGGAACCCCGGGCCCGGCAGCGGATCGCCGCTCCCCGGTACGCCCCGGCGGCCGCCGAGTCGGGCCGGGCCGCGCTTGCCGAGGCGGAGCGGCAGCAGACCGTGACCCGGTCGCGGACCGACATGATGCGGGCCTTCGCGGAGACCACCGGCTGCCGGGGGCAGGCCCTGCTGGCGTACTTCGGCGAGCAGATGAGCGAGGTCTGCGGGCACTGCGACAACTGCCACGCCGGCACCAGCGTCCCCGCGGACGGCGCGGTGGGGCCGTTTCCCGTGCACAGCCAGGTGCGCCACCCGGAGTGGGGCGCCGGCCTGGTGCTCAGCTACGAGGAGGACCGGATGACGGTGCTCTTCGACGAGGTGGGCTACAAGACGCTGTCCGTCCGCGTGGTGTCCGAACAGGGCCTGCTGGAGCTGGACTAGCCTGACCCGGGCGCCGCGGTGGCGGCGCCCGTCGACAACGACGACCACGGCGAAAGGGGCTTGATCGTGATCGAGCAGCCGGCGTACACCGGGTTCGGTTTCTCCGACGAGGAGTGGGGGCTGCTGGTCGGTCTGCCGCAGTCGGTCCTCGCGGCGGCCGCCGCGGCCGAGTCCGACGGCACCCGGCGCACCATGGCCGAGAACGCCGCCGGGCTGGAGACGATCGCCGCGGGCCGCGAGTCGGCCAGCCCGCTGGTGGCCGCCGTCGCCGGCGAGATCGTCTCCCGGGTGGGCGACCCGGAGGCCGGTGAGGAACTGCCGGTCATCACCCCCGACGACCCCCAGGCGATGATCGAGGACGTGCTCGGCCGGGCCGGGCAGGCGTCCGTGCTGCTCTCCGCCAAGCTCGACGAGGGGCAGGCGGGCGCCTACCGGCACTGGCTCGTGGAGATCGCCGAGCAGGTGGTGGGGGCCGCGTCCACGGGCGGCATCCTGGGCCTCGGCGGCGACGTGGTGAGCGACTCGGAGCGGCGCTTCCGCGACCGGCTCGCGCACGTGCTCAACGACTGATCGGACTCTTAACAGAAGATTCGACGTCCGTCAATGACGGAAATGTCACGCCCCACGAGCGCCAACTCCCGGCCTCGTGGGGCGTCCTGCTTCATGAAGGGGAACGAACCACGGGGGTCGCGCATGGACACGGAACTGAACCGGCAGGTCTTCGACACGGCACAGGTGCCGGCCGCCGACCGCTTCGGCCTGTGGCTCGAGATGCTCGCCCACACGCCGGGGCTCATGCGGGTACGCACCGAGCACGCCGACAACTTCGTGGCCCGGGCGGAGTTCCTCGACCTCGGTCCGCTACAGCTCATCCGCCACCGCTACCCCTCGCTGGACGGGACCCGGAGCCGCAAGCTGATCCAGCGCTCCGACGCCGACTACTACGTGCTCGCGCTGACCCTCACCGGCAACAGCATGGCCGACCAGGACGGGCAGCGCGGCATCTGCCGCCCCGGCGACTTCACCTTCTACGACTGCGCCCGCCCCCAGGAGCTCAGCCACCACGGCGACGACGACGGGCGCCGGCCCGCCAGCTCGCTCGTGGCCTTCATCCCGTACGACGCGCTGCCCCTGGCCCACCGCCGGCTCACCCCGCTGTTCGCGGGCCGGATGTCCGGCACCGAGGGGGTCGGCGCGCTGCTGGCGGACTACCTCATCCGGCTCACCGGCCATCCCGAGCAGTACCACGCGGCGGACGCGGAGCGGCTGGCCGGCGTCGGCCTCGACCTGATCTCCACCATGCTCGGCCGGCACCTGGTCTCCGCGGACGCCGTGCCCACCGAGGTGCGGCGGCGGGCACTGCTCGCCCAGATCCGCTCGCACATCCACCAGCACCTCGGTGACGGCACGCTGAGCCCGCAGTCGATCGCCGACGCCCACCACATCTCGGTCCGGTCGCTGCACCGGCTCTTCGAGGCCGAGGAGACCACGGTGGCGGCGTGCATCCGGGACGAGCGCCTGGAGCGGTGCCGCCGGGACCTCGCCGACCCGGCGCTGGCCGACCGGCCGATCCAGCTCGTCGCCGGCCGGTGGGGCTTCCGGGACAAGGCCCACTTCAGCCGGGCGTTCCGAGCCGCGTACACGGAGACCCCGCAGGCGTACCGGGCCCGCCACCTGGAAGCGGCACGGATCGTCAACACGGCGGCGTCCGCAGTCAACTCCGGCCGGACATACTGAGTGCGGGCCGGCAGCCGGGCGACCGGCGCGGCCCACTGGTATCGGGGGGCCGTGGCGAGGCGCCCGCGGCGGTTCCGCCGCGGGCGGCCGCCCGGTGGCGGCACCCCGGACGGCATCGGCCGTCGACGGCCACACCGGTTTCCGGCCCCGTCGTGCTTCCCCCCAGGACCGACGGCGGGGCCGGTCAGCCCGCCTCCTCCTCCAGCAGCACCAGGACGGCCTTCTCCGCGGCCTCACGCGGCATGGCCGGCTGCACCGGCGCCAGCACCCCGTCGTGGTAGAGGTCGACGACCCGCGGATCCACGTAGGAGGTCCGGGCCACCGTGGGGGTGTTGCCGAGCAGCTCGGCGACCGACCGCATGACCGCCGCCACGGCCCGCTTGCGGGCCGTGGCCGAACGCTGCGGGCCGACCGTGGCCAGCTCGGTGGCGGCCAGCACGGTGGCGTGCCAGGTGCGGAAGTCCTTGGCGGTCATCTCCCCGCCGCTGGCCTCGCGCAGGTAGTCGTTGACCTCGTCGCTGCGCACGTCCCGCCAGCTCCGACCGTCCCAGTAGCCGAACAGGCGCTCCTCGGCCCGCCGCCGGCGGCGCAGGTTGGTCAGCACCCGGCACAGCTCCGGGTCCTCGATCCGGCGGACCTGCTCGATGCCGCCCTTCGCCGGGAACTCGAAGACCACGCAGCCGCCGCGCGAGCGGGCGTGCTCGGGGCGCAGGGTGGAAACGCCGAAGGTGGCGTCCTCGCCGGTGGCGTACTGGTCACTGCCGACCCGGAACGTGCCCATGTCGAGCAGCCGGGCGACGGTGGCCAGGATCCGCTCCCGCCGCAGGCCACGCAGCGCCAGGTCGTGCCCGACCCGGTCGCGCAGCACGGGCAGCCGGTGGGCCACCTCCAGCACGTGGTCGAACTTGGCCTCGTCCCGCTTCTCCCGCCACTTCGGGTGGTAGAGGTACTGCTTGCGCCCCGCCGCGTCGATCCCGGTGGCCTGGATGTGCCCGTTCGCGTGCGGCGAGATCCACACGTCCTGCCACGCCGGAGGAATCACCAGGTCGCCCAGCCGGGCCAGCTCGTCGGGGTCGCGCACCGGATCGCCCTTCGCGTCGACGAAGAGCCAGCCCTTGCCGCGCCGCCGGCGTCCGTACCCCGGCCTGCCCGGATCACTACGCCGCAATCGCACCGGAGACCCGCACCGCCCGTTCCGCCTCGTCCACGGCCGCCACCACCTCGTCGACCTCGATGGCCGCCAACGTCGGGTGGGTTCCTACCCCACCCGTACCCGCCCAATCCCGGTCGATCCCGTCACGCGGCGTGACCCCGAGCACCCGGTGCCGGGGCCGGTCCGGCGGCGGGCCCCAGTGCGCCGGCGGCACCGGACCGAAGAGCACCACCGAGGCGGTGCCGTAGCCGGTGGCCAGGTGCGCCACGCCGGTGTCCCCGCTGACCACCAGCCGGGCGTCGGCCACCAGCGCGGCCAGCTCGGCCAGGCCGGTCCGGCCGGCGAGCACGGCGTCCGGGGGCAGCCCCGCGTCCCGGGCCACCCGGACGGCCAGGTCCCGCTCGTCGGTCGAACCGGTGAGCACCACCCGGTGACCCCGGGCGGTGAGGATCCGCGCCAGCGCGGCGAAGCGGCCGGCCGGCCAGCGCTTCGCGGGGATCTTGCTGCCGGGGTGCAGCAGGGTCGCCCCGGCCGGGACGGCGGCGGCCGGCGGGCGGCGCAGCGCCAGGTCACCGGGGTCGGCCGGGAGCCCGTACCAGTGCAGCAGCCGGCACCAGCGGCGTACCTCGTGCTCGTCGTCGTCCCAGAGCGGGCCGGCGAGGTGCCCGGCCTCGGCGTTGCGGTGGGCGAACAGCCGGCCCGGCCGGGCCGCCGCGAGCATCCGGTGCGACCGGGGACCCCGCCCGTGCAGGTTGACCGCCACCTCCGGCGGCGGGCCGGGCCACGCCGGCCGGTCGACCAGCCCGGCGGTCGGCAGCACCCGGTCGACCACCCCGGTCAGCTCGGCCAGCGGCGCCAGCCAGGCCGGCGCGGCCAGCACCAGCTCCCGGCCCGGGAGGCCGGCCCGCAGGCCGCGCAGCGCCGGGACCGCGGTGGCCAGGTCGCCGACCCCGAGCGCCCGCAGCACGAGGATCACGGGTACGACGACTCCTGCTGCGCGCAGACCACCATCTCGCGTACGGCGCAGCCGGCCGGCTGGGACAGGGCGAACATCACCGCGGCGGCGGTGTCGGCCGGCTCGTTGAGCGCCGCGTCCGGGCCGGGGCGGTACTGCGCGTCCCGCTCGTCGAAGAAGGCGGTGCGCATGCCGCCCGGGATGAGCAGCGTGACCCCGACCGCGCCGGCCAGCTCGGCGGCGAGCGCCCGGGTGAAGCCGACCACCCCGAACTTCGCCGCGCAGTACGCGGTCGCGTCGCCGACCGCCTTCACCCCGAGCGTGGAGGCGACGGTGACGATGTTGCCCCGGGACGCCTCCAGGTAGGGCAGCCCGGCCCGGATCACGGCGGCGGTGGCGAGCAGGTCCACCGTGACGATGCGTTCCCAGGTCTCCGCCGGCACGTCGATGAGCTTCCCCGGCACGTCCATGCCGGCCGCCGTGACCACGGCGTCCAGCCCGCCGGAGCGTTCCGCGAGGTCCCGGGTGGCCGCCTCGGCGGCCCGGGTGTCGGCCAGGTCGCACTCGACCCAGGGCACCCCGTCGGCGGGCCGTTGCCGGTCCAGCACCAGGGGGCGGCCGCCGGCCCGGGCCACCGCGGCGACCACCGCCGCGCCGAGCCCGCTCGACCCGCCGGTGACCAGAACGGTGGGGCCGGCCCCGGGTGGACTGCTCATCGTGCTCCCTCCGTGGACTGGACGACCGCCGGCTCCGCCGCGGCGGGCCAGCCCGCCAGGCCGCGCCCGGCCCGGGCCGCCGCGATCATGTCGGTGGTGGACCGGCCGTCCAGGTACGGCACGACCACCGTGTGCCCGCCCCAGCGGGCGAGGATCTCCGCCTCGGGGAGCGTCTCCGCGCCGCCGCCGCTGGCGTAGTCACCGCCCTTGACCCAGATGTCCGGGCGCAGCCAGGACAGCGCCGCGCGCGGTGTGGGCTCGTCGAAGATCAGCACGGCGTCGACGCAGCCCAGCGCGGCGAGCAGGCGGCCCCGGTCACCCTGCGGCACGACCGGTCGCTCCGGCCCCTTCAGCCCGGCCACGCTGGCGTCGGAGTTGAGGCAGACCACGAGGCAGTCGCCGAGCTGCCGGGCCGCCTGGAGGGTCGCCACGTGCCCGGCGTGCAGCAGATCGAAGCAGCCGCCGGTGGCCACCACCGTGCCGCCGGCCGCGCGTACCCGGGACACCACCTCGCCGGCCGCGGCGGCGCCGATCCGGTCCCCGCCGCCGACGACCACGGCCGGGGCCGCGGCCCGTACCGGAGCGGGCAGCGCGGCGGCCACTCCCCCGCCGGCCACGTACGCGGACGCCTCGGCCACCGCCTCCTGCACCGCCTCGGAGACCAGCGCGCCCCCGGCCAGGGCCAGGGTGGCCGCCGCGGCGAACCGGTCCCCCGCGCCGCAGGTGTCCCCCTCGGCGGCCGGGGCCGGCACCACCAGCGGGGTGGAGCCGGCGTGGCAGAGCAGCGCGCCGTCCCCGCCCAGGGTCACCGCCACCGCGCCGGCCTGCCAGCGCCGGCGCAGCGCCTGTGCGCCCCGGGACGCGGTGACCAGCCGGGACGCCCCCGGCGGCGCCTTGGCCAGCTCGCGTGCCTCGGACTCGTTCGGGGTCGCCAGGCTCACCCCGGGCACCGCGGCCGGACCGCGCGGGTGCGGGTCCCAGACCACCGGCGCCCGGGTCGCGGCGAGCGCGGCACGCAGGGCGGGATGCCTGGCGACGCCCCGGCCGTAGTCGCTGACGAGCACGGCCGAGGCGGTGGCGAGCAGGCGCAGCACGGCCTCGCTCGGCTCGCCCGGATCGCCCGCCGGTCCGCCCCGGTCGTGGCGCAGCAGCACCCGGCCGCGGGCGTGCAGCCGGATCTTCTCCGGGGTGGCCCCGGCCAGCGGCAGCGCGTACAACTGCACGCCGGCGGCGGCGAGCAGGGTGCCCAGCCGAGCGCCGCCGGCGTCGTCGGCCACCGCGGTGACCAGCGCGACCTCGGCGCCCTGCGCGGCGGCGAAGACGGCGGCGAGGCCGGCGCCGCCGGGGCGGTCGACGTGCGTGGTCTCCTCGAGCACCGGCACCGGGGAGTCCGGACAGAGCCGGTTCACCACCCCCTCGACGTCCCGGTCCAGCAGCGTGTCACCGAGCACCACCACGGGTCCCGTCATGCTCGACCTCCTCATCGGGCCTGCACCTTCCCGTCCGGGCCGTCGCCGAGCACCACCTCGACGCCGGCGCGCACCGTGTCGGCCGGCGCCGTGTCCGCGGCGCGGGCGGCGAGCGCCGCCGGCAGCGCCCGGTCGACGTACTCGCACAGCACGTGGGTGGCGACCAGGTGCAGCTCCTGCACGACCTGGCTGTCCGGCGAGTCGATGGCGAGGGTCTCGTGGCACGACCCGGCGAGTGGGTTGGGGGCGGGGCCGGTGAAGGCCCAGCAGCGCAGGCCGGTGTCGTGTGCGGCGCGGGCGGCGGTGAGGAGGTTGGTGCTGGTGCCGCTGGTGGACAGGAGCAGGAGGATGTCGTCGGGTCGGCCGTGGGCGCGGACCTGGCGGGCGAAGATCTCGTCGTAGCCGTAGTCGTTGCCGATGGCGGTGAGGGCGGATGTTTCGGCGTGCAGGGCGATGGCGGACAGGGGTTCGCGGTCGTCGCGGAGTTTGCCGACGAGTTCGGCGGTGAGGTGCTGGGCCTCGGCGGCGCTGCCGCCGTTGCCGGCCACCAGCAGCCGCCCGCCGGTGGCCAGCCGGTGCGCCAGCTCCCCGCCCCAGCGGGCCAGCAGCTGCTCGGCGTCGCGCAGCGGCAGCAGCGCGGCGGCCAGCCGGGTCAGGTGGTCCTCCAGGACCGTCCCCCCGGCGGCCGGCGTGGCCGCCATCAGGCGACCACCCGGGTGGGCCGACGCACGGCGGCCACCTCGGCGTACAGCGCGGCGAGCCGATCGGCCGTGGTGGACCAGGAGTAGCGGGTCCGGGCCCGTTCCAGGGCCGCGGTGGCGTAGGCGAACCGGCGGATCCGGTCGCCGAGCAGGCCGCGGATCGCCGCGCCGAGGGCCGCCGGGTCGCGGGCGGGCACCAGGTCACCGGTACGGCCGGGCACCACCGTGTCGATCAGCCCGCCGACGGCGGTGCCGATCACCGGTACGCCGCACGCCATCGCCTCCAGCGGGGTGAGCCCGAACGGCTCGTACCAGGGGGCGGCGACCAGCACGTCCGCCGACCGGTACCAGCGCCCCATCTCCTCCCGGGGCACCGCCCCGATCAGCTTCACCCGACCGGCGATCCCCCGGGACGCGGCGAGCGCGCGCAGCCGCAGCGCGTACGGGTCGGTCTCCAGCAGCCCGGCCGGCGGGCCGCCGACCACCACGCACTCGGCGTCCGGCACCAGCGCGGTGGCCCGGATGACGTCCTGGAAGCCCTTGCGCTCGACCAGCCGCCCGACGGTGAGGATCCGGGGCCGGGCGCCGTCGGAGTCGGCGACCGGGCCGAGCGGCGCGAAGGTGGACAGGTTCACCCCGGACGGCACCACAGTCATCCGGGACCGGGGCACCCCCATCCGGACCAGCTCGGCGACCTCGTCCTGGCACTGGGCGACCACCCGGTCGACGGAGCGGCCCAGCCGGCGCTCGTGCGCGACCCGGCCCGGTGGGCTGGTGTCCTGCGCGCCCTGGTGCCGCCGCTTGACCGTGCCGAGCGCGTGGTACGTCTGCACCACCGGCACCCCGGTGCGCCGCGCGGCGGCCAGCCCGGCCAGCCCGCTCATCCAGAAGTGCGCGTGCACCACCTCGGGCTGCCAGTCGCCGGTGCGCCACCGCTCGGCCAGCCACTCCCCGAAGGCCGGCATGTACGGCAGCAGGTCGTCCTTCGCCACCGGCTCGGCCGGCCCGGCGGGCACGTGCACCACCTCGTACCCGTCGGGGGCGCGGACCGTCACCGGCAGGTCCACCGCGTCGAGCCGCGTGTACACGCGGACGTCGTGGCCGGCGGCCGCGAGCGCGGCGGAGAGCTCCGCGACATGCGTGTTCTGGCCGCCGGCGTCCTCCCCGCCGAGGACGGCGAGCGGGCTGGCGTGCTCCGAGATCATCGCGATGCGCATACTTCCTCCTCCAGCAGCCGGTCCCAGTCGGCGAGGAAACGCTCCAGGCCGTAGCGGTCGCGGGCGGCGGTCCGGGCCGCGGCGCTCGCCCGGCGGGCCGCCGCCGGGTCGTCCAGCAGGCCCCGGGCCGCGTCGACCAGCACGTCGACCCGGGTGGACAGGGCGCCGGCGGACGGCGGGACCGCCTCGACGGCCTCGGTGGTGGCCAGCGCGACCACCGGCATGCCCATGGTCATGGCCTCGACGAGGCTCAACCCGAGCGAGGTCCACCGGCACAGGTGCAGGTAGGCCCGCCGCTTCGCCAGCTCGGCGTGCATGGCGTGCTGGGGCACGTCGTCGTGGCTGGTCAGCCGGTCCGGGGGCAGGCCCAGGTGCTCGGCGAGCCCGGCCACCTTCATGCCGTAGACGTCGAGCGGGGCGAGGTCGGCGAAGCGGGCCAGCAGGTCGGTGCCGGTGACCCGCCAGCGGCGGACCGGCTCGTTGATGACCACGGCGAGGCGGTCCAGCTCGCCGGTCCACTCGACCGCCGGGGCGACCACCCCGTGCTCGACCACGGCGGTGCGGGTGCCCCCGTTGTCCCAGAACAGCTCGTTGAAGTGGGTCACGTGGGTGAGCAGCAGGTCGTCCCGGTCGGCCATCGGGTGCCGGCTGTTCGGCACGTCGCCCTTCGGGGTGTTGTGCTCGACGTAGATCGCCGGCACGTCCCGGCCGACCCGCCGGCCGAGCCACTCGCAGGCCAGGTCGAACTCCTCGGGCCGCTGGAGCAGCACGACGTCCACGTCGGCGCGGCGCAGCTCCGCCGGGGCCACCTCGACGGCGCTGTCCGGCCACGGGTAGGTCCGCGCCCGGCCCAGCCCGTACGCGCCCCGGTCCGGGGTGACCGGCACCAGGTAGCGGTGTTTGCCGTGCACGAACGACGTGGTCCAGGAGCCGTGCACGTGCCAGACCAGGATGTTCATCCGACCACCCCGCCGGGGACGGTGACCAGCGGCTCCGGCGCGTCGGCGGGCACCCCGAGCAGCCGCAGCGCCTCCAGCACCCGGCCCGGCTCGACGGCCGAGAGGCAGGGGTGGCCGGGGACCGGACAGCGTGTGGCCCGGGTGTCCCGGCAGGCCGCCCCGGCGTCGCCGAGCCGCACGGTGGGCACCCGGTAGGGACCCCACTGTCCGAACGGGACGGTCGGGGCGAAGAGGCTGACCACCGGCACGTCGAGCGCCGCCGCCAGGTGCGCCGGCCCGGTGTTGCCGACCACCAGCGCGCCGGCCCGGGCGATCACCGCGGCCAGTTCGCCGAGGCCGGTGCGCCCGCCCAGGTCGAGACCGCCCGCGGCGGCGACCTGGGCGGTCAGCTCCCGCTCGTCCGGCCCGCCGGTGACGACCACCCGGTAGCCGGCGGCGCTGAGCACCCGGACGATCCGGGTGGCCAGCTCGAAGGGGCAGGCCCGGGTCTCCACGGAGGAGCCCGGGTGCAGCACCACGTAGCCCGGCTCGCCGGCGGCCGGCGCGGGCGGCAGCCGGTCGGCGCGCAGCCGCAGCCCCGGCTCGTCGCCGGCGGGCAGCGCGAAGCCGGCCGCCGCGGCCAGCGACAGGGCCCGCTCCGGCTCGGGCACCCCGACGGGCACCCGGTGTCGCACGTCCAGCAGGGCGCCCGGGTAGTCGTCGCTGATCGCGCTGATCCGCGGCACCCCGGCCATGCGGAGCAGCAGCGCCAGCGGCAACGCCGACTGGTGGAAGGAGGTGAAGACGACCGCCTCCTCCGCGCGGACCGCGGCGAGCCGGTCGACCAGGGCGCGCATCCCGGCCGGGTCGACCGGCGGGGCCGGAGCGTCGATCCAGGACAGCGGCCACTCGATGATCTCGTCGACGCCGGGCAGCAGCTCCGCCGCGGCCCGGCCGCGTGGCCCGCAGAGCAGCACCACCCGTTCCGCCCCGG
>NZ_JBEXYR010000012.1:0-193762 GCF_040631005.1 Micromonospora sp. NPDC005707
CGCCGCAGGACCACACCACGGTGGCGGAGCTGGCGATCGAGCGGGCGAAGCGCCTCGTCGAGCTGGGCCACGACGTGGTCGTGCTGCTCGACTCGCTGACCCGGCTGGGCCGCGCCTACAACCTGACCGTCCGCTCGGCCGGCCGCACCCTCTCCGGCGGCATCGACGTGGCCGCCCTCACCCCGCCCAAGCAGCTGCTCGCCGCCGCCCGGACGCTCGAGGAGGGCGGCTCCCTGACCGTCATCGCCACCGCCCTGGTCGATACCGGGTCCGCCGCGGACAGCCTCATCTTCGAGGAGTTCAAGAGCACCGGCAACGCCGAGTTGAGGCTGGACCGGGCGCTGGCCGACCGGCGCACCTTCCCCGCCGTCGACGTGCGGGCCTCCGGCACTCGCCGCGAGGACCTGCTGCTCACCGGCGTCGAGCGGGAGCGCCTGCGGGCCCTGCGTGCCGCGCTGTCCACGCTGGACCGGCAGGCGGCGCTGGACCAGCTGCTCCGCCAGCTCGCCGCCAGCGGCGGCAACGCGCATTTCCTGGCCCGCCTCGGTGCCGCGGCCCGCGGCTAGGATCTGCGGTCATGGACGCTCCCCGAGCCGACGGGCCGCCGACCGTACGCCAGTTGCGCCTGGTCGTGGAGGCCGAGGACTACGACGCCGCGGTCGCCTTCTTCCGGGACGCGCTGGGCCTGCCCGAGCAGGCCGCGTACTCGGGTGGCGACGGCGCCCGGGTGGTGATCCTGGAAGCGGGCCGGGCCACGCTGGAGCTGGCGAACCCCGCACAGAAGCGGATGATCGACGAGGTGGAGGTCGGCCGCCAGGTCGCGCCCCGGCTGCGGGTGGCCTTCGAGGTGGACGACAGTCGCGCGACCACCGAGCGTCTCGTCGCGGCGGGCGCCACCGAGGTCGCCCCGCCGACGGTCACCCCGTGGCAGTCGCTCAACGCCCGCCTCGACGGCCCGGCTGGCCTGCACCTCACCGTCTTCGAGGAGCTGCGGAGCCCGGCCGAGCGGGAGACCCTGGACGGCTTCGGCACCGACGGCTGAGAATCCCCGTGGCGCGCCGCCCGTCGGCCCCGCGATACTCGGGCCCGTGCCCGACGTGACGATGACCCCCGCGCAGGCCGCCGCCCTCCGGCACGTCCGCGACGTCGCCCTGCGCGACCGGCCGGCGGCGCTCGCCGTCATCGCCCGGCACCTCGCCGGCTCCGGCGCCGCGTACCGCGCCGAGGAGATCCTCGCCGCGGTGGCCGCGCACGGCCGGCTGACCCTCAACTTCCACCCCGACCGGTTGCTGCGCGACGGCCGGACGGTCGCCGAGGCGCTCGACCAGGAGGGCGTCTACCGCAGCCAGTTCGAGACGGGCGTCTCCAACGGAGGGCTGACCGCCTTCCCCGGCGGCGACCGGGACCGCTGGGAGGAAAAGCTGTTCGGCGGGGCGTACCAGCGGCCCGGCGTGCCCCCGGCGGACCGGCCGAAGTACGGCGGCCTCAACCTGCTCGACCACCCGGACGGCGCCTGCCCCCGGTTCGGCTCCTGCCACCTGCGGTTGCGCCCCGCGGCGCTCGCGCGGGCCACCTTCAGCTTCGGGGACAGCCACACCGAGCCGAAGGACCTCGGCACCCTCACCGTGTTCGAGCCCGTGCTCGCCGCGCTGCTGGCGGCCACCGCCACGACCGGGATCAGCCTCGGCGTGGCCGGCATGGACACCGGCACCCTCCTGCAGACGCTGCTGCGCCGCCGCGAGCGGGCGTCCGACGCGGCCGGCCGGGCACTGGACGACTACATCGAGGCGCAGGTGCACGGTGAGGTCAGCCTCGCCCGGGACGTCGAGGCCGTGGTGGTGGACCCGTCGTTCCGGGGCACCGAGGAGGGCACGATCCTCGCCGGGATCGCCCGGCGGCACGGCTTCGCGCTCTGCTGGCACACCGGGTTCGAGCTGCCGGTCGACGGCGTCGACGCCGAGTTCCGGGGGCCGGCCATCCCGCCGCTCGCCGCCCGCGTGCACGCCGAGTTCGCCCGCCCCGGCGAGCCGGTGCATGCCGCGCTCATCGGCCGCGCCGCCGCCTCGGTGGTGCGCGAGCCGCAACGCTGGGCCGACCGCGGCCCGACCGAGGTGACGCTGCAGCACCTCAAGCAGCTCTGGCACGTCCTGGTCCGGTTCGGCGTCCCGTCGGCCGTCTAGACCGTTTCCATCGGGTTGTCCTTGCCGTCACGGCCGTCCGGAATCCCGGGTGAGCTGGACCGCAGCTCCAGCGGGAGCGGGCATTTCCGGAATGCCCGACTGGTCGAGCTGGTTGTGTCCCCCGTACCGCCGGAACACAAACCCGTACCGACGAGTAGTTCCCCCGAGGGGCGCTCACCCCGGAGCGCGTCGTAACGATCGAAAGGGCATCCATCGTGAAGCAGCACTTCACTCGATGGCTCCCCGCCATCGCGAAGACCGCCGTGGCGAAGGCCGCCGTCACCCGGACCGCCGTGGCGAACTCCGCCATCGCCGAGACCGCCATCGCGAAGACCGCCGCCGCGAGGACCGCCCTCGCCACCAGCCCGAACCGCCGCGCCGCGCTGACCGTTGCGGGCGTGGCCTGCCTGGGCGGGCTGGCGTTCGGCCCCACCGCCGTCGCCGCCCCGGTGACCAGCGGCCCGCACGCCGGGGCCCTGGCCGCCATCGGCCTGGCCACCGGCAAGAAGACCGGCACCGAGACGGTGAAGTCCGGCCTGACCACCGGCAGTGACAAGGTCCCGACCAAGGCCGACCGGCCCGACCGGGAGCAGCTCATCCCGCACGGTGTCGAGGGCGCCCAGTCGCGCATCCCGCTCGACGACGCGCAGCTCGACAACGCCAAGGCCATCGTGAAGGCGGCCAAGGAGAGCGGTGTGGGGGAGCGGGGCGCCGTGATCGGCGTCGCCACCTCCCTGCAGGAGTCGAAGCTGTACAACCTCGGTCACCTCGGCACGTACAACGACCACGACTCGGAGGGCCTGTTCCAGCAGCGCCCGTCGTCCGGTTGGGGTACGCCCGACCAGGTCACCGACCCGGACTACGCCAGCAAGGCGTTCTTCGGCGCGCTGAAGAACGTCGGCGGCTGGCAGGACCTGCCGCTGACCGCCGCGGCCCAGACGGTCCAGGTGTCCGCCTTCCCGTACGCGTACGCGCAGTGGGAGGAGCAGGCGGCGGACATCGTCCAGCAGCTCTGGTGACATGACAAGACCCGCGAAGCGGCCGGCCCCGGACACGGGGGCCGGCCGCTTCCGTCTGTCCCGACCTCCCGCCGCCCGGGTGCCACGGCGTTCCACCGACCGGTGTCGGCGGATTGTCCGGTTCGCAGGCGGCCTCGGTCGCTGAGTGGGAACCTCATGTATGTCTCCCGCGCCCGGATACCTCCATGGCGTTCCACCGGCCGTCCGGGTCTGAGTGCGGTGTCCGTTTCGCGGGTGACCGGCGGCATCCCGGCGGCGGAATGGCCGGCGGGTGGGGGTCGTTGTATCCGGGTGAACGACCGAGGACCACGCCCCGCCCGACGGGGTGACTGGCCCGCGTGACAGCCCCCCGCGTGACAGCCCGCCGAGGCGGGGCTGCCCGGCCGGGAATGACGGTGGCCCGCCGGTCGTTGTACATGGTCCCGGCGCGACGAAGAGGCCTTCGCCCCGCGCGCCGGATCCCCCAAGACTTTCTTGAGCGCCTGACGGTGCTTGCGCACACCAGCAGAGCCGACGCCCGTCGGCCCGCGTGTGCGCCAACCCCCGAATGGAGCTACCCCCATGAACACGATGCTGCGTAAGAGCGTGCTCGGTATTGCTGGTCTGGCCTTCACCGGTGGCATCTTCGCCGGTCCGGTCGCCGCCCACGCCGACGCCGCCCCCGTGCAGGGCACCACGCCGGTCGCGGTGAGCGTGCAGGGCGCCCAGTCCAAGATCGAGCTGAACGGTGAGCAGCTGGCCAACGCCAAGGCGATCATCGCGGCGACGAAGAAGGCCGGCCTGCCGGAGCGGGCCGCGGTGATCTCGATCGCCACGAGCCTGCAGGAGTCGAAGCTGGAGAACCTGGGCCACCTCGGCGACGCCAACGACCACGACTCGCTGGGCCTGTTCCAGCAGCGCCCGAGCTCGGGTTGGGGCACGCCGGAGCAGATCACCGACCCCGAGTACTCCACCCTGTCCTTCCTCAAGGGCCTCAAGCAGGTCGACGGCTGGGACAAGATGCCGCTGACCGACGCCGCGCAGACCGTGCAGGTCTCGGCCTACCCGGACGCCTACGCCCAGTGGGAGCAGCAGGCCACCGACATCGTCACCCACAACTGGAACAGCTGACAGCCGAACGAACACTGGCCGGCACCCCCGAGCGGGGTGCCGGCCAGCGGCGTATCCGGATCAGGCCGGGGCGCTCTCGGCGCGCAGGCGGGACGAGCCCGTGCCCACCGACCAGCCCGCCACCCACCGGCTGGCGCTGGTGTCGCTGGTCCGGTCGGTGAGGTGGTACCAGTCCATCCGGCAGCTCTGCGGAGTCACGTCGAGCACCCCGTACCCGTGCCCGTCCAGCTCGGCCCAGCGCACGTGCGGATTCGTGGAGCGGAGCAGCCCCGCGCCGAGCCGGCTCAGCGGGTTCCCGGCCGGCAGCCTGAGGAAGTCGTTGACGTTGTCGCTGGTCACCGACGGGACGACGAACTCCGCGGCGGCCGGCTCGAACAGTGTCGTCCGGGTGGTCACCTCGTTGGCCCACGAGGTGTGGATGTCCCCGGTCAGGAAGACCACGTCCCGGGTGCCGGTGGCCCGGAGGTGGTTGACCAGTTCGTTGCGGTCGGCGTTGTAGCCGTCCCACTGGTCGGCGTTGAGGACCGCGCCGTTCTCGGGGATGCCGAGCAGCTTCCCGAGCGGGCCGAGCAGCCAGGACGGCAGCGCGCCGACGTCCAGGCGGGCCATCATCACCGGGTTGCCGACCAGCTTCCACCGCGCGGCGGAGCCGGACAGCCCCGCCTTCAGCCAGGTCATCTGCGCGTCGCCGGTGATCGTCCGGTTCGGGTCGTCGACGTCGGCGCCGGAGGCCTGCGCCGACCGGTACGAGCGGAGGTCCAGCATGGACAGCTCGGCCAGCCGGCCGAACCGGAATCGCCGGTAGATGGACCCGTCCGCGCCGATCCGCACGGGCATCCACTCCAGGTACGCCCGCCGTGCGGCGGCCAGCCGGTCGGCGAACGGTCCCTCGGCGCCCGGGGTGTGGTTCTCGGCGCCGCCGGACCACTCGTCGTTGGCCACCTCGTGGTCGTCCCAGGTGATCACCCAGGGCACGGCGGCGTGCAGCGCCTGCAGGTCGGGGTCGGTCTTGTAGAGCGCGTGCCGGATCCGGTAGTCGGCCAGCGTGAGCACCTCGTGCGCCGGCTGGGTCGGCCGGACCACCCGGCCGGCGGCGGCGAACTCGCCGGTGCCGTACTCGTAGAGGTAGTCGCCGAGGTGGACGACGAGGTTGAGGTCGCCCCGGTCGGCCAGCCGCCGGTAGGCCGCGAAGTAGCCGGCCTCCCAGTTCGCGCAGGACACCACGCCCATCCGCAGCCGGTCGACGACCGAGTCCACGGGCGGGGCGGTCATCGTCCGGCCGGTCGGCGACCAGGCGCCGCCGTGGCCGAAGCGGTACCAGTAGGTGGTGGCGGCGGCGAGGCCGGAGACGGCGATCTTCACCGTGTGGTCCCGGTCCGGCCCGGTGGTCAGCGTGCCGGCGGCGACGGGCGAGCGGAAGTCGGGCTCGGTGGCGACCTGCCAGCTCACCTCCACGTCCGGGCCGGCGCCGGAGCCGGGCAGGGCGTCGGGGGTCGGGGTGACCCGCGTCCAGAGCAGGATCCCGTCCGGCAGCGGGTCACCGGAGGCGACACCGTGCCGGAACGCGGCGGTGGCCGCGCCGGCGGGGGAGGGGCCGGCGAGGGTGGCGCCGGCCAGCAGGGCGGTGCCGGCGGAGGCACCGGCGAGACGCAGGAGGGTACGACGGTCGAGGGTGTTCGTCATGACCCATGTATCTACCGCCGTCTACGTCTCCGGCGCACCCCTCCGGGCGGCGAATTCGCAAGCTGTTCCGCGCGGGTTCTCAATTCGCGGGCGGATCAGGAGCGGTCGCCGGAGTGGCGGTGCTCGGCGACGACGTCGACGAGCGCGGCCACCAGGGCCAGCGCGATGATCGCGACGGCCAGCAGCAGCGAGTGCCGGTAGGCGACGGTGAAGTCGCCCCGGCTGTCGCTCAGCGTGGAGAAGAACAGCGCGCCGACACCGGCGATGCCGGCGGCCGAGCCGATCCGCTGCCCGGTCTGCAGCATGCCGGCGCCGCTGCCGGCCTGCGGCACGGGCACCTCGGAGAGGGTCAGCGTCTGGTTCGGCGCGATGACCAGTCCGCTGCCCAGCCCGGCGAGCAGGAACGGCACGGCGAGGAGCAGCGGCACGGAGTGCCGCGGCTCGTTCCGCAGCACCCACACGGTGGCGAGCAGGCCGAGGACGACCACCAGCAGGCCGGCGGCGACCAGCGGCCGGCCGAACCGGGTGACGACCCGGCCGCCGACGGCCGAGGCGGCCGCCGAGCCGAGCGCGAACGGGGTGATGGCCAGGCCGGCGGCGAGCGCGCTGTAGCCGAGGCCGACCTGGAGGTAGAGCGTGAAGATGAAGAAGATCGCGGTGAACCCGGCGAAGTAGACCAGGCCGATCAGCGATCCCAGGGTGTACGAGCGCAGCCGGAACAGCCGCAGGTCGAACAGGGGCGGCCGGTGCCGGCCGTACCACCGCTCCCAGAACGCGAAGCCGGCCAGGAAGAGCAGGCCGACGGGGATCAGCGCCCACTTGCCGGCGCCGCGCCACTGCTCCCGTTGCACGAGCGGCAGCAGCACCATGGTCACCCCGAGGCCGAGCAGCAGCACCCCGATCGGGTCCAGGCGGTGCCGGTCCGGCTGGCCGGCCGGGCGGGCCGGAATGAGCCGCCAGCCGAGCACCACGGCGAGGATGCCGACCGGGATGTTCACGAAGAAGACCCACCGCCAGCCGTGCTCCTCCCCGCCGAGCTGGATGAGCAGCCCGCCGAGCAGCGGGCCGACGGCGGTGGAGATGCCGATGGTGGCGCCGAGCAGGCCGAATGCCCGGCCCCGCTCGGCGCCCCGGAACAACTGCTGGATCATGCCGCTCACCTGCGGGTTGACCACCCCGGCGGCGGCGCCCTGGACCAGCCGGGCCACGACCAGCCACTCCGGCGAGCGGGCCAGCCCGGCCAGCGCGCTGGTCACGGTGAACAGCGCCACCCCGACCACGAACGCGGTACGCCGGCCGCGGGCGTCGCCGAACCGGCCGGCCGGCACCAGCACCAGACCGAAGGTCAGCGCGTAGCCGGACAGCACCCATTGCAGGTCGCTGGGCGTGGCGTGGAGCGCCCGGTCGATCGACGGCACGGCGACGTTGACGATGCTGACGTCCAGCAGGGTCATGAATGCCGCGACCAGGCCGACGCTGAGGGCCTTCCAGCGGCGCCGGTCGTCGGACCCGCCGGTGTCCGCCGGCGCCGACGACCGGTCCGTGCTCATCGTGCCTCCCGTGGACCGTCGATCACGCATTCTTCGATCGCTACCCGGCCCCCGATGGGGCAAACGACGATGTCAGGTCATCTGGCGCGCGCACCACCGCGGTCCGAAGTCGAGCCCGGACATCGGGGAGTCCTCCCGATGCAGCAGCCCCCGCTCGGTGAGCAGGTGCAGCGGCTCGCGGAGCTCCTCCTCGGTCATTCCGGCTTCCTGGGCGATCAGGTCCGGATAGGGGACGTGCCCCCGCACCTCGAGCGCGGACACCGCCTGGTACACCCGTTCCTCGATCGCAGACAGCTGTACCTGCTGCATCGCTTCCCTCCTCGGCGTGGACCGCCCGACCGGCGGGCGGTCTGCGCCCGGCGGTTACCCGGGCGGCGTCCGATGATGCCCACCCGTTCGGGGGGTCGTGGCCGGCGCGTGCCGGGCGGGGGGTCGGCGCCGTGGCCTAGGCTGCTCCCGTGATCATCTGGGACCTCGTCGTCGTCGGTGGCGGCCCCGCCGGCCTCTCCGCCGCGCACGCGGCGGCGCGGGCCGGTGTCCGCACCCTGGTGGTCGAGCGGGCCACCCATCCCCGGTACAAGACCTGCGGGGGCGGCCTGATCGGCACCTCGCTGACCGAGATCGCCGACCGGATCGAGGTGCCCGCGCACGACCGGGTCGACCGGATCGACTTCACCCGGGACGGGCGACGCGGCTTCACCCGCCGGCACTCCGCGCCGCTGGTGGCCATGGTCCGCCGGGAGGAGTTCGACGACCGGCTGCGCGCCGCCGCCGTCGCCGCCGGGGCCGAGGTCCGCGAGGGGGTCGCGGTCCGGGCCGTCGAGCAGGACCCCGACGAGGTACGCCTGCGGCTGGCCGACGGCGACACGGTACGCGCCCGCGCGGTGATCGGCGCCGACGGCTCGTCGGGCGTGACCGCCCGGCACGTCGGGGTGACGTGGCGCCAGGTCGACCTGGGGCTGGAGTTGGAGCTGCCGGTCCCACCCGCCGAGCAGGACCGCTGGCGCGGGCGGGTGCTCATCGACTGGGGCCCGGTCCCCGGCTCGTACGCCTGGGTGTTCCCGAAGGGCGACCGGCTCACCGTCGGTGTCATCGCGGCCCGGGGCGAGGGCGACCGCACCCGCGCCTACCTGCGCGACTTCGTGGCCCGGCTGGGCCTGGCCGGGGTCGCCCCGGAGCACGACTCGGGGCACCTGACGCGCTGCCGGGCGGAGGACTCGCCGCTGCGCCATGGCCGGGTCCTGGTCGCCGGCGACGCGGCGGGCCTGCTGGAGCCGTGGAGCCGGGAGGGCATCAGCTTCGCCCTGCGGTCGGGCCGGCTGGCCGGCGAGGCGGTGGCCGGCGGCGACCTCGACGCCTACGAGCGGGAGGTCCGCCTGCGGCTGGTGCCGGAGATGCGGGCCGGGCACCGGCTGCTGGAGGTCTTCACGCGGCGGCCCGACGTGTTCCACGCGCTGCTGGCGACCCCGCCGGGTTGGCGGATGTTCGTCCGGTTCTGCCAGGGGCGGGCCAGCTTCAGCGACGTCCTGGCCCGCCGCCCGGTGCGAGCCGGCCTGGCCCTGCTGGACCGGCTGCCGCCCCGGCGGCCGAGCGAGGCCGAGGGCGCACGCTAGTCAGGGCACGACGACCGCGCGGCCGTGGATCTCTCCGCGCCGCAGCAGCTCGTACGCCTCCGGCGCGTCCGCCAGCGGGAAGGTCTGCACGTCGGCCTGCAGTTGCCCCGCCCGGGCCAGGGCGATCACCTCCTGCAGTTCCGCCCGGGTGCCCCAGAACGGCACCTCGACCGACGTCTCCAGCGGGACGGTCGGCGGCTCGTCGGCGACCGGCCGCACCGGCAGGGTGCCGCCGGCCAGGCCGACCAGCAGCACCCGACCGCCGGTGGCGACCACCTGCCGGGCCGTGGTGACCGTGGGGTCGGCGCCGACGAAGTCCAGCACCACGTCCGCGCCGTCCGGCGGCGGGCCCACCAGAGCCCGGATCCGGTCGACGCTGTCCGGCCCGGCCTGCACCACCTCGTGCGCGCCCATCCGGCTGGCCAGGTCCAGGGCCGCGACGCTGGTGTCCACCGCGATGATCCGCACCGCCGTGGTGGCGACCAGGATCTGCACCGCCATGTGGCCCAGCCCGCCGATGCCGATCACCACGCAGGAGGTGCCGGGGCGCAGCTGCTCCCGGGCCAGCTCGACGGCGTGGTACGGGGTCAGCCCGGCGTCGGTGAGCGGGGCCGCCTGGGTCAGGTCCAGCTCGCCGGTGTGCAGCAGCCGGGAGGCGGGCACCACCACGTGTTCGGCCAGGCCGCCGTCGCGGCTGAGCCCGATGCCGCCGACCGGCACCACCCGGCACTGGTTCTCCGCGCCCCGCAGGCAGGCCCGGCAGCGGCCGCACCCGATGATCCCGTAGACCGCCGCCCGGTCCCCGCCGGTCCAGCCGGTAACGCCGGGTCCGACCTGGTCGACGGTGCCGGCGATCTCGTGCCCGAGGGTCATGGGGACGGGGTAGAGGCCGGCCGGCGCGTCGAGGATGTGCAGGTCGGAGTGGCAGGCGCCGACCGCGCCGACGCGCAGCAGCACCTCGCCCGGCCCGGCGGTGGGGGTGGGTACCTCCACCTGCTCCAGCACCCCGGGTGCGGTCATCCGTACCGCGCGCATGGTCGCCCCCCACCTTGTCGCCGGACGAATCGTCGCGGCGGCTTACCCCGACCGGATCGATTGATGCGGCAGGTGGCCGGGCGGGCGCACAATGCGGTCATGAGCGAGCCGCGCGAGTCGTTCACCGACGAGGAGTACGCGTTCCTCCGGCACGTCCGCTTCGGCGAACTGCCGCCCTCGGTGCGCCCGGAGGACCGGGTGGAGTCGACCGAGAGCGAGACCGAGCCGCGCCGGGACCGGCCCGACCCGACCGGCGGTCAGCACGAGTGGGACCTGCGCGCCGGCGGCGCCTGACCGGTCCGTGGACGCGGACGGGCCCCGGGTGCGGCACCCGGGGCCCGTCGTGATTGGTACGGATCAGAAGACCGGCACGCCGTCGCGGACCAGCTTCCAGTTGTCGACGAAGAAGTCGGCCGGCCGGATGACGCCCTTGGCCTGCGCCCAGTCGATGAGCAGCTGGCGGATCTCCTGCTGCTGGTTGTAGACCTGGGTCTTCACGATGCCCGGGAAGTTGCCGCCACCGCTGCGCCGGTAGTTGTTGACCGCGACGACGAACTGCGCGTCCGCGGCGACCGGGGTGTCGGTGCCCGGCAGCACCAGGCGGGTGATCCGCTGCCCGACCGGCTTGGCGATGTCGATGTCGTAGTCGAGGCCGGAGATCACGTCGTAGTTGTAGTCCGGCACGGTCGGGTCGTTGATGTTGTCGAGGTCGATGGTGACCCCGGCCGCCCAGGTCTTGAAGTACTTCGCCGAGTACTCCAGGTACGCCTTCACCTCGGCGCCGGTCATGACGACCGCCTCCAGGGTGTTGTCGAAGACGTACAGCCCGGCGACGTCGCGGATCCGCACGTCGCCGGCGGGGAAGACGGCGGTCCGGCTGAACGGCGACGCCTGCGACAGCACCGGCAGGTTCGCGTACGCGGTGCCGGCCAGGGCCGCGGTGACCACCTCGGCCTGGACGTGGTTGATGAAGTCCAGGATCGGGGTGTCCTTGTACCGCGACTCGACGGTGGACAGCTCCACCTCCGACTGCGCCACGACCTGGTTCACGTACCCGACGGTCTTGGTGTGCTGGCCGCGGACGGCGGCGAGCACCGCCGGGTCCTCGACGACGGTGTTGGTGTTCAGCATGGTCGAGCCCTTGCCGGCGACCTTCCAGCGGCCCTTCTCCCGGGTCAGGGTGAAGTCCATCCGGGTGAGCCGCTGGCCCCACTTCGACGGCTCCGAGGTGAGCACCTGCGCGCCGGTGGCCTTGTTGGTGACGAACTTCTCCGGCACCTCGTTGTGGGCGTGGCCGAAGAGGATCGCGTCGATGCCCGGCACCTGCTCGGCGATCAGCGCCACGGGGTTCTCGTTCGGCAGCTCGGGGCCGTAGCTGGAGGTGCCGCTGTCGCCGCCGTGGGCGGAGATGATGACCAGGTCGGCGCCGCGCTCGCGCATCACCGGCACCCACTTGGCGGCGGTGGCCACCATGTCGGCGAAGACCAGCCGGCCCTCGACGTTGGCCTTGTCCCAGATGGCCACGCCCGGGTTGGTGAGGCCGAGGATGCCGACCTTCAGCTTCGGCGCGCCGTGCCCGCCGAGGTCGACCTCCTTGATCACGTACGGCAGGAAGGCCGGCTTGCCGGTCTTCTCGTTGATCGCGTTCGCCGCCAGGGCGGGGAAGCCGAGCTGGCCGATCCAGGTGGCGAGCAGCGGCAGGCCGTAGTTGAACTCGTGGTTGCCCAGCGTGACGGCGTCGTACTTCAGCACGTTCATGGCGTTCGCCATCGGGTGCGTCTCACCGGTGCTGGTGATCGGCTCCTGCTTGGCGTAGTAGGTGGCCAGCGGGGTGCCCTGGATGGTGTCGCCGGCGTCCAGCACCAGGGTCGCCCTGCCCTTGCGCTCCGCGCGGATCTGGTTGACCAGGGTGGCCAGCTTCGCGACGCCGACGTCGTTGTGCTTGCTGTCGTCGAACTCGGCGTCCCGGTAGTAGTCCCAGTTGTAGACGTTGCCGTGGGTGTCCGACGTGCCGAGGACCGTCAGGTCCCAGGTCTTCGGCGGCTTCGGCTTGGCCTCGGCGGGAGCGCCGGCGATCAGGGGGGCGGTCGCGGCGGCGGCGGCGACGGCCAGCACCTGGCGGCGCGAGGCGCCGGAGGAGGAGGTCATGAGGTGCCCTTCCATGGGGGTGGACGCGCCTCGTGGGCGCCGTTGCGCACCATAACGACCAGCTGTCACAGACGCCACATTGCCCAGAGGTATCTCACACCACCAGCGCCACGGGACCCCATGGCGTAACACCGCACGGCGGCCCGTTTCCGCCCCCGACCCCCGGGTAGGGCCGAGGGGACGGACGACGACGGTGCGAGGGAGACCCGGTGAGCGAGGACCAGTACACCCAGCAGGACCCCACCCGGCAGTACGGCCAGCGGCAGGGCCAGCCCGGCCAGCAGCAGTCGGCGCCGGGCACCGAGCGGGAGATGGGTCCCAAGCCGGACCACGGTGAGGAGTCGTACCGGGGCAGCGACCGGCTCGCCGGCAAGCGGGCGGTGATCACCGGCGGTGACTCCGGCATCGGCCGGGCGGTCGCGATCGCCTACGCCCGGGAGGGCGCCGACGTGCTGATCTCCTACCTGGGCGAGGAGGAGGAGGCGGACGCCGGCGAGACGGTGGCGCTGGTCGAGCGGGCCGGGCGCAAGGGCGTCGCCGTCCGGTGCGACGTGCGGGAGGAGGCGAACTGCCGGAGCCTGATCGAGCGGGCGCTGTCCGACCTCGGCGGCATCGACATCCTGGTCAACAACGCGGCCTTCCAGATGTCGCAGGACAAGGGCCTCCTCGACATCACCACCGAGCAGTTCGACCGGGTGTTCAAGACCAACGTGTACGCCATGTTCTGGCTCTGCAAGCTGGCCGTGCCGCACCTGCCCGAAGGTTCGGCGATCATCAACACCTCGTCGATCCAGGCGTTCGACCCGTCGCCGCAGCTGCTGGACTACGCCACCACCAAGGCGGCCATCGCCAACTTCACCAAGGCCCTCGCGCTGAACCTGGCCGACCGGGGCATCCGGGTCAACGCCGTGGCGCCGGGCCCGGTCTGGACGCCGCTGATCCCGGCCACCATGCCCGAGGAGAAGGTGAAGCAGTTCGGAACCGACACGCCGATGGGTCGCCCCGGTCAGCCCGCCGAGCTGGCCCCCGCGTACGTCTTCTTCGCCTCCCAGGAATCCAGCTACGTGACCGGCGAGATCCTCGGCGTCACCGGCGGTAGGCCCACCAAGTGAGGTGGCCGCCCGGCGGCGCGTGCGGTCAGCGCGGCCAGGTGGCCATCCGGCGGCGGACCTCGGCGACCTGGCCCGGGTCCAGGCCGTAGCGGGCAAACCGGCGGTCCGGCACCCGGTCCAGGTAGCGCCCGGCCTCCCGGATGTCGTCGGCGTCCAGCGCCGGGTCCACCTGCCGGGCCAGCTCCAGCAGCTCCGCCACGGCGTACCGGTCCAGCGCGGCCGAGACGTCGATGTAGTCGCGGACCTCCCGGCGGTTGACCAGCGCGGCCGTCTTGTTGGCGATGAGGTCCCGGACGTCCATCACCGGGCCCAGGTCCATGACCACGGGGCTGCGGTACCGGTCGAGCCGGGCCAGGCTGAGCCGGATCTGCCGCCCGTCCCGGCTCACCACGAAGTCCCGCAGGTCCCGGTCGTAGCCGTCGAACAGCTCGCCCAGCTCGCTGCCCGGATCGGCGTCGGCCACCTGGTAGCCGGCCCGCTCCAGCGCCGCGCGCACTCCGGCCGCCGCTGCCGCGGCCGCGCCCTCCACGTCGGCGAACAGGTCGACGTCCTCCGTCGGGCGGGTGACCAGGCCGTGCGCCGCCCAGGCCACCCCGCCGCCCAGCACGAACCGGTGCGGCCCGGCGGCCGCGAGGGCCACCCGGGCCACCTCCCGGTAGAAGTCGTGCAGGTGGGTCACGCGGCGCGCAGGCCCCGGTGCCGGCTCTCCCACGCCAGGCGTACGCCCCGGGGCAGGTTCAACAGCGGCCACACGCGGCGCAGCGTCCCGCCGTGGATCAGCTCGCGCAGGTCCTCGACGCGGCTCGTCTCGCGCAGCACGTTCTCGTACATCCACAGCAGGTCGTCGGGGTCGCCCAGGTCGAAGGCGCGCTCGCTGCTCCACATCAGGCGCACCGGCAGCTCGACGATGCCCCGGGTGGGGCCGGCGAGCTCGCCGAGGGTGCGCGCCACCACGGCGGGTCGCCCGGGCCGGGCGAGGTACGCGGTGCTGGTGGCCGACATGGTGTCAGGGTAACCCCTGTCCGGCGTTTTCCCATCGCCCCGACCTGGCAACTCCCGACCACCCCACCCCGCACCTGACCGCCCCGCCTGGGGTGATTGTCCGGTTCGGGGCTGTGACGGGCGGCATCCTGGCGGCGGAATGGTGGGGGGTCGGGGGTCGTTGTACATGGTCCGGCGCGGCGTAGAGGCCCCCGCCCCGCGCGCCGTTGATTCCCCCGGAGTGACTTCTCTGAGCGCCTGACGGTGCTTGCGTGCGGCCGGCCCCTGCCGGTCTGCGCGTCGACCCCCGAATGGAGCTACCCCCATGAACACGATGCTGCGGAAGAGTGTGCTGGGTATTGCTGGTCTGGCGGTTGCCGGTGGTCTGGCGGCCGGTCCGCTGAATCATCACGAGGCGGCGCCGACGGCGGGGCTGTCGGAGGCGGCGATGGTGCAGGTCGACAAGCCGGACGCGGGCAAGCTGATCCCGCACGGTGTGCAGGGCGCCCAGTCGAAGATCGACCTCAACGACGAGCAGGTCGCGAACGCGAAGGCGATCATCGCCGCGACGAAGAAGGCGGGTCTGCCGGAGCGGGCCGCGGTGATCTCGATCGCCACGAGCCTGCAGGAGTCGAAGCTGGAGAACCTGGGCCACCTCGGCGACGCCAACGACCATGACTCGCTGGGTCTGTTCCAGCAGCGCCCGTCCAGTGGTTGGGGTACGCCGGAGCAGATCACCGACCCCGAGTACTCGACCCTGGCGTTCCTGAAGGGTCTGAAGCAGGTCGACGGCTGGCAGGACATGCCGCTGACCGAGGCCGCGCAGACCGTGCAGGTGTCGGCCTACCCGGACGCGTACGCGCAGTGGGAGCAGCAGGCCGCCGACATCGTCGGCCAGTACTGGAACAGCTGACCCACGTGGATCGCTGGCCGGGGCCCGGTCCCAGCCGCCGGTGACCGCCGTCACCGAGAACCGGCGGAAGAACGAGCGACCCAGTACCGTTGTGCAGAGCGTCGGTGTGTCCAGTGTCCCCGGGCCTCACCTAAATTGCCTTCGCGGAATACCGTTCGGCTGGAGCCGCGTCGCGCCACTCGCCGAGAGGCGACCTGCACACCGACGCCCAGCGACGCCCCGGCCGACAGGTCGGGGCGTCGCTGTTTTCCGGCCCGGGTCGCGAGCGCTCCTCGGCTGGCCTAGTGTTCAAAAGGTCAGCTACCCGCCGGGCGGGAAGGGGGTGTGCCGCATGGGTGTGAAGACCTTCCTCCAGGGGTGGCCGGTCTACCGGCAGCTCACCGGCACCGACCCGCTCGGTCGGGGCGCCGCGGCGCAGTCGGCCCGGTCGGCGGCGCTGACCGCGCGCACCGAGACCGCCGACAGCGTGGCCCGCTCGGTCTGCCCCTACTGCGCGGTGGGCTGCGGGCAGCGCGTCTTCGTCTCCGACGGCCAGGTCACGCAGATCGAGGGCGACCCGGACAGCCCCATCTCCCGCGGCCGGCTCTGCCCGAAGGGCGCCGCCAGCAAGAACCTGGTGACGAGCCCGCTGCGACAGACCAAGGTCCGCTACCGCCGGCCGTACGCCACGGAGTGGGAGGACCTGGATCTCGACGTCGCGCTCGACATGATCGCCGACCGGCTCCTCGCCGCCCGCGACGAGACCTGGGAGGACGTCGACGACCAGGGCCGTCCGCTCAACCGGACGCTGGGCATCTCCAGCCTGGGCGGGGCGACGCTGGACAACGAGGAGAACTACCTCATCAAGAAGCTGTTCACGGCGATGGGGGCGCTCCAGATCGAGAACCAGGCCCGCATTTGACACTCCGCCACCGTCCCCGGTCTGGGGACCAGCTTCGGTCGCGGCGGCGCGACGGACTTCCAGCAGGACCTCGCCAACGCTGACGTCATCGTCATCCAGGGCTCCAACATGGCCGAGGCCCACCCGGTGGGCTTCCAGTGGGTGATGGAGGCCAAGAAGCGCGGCGCCAAGGTCTTCCACGTGGACCCCAGGTTCACCCGGACCAGCGCGCTCGCCGACACGTACCTGCCGATCCGGGCGGGCACCGACATCGCGCTGCTCGGTGGCGTGGTGCGGTACATCCTGGAGAACGAGCTGGACTTCCGGGAGTACGTGGTGGCGTACACCAACGCCGCCACGATCGTCACCGACCAGTTCGCCGACACCGAGGACCTCGACGGGCTCTTCTCCGGCTACGACCCCGAGCGGAACAGCTACGACCAGGGCAGCTGGAAGTACCAGGGCCAGGAGCGGCAGCGCGTGGCGGAGGACACCGCGAAGGAACGGGAGACCGCGGCCGGCCTGCGGCACGAGTCGCACGGCATGCCCGTGGCCGCGAACACCCAGCGGGACGAGACGTTGCAGCACCCGCGCTGCGTCTACCAGATCCTCAAGCGGCACTTCTCCCGCTACACCCCGGAGATGGTGTCCCGGATCTGCGGCATCCCGGTGGAGAAGTTTGAGGAGCTGGCCCGCGCCTGGACGGAGAACTCGGGCCGGGAGCGCACCGGCGCGCTGGTCTACTCGGTGGGCTGGACCCAGCACAGCGTCGGCGTGCAGTACATCCGCACCGGCGCGATCATCCAGACCCTGCTGGGCAACATGGGCCGGCCCGGTGGCGGCATCCTGGCGCTGCGCGGACACGCGAGCATCCAGGGCTCCACCGACATCCCGACCCTGTTCAACCTGCTGCCCGGCTACCTGCCGATGCCGCACCACGCCGACCACCCGACGTTCGACGAGTGGGTGGACAGCATCCGGCACCCGGGCCAGAAGGGCTTCTGGGGCAACTCGCGGGCCTACGCGGCGAGCCTGCTCAAGGCGTACTGGGGTGACGCCGCCACGCCGGAGAACGACTTCTGCTACGGCTACCTGCCCCGGATGACCGGCGACCACGGGACGTACCAGCAGGTGCTGAACATGATCGACGGCAAGGTGAAGGGCTACTTCCTGCTCGGGCAGAACCCGGCCGTCGGCTCGGCGCACGGCCGCGCCCAGCGGCTCGGCATGGCCAACCTGGACTGGCTGGTCGTCCGCGACCTCTTCATGATCGAGAGCGCGACCTTCTGGCGGAACAGCCCGGAGATCGCCACCGGTGAGATCGTGCCGGAGGAGTGCCGCACCGAGGTGTTCTTCCTGCCCGCCGCGTCGCACGTGGAGAAGGAGGGCACCTTCACCCAGACCCAGCGGATGCTCCAGTGGCGGGAGAAGGCCGTCGAGCCGCCGGGCGACTGCCGTTCCGAGCTGTGGTTCTTCTACCACCTCGGCCGGGTGCTGCGGGAGAAGCTGGCCGGCTCCACGAAGCCCCGCGACCGGGCGCTGCTCGACCTGACCTGGGACTACCCGACGCACGGCCCCACCGCCGACCCGAGCGCCGAGGCGGTGCTCAAGGAGATCAACGGCTACGAGGTGGCCACCGGCCGCCCGCTCGGCGGGTTCCCGGAGGCCAGGGACGACGGCTCCACCGCGGTCGGCTGCTGGATCTACTCCGGTGTCTACGCCGACGGCGTCAACCAGGCGGCCCGTCGCAAGTCGCGGCACGAGCAGGACTGGGTGGCCGCCGAGTGGGGCTGGGCCTGGCCGGCCAACCGGCGCATCCTCTACAACCGCGCCTCCGCCGACCCGGAGGGCCGGCCGTGGAGCGAGCGCAAGAAGTACGTCTGGTGGGACCCGGACAAGGGCCAGTGGACCGGCTACGACGTGCCGGACTTCGAGAAGACGAAACCGCCGAGCTACCGGCCGCCGGACGGCAGCTCCGGCACGGAGGCCCTCGCCGGTGACGACCCGTTCGTCATGCAGGGCGACGGCAAGGCCTGGCTGTACACGCCCACCGGGGTGCTCGACGGCCCGCTGCCGACGCACTACGAGCCGGCCGAGTCGCCCATGCGCAACCCGCTCTACGGGCAGCAGGCCAACCCGACGCGCAAGGTCTACGACCACCCGGTGAACCGGATCAACCCGAGCCCGCCGGAGCCGGACAGCCAGGTCTTCCCGTACGTGTTCACGGTCAGCCGGCTCACCGAGCACCACACGGCCGGCGGGATGAGCCGGACCGTGCCGCGCCTGGCCGAGCTGCAACCGGAGATGTTCGTCGAGGTGTCCCCGGAGTTGGCCGCCGAGGTGGGGCTGGCGCACCTGGGCTGGGCGCACATGGTCAGCGGCCGGGCGGTGATCGAGGCGCGGGTGCTGGTCACCGACCGGCTCACCCCGCTGCGGGTCGACGGCCGGGTGATCCACCAGATCTGGCTGCCGTACCACTTCGGCAGCGAGGGCCTGGTCACCGGCGACTCGGCCAACGACCTGATCGGCATCACCCTGGACCCGAACGTGCTCATCCAGGAGAGCAAGGTCGGCACCTGCGACGTGCGACCGGGCCGGCGGCCCACCGGGCCCGCCCTGCTCGACCTGGTGGCCGACTACCAGCGGCGGGCCGGGATGACGCCGGACCGGAAGGTGCCGATCGTCACCACCGATGCGGCGCGGGACAGGGGCGGGCATGCCTGACGCCAACAGCCTCTACGGCCCACTGGACCCGGCCCCGGACGCCGGCTGGGTCGAGGCCGGCCCGCGGATGGGCTTCTTCACCGACACCAGCGTCTGCATCGGCTGCAAGGCCTGCGAGGTGGCCTGCAAGGAGTGGAACGCCGTCCCCGACTCGGGCTTCAACCTGCTCGGCATGTCGTACGACAACACCGGCGCCCTGACCGCCAACTCCTGGCGGCACGTCGCGTTCATCGAGCAGCCCCGCCCGGCCGGGCACCGGTCCCCGCCCTTCGCGGAGACCCCGACCGGCCCGCCGACGAGCGCGGAGAGCGCGGCGAGCGCCGCCGGCACGACCACCGACACCGGCACGACCCCGGGGGTGCCGCCGGGCAGGCCGGAGGCGGCGGCGCGGATGGCGGCCGGCCCCGAGTTCCTCGGCATGCCCGGCGCCCAGCCGCCCGGCCGGGCCACCGGCGCCGACAGCCGCACCGACTTCCGCTGGCTGATGATGTCGGACGTCTGCAAGCACTGCACCCACGCCGCCTGCCTGGACGTCTGCCCCACGGGGTCCCTGTTCCGCACCGAGTTCGGCACGGTCGTGGTGCAGGAGGACATCTGCAACGGCTGCGGCTACTGCATCTCCGCCTGCCCGTACGGCGTGATCGACCAGCGCAAGGACGACGGGCGGGCGTGGAAGTGCACGCTCTGCTACGACCGGCTGGGCGCCGGCCAGACACCGGCGTGTGCGCAGGCCTGCCCGACCGAGTCGATCCAGTTCGGACCCCTGGACGAGCTGCGGGACCGCGCCGCGCAGCGGGTCGCCACGCTGCACGAGCGCGGCGCGCCGGAGGCCCGCCTCTACGGCCACGACCCGGCCGACGGCGTCGGCGGGGACGGCGCGTTCTTCCTGCTGCTCGACGAGCCCGAGGTGTACGGCCTGCCGCCGGACCCGGTGGTCACCACCCGGGACCTGCCGAAGATGTGGAAGCGCGCGGGGCTGGCCGCCCTGGCCATGGCGGCGGCGGCTGTCGCCGCGTTCGTCGGAGGTTCATCGTGAGCCCGGACCGCCCCGCCGTCGGCGACCTGTTCCGCCGCTTCCGTGAGCGGCTCGCCGCCGAGGGCCCGGCCCGCCCCGGCGAGCCGGGCGCCCACGCCCCGAAGGCGGGCGCGAACGGCAGCCGGGCGACCGGCGACAGGGCCGGCGTGGCGCGCACCGGCGCGGGGGCCGCCGAGGCGGCGCCGGCGCCCCGCGACGTCCCGCCCGCCGAACGACGTCGGGGTCGGCGCGGGGGCGGCGGGGAACGGCTGGCCGTGCCTCCCGCCGAGTTCACCTCCTACTACGGGCGGCCGATCCTGAAGGCGCCCGTGTGGAAGTGGGACATCGCCGCATACCTGTTCACCGGCGGGCTCGCGGCCGGGTCCTCGCTGCTCGCGGCCGGTGGCCAGCTCACCGGCCGGCCGGCGCTGCGCCGGGCCGGCCGGGTCACCTCCCTCGCGGCGGTCAGCGCCAGCACGTTCTTCCTCATCCATGACCTGGGCAAGCCTTCCCGGTTCCACCACATGCTGCGGGTGGCGAAGCTGACCTCGCCGATGTCGATGGGCACCTGGATCCTCAGCGCCTTCGGCCCGGCGGCCGGGGTCGCGGCGGTCGCCGAGGCCGCGCCCTGGCTGCCGGAGCGGGGCGTGCTCGGGCTCGGCCGGAAGGTGCTGCGGCCCGCCGGGAACGCCGCCGGGCTGGTCGCCGCGGTCACCGCCCCCGCCCTGGCCACGTACACCGGGGTGCTGCTCGCCGACACGGCCGTGCCGTCCTGGCACGAGGCGTACCCGGAACTGCCGGTCATCTTCGCGGGCAGCGCGCTGGCCAGCGGGGCCGGCGTCGGGTTGCTGGCGGCGCCCACCGGGCAGGCCGGGCCGGCGCGGCGGCTCGCCGTGGCCGGCGCGGCGCTGGAGCTGTGGGGCGCGCACCGGGTGGAGAACCGCCTGGGTCTGCTCAGCGAGCCCTACGCGACCGGCGCCGCCGGGAAGCTGCTGCGCGCCGGGCGGGCGCTCACGACCGCCGGGGTCGTCGGCGCGCTGGTCGGGCGCCGCAACCGGGTGCTCTCCGGGCTCGCCGGCGGCGCGCTGCTCGCCGCGTCCGTCTGCACCCGGTTCGGCATCTTCCGCGGCGGGGTCGCCTCGGCCAGGGATCCGAAGTACACCGTGGTGCCGCAGCGGGAACGGGCGCGGCGGCGGGAGAGCCAAGGACCAGACGTCAGCGGGCCGGGCGCCGGCCCGAACGGGGGATAGGCAGGACAGGCGCCGGCCCATGAGCCGATACGGGGGTACCGCTCATGGCCACAACAGCCGCGAGATCGCGGGGAAATCGACCACCGACACGAGGCCGCTGGGGTCTCGTCGTCGCTGCCGTGCTCGTCCAGCTCGCGCTGGGCGCCGTGTACGCCTGGAGTGTGTTCAACAAGCCGCTCCAGGCCGAGTTCGGGTGGAGCAAGGCCGAGGTGGTGCTGCCCTTCGAGGTGGCGATCGGCACCATCTTCATCGGCAGCCTGGTGGGCGGGCGCATCCAGGACCGGCGCGGGCCGCGGCCGGTGGCGCTGGGCGGCGGGATCCTCTACGCCGTCGGGACCATGCTCGCGTCGCTGGTGTCGTCCAGCGACCAGCTGTGGCTGCTGCTGCTCACCTACGGCGTGCTGGGCGGCATCGGGCTCGGCGCCGCCTACATCACGCCGATCGCCATGCTCAGCAAGTGGTTCCCCGACAAGCGCGGTCTGATCACCGGGATCGCCGTCGCCGGCTTCGGGTTCGGTGCGGTGATCACCGCACCGGTGGCGAAGGCGCTGCTGGCCGGGACCGACCACAAGACCAGCGTCTTCCTGCCGCTGGGCATCGCCTACCTGGTCGCGGTGCTGCTGGGGGCGTCGTTCTTCCGCGACCCGCCGGCCGGCTACCAGGTGCCGGGCTTCACGCCGGCGGTCGGCGGCCGGGCGGTCGCCGGCACCCGGGTCTACACCTTCGGCGAGGCGCTGCGCACCCGGCAGTGGTACCTGCTCACGCTGATCCTCACGCTCAACGTGACCTGCGGCATCGCGCTGATCTCCCAGGCCGCGGACGCCGCGCAGGCGGTCGCCGGGGTGAGCGCCGCGACCGCCGCGGGCCTGGTCGGCGTCCTGGGCCTGTTCAACGGTGGCGGACGGGTGGCCTGGGCGTGGCTGTCCGACCGGATCGGCCGGATGACGGCGTTCATCGGCATGCTCGTCCTGCAGGGCATCTGCTTCCTGATCCTGCCGCACGCCTCCGCGTTCTGGCTGTTCGCCGTCCTCGCCGCCCTGGTCTACCTCGCCTACGGCGGCGGCTTCGGCACCATGCCGGCGACCGCCGCCGACTACTTCGGCACGCCGAACGCCGGCGCCATCTACGGGGCCATGATCGTGGCGTGGAGCATCGGGGGTGTGGTGGGTCCACTGCTCACGGCGCTGCTCTACGACGCCAGCGGCAAGAGCTACACCCTGCCCTTCACGGTGATCGGCATCCTCGCCTTCGTCGCGCTGGTGCTTCCGCCGATCACCCGCCTGCCCACCGCTCCCGGCGAGGCGCGACCCCACTTCCAGACGCCCGGGCCCTGATCCGGTGCGCTTCCCGCCCTCCGCAGGCGGCCGGAGATCACATGTGGTTAGGTGCTGGGTGGAGGCGTTCAGGCGGCTGGTGCCCCTCCCGGTCTTCAAAACCGGAGTGGTCCGGGACCCGGGCCAGGCGGGTTCGATTCCCGTCCGTCTCCGCCAAGCTGTCCCCTGGGAGACCCGATGCGTGACGTCGACCCGCGGCGGCGGGTGCCGCGCACCGACGCGCTGCTCGCCGACGCGGCGCTGGCCGCCGCGGCCGGCACGCTCGGCCGCGACCGGGTCAAGGCCGCCATCGTCCGGGCGCAGCGGCGGGCCCGCGCGGGTGAGCTCACCCCCGAGCAGGTACGCGACGCGGCGCTGGCCGACCTGCCCGCGCCGGCGCCCCGGGCGGTGCTCAACGCCACCGGCGTCGTCCTGCACACCAACCTGGGCCGGGCCCCGCTGGCGGCCTCCGCCGTCGACGCCCTGGTGGCCGCCGCCGGGCACACCGACGTGGAACTGGACCTGCGTACCGGGCGGCGGGCCCGGCGCGGCCGGGAGGCGCTCGACGCGCTCGCCGCCGCGGTGCCCGACGCGGCGGCCGTGCATGTGGTCAACAACGGCGCGGCCGCCCTGGTGCTGGCCGCCACCGCGCTCGCCGCGGACCGGGAGATCGTGGTCAGCCGCGGCGAACTCGTCGAGATCGGCGACGGGTTCCGCCTGCCCGACCTGCTGGAGAGCACCGGCGCCCGGCTGCGCGAGGTGGGCACCACCAACCGCACCGCCCTCGCGGACTACGCCGCCGCCGTCGGCCCGCGCACCGGGTTCGTCCTCAAGGTGCACCCGTCGAACTTCCGGGTCACCGGCTTCACGTCGGCCGTGCCGGTCGCCGAGCTGGCCACCCTGGGCGTGCCGGTGGTCGCCGACATCGGCTCCGGGCTGCTCGCCCCCGACCCGCTGCTGCCCGACGAGCCGGACGCCGCGACCACGCTGCGCGCCGGCGCGCACCTGGTCACCGCCAGCGGCGACAAGCTGCTCGGCGGGCCGCAGGCCGGTCTGCTGCTCGGCGCGGCGGACCTGGTCGAGCGGCTGCGCCGGCACCCCCTCGCCCGGGCGCTGCGGGTCGACAAGCTGACCCTGGCCGCGCTCGCCGCCACCCTGCACGCGCCGACCAACCCGACCCGGGAGGCCCTGCACGCCGAGCCGGGCGCGCTGCGCGCCCGCACCGAGCGGCTCCGCGACCGGCTCGGCGAGGACGGCTGCAAGGCCGAGGTGGTGCCCAGCGCCGCGGTGGTCGGCGGCGGCGGCGCCCCCGGGATCGAACTCGACTCGTGGGCGCTGAGCCTGCCCGAGCGGTACGCCGAGCCGCTGCGCACCGGCGTGCCGCCGATCCTCGGCCGGGTGCTGCACGGCCGGCTCCTGCTCGACCTGCGCTGCGTGCCCGCCGCCGCGGACCCCGACGTGCGCGCGGCGATCCTGCGGATCGGGGCCTGACCGTGTGGGTGGTGGCCACCGCCGGGCACGTCGACCACGGCAAGTCCACGCTGGTCCGGGCGCTGACCGGGATGGAACCCGACCGGTGGGCGGAGGAACGCCGCCGGGGCATGACGATCGACCTGGGCTTCGCCTGGACCACCCTGCCCTCCGGCGGCACCATCGCGTTCGTCGACGTGCCCGGGCACGAGCGCTTCGTGCCGAACATGCTGGCCGGTGTCGGGCCGGCACCGGCGGCGCTGATCGTGGTCGGCGCCGACGAGGGCTGGATGCCGCAGTCCGCGGAGCACCTGGCCGCGCTGGACGCGCTCGGGGTGTCGTACGGGCTGCTCGCGGTGACGCGCGCCGACCTGGCCGACCCGGGCCCGGCGCTGGCCCGGGCCCGCGCGGAGATCGCCGCGACCTCGCTCGGCGACGTGGAGGCGTTGCCGGTCAGCGGGGTCACCGGCGCGGGCCTGCCCGAGCTGCGGGCCGCGCTGGACCGGCTGGTCGCCCGGCTGCCCGACCCGGCCCGCGACGCCCCGGTCCGGCTCTGGGTGGACCGCTCGTTCACCGTCCGGGGCAGCGGCACGGTGGTCACCGGCACCCTCGGCGGCGGCCGGCTGCGCGTCGGCGACACCCTCGAACTCGCCGCCACCGGGGAACCGGTCCGGGTCCGTGGCCTGCACGCGCTGAACACCGCCCACGTCGAGGTCGACGCGGTGGCCCGGGTGGCGGTGAACCTGCGCGGGCTGCCCCGCGACCGGGTGGCCCGCGGCGACGCCCTGCTCAGCCCCGGCCGGTTCCGCGGCACCGACCTGCTCGACGTCCGGCTCGCCGGTGATCCGGCCGCCGACCTGCCGCCCACCCTCACCCTGCACGCCGGCTCGGCCGCGGTGCCCGCCCGGGTCCGCCCGCTCGGCCCGGACACCGTCCGGCTCCGGTTGGCCCGCCCGCTGCCGCTGCTGATCGGCGACCGGGCGCTGCTGCGCGACCCGGGCCGGCACCACGTGAGCGGCGGGGTGACGGTGCTGGACGTGGACCCGCCGCCGCTGCGCCGCCGGGGCGCGGCCGCCGCCCGGGCCGCGGTGCTGGCGGGGCTGGACGGCCGGCCCGACCTGGCCGGGGAGTTGCGCCGGCGGAGCCTGGTCCGCGCCGGTGAGCTGACCCGGATGGGTGTGCCGGCCGGCGCCGCCCCGGTCGCCGGGGACTGGCTGGCCGACCCCGACCACTGGCGGGAGCTGGGCCGCCGGCTCGTCGAGGAGGTCGCCCGGTACGCCCGCGAGCAGCCCCTGGCGGCCGGCGTGCCGGTCGACGTGCTGCGGCACCGCCTCGACCTGCCGGACCGGGCGCTGGTGGAGGCGCTGCTGCGCCCGCCGCTGCGGCTGCGCGCCGGCCGGGTGACCGCCGCACCCGGCGACGCGCTGCCGGAACCGGTGGCCCGGGCGGTGGCCCGGGTGCGCGCCGAGTACGGCGACCGCCCGTTCCAGGCCCCCGAGGCCCACCGTCTCGCCGACCTCGGCCTCGGCCCCCGCGAGATCGGGGCGGCCGTGCGCGCGGGCGCCCTGCTGAAGCTCGCCGACAACGTGGTGCTGCTGCCCGGCGCCCTGGACGACGCGGTGCGGGTGCTCGCCGGGCTGCCGCAGCCGTTCACGCTCAGCGCCGCCCGGCAGGCCCTCGACACCACCCGCCGCGTGGCGGTGCCGCTGCTGGAACTGCTGGACCGGCGGGGCGCCACGCGGCGGCTGCCCGACGACGCCCGCGAGGTGGTCCACCCGGGCGGGTGAGCGTTGCGCCGGGATGCGAGGGTGACCGCATGATCGTCCCGCTCCGCGCCGCCCTGGCCGACCGGTCGTGGCTGCGCCGCCGGGCGCTTCCCCTCGCGGTGGTGCTGTGCTGGCTGATCTGGGCCGCCCTGGCATGGTGGACGGCGCCCCGCGGCGCCGACGAGGCGGAGCTGGAGTGGGACCTCGCCGCGGGCCGGGTCGTCACGATGGCCCGGGCCGACGGGTGGCAGACCGGCGGCGGCTGGGGCCGGCGCCCGGAGCCCCGCTACGCCGAGGGCGGCTGGATGCTCGTGTGGACCCGCCCGGACGGCCAGATCCGCCACGCGAGTGTGCCCGCGCAGGACCCGGAGAGTGGCGTGGATCCGCTGGCCGATCCGCGCGCCCGGGACGCCACCACCCACGGCGGCGACACCCTCGCCGACGCGCAGGCGAACGCGGCCGGGATGCTGGCCCTGACGATCGGCGTCGGCTGGCTGCTCATGCTGGTCGCCGGGCCGCCGCCGGTGGCCGGTACCCGCTGGTTCTGGTTCTGGATCGGCCTGCTGCCGTTCGGTCTCGGCGTGCTGGCCTGGCTGCACCGGGAACGCTGGCGGGGCGACGTGCCGGCAGCCCGGCCGCGCCGCTCGGGTTGGGCCGGCCTCGGCGGGCTGCTGCTCGGCGGGATCCTCCTGTCGATCGCGGTGACCGCCCTCGCCGCCCTGTTCGGCGGGTACGTGGTCCCGGGCGGGTGAGCCAAGCGGCACCGGCCGCCCGGCCCGGTCACCTACGGTGACGCCATGGACCCCTCCGCGGTCTGGCGGGACAGGAACCACCGGTGGCGCATCGAGGCGTACCGGGCACCGGACCTGCGGTTCGCCATCTTCGCCACGAACGGCACCACCGAGTCGGCGCCGCTGTGGCTGTTCGGGATGGGCGCCCTCGCCCGGTGGCTGATGACCCACGCGATCTCCCTGGACGACCTGGAGACCGACTGATGGCCGGCCAGCTCGCCCTGGTGCTGGTCCTGGTGCTGGTCAACGCGGCGCTGTCCGGCAGCGAGATGGCCATCGTGACGCTGCGCGAGGCGCAGCTGCGGCGGCTGGGGCGCTCGGGGCGCACCGGGGCGCGGTTGACCCGGCTGGCGCGGGAGCCGAACCGCTACCTGGCCACCATCCAGCTCGGCATCACCCTGGCCGGGTTCCTCGCCTCGGCGGCCGCCGCCGTGTCGCTGTCGGAGCCGCTGGTCGGCCCGCTGGGCTTCCTCGGCCGGGCCGCCCGCCCGGTGGCCGTGGTGCTGGTGACGATTCTGCTGACCTTCGTGACGCTGGTCGTCGGCGAGCTGGCCCCGAAGCGGCTGGCCATGCAGTCGGCGGAACGCTGGGCGCTGCTCAGCGCCGTACCGCTGGAGCTGCTCGCCCGGGTGTCCCGCCCGGCGGTGTGGCTGCTCAGCCGGGCCACCGACGTGCTGGTCCGGCTGGCCGGCGGCGATCCCCGCGCCAACCGGCAGGAGGTGACCGAGGAGGAGCTGCGGGAGATGCTGGTCAGCCAGCGCGGCCTCTCCGCGCAGCAGCGGGAGATCCTGTCCGGGGCGTTCGACATCGCCGGCCGTACCCTGCGGGAGATCCTGGTGGCCCGCCGCGACGTGACGTTCCTGCCGGCGGAGCTGACCGCGGCGGACGCCATGCGGCGGCTGGCCGCCACCGGCCGCTCCCGGGCGCCCGTGACCGGCCCCGGCGGGCTGGACGACGTGTGCGGCGTGGTGCACATCCGCGACCTGGTCGACGCCGACGGCGCCGGCGTCGGGGAGCGCGCCCGGCCACCGGTGCTGCTGCCCGGCACGCTGCCGGTCGCCGACGCCATGCGGCACCTGCGCCAGCGTCACGAGCAGCTCGCCCTGGTGATCGACGAGTACGGCGGCGTGGACGGCCTGGTCACCATGGAGGACCTGCTCGAGGAGGTGGTCGGCGAGCTGTACGACGAGACCGACCGGGACGTGCGGGAGGCGGTACGGGAGCCGGACGGCGCCCTGCTGCTCCCCGGCGACTTCCCGTTGCACGACCTGCCCGACGCCGGCGTGCAGCTGACCTTTCCGCTGACCCGGGAGTACACCACCGTGGCCGGGCTGGTCCTGGCCGGGCTGGGCCACCTGCCCGCCGGGCCGGGGGAGCGGATCCGGCTGCCCGGGCTCACCGTCGAGGTGGTCGAGGTGTCCGGCCGGTCGATCCGCCGGGTGCGCCTGCGCGGTCCGGCCGCCGGCTGCCGGGCGGAGTGACCACCCGACCGGGGGACAAGCACGCGAAACGGCCCTTTCGGGGCGCCGGGCAGCCGTACCGTCTCGAACGTGAAGGACCGAGGACTGCGGACGTTCATCACCGTGCTCGCCGGGCTGGCCGTGATCTATTTCGGTGCCACCGGGCACCGCAGCAGCGGCGGGGAGGGCGGCGGCATCTCCGGCGGCGTGGTGCTGCTGGCCCTGCTCGCCTCGGCGCTCGCCTGGAACCTGACGAAGCCCGGCCCCGCCAAGTGAGGCCCGGCCGGCTCAGCGGGCCGCGGCGGTCCGGCTGATCTCGCCGGCCGACTCCTCGCCGAGGGCCACCCGCACCAGCGCCGACGCCAGCCGCCCGAAGTCGGCCTCGCCGACCAGCCCGGCCAGGCCGCCGGGGTTGGCCGGCAGGCCCAGCCGGCGCGCACCGGCCAGGGTCCGCCGGTCGGCGTACGGGCGCAGGTCCGGCCAGACGGCCTGTGCCTCGCGGAGGAAGATGTCCGCGCCGGTCGGGCCGATGCCGGGGAACTCGGTGAGCAGCCGGCGCAGCACGGTCCGGTCACCGTCGGCCTCCTTGTGCATCCGGCGCAGGTCACCGTGCCACCGGTCGAGGCAGAGCCGGGCTCCGGTGCCGAGCATGGTGGCGGTCCGCTCGTCGTAGCGGCGGTAGTGACCCCGGCCGAGCGCGTCGACGCGGTCCTGCCAGCTCGCCGCCTCCATGGCCTGCGGGGTGCGCCAGCCGGCCGTGAACAGCTCGCGGGCCGCGGCGATCGCCACGCACGCCCGGATCCGGGTGCTCAGCAGCGTGGTGAGCACGAGCAGCTGGTAGAGCGGGCCGGGCCGGTCGGCGAGGCCGATCCCGGCCTCCTCCGCGTAGGTCCGGGACTGCCGGTCCAGCAGCGCCCGCGCCACGTTCCGATCGTCTGGCATCCGGTGGGGATACCCACCCGGTGCCGGGCCAGACGCCCCGGCGCCCAGCCGGAATGCGCCCGGTGGCGGCGGGTACCCAGCTCACGTGCGCGGCCCACGCCGTGCGCCGCCACCGGAAGGAGAGACCTGTGGTCAAGCCGCAGCAGGAGGAACTGCGCCGCAACGACAAGGGCGCGACCAGCCAGGACAGCCGGGAACTCATTCCCCAGGCCGGGAGCAGGGGGCCGCACGGCAAGGGCGGCAGCTCGAACGCGGACGTGGGGCGGCCGGTACCGAAGGGACAGGTGTCGCCGTACGGCCCGGCCGGCGAGCCGGTGGCCGACGACGAGAGCGACCGGCACGGCTGATCAACCCTGCCGTGACGCCGGCCGCAGCCTCCGCCAGGTGGCTGCGGCCGCCGCTCCGTACGCTAGGTGGGGCACCACGTCCGACAGCCAGTCCTTGCTGCTCCACGTCCGCGGGTCGCTGATGCGCAGCGCGGCCAGCGAACCGTCGGACGTGGCCATCACCCCGCCGCCGAGCATCCCCACGGCCAGCGGCAGCGGGACCCGGCGGCGGGCGGCCAGCACGCCGAACAGCGCGCCGGCGGCGATGCCCGTGCCGTAGCCGATGACGGGCCCGAGGCCGGAGCGGCGGTTCGCCGCCTTCTCCCCGGGCCCGAGGTCCACGTGGGCCGCGTCGGCCAGCTTGCCGGCGGTCTGCTCGGGTGTGCTGCTCGCGGGGCGTCCGCGCAGCGCCATGTCCAGGAAGCTGACGACGTTCAACGCGGCGCTGCCGACGGCGCCCGCAATGGCGCCGTCGACCACGGGAGCGGCCCTCACTTCGGGTCGCCCGGTTCGCGCTCGCCCTTGGGCCCGAACGTCCGTTCGCCCCGTACGATGCCCCGCTGGCCGCGGTCGTCCTGGAGGGTCCGGTTCGCGACCTGGTTCGCCTCCTGGTCGGCGGCCCGCCCGGACTGCTCGATGAGATCGCGCAGCCGCGCGCGTTCCTTGTCGTACGCGTTGCTCCCCGGCCGTGGTCCTGGCATCGCTGCCTCCTCCGGTCGCTGTGGCTGACCGTACGGTCTACCCGCCGGGGCCCCGGCCAACCGTTCAGTCGGGGGCGCGGACGACCGCCACCGGACAGTCGGCGCGGTGCAGGACCGCCTGGCTCACCGAGCCGAGCAGCAGGCCGGTCAGCTCGCCCCGGCCCCGCCGGCCGACGACCAGCAGCTGGGCCTCGCGGGACGCGTCGACGAGCGCGGCGGCCGGCCGCGCGTGCACCACGGCCCGGGTGACCGGCACGTCGGGCCGGCGCTCGGCCAGGCCGGTCAGCGAGTCGGCCAGCACCCGGTCCTCCTCGCCGCGCAGCTCGCTCTCCTCGTACACCAGGGGTTGCATGTCGCCGGGCCCGGCGGAGGCCGGGTGGGTGTAGGCGTGCACGGTGTGCAGCCGGGTGTCCCGGAGCGCGGCCTCCTCGGCGGCGAAGTCCACCGCGGCGCGGGACAGTGTGGAGCCGTCCACCCCGACCACCACGGGGCCGGTCGGGCGTGCCGTGCCGCGGGCCACCAGCACCGGGCAGTCGGCGTAGGAGGCGACCTGGATCGCGACCGAGCCGACCACCAGGGAGGCGAAACCGCCCAGGCCGCGGTCGCCCAGCACGATCATCGTGGCGGCCGGGGACTCGCCGAGCAGCACCGCCGCGGCCTCCCCGTCGATGATCTCGCCGGAGACCCGCAGCCCGGGCGCGGCCGACCCGGCCGCGGCGACCGCCGCGGCGACCAGCTCCTCGGCCTGGTGCCGCAGGCCGCCGCCGGGTGGTGCCCCCGCCGGCGCCGACACGGGTACGCGCAGCAGCGGCCAGATGAAGCCGTGCACCACCCGCAGCGGCCGCTGTCGCCGGGCCGCCTCCTGCGCCGCCAGCCGCACGGCCCGGCGCGACGGCTCCGAACCGTCCACACCGACCACCACCGCCGCGCCGTTAGCCGAGTTCACGCCGTGCCCTCCTCGCCGTCGGCGCCCGCGGCCAGTATCGCGGCAGCCGGGGCGTCGCCGAGGCGATACCGCGCGAGCCGACCCGTGGGTACGCTGGCGACCGTCGCCGGAGAAAGGGAGCCTCTTCGATGGCCGAGCCCGACCAGCCGAGCACCGCCCGCATGATCGACCACTGGCTCGGGGGCGCGCACCACCATCCGGTCGACGTGGCCGCGGCCGGCGCCTTCGAGGGCGCGTACGGGCCGTGCGCGGAGATCTTCCGTTCGCTGCGCGACTTCCTCGGCCGGGCGGTCCGGGCGATCGCCGACGCCGGGGTGGACAACTTCCTGGTCTTCGGGGCGGGCGTGCCCACCTGCGGGAACGTGCACGAGGTGGCCCCGGACGCCACCGTGCTCTACACGGACGTGGACCCGGTGACGGTCCGGCTGGGCCAGCGCCTGCTGGCCGACAGCGACCGCGCCGGCTACGGCTACGGCGACGCCACCGACATCGGCACCGTCGATCCGGCCCAGCTGCACCGGTTCGTGCCGGGGTGGGGGAGGAGACCGGTCGGGGTGGTCTTCCTCGGGCTGGCCGCGTTCCTCGACGACGACACGCTCGCCCGCACCCTCGACGAGCTGTACGAGGCGGTCGCGCCGGGCAGCTTCCTGGCGATCGACTTCGACGGCGAGGAGCTCGCGGCGTATCCGGAGGCACTGGCCATGATGGGGCCGGCGTTCCGGATGCGGGCGCCCGCGCGGTTCGGGCCGCTGCTGGGCCGCTGGCAGCCGACGGCCGACGGTATCGTGCCGGTGGCGCAATGGCGGCCGGCCGGCGTCCCGGAGCCGGTGCCGGACGCGTTCTACGGCGCGCTGGCGGTCAAGCCGGCCGACTGAGGCGAGCCGTCCGCCCGCGATCGGCGCCGCGACAGGCGCAGGTCGGAGCCGGCGCGTACCGGTGTCGGCGCGCCTCCGTATGATGCTTGCCCTACAGCAATAGTCGCCATCGGAGGATGTCAGCATGCCGGACGCGTCCGGAGCGGTGTCGCGCGCCCTGCGCGCCGCGCCCCCCGACCAGTTGGCGGAGGCCGCCGACGCGGCGCTCCGCCGGGTGCTCGACGCGTCGCGGACCGAGGTGTTCGTCGCCGACTACCGGTTCACCGGCCTCTGGCCGGTACTGGACCCGGAGCTGCCCGAGGGCGGCTTCCTCGCCTGCCAGGGCGTCGCGCAGCGCTGCTTCAGCAGCCAGCAGCCGGTGCTGGACATCGCCGAGAACGGCCGGTGCCGGGCCTACCTGCCGCTGTCGGCGTGGGGGGAGCGGCTGGGTGTGCTGATGGTCGAGCTGCCGGCCGCACCGGACTCCGCCACGGTGGAGGCGGCCCGGGACGCCGCGGGCGAACTGGCGGTGGCGCTGCGGGCGGCGGACCGGGAGACCGACCGCTACCGGCGCGCGCGCCGCCGGGAACGGCTCACCATGGCCGCCGAGATGCAGTGGGACCTGCTGCCCGGGCGCAGCGTCACGCACGGCGACTACGTGCTGGCCGGGCAGCTCGAACCGGCGTACACGGTGGGCGGGGACCACTTCGACTGGTCGGTCGACGGCGACCGGCTCACCGTCACGGTGCTCAACGGCGCCGGCAACGGGCTGGCCGCCGCGCTGCTCACGGCGGTGACCGTCAACGCGATGCGCAACGCGCGACGCTCCGGCGGCAGCCTGGTGGAGCAGGCCGAGCTGGCGTCGGACACCATCTTCTACCAGCACCGGGGGAGCCGGCACGTGGCCACGCTGCTGCTGGAGCTGGACAACCGGCGGGGCGTGGTGCGGGCCGTGGACGCCGGCTCGCCGCACGTGCTGCGCCTGCGCGGCGGGACCGTCACGCCGATCGCACTGGAGCAGCAACTGCCGCTGGGCATGTTCGCCGAGACCCGCTACGACGTGCAGGAGTTCGCCGTGGAGCCGGGGGACCGGCTCTTCGTGGTCAGCGACGGGGTCTACGCGGCCGAGCCGGCCGGCCTGGAGCCGTACGGGGACCGGGCCATGGCGCGCGCCATGCGGTCCACTCGGCTGCAGCCGGCGACCGAGGCAGTTGGTACGGTGATGCGCGAACTGCACGCGTACCACGCCGACGCGGACCTCCGCGACGACGCGGTCGTCGTTTGCCTGGACTGGCGCGGTTCCCGCCCGCCGGACGGCGACGTCGGCGGGCGGTGACGGACCGGCGGGGGAACACGAGCGGGACGATCGCAGGGGACACCGGGTGGAGCGACCTCCGAATCTTGCCGCGGCCATCGATGCGGCGGCCGAGGCGCTCATCGGTGTGCTCGACTCCGCCACCTCCCGGCACGCCGTCGGCGTCTCGCCGACCCAGCTGCGGGTGCTGTCGCTGATCATGGCGCACCCGCGCACGAACGTGAACCGGCTGGCCGAGCTGCTCGACGTGGTGCCCTCCTCGGCGAGCCGGCTCTGTGACCGGCTGGAGGCCGTCGGCCTGCTGCGCCGGGCGGCCGACCCACGGGACCGGCGCGAGGTGCGCCTGATCCCCACCGCCGCGGCGGAGACCCTGCTGCGGGAGCTCACGGAGCGGCGGCACCATGCGGTCCAGGCGGTGCTGGACCGCATGCCCAACCGGGTGCAGCACGAGCTGCTGCTGGCGTTGTTGGCGTTCGGTCAGGCCGCGTCGATGAGCACTCCGCAGGCCGCCGCCGACTCCACGGCCCGCACCGCCTGACCCCACCCGGGCCCAGCCCGCCTCGGCGCGCCCACCGCATTCAGCTAGTATCCTAGGATGCCCTAGCGGTGGTGTGGCGCCGCACACACCGCGGAGCTGAGCACCAGCGCGGCGCGGGGCCCGGAGCGGGCCGGGGGAGCCCGATATAGTGGCAGCGCAACTGGCCGGCCCATGATCGACGCGATCCTGGGCCGCGAGGGGGAGGTCCCAGCCCGGGATCGCAGAGGGCGCCGGCGTCTGACCGGCCGGCAACGCGCACGTTCCCGCGGCGGTCGTTCACTCGGCCGCCGGACCGTGCTGCGAAGGGAGGTTCGGTGTCGCGTCGGCCGGCTCCATCGGAGCACCCGGCTACCGGCGGTGCGGCGGAGGTCGTGGGGGACCGTGTCCTCACCCTGCCGAACCTGATCAGCTTCGTCCGGCTCGTCGGTGTCCCGCTCTTCCTCTACCTGTTCCTGGTGGTCAAGGCCGACGTGGCCGCCATCGTGGTGCTGGCGATCGGCGGCACCAGCGACTGGGTGGACGGCTGGATCGCGCGCCGCCTCCACCAGGTCAGCCGGTTGGGCGAGCTGCTCGACCCGCTCGCCGACCGGCTCTACATCCTGGCCACGCTGCTGGCGTTCACCGCACGCGAGATCGTGCCGTGGCAGTTCACCGGCGCGCTGCTGGCCCGCGAGCTGCTGCTGCTCGGCTCGCTGGGTGTGCTGCGCCGCTACGGCTACGGCCCGCCGCCGGTGCACTACGTGGGCAAGACCGCCACGTTCCTCCTGCTGGCCGCGTTCCCGATCCTGCTGCTGGCGTCCGCCGCCGAGAGCGTCGCCACCGCGGCGGGCGCGATCGGGTGGGGGTTGGCCTGGTGGGGCCTGGTGCTCTACTGGGTGGCCGGCGCGATGTACGTGGTGCAGGCCGCCCGCCTGGTCCGGGCGCGGCGCGCGGGAGCGGCGGCATGACGGTGGCGCGGCCGGGCGACGGCGACCGCGACCGCGACCCGTCGGCGCGGGTGTACGCGCCGGACTTCCTCACCGACCTGTTCCGCAACCCCCTCGATCCGGGTTACGGCGACGCGGCGGCCCGGCGCGCCACCGTGCCGCCGTCACGGCTGCGGCGGGTGCTGGCGCGGCCGGTGAGCGTGGTGGTGCTGTTGGTGATCGGGTTCCTGTTCGCGGTGGCCTACCGGGAGACGATGGCGGAGGAGCCGGGCCGGGCGAAGGCGCGGGCCGGGCTGATCGCCGAGATCAAGCAGCGGGAGGCCGAGACGGACCGGTTGACCGCGCGGGCGGACCAGCTGCGCGAGGAGGTCGGCCGGCAGCGGGACGCGGCGTTGAGCGGGTCGCAGGCGTCGCGGCTGCGCAACCTGGAGGCGGGCACGGGCCTGGGCCGGGTGCGCGGTGACGGTGTGGTGGTGCGCCTGGCGGACGCGCCGCGGGATCAGGACGCGGTGACCGGTGCGGACGCGGGGCCCTCGCGGGTGTTGTACTCCGACCTGCAGAAGGTGGCGAACGCGCTGTGGGCGGCGGGCGCGGAGGCGGTGGCCATCAACGGGCAGCGGTTGACGGCGACGTCGACGATCCGCCAGGCGGGAGAGGCGATCCTGGTGGACTACCGGCCGGTGACGGGTCCGTACGAGGTGTCGGCGATCGGGCCGGGCTCGATGCGGAAGCGGTTCGACGGCAGTGAGGCGGCGGAGCTGATGCGTTACGTGGCGCGGACGAACGGGTTGACGTTCGGAGTGAAGAACGCGGACAACCTCACCCTGCCGGCGGCTCCGGAGCCACGGCTACGCTACGCCGAGCCTTCGGTGAGTCCGAGCCCGTCGGGTTCGGGTGTCGCCGGTTCGGCACGTCCCGGGCCGTCCGGTCCGGAGACCTCTTCCAGCCCCTCCGGAGGTGGCCGATGATCGCGGTGCTGGCGTTGCTCGCCGGTGTGGTGCTCGGGGTGTATCTGGATCCCACGGTGCCCGCGGCGTTGCAGCCGTACCTGCCGATCGCCGTGGTGGCGGCGCTCGACGCCGTGTTCGGCGGGGTGCGGGCGAAGCTGGACCGGATCTTCGACGACAAGCAGTTCGTGGTGTCGTTCATCTCGAACGTGCTGGTGGCGGGTCTGATCGTGTACCTGGGTGACCAGTTGGGGGTGGGCGGTCAGTTGTCCACCGGTGTGGTGGTCGTGCTCGGGGTGCGCATCTTCGGAAACGTGGCGGCGATCCGCCGGCACCTGTTCCGGGCGTAGGTTTGTGGCGATGAGCGAGGAGCACAGGGAGACGGGCACGGGTTGGCCGCAGCCGGCGGAGCCGGAGCGGCCGGCGGGGCCGGCCGGTGAGCCGGATCCGCGCCCGGACGCGCCGGATCCGGACGAGTTGAGCCCGTTGGCGCCGGCCGGACCGGTGGAGCAGGAGGACGTGCCGTCGCCGGCGGAGGAGCCGGGGGCGTCGAGCGAGGTCGCGGCCGCCGACGGTGGTGCGGCGGAGGCGAAGCCGGTGCCGGTGTCGCGGCGGTTGACGTCGGCGGGCGCGATGATCGCGGTGTTGCTGGCGTTGCTGGGTTTCACCCTTGTGGTGCAGTTGAAGACGACGTCGACGGATCCGACCCTCGCGGCGACGCGGGAGGAGGACCTGGTTCGGATCTCGTCGGATCTGGATTCGCGGGAGCGGCGGCTGCGGCAGGACATCGAGGCGTTGGAGGAGAGCCAGCGGCAGTTGCGGTCGGGTGAGCAGGGTCGGCAGGCGGCGCTGGAGGAGGCGACGCGGCGGGCGGACGAGCTGGGCATCCTGGCGGGCACGTTGCCGGCGGTGGGGCCGGGTCTGTCGGTGCGGTTCGCGGGTCCGGACAAGGCGGTCTCGGCGGCGCGGATCCTGGACGCGGTGCAGGAGTTGCGGGGTGCGGGCGCGGAGGCCATGCAGATCGCGGGCTCGGACGGTACGGCGGTGCGGATCATCGCGTCGACGTATTTCGTGGATGGGCCGGGTGGTGGTCTGGTGGTGGACGGGCGGCGGTTGAGCGGCCCGTTCGTGATCTTGGTCATCGGTGATCCGCCGACGCTGCGTACGGCGTTGAACATTCCCGGCGGGGTGGTCGCATCGGTGGAGGAGGACGGCGGTAACGTGACGCCGGAGGACAGTGAGGCTGTGGAGGTTTCGCAGCTGCACGCGCCGATCAAGCTGGAACACGCCCGGCCGGTCTCCTGACCGGTCGCGGCCGCGCCGGTTTCCCCCCGGTGCACCGATGACGAAGGACGCAGCTGGTGATTCCTGAGGATCTGCGGTACACCGCCGAGCACGAGTGGGTGGCTGGTGGGGACGGCGGCGCCGTCCGGATCGGCATCACGCACTTCGCGCAGGACGCCCTGGGTGACATCGTGTTCGTCCAGTTGCCGGACGAGGGCGCGGTGGTGGCGGCGGGTGAGTCGCTGGGTGAGATCGAGTCGACGAAGAGCGTGTCGGAGATCTACGCGCCGTTGAGCGGCACGGTGGCGGCGCGCAACGAGGCGTTGGCCGACACCCCTGAGGTGATCAACACGGATCCGTACGGTGCGGGGTGGTTGGTGGAGATCACTCCGGATGATCCGGCCGCGGTCGAGGGTTTGTTGACCGCTGGTGCGTACCGCGAGCTCACCGAGAGCTGAGTTCGTGCGTTCCGGGCGGCGGGCTCGTGTCCGCGCGTCCGGTTGCCCTGTTTTTCGGCGCTGGCTAGGCTCGCCCAGTTGACCGAGAACCAATAGTTTGAGCGTTGCGGAATGCGCCTTCCCGGCACGGGGAGCCAGCCGCCGGGTGTGGGTATGCCCGGCGGCCAGACCCGCCATTGCCCGACGCCGACCGAAACAGATCCGTGAGGTGGTCCCCATGACGCGCCCAGACGACGAGTTCCCCCCGCTCGACGTCACTTCGACGCTCAATCTCGGTTCGCTCGACGAAGTGCTGGAGGGTCCGGACACCGATGTGGTGCCGAGCCGCATGTCCGGCTCGTTGCCGCCCGGGATGGCGTTGCTGGTGGTTCGCCGGGGTCCGAACGCGGGCGCCCGGTTCCTGTTGGACCACGATGTGACGACGAGCGGCCGGCACCCGGACAGTGACATCTTCCTCGACGACGTGACGGTGTCGCGGCGGCACGCGGAGTTCCACCGGGACGGTGGCACGTTCACGGTGCGGGACGTGGGCAGCCTGAACGGCACGTACGTGAACCGGGAGCGGGTCGAGGCGGCGACGCTGAGCAACGGCGACGAGGTGCAGATCGGCAAGTTCCGGGTGGTGTTCATCGCCGGTCCGCGTCCGGAGGAGGCCGGCCGGGGGTGAACGGGCCTGCGGCTTCGACGTCGCCCGGGGCGGCGAACGATCCGCCGCGCTCATCCGCGATGCCGCTGATGAGCATCGGCGAGGTGCTGGCGCAGTTGCGGGTGGAGTTTCCGGACGTCACGATCTCGAAGTTGCGGTTCCTGGAGGCCGAGGGCCTGGTGGAGCCGGAGCGGACGCCGGCGGGGTACCGGAAGTTCAGCTGGGACGACGTGGCGCGGTTGCGGTTCGTGTTGACCGCGCAGCGGGACCAGTACCTGCCGTTGCGGGTGATCCGGGACCAGTTGGCGGAGTGGGATTCGTCGGGTGCGGCGCCGGGGCGGCAGCGGCCGAATCTGGTGGCGGTGGGTCCCGGTGGTGAGGTGCCGGGTCGGGATGCGGCGGAGCCCGCCGAGTCGTCGTCGGAGATGCGGCTGGGTCGGGCGGAGCTGATCTCGCGCAGCGGTGTCGACGAGTCGACGTTGGCCGAGTTGGAGCGGCTCGGTGTGCTGGTGTCGGATCCGCCGGGCTGGTACGACGCGGACGCGTTGATCATCGCGCGGGCGGTGGCGGGTCTGGCGGCGTACGGCTTGGAGCCGCGGCACCTGCGGGCGTACCGGACGGCGGCGGACCGGGAGGTCGGTCTGTTCGCGCAGTTGGTGGCGCCGCTGGCGCGGCAGTCGGATCCGGCGGCGCGGGCGCGGGCGGCGGAGACGGCGCGGGAGTTGGTGGCGTTGTCGCAGCAGTTGCACGCGGCGTTGGTGCGGGTGGGGCTGCGGTCGACGTTGGGTCGGTGAGGTGGTGGGGGCCGGGTGTCGTGGGGGCGCCCGGCCTTCGTCGTGCGTGGGCGCGGAAAGATCTGTTCCGGGAAGCGTGTCGTAGGCTTGCCGGGGTAACCCGTTGCGGCGAGGCGTGGTGCACGTAGCGGATGGGACTCCCGTGTCGCGGTCCGTGTACCGTGCAGGGAAGGGCGCGGTGCGGGCGTAGGTGACAACGACACGGAGGCGGCGGTGCGCGAGCTGAGCGTGGTCGGAGTTCGGGTGGAGCTGCCCAGCAACCAGCCGATCGTCCTGCTGCGGGAGGTCGAGGGGGACCGCTATCTGCCGATCTGGATCGGCGCGGTCGAGGCGACGGCGATCGCCTACGAGCAGCAGGGTGTGAAGCCGGCGCGGCCGTTGACGCACGATCTGTTGCGGGATGTGCTGGCGGCGTTGCAGGCGCCGTTGCACGCGGTGGAGATCACCGAGTTGAAGGAGAACGTCTTCTACGCCGATCTGTTGATCGGTGACGGCGTTCGGGTGTCGGCGCGGCCGAGCGATTCGATCGCGTTGGCGTTGCGGGTCGGTGCGCCGATTCGTTGTGCCGAGCAGGTCCTCTCCGAGGCGGGGATCGTGATCCCGGACGAGCAGGAGGACGAGGTGGAGAAGTTCCGGGAGTTCCTGGAGCAGGTGCGTCCGGAGGATTTCGCGGGCTGAGGTGGCCGGCCGGTGGGCCGGTTCCGGTGCGGCGGCGGTTGTCACGGTGGGTGACGGCTGGCCGCCGTCGGTGATCTTCCGGTGGCGGTGCGGCGTGTCGCGGTGTCTCCTGCGGGTCAACGTCCGGTGCCGGCGCTAGGGTTGCGGTGTCGAGGGGTGCGCGCACGGGGAGACGGCGTGGCACCGCACGGGCGGGGAGGTTGTCCGGATGCACGAGCCGCGAGATCCTGGTCCGACTACGGAGCAGCTGCCCGACCCGGTCATTGACGGTGACGTGGGCTACCGGGGTGTGACCGCGTGTCACGCCGTCGGCATCAGTTACCGGCAGTTGGACTACTGGGCCCGGACGGGTCTGGTGGTGCCGAGCGTGCGGGACGCGTCCGGTTCGGGGACGTCCCGGTTGTACTCCTTCCGCGACCTGGTGGTGTTGAAGGTCGTGAAGCGGCTGTTGGACGCCGGGGTGTCGTTGCAGAACATCCGGAAGGCCATCGACGCGTTGCGGTCGCGCGGGGTGGAGGATCTGGCGGGCATCACGTTGATCTCGGACGGGACGACGGTGTACGAGTGCCGGTCGCCGGAGGAGGTCGTCGACCTGTTGCAGGGCGGCCAGGGGGTGTTCGGCATCGCGATCGGTGGCGCGTTCAAGGAGATCCAGGGTTCGCTGTCGCATCTGCCGGCGGAGCCGGTGGGTGGGCAGCCGGAGCCGGCGGCGCCGCCGGTGGAGGCGGAGTCCGAGTCGGTGGGTGACGAGTTGGCGGCGCGGCGTGCGCGCCGCCGCGCGGGCTGAGTCGCCCGTCACGGGTCTTCGGGGCCACGCCACGCCCAAAACGGGTACGGCGTGGTCCCTTTTTCGATCACAGGGCGTGTCGGCCGGTCGGCCGGGTGCGCCGGTTCCCGGGTGAGCACGGCCGCCGGCCGGGTGGGGCGACGGTGACGTGCGGAAACGGCACCTCGCTGGAGGGCCGGCCGGGGCTGTCCGAAAGGGACCGTCCACGGGATGCGGTGGAGGTGACATCCACCCAGCGTGGCGGTGCGCTCGCGTCCCGCGAGCGATTCGCCGGGGATGTTGACTGTCCGTGATCGACGGATGTCGGGAATCCGATAGGGCAGGGCTGAACCGTTTCGGCGGGCACGCTATGGTCCGACACGGTCGCTTGCGCGTGGCCGTTCGGTGGAGCCGGTGCGACGCGTGCGGGCTGCCCCTCCGCGGCGCTGGTCGCGTTGCCCCCCTCCCGGAAGGAACCACCATGACGGTGACCGAAGAGACCACCCCGATCTCCCACTACGAGCGCATCGGCGGCGCCGCCGCGGTGAAGGCCGCGGTGGAGCTGTTCTACGACAAGGTGCTGGCCGACCCAGACCTGGCCGGCTACTTCACCGACGTGAACATGCCCGAGCAGCGGCGGCACCTGGCGCTGATGCTCGCCGTGGTCCTCGGCGGCCCGAACGAGTACGCGGGCCGCGGCCTGGCCGAGGCGCACCAGCCGCTGAACATCCCCGTGGCGCACTACGTGAAGGTCGGCGAGCACCTGACCGCGACGCTGGTCGAGCTGGGGGTGCCGGCCGACGTGATCGCCGACGTGCACGTCGTGCTGGGTCAGGTCCAGGACCAGGTCGTGTCGTCGGGGAACGCCTGAGCGTGGACGCAGGGCGGCTCAAGCAGAGTTGGTCCCTGGTCGCCGCGCACGGCGACCAGGTCCCGCTCTACTTCTATTCGACACTGTTCCTGGCGCACCCGGAGACCCGGCAGATGTTCCCCACGAACATGGCCGGGCAGCGGGACCGCCTGGTGAACGCGCTGGGGCACATCGTGTCCCACGTGGACCAGGTGGACCAGCTCGTCGGGTTCCTCCAGGACCTCGGCGCGGACCACCGCAAGTTCGCGGTGCGCGCCGAGCACTATCCGGCGGTCGGTGAGGCGCTGCTCGCGACGCTGCGGCACTTCTCCGGCGAGGCGTGGACCGACGAGCTGGCCGCCGACTGGGCGGCCGCGTACGGGTTGGTCGCGCAGGTGATGATGGACTCGGCGCAGGCGGCGGAGACGAAGTCCCCACCGTGGTGGGTGGCGGAGATCCTCGGGCACGAGCGGCGCACGTTCGACGTGGCGGTGCTCACGCTGCGGCCGCAGTACCTGCTGCAGTTCACCCCGGGCCAGTCGATCGGGGTGTCGCACCCGGCGGTGCGGTCGTGGCGTTACTACTCGCCGGCGAACGCGCCGCGCCCCGACGGGACGCTGGAGCTGCACGTGCGGGCCGCGCCGGGCGGCGCGGTGTCGTCGCGGCTGGTGTACGGGTGCGCGGTGGGCGACCAGTTGCACCTGGCCGCGCCGGTGGGTGACCGGTTGACGTTGTGGCAGGCCGGCTCGTCGGATCTGCTGCTGCTGGCCGGTGGCACCGGCTGGGCGCCGGTGAAGTCCCTGCTGGAGCAGGTCGCCGCGGAGGGCGTGGGCCGCCGGGTGGACCTGTACGTGGGGGCCCGGTCCCGGCTGGAGTTCTACGACAGCGAGGCGATCGACAAGTTCGCCGCGTCGTACCCGTGGCTGCGGGTGACGTACGTGGCGGGCGCCGATCCGCGGCGGCCGGGCGAGTTCGTGCAGGTGGCCGACCAGGTCCTGGCCGACGGGGACTGGCGGTCGCGGCACGTGTACGTGTGCGGCTCCGACGAGATGGTGAGCCATTCGGTGGCGGCGCTGTCCAAGGCCGGCTACCAGCCGGGTCAGCTGCACCACGAGGGTTTCGGCAAGCACTGGTACGGGCCGGCCTTCCGGACGATGACCGCCCCTGACGATTCCGGAGGAGCTCGATGAGCGCGACCCCGATCAGCAGGTATGAGGGCCAGGTGACCCACGGTGTGGCGCAGGTGCGCCTCAGCGCCGACCGGGTGCGCCGGTGGGAGTTCGGGTCGGCGTCGTTCACCCGCCGCGGCTACGACCACGCCGACGTGGACCGGTTCCGGGTGCAGGTGGCCGACGAGCTGGATCTGCTGGCCACCCAGCTGGCGAATCTGCGGGCGGAGAACGAGCGGCTCAACGACCATCTGGAGCTGCACCGGCACGGGGTGATCCCGAGCGCCGACAACGGCGCGCCGACGCCGGCCGCGAAGGAGGTGAACCTGCTGTCGGCGGCGCAGCGGGAGGCCGAGCAGATCATCGCGCAGGCCCACGACTACGCCCGGCGGGTCGCCGAGTACGCCCGGATGCAGTACGAGAGCTACATGCAGGCCGCGGCGGAGGAGGCGAAGCAGGAGGCGGAGCGGGCGGTGACGGAGTACCGCAGCAACGCCGGGGTGAACTTCGACGACTCGGTGGCCACCCGGGAGGCGCTGCGGATCTTCGGCGAGATGATGATCTCGCACATGCAGGCGGCGGCCCGGCACCTGGACGACGGCAGCGAGCAGCTGTCGCGGACGATGGAGCGGATCGCCCGGGAGGTGCCCGCGGTCGGCGGTGGGCAGCCGCAGGTGGCGCTGCCCCGCCACCAGCGCTGAGCGGCGGCCCGGCCCACCGGGGTCACCCCGGTGGGCCGGGCGCGCGCCGGTCCCGGAAAGTTCGCCGGAAAATTGTCGCGGCGGGATGTCGAGAACGTGGGTGCGGCTGCGTCCCCCGGGTGAACACGGCGACGATGGCCGTACCGCACCGAGGAGAACCTGATGAAGTACCTGCTGCTCAAGCACTACCGGGGCGCGCCGGCGGCCGTCAACGACGTGCCGATGGACCAGTGGACGCCGGAGGAGGTCTCGGCCCACGTGCGGTACATGCGGGACTTCGCCGCGCGGCTGGAGGGCACCGGGGAGTTCGTCGACGGCCAGGCGCTCTCCCCGGAGGGCACGTTCGTCCGCTACGACGGCGACGGGCGGCCGCCGGTCACCGACGGACCGTTCGCGGAGACGAAGGACCTGATCGCCGGCTGGATGGTGATCGACGTCGACAGCTACGAGCGGGCGCTGGAGCTGGCCGGTGAGCTGTCCGCGGCCCCGGGCGCCGGTGGGAAGCCGATCCACGAGTGGCTCGAGGTGCGGCCGTTCCTGACCGAGCCCCCCACCATCACGGAGTGAACACGGTGGACGAGGCCCTGCTGCGGGCCCTCACCCCCACCGTGATCGGGATCCTCGTCCGCCGCGGAGCTGACTTCGCGGCGGCCGAGGACGCCGTGCAGGACGCCCTGATCGAGGCCGTGCGCGGGTGGCCGGACGACCCGCCGCGGGACCCGAAGGGCTGGCTGGTCACGGTGGCCTGGCGCAAGTTCCTCGACGCCGCCCGCGCCGACGCCTCCCGCCGGCACCGGGAGGTCCGCGTCGACGCCGAGCCGACGCCCGGCCCGGCCGAGGTGGTGGACGACACGCTGCAGCTGTACTTCCTGTGCGCGCATCCGTCCCTCACGCCGGCCTCGGCGGTCGCGCTCACGCTGCGGGCGGTCGGCGGCCTGACCACACGTCAGATCGCGCGGGCCTACCTCGTGCCGGAGGCGACGATGGCGCAGCGGATCAGCCGGGCCAAGCGGACCGTGTCGGGGGTGCGGTTCGACCAGCCCGGTGACGTGGCCACGGTGCTGCGCGTGCTCTACCTGGTCTTCAACGAGGGCTATTCGGGCGATGTCGACCTCGCCGGCGAGGCGATCCGCCTCACGCGGCAGCTGGCGGCCAGGACCGAGCACGAGGAGGTCGCGGGCCTGCTCGCGCTCATGCTGCTGCACCACGCGCGGCGGGCGGCGCGGACCGGCCCCGACGGCCGGCTGGTGCCGCTCGCGGAGCAGGACCGGGGCCGGTGGGACACCCGCCTGATCGCCGAGGGCGTCGACGTGCTCCAGCGGGCCCTCGCCCGCGACCGGCTGGGGGAGTTCCAGGCTCAGGCCGCCATCGCCGCGCTGCACGCCGACGCGCGGGCGGTCGAGGAGACCGACTGGGTGCAGATCGTCGAGTGGTACGACGAGTTGGTGCGGCTCACCGACAGTCCGGTGGCGCGCCTCAACCGGGCCGTCGCGGTCGGCGAGGCCGACGGCCCGCGCGCCGGCCTGGCCGCCCTGTCCGGGCTCGACCCGGCCCTGCCCCGCCACGGCGCCGTCGCGGCGTACCTGCACGAGCGCGACGGTGACCTGGCGCTCGCGGCGCGGCTCTACGCCGACGCCGCGCGGGCGGCGGCGAGCCTGCCCGAGCGGGACCACCTCACCCGGCAGGCCGCCCGGCTCAACGCGCGGCTGCGCGGGTGACCGCCTCGGCGATCGGGGTTTCCCCGCCGACCAGTTCCAGGGTGAGCCCGGCGGTGTCCGGGGCGGCCAGCAGGGCGAGCAGGACCCGCGCCACGTCGGCGCGGGTGACCGGCCCCGGGTCGACGTGCCGGGCCAGGGTGATCCGGCCGACCGGTGCGTCGTCGGTGAGCCGGCCGGGGCGCAGCACGGTCACGTCGAGGTCCCGGCCGGTGAGGTCGTCCTCGGCGGCCTTCTTCGCCCGCAGGTACGCCGCCCACACCTCGTCGGTCCCGGCCCTCGGGAGCCGGTCCACGCCCATCGAGGAGACCAGCAGGTAGCGGCGGACCCCGGCGCGCTGCGCGGCGTCGGCGAGCAGCACCGCGGCGGCCCGGTCGACGGTGTCCTTGCGGGCCGCGCCGCTGCCCGGGCCGGCGCCGGCGGCGAAGACCACCGCGTCGGCGCCGGCCAGGTGCCCGGCGACGGTGTCGACGTCGGTGTGTTCCAGGTCGCAGACGACCGGTTCGGCGCCGGCGGCGCGCAGCGCGGCCCCGTGCTCCGGGTTGCGGATCAACCCGACGGCGGTGTCGCCGCGGCCGGCGAGTTCCCGCTCCAGCAGCTTGGCGATCTTCCCGTGGCCTCCGGCGATGACGACGCGCATGCCCTCAACCTAGCCCCGCGACCCCGCCCGCACCGGGTGAGCGGTGGGCCCGGGTTCGCCGGAGGCGGGGCGGGCGAGGCAGCATGGACGCCGTGACCGAGACGTTCGAGGTGTTGACCCGGCTGGTGGGCGCCGGGGACGTGGTGGTGCTCAGCGGCGCCGGCCTGTCCACCGAGTCGGGCATCCCGGACTACCGGGGGCCCTCCGGGGCGGCCCGCCGGCACACCCCGATGACCTACCAGGCGTTCACCCGGGACGCGGACGCGCGGCGGCGCTACTGGGCGCGCAGCCACCTGGGCTGGCGGCTGATCGCCCGGGCCGCCCCCAACGACGGGCACCGGGCGGTCGCCCGGCTGCAACGCGCCGGCCTGCTCGGCGGGATCATCACCCAGAACGTCGACGGTTTGCACACCGCCGCCGGCGCCACCGGCGTGATCGAGCTGCACGGCCGCCTCGACGAGGTGACCTGCCTGGACTGCGGCAACCTGACCTCCCGCGACGAGCTGGACCGGCGGCTCACCGAGGCCAACCCCGGTTTCGACGCGCACGTCGCGCACGTCAACCCCGACGGCGACGTGGACCTGCCCGACGAGGCGGTGGCCCGCTTCCGCACCGTCGACTGCGGCATCTGCGGCGCCGGGATGCTCAAACCCGACGTGGTGTTCTTCGGCGAGACGGTGCCCGCGCCGCGGGTCGCCGACTGTTTCGCCCGGGTCGAGGGGGCCCGGGCGCTGCTGGTGCTCGGCTCGTCCCTGACCGTCATGTCGGGGCGCCGGTTCGTGCTGCGCGCGGCGAAGCTGGGCATCCCGGTGGCCATCGTCAACCAAGGCCCCACCCGCGGCGACGGGTACGCCACCGTCACCCTCGACGCGCCGCTGGGCGCGACGCTCACCGCGCTGGCCGACCGGGTCGCCGCGCGGCCGGCGCCCGCCGCCGTGTGACCGACCCTCCGGGCGGGGTACGACATGAGCCGGAAACATGGTCGCTGGTAGCGTTGACCATGCCGGTACCACCCACGTGGGAGAGACCGCCCGGGAACCACCCGGACGGCGCCGAAGGGGCAGATTCTCCCCGGAACCTCTCAGGCAAAAGGACCACGTGGGCAGGCGCTGTGGAGCGCGTCAGCGCGACTCAGGGGGAGGCCGACCCGTCGACCTCGCCCCCGCAAGGAGCGCAGCGCATGACCGCAGAGCAGTTCGCCGACCGGCACATCGGCCCCGGCCCGGACGACGAGCGCCGGATGCTGGAGACCGTCGGTCACAGCTCCATCGACGAGCTGATGGACGCCGCGATCCCCGAGGTGATCCGCTGGCACGGCGCCCTGGACCTGCCCGCCCCGGCCAGCGAGCGGGAGGCCATCGCGGAGCTGCGCGCCCTGGCCGCCCGCAACACCGTCGCCGTGTCGATGATCGGGCTGGGCTACCACGGCACGCACACCCCAGCGGTGATCCGCCGCAACGTGTTGGAGAACCCGGCCTGGTACACGGCGTACACGCCGTACCAGCCGGAGATCAGCCAGGGTCGCCTCGAGGCGCTGCTGAACTTCCAGACCATGGTCACCGACCTGACCGGGCTGGCCACCGCGAACGCCTCCATGCTCGACGAGGGCACCGCCGCGGCCGAGGCCATGACCCTGGCCCGCCGCGCGTCGAGGACCAAGAGCCCGGTGTACGTGGTCGACGCCGACACCCTGCCGCAGACCGTCGCGGTGATCACCAGCCGCGCCGAGCCGCTCGGCATCGACGTGCGCGTGCTCGACGTGGAGCGTGACGAGCTGCCCGCCGAGTTCTTCGGCCTGCACCTGCAGTACCCGGGGGCGTCCGGCGCGGTCCGCGACCACACCCCGCTCGTGGAGGCCGCGCACGCCGCCGGCGCGCTGGTGACGGTCGCCGCGGACCTGCTGGCGCTGACCCTGCTGCGCCCGCCGGGGGAGATCGGCGCCGACATCGCCGCCGGCACCACCCAGCGTTTCGGCGTTCCCATGGGCTTCGGCGGACCGCACGCCGGCTACCTGGCCGTCCGGTCCGGGCTGGAGCGGATGCTGCCCGGCCGGCTCGTCGGGGTGTCCAAGGACGCCGACGGCAACCCGGCGTACCGGCTGGCGTTGCAGACCCGCGAGCAGCACATCCGGCGGGAGAAGGCGACCAGCAACATCTGCACCGCGCAGGTGCTGCTCGCGGTGATGGCCGGCATGTACGCCGTCTACCACGGCCCCGACGGGCTGCGGGCCATCGCCCGGCGTACCCATGAGGCGGCGGCGCGGCTCGCGGCCGGGCTGCGCGCCGGGGGCGTGCAGGTCGCGGACGTCGCGTTCTTCGACACCGTCACGGCCACCGTGCCGGGGCGGGCCGCCGAGGTGGTGGCCGCCGCCGCGCGGCGCAACGTGAACCTGCGGCTGGTCGACGCCGACCGGGTCGCCATCTCCTGCGACGAGACCACCACGGCCGCGCACCTGGCGGAGGTGTGGGCGGCGTTCGGCGTGGCCGGGGTCGACGGCGAGGTCGACGCGGCGCTGCCCGGCGACCTGGCCCGCGGCAGTGACTTCCTCACCCACCCGGTGTTCCGCACCCACCACTCGGAGACGGCGATGCTGCGCTACCTGCGCCGGCTGTCGGACTTCGACTACGCCCTGGACCGGGGCATGATCCCGCTCGGTTCGTGCACCATGAAGCTGAACGCCACCACCGAGATGGAGCCGATCACCTGGCCGGAGTTCGCGCACCTGCACCCGTTCGCCCCGGCCGAGCAGACCGCCGGCTACCGGGAGCTGATCGCCCAGCTGGAGGGGTGGCTGGCCGAGGTGACCGGCTACGACGCGGTCAGCGTGCAGCCCAACGCCGGGTCGCAGGGTGAGCTGGCCGGGCTGCTGGCCATCCGGGCCTACCACCGGGAGCGCGGGGAGGCGCACCGCGACGTGTGCCTGATCCCGTCGTCGGCGCACGGCACCAACGCCGCGTCGGCCGTGATGGCCGGCATGCGGGTGGTCGTGGTCGGCTGCGACGCCGACGGCAACGTCGACCTGGTCGACCTCGACACGAAGATCGACAAGCACCGGGACGCGCTCGCCGCGATCATGGTGACCTACCCGTCCACCCACGGCGTGTACGAGACGGGCATCGCGCAGCTGTGCGCGAAGGTGCACGACGCCGGCGGCCAGGTGTACGTCGACGGCGCGAACCTCAACGCCCTCGTCGGGTTCGCCAAGCCGGGCCGGTTCGGGGCGGACGTGTCGCACCTGAACCTGCACAAGACGTTCTGCATCCCGCACGGCGGCGGCGGTCCCGGCGTGGGCCCGGTGGCGGTGCGCGCGCACCTGGCGCCGTTCCTGCCCGGCGACCCGCTCGGCGCGCACGTCGACGGGCGGCCGGCGATCTCCGCGGCGAACCACGGGTCGGCGGGGATCCTGCCGATCCCGTGGGCGTACCTGCGGATGATGGGCGCCGAGGGGCTGGCCCGGGCCACCGGTGTGGCGGTCCTCGCGGCGAACTACGTGGCCGCGCGGCTGCGGCAGCACTTCCCGGTGCTGTACGCCGGCAACAAGGGCCTCGTGGCGCACGAGTGCATCCTGGACCTGCGGCCGCTGACGAAGGCGACCGGCGTGACCGTCGACGACGTGGCGAAGCGGCTCATCGACTACGGCTTCCACGCGCCGACGATGTCGTTCCCGGTGGCCGGCACGCTGATGGTGGAGCCGACCGAGAGCGAGGACCTGGCCGAGCTGGACCGGTTCTGCGACGCGATGATCGCCATCCGCGCGGAGATCGACAAGGTGGGCTCGGGGGAGTGGCCGGCGGGGGACAACCCGCTGTCCAACGCGCCGCACACCGCGGCGATGGTGTCGGGTGACGAGTGGCCGCACCCGTACCCGCGGTCGGTGGGCGCGTACCCGGGCGCGGTGGATCGGGCGGGGAAGTACTGGCCGCCGGTGCGGCGGATCGACGGCGCGTACGGCGACCGGAACCTGGTCTGCTCGTGTCCCGCGCCGGAGGCGTTCGAGAGCTGAGGCGCAGCGCGCCGGGGCGGTGCAGTGCCGCCGCCCCGGCCGGCGCGTCGACCGGTGGGTCGACGCGTACGCTCCATGACGGAGCGTGATCGGTCAGGCGACGAGGGCGTGTCGGGCGGGGCCGCGGTGCGGGGCGATGGTGCTGCCGTCGGGGAGCAGCTCACCGGTGTCCTCGAAGACGATGACACCGTTGCAGAGCAGGCTCCAGCCCTGCTCACGGAAGCAGGCGATGACGCGTGCGGCTTCGCGATCGGTCGCCTCAGCGGAGGGGCAGGTGGGTAGGTGCTGGCACATCGGGTTCTCCGGACTGTGGGGGCACTGTGTCATGGTTCACATGACCAGTGACGCACAGTACCAAGTGAAAGCGCGCGCTATCGAGCAAGGATGCGGCTTGTTCACCCGAAATCGGCTGAACGGATGAGTGTGAACCGACCGGACGGTGTGGAAGCGCTCCCAAGGGTAGGGGTCGACGTCCCCGGGGCGCCGCCGGAGTGCCGGGCCCGGCTCGTGGAGCGGGCCCGGCTGGAATGGTGGCTGGCCGACGGCGGCGACCCGGCGGCGCTGGCCGAGGATTTCCTGGCCGCGCACGGTGTGGCCCTGTCCGACCTGGCCCGGCCGGCCGCCCACGACCCGCGGGGGGCCTGCGGCGCCGCCCTGTTCCTGTCCGCCGCCGCCGGGGCCCGCGCGGCCGGCGGCGCCGCCGGGGCGCCCACCCCCGTGCCGGCGCTGCCGGACCTGGCCGTGGTGGTCTACGGACACACCGACCGGCCCGCCCCGCCGGCCGGCCCCGGACCGGGCGGCGGCTGGTGGCTGGGCCCGTGGCGGGACAGCTGGACCCCCGGCGCGCACGCCGAGGCGGTGACGGCGGTCCGGGCGGCCATCGGGCGCGGCGACGTCTACCAGGTCAACGTCGTGGGCCACGCCGCCGCCGGGTACGCCGGCGACCCGCTGCCCGCCCTCGCGCGCCTGGGCGCGCTGCCCGGCGCCCGTTACGGCGGCACCCTGTCCGGGCTCGGCTGGGCGATCGGCTGCGCCTCACCGGAGACCCTCGTGGCGCTCGAACACGGCCGCCTGGTCACCCGGCCGATCAAGGGCACCCGCCCCGCCACCCCGGCCGGCCGCCGCGAGCTGCTCGCCTCGGCCAAGGAACGCGCCGAGCACGTCATGATCGTCGACCTGGAGCGCAACGACCTGGCCCGGGTGGCCCGCACCGGCTCGGTGCGGGTCGACGAGCTGTTCGCCGTACGCCGGTGGTGTGACCTGTGGCAGGCCGAGTCGACGGTGTCCGCCGCGCCCGCCGACGGGCTGGGCCTGGCCGGCCTGCTGCGCGCGCTCTGCCCCGGCGGGTCGGTCACCGGCGCCCCGAAGCTCGCCGCCCTCGACGAGATCGCCGCCCTGGAGCCGGTCGGCCGCGGCGCGAGCATGGGCGCGCTCGGCTGGGTCGGTCCCGGCCGCGTCGACCTGGGGTTGACCATCCGCACCGCCGCCGCGGACGCCGAACGGCTGCACCTGTGGGCCGGCGGCGGCATCACCTGGGGCAGCGACCCGGCCGCCGAGGTCGCCGAGGCCGCCGCGAAGGCCGCCCCGATCCGGGCCCTGCTCGCCGCCGGCTGACCCGCTCCGCTCCACGCCCCACCGGCGGCCGAGCGCGTCCTGCCAGCGGCCGGCCGACGGCCGCGTCCTGCCGGCGGCCGGCGGAGACCGCGGCGGGTCAGGCGCGGGCGAAGGCGTCCAGGGCGGCCACGACCCGCTCGCCCACCCCGTGGCCGCTGCCGTGGCCGCCGGACTCGACGATCTCCAGCCGGGCGTCGGGCCAGTCCCGGGTGAGCTGCCAGGCGATGTCCGGCGGGCCGCTGACGTCCAGGCGGCCCTGCACCAGCACGCCGGGGATCCCGGCGAGCTTGCCGGCGTCGCGCAGCAGCTGCCCGTCGGGCAGGAACCCCAGGTTGCTGAAGTAGTGGGTGACCAGCCGGGTGAAGCCGGCCCGGAACTCCGGGTCGGCGTAGCGGGGGCTGGCCTGGTATCCGCCGGCCAGGGAGACGTGCACGTCCTCCCAGGCGCACCAGTCCCGGGCGGCCTGGTCGCGCACGCGCGGGTCGGGGTCGTTGACCAGCCGCGCGTACGCGGCGGACAGGTCGCCGTTGCGCTCGGCCGCCGGCACGCCGTCACGGAACCGCGCCCACTCCTCGGGGAAGACCCGGCCCATGTCCCGGGTGACCCAGTCGATCTCACGGCGGGTGTTGGCGACCACGCTGAACAGCACGAGCGCGGTGACCCGCTCCGGGTGGCGCTGGGCGTACGCCAGGGACAGCGACGAGCCCCAGGAGGCGCCGCAGAGCAGCCACCGGTCGACGCCCAGGTGCGCGCGCAGCCGTTCCATGTCGGCCAGCAGGTGGGCGGTGGTGTTGACGGACAGGTCGGTGGCCGGGTCGCTGGCGGGCGGGGTGCTGCGGCCGCAGCCGCGCTGGTCGAACAGGATGATCCGGTAGGCGGCCGGGTCGAACAGCCGCCGCCAGGAGGCGCCCGCGCCGGAGCCGGGGCCGCCGTGCACCACGAGGGCCGGCCGGCCGTCGGGGTTGCCGCAGGTCTCCCAGTGGATCCGCTGGCCGTCGCCGACGTCGAGCTGGCCCTGCGCGTACGGCTCGATCGGTGGATACATCGGGTTCCCCTCCCACGGCCCGGATACAACAGCGCTGTTACATTAGCGGACGTGACCGCCATCCCCGACCGCGAGGCCCTCGGCACCCTGCTGCGCCACGTCCTGGAGGTGCTCGACGGCGACGTCGCCGCCGTCTACGCCGACCTCGACCTGGCCGACTACCGGCCGCGCTTCTCACCGCTGGTGCGGGTGCTGGTCGCCGACGGCCCCCTCGCGATCCGCGACCTGGCCGCCCGGGTGGGCGTCACCCACTCCGCGGCCAGCCAGACCGTCGCCCAGATGGCCCGCGCCGGCCTGGTCGTCCTGACACCCGGCGCGGACGCCCGGCAGCGCATCGTCAGCCTCACCGACCGGGCGCGCGCCCTGCTGCCGGTGATCGAGGCCGAGTGGGCGGCCACCACCACCGCCATGCGGGGGCTGGACGCCGAGCTGCCCGTACCCCTGGCCGACGAGCTGTACGCGGTGCTCGCCGCGCTGCGCCGCCGCCCGCTGCGCGACCGGATCGCCGACACCGGCCTGGCGCCCACCCGACCGCCAGCCTGACCCCCGCCGCCCGCTCGCGCAGGGCGGGCGGCGGGCTGACCGGCCTGACCCGGGCCGCCCGCTCCGGCCGGGCGGGCGACGGGCTGAGCCGCGCCGGCCGCCCTGCCTGAGCCAAGCCCTGCCTGAGCCAAGCCCTGCCTGAGCCAAGCCCTGCCTGAGCCACAGCCGGCCCTGAGCCACAGCCGGCCCTGAGCCACGCCCTGCCTGAGCCGCTGGCGCGCGACGCCGGTCGCGCTCGGCCGGCTTCAGCGGGCCAGGCGTTGCCAGCGGCGCACGGACAGCGGCAGGAACACGGCGACCAGCAGCAGCGGCCAGGCCACCGCCAGGGCGACCGCGTGCTCGGCGGGCCACGAGCCGGCGCCCCAGCCGGGGTTGCCGAACAGGTCCCGGGTGGCGGCGACGGTGGCCGACAGCGGGTTCCAGGCGGCGACCGCGGCGAGCCATCCGGGCATGGTGGCCGGGGCGACGAACGCGTTGGAGGCGAAGCCCAGCGGCCAGACCAGGATCTGCAGGGCGGCGACCGCCTCGGGGCGGCGCAGCAGCAGCGCCAGGTACACCCCGAGCCAGATCATCGCGAAGCGCAGGAGCAGCAGCAGCGCCACCGCGGCCAGGGCGGCGGCCGGGCCGCGGTGCGGCTGCCAGCCGATCAGGACGCCGCAGGCGAGCACCACGGCGAGGGCCACCGCGGAGTGCAGCAGGTCGGCCACGGCGCGGCCGGTGACCACCGCGGCGCGGCTCATGGGCAGCGACCGGAACCGGTCGGTCACGCCACGGGCGGTGTCCACGGCCACCGCCGTGTAGGTGGTCTCGACGCCGAAGAGCATGGTCATGGCCACCATGCCGGGCAGCAGGAACTCCCGGTAGCCGGCGCCGTCGGACAGTGCCGGCACCCCGTCACCGTCGGACAGTGCCATGGCACCGCCGAACAGGTAGCCGAACATCAGCAGCAGCAGGACGGGGAACAGCAGGCCGAACAGCACCTCGCCGGGGCGGCGGGCCCAGTGGGCGAGGGTCCGGCCGGTCAGGACGGCGGTGTCGGCGGCGGCCCAGCGGGCCCGGGACAGCGGCAGGACGCTCATGCCGGCACCTCCGTGCGGGAGTCGGTGAGGTGCAGGAACACCTCGTCGAGGGTGGGGCGGCGCACCGCCACGTCGCTGGCGCGCAGGCCGGCTGCCTCCACGGCGCGCAGCACCGCGGCGAGCGCGGCGACCCGGTCGGTGACCGGGACGCTGAGGCGCAGCGCGGCGCGGTCGACGGTGGGTGTCACGCCGGTGGCGGCGGCGACGGCCGCGGCGGCCGGGGTCAGGTCGTCGGGGTGGTGCAGCACCACGTCGATCCGGTCGCCGCCGAGGGTCAACTTCAGCTCCTCCGGGGTGCCGTCGGCGGTCACCCGCCCGTGGTGGAGCACCCGTACGTTGTCGGCGAGCCGGTCGGCCTCCTCCAGGTACTGGGTGGTGAGCAGGACGGTGGTCCCGGCGCCGACCAGGCCGCGCACGGCGTCCCAGACGTCGCTGCGGGCGCGCGGGTCCAGGCCGGTGGTGGGTTCGTCGAGGAACAGCACCGGCGGGTCGACGATCAGCGCGGCGGCCAGGTCGAGCCGGCGGCGCATTCCGCCGGACCAGCCGGCCACCGGCCGGTGGGCGGCCGCGGCCAGGTCGAAGCGGTCGAGCAGGTCGTCGGCGCGGGCCGCGGCGCGGGCCGGGGAGAGGTGGTGCAGCCGGCCGAACAGCACCAGGTTCTGCCGGCCGCCGAGGACCTCGTCGACCGCCGCGTGCTGGCCGACCAGGCCCAGGTGCGCGCGGGCCCGGTCGGCCTGCCGGCGCACGTCGAACCCGGCGACCCGGGCGACCCCGGAGTCGGCGCGCAGCAGGGTGGTCAGGATGCGGACCAGGGTGCTCTTGCCGGCCCCGTTCACCCCGAGCACCGCGCAGACCGTGCCCGCGGGCACCGCCAGGTCGACGCCGTCCAGTGCGGCCTGGTCGCCGTAGTGCTTGCGCAGGCCCTCCGCCTCGATCGCCGGTCCGTCCCGTCGCATCGCCCCTCCGCTCCCTTGTCCAGTACGCCGTACCGTACACCATACGACAAGGGGGGTCGGTACAGTCGGCGGGTGACCACCGAGTACAGCGGCACCGGGGACCCGGCGCGCAGCCTCGCCCTGCTCTGGCGTACCCGGGAGAAGGCCAGCCGCAAGGGCGGCGACCTCTCCGTCGAGCGGATCGTGCGCGCGGCCATCGAGGTCGCCGACGCCGACGGGCTGGCCGCGCTGTCGATGCGCCGGGTCGCCGAGCGGCTCGGGGTGGGCACCATGACCCTCTACACGCACGTGCCCGGCAAGGGTGAGCTGCTCGACGTCATGCTCGACACCGTCTACGGCGAGACGGCCCGCCCCGAGCAGGTGCCGGGCGGCTGGCGGGGCCGGCTCGCGCAGATCGCCCGGGAGAACTTCGCCCTCTACCTGCGGCACCCGTGGCTGCTGCAGGTCGCCACCACCCGCCCGCCGCTGGGCCCGAACCTGATCGCCAAGTACGAGTACGAGCTGCGCGCCGTCGACGGCATCGGGCTGACCGACCTGGAGATGGACGCCGTGGTCACCCTGGTCACCGGCTACGTCCACGGCGCGGCCCGCCCCGCCGTGGAGGCGGCCCAGGCCGCCCGGGACACCGGGATGACCGAGCAGCAGTGGTGGTACGCGCACGCCCCGTACCTGGAAAAGGTCCTCGACCCGAACCGGTTTCCCCTCGCCGCCCGGGTCGGCGCCGCCGCCGGCGAGGAGTACCAGGCCGCCGGCGACCCGGCCCGCGCCTTCGAGTTCGGGCTGGCCCGCCTGCTCGACGGCGTCGAGGTCCTGGTCCGCGACCGGGCGGGTGCCGCACCCGCCGGGGTAACGGGCGGATAGCCTTCCGGGCATGACTATGCGCCCGATCCGGATCATCGGCGACCCCGTGCTGCGCACCCCGTCCGAGCCGGTGACCGTTTTCGACGCCGACCTGCGCGCGCTCGTGCAGGACCTCATGGACACGCTGCTCGGCGCGCCCGGCCGGGCCGGCGTCGCGGCCCCGCAGATCGGGGTGAACGCGCAGGTGTTCGTCTACGACGCCGACGGGCACCGCGGCCACCTGATCAACCCGACGCTGGAGCTGTCCGAGGAGCGCCAGGACGACGACGAGGGCTGCCTGTCCATCCCCGGGCTGTACTTCCCGACGCCGCGGGCCATGCACGCCACCGCGCACGGCTTCGACCAGCACGGCCAGCCGCTGACCATCGCCGGCAGCGGGTTCCTGGCCCGCGCCCTGCAGCACGAGACCGACCACCTGCACGGCCGCCTGTACGTGGACACGCTGCGCGGCGACACCCGCCGCCGGGCCCTGCGGGAGATCCGCGCCGGCCGCTTCGACTCGCCCAGCCGGGGCCGCTGAACCCGACGGCGGGGGTGGCCGGCGCCGCCGACCACCCCCGCACGTCAGTCGCGACAGGTCACTTCGGCGGCGGGGCCACCAGGCAGGTCGCGGTCGAGGTGTTGCCGGAGTCGTCCACGCCCGTGATGATCGCGTCGCCGCGCAGCGTCACCTTGTAGTCGATGTCGCCGGTGCCGTCCTTGACCCGGGACTGCGCGCCCGGCGCCTGCACCAGCTTGATCTTCGTACCGGCCGGGAACGGCCCGAACCGCACCGACGCGTCGGCGGCGTCGCCGATGTACACCACGACGGCGGTGTCGACGATGTCCGTCGCGGTGAGCTGGTAGAACCCGTCCGGGTTGTACGAGCCGGGGATGTTGCCGCCGCTGGGGTTGTTCGTCGGCACGCACCGCGTCACCGGCGCGGTGGTGTCGACCACCCGCATCACCGCGGTGTCGCTGCCGGTGTTGCCGGCCGCGTCGGTGGCGGTGCAGGTGACCGTGGTGGCGCCCAGCGGGAAGGTGCTGCCGGGCGGCGGCGCGCACGTCGGGGTGAGCGGACCGTCGACGTTGTCGGTGGCGCTCGCCGGGTAGTTGATCACCGCGCCGGCGGGGCTGGTGGCCTCCACCGTCCGGTCGTCCACGACCACCGTCGGCGGGGTCACGTCGTTGACCCGCACCGTGATGTGCTCGACGAACGCCGGCCCGCCGGAGAGCCCGTTGAGCAGGAAGTCCACCGTGCAGTGCAGGGTGGCGCCCTGCGGGGCGTCGCCGGCGACCGTGATGGTCTCGGCGAACGGCACGTCGGTGCCGCTCTGCTGGGTCCTCGACGGCGCGTCGAAGCTCACCGACAGGCCCGGGTCGCAGACCACCTGCGGGGTGACGGTCACGTCGAGGTCCCGCAGCCCGGACAGGATCGCCGCGGTGACCGTGTCCGGGGCGCTGCCGACCACCTGCCCGCCGGTGGCGGCGGCCACGGTGGTGGCCTGCCCGCTCGCGTCGAGGCCGCCGCCCCCGCCGGTGACGTCGACCGCGAGCACGCGGGCGTCGTCGGCCTGCAGCGCGGCGGTGGCCTGGGCCAGGGTGTGCCCGGCGCTCGGGTCATGGCTGGGCGCGTCACCGACCAGCACCACGATCCGGCTGCTGCCCGAGCGGTAGGCGATGCCCCCGTCGGAGACCTGGAACAGGCCGTTCACCCACGCCTCCGGTACGTCGCCACCGCCGCCGGCGGCCAGCCCGTCGACCGCGTTCTGCAACGCGGTGGCATCGTCGGTCAGGTTCTGCCGGACCCGGAACAGCTCCGCGCCGTCGCCCTCGTCGCGGTAGGAGGCCACCGCGAACTGTGCGCTGGGCTGCGCCCCGCGCACGTTGTTGATCACCTGTTGCAGGTTGGTGCGGACGTTGGCGATCGCCGCGCCCATGCTGCCGGTCGTGTCGACCAGCAGCACCACGTCCGGGTTCGGCGGGATCGGCGGCGTCGAGACCACCTTGCCGATGCCAATGGTGGCGCCGGGGTCCGCGGACCGGTCCACGGTGGCCGGGTCGACGCCGGGCGCCGCCCAGGCCGGCGTGGCCGTGATCAACGCGGTCACCGCGGCAGCCACGGTCACCGCCGTTCTTCGCCCCCGGGGCACTGCTGTGAAACCCATCGTGTCTCCTTCAGCTCCGCCGCGCCCGCCCCGGGCGCGGCCTCGAAGCCAGACGCTAGGGGCTGGGCCGCGCCGGACCGGTCCGACACAAGCCCAGGTCAGGGTCGGGTTGTTGACCCGGCGTGGCGGCTGGACAGGACAGACTGAGCGGTCAGGCGGTCACGGCAGGCGGTGCAGCGCGCACTCGGTGAAGTCGGCGACCCGGGTGAAGCCGAGCCGCTCGTAGAGACGCACCGCCGCGACGTTGTCGGCCTTGACGTTGAGGGTCACGTGGTCGACCGTGGCCCGCATCCCGGCGCACAGCGCCGCCACGGCCGCCCCGGCCAGACCCCGCCCCCGCACGTCCGGGTGGGAGGTCACGTTGCCCAGCGCCGCCACCCGCCACGTCGGCGACCACACGTGCACCCCGGCCACCGCCACCAGCCGGCCGTCCTCCCGCACCCCGACGTAGCGGCCGGTGTCCAGCATCCGCGGGTCGAACCAGTTGCCCGGATACGCCGCCGCGTACAGCTCCCGCAGCTCCGGCAGGTCGGCGCGACCCAGCGGCTCCCCGGCCGGCGCCACCGCCGCCAGCCGGGCCGGGTCCGTCAACGCCATCCGGTAATGCGCGGCGGCGTCGGACACCGCGTACCAGCGGGCCACCGTGGCGTCCAGGCCGGGGGAGAGGTGCGCCCACAGCCGGGCCGGCAGCACCGGCGCCGCCTCGGCCAGCAGCGCCGCCAGGTCCCCGGCGCGCTCCGGCGGCGCGAACGCCAGCAGGGTGGGCAGCTCGACACCGTGGTAGAGCAGCACCACCTCGTCGCCCCGCCGGAACCAGGACGTGTACGGCCAGAAGAAGTCGTCCAGATCGCCCAACTGGTAGGCGTGCAGCACCGGGTCCCGACCCAACAGCCCGGCGAGGACGGCACGGTCGTGTTCGGCGCGCACAGCCACCCGCCGATGATCACACGCCGGCGGTCAGCGCCTCACACCGCCACCCACTGGTCGTAGCCCAGCTTGCCCACCAGCGCCACCACCACGACCAGCAGCACCACCCGCACGAAACCCGAGCCGCGCCGCAACGCCATCCGCGCGCCCACCGCCGCACCGGCGACGTTGCACACCGCCATCGCCGCGCCCAGCAGCCACCACACGTGCCCCGTCGCCGCGAACACCACCAGCGCACCCAGGTTCGTGCCCGCGTTGACCACCTTCGCCATCGCCGAGGCGTGCACGAAATCCGACCCCACCAGCGCGGTGAACGCCAACACCAGGAACGTCCCCGTGCCCGGGCCGATCAACCCGTCGTACAGCGCGATGCCCAGACCGGCCACCGCCACCGCCACGGCCACCCGCACCGGCGTACGCCGCCCCGGATACGACACCACGCCCAGCCGCGGCCGGGTCAGCACGAACACCGCCACCGACACCAGCACCACCAGCACCACCGGCCGGTACGCCCCCGCCGGCACCGCACCCGCCAGCGCCGCGCCCAACCCGGCCGTCAGCACCGCCAACCCCGCCGCAGGCCCCGCCACCGCCCAGTCCAGCTTCGTGCGCCGCGCGTACGTCACCGCCGCCGTCGACGTACCGAAGATCGCGGCCAGCTTGTTCGTGCCCAACGCCGTCGCCACCGGCACCCCCGGCGCGCCCAGCAGCAGCGCCGGCAGCAGCAACAGGCCACCACCGCCCACCACGGCGTCCACCCAGCCCGCCAGAGCGGCCGCGCTCAACAGGGTCGTCAGCGACAGAGGATCCACGGGCCGCCATTCTGCCCACCCCCACCAGCCCGACGAGACGCCCTGTGGCCAGCGTCACCGCAGCTCAACGCCCCCGCAGCCGCCGCAACCACAGACCCAGCGACGCCACGGCCACGAACACGAGCATCGAACACAGCAACGCCTTCAGCACCAGGCAAGCCTGCCACGCGGACGTAGGGTGTGCAGGTGCGCCTGGCCACCTTCAACCTGCTGCACGGCCGGTCCCTCACCGACGGACTCGTCGACCCCGACCGGCTCGCCGCCGCCGTCACCGCACTCGACGCCGACGTCCTCGCCCTGCAGGAGGTCGACCGCGACCAGACCCGCAGCGGCCGCCTCGACCTCACCGCCATCGCCGCCCGCGCCCTCGACGCCCCCGAACACCGCTTCGCCGCCGCCGTCGTCGGCACCCCCGGCGAACAGTTCCGCCCCCTCACCCACGACGACGACGGCCACGGCGAACCCCTCTACGGCGTCGGCCTGGTCAGCCGCCACCCGGTCCGCTCCTGGCAGGTCACCCGCCTGCGCCCCGCCCCCGTCCGGTCACCCATCTACGTCCCCGGCCCCGGCGGCGGGCTCGTCCTGCTCCGCGACGAACCCCGCGTCGTCCTCGCCGCCGTCCTCGACACCCCCCACGGGCCGCTCACCGTCGCCGCCACCCACCTGTCCTTCGTGCCCGGCTGGAACATCCTGCAGCTGCGCCGCGTCGTCCGCGCCCTGCGCACGCTGCCCGCCCCGCGGATCCTCCTCGGCGACCTCAACCTGCCCGCCGGCCCCGCCGCCCTGCTGACCCGCTGGCGCCCCCTGGGCCGCCGCCCCACCTACCCGGCCGGGCAACCCCGGGTGCAGCTCGACCACATCCTCGCCGACCGGCGCGGCCTCGACCGGCTGCCCCCGGTCACCGCCGTCGACACCCCGCTGTCCACCATCTCCGACCACCGGCCGCTCATCGTCGACCTCGGCTGACCGCGCCCGGCCGGCCGCTCAGCCCAGCCCGGACGCCCGCTCCGCCGCGCGCACCGCGTTGCGGAACAACATCGCCACCGTCGTCGGACCCACCCCGCCGACCCGCGGCGTGATCGCCCCCGCCACCTCGGCACACGACTCGTCCACGTCCGGCAGCAGCCGCCGCCCCTCGTAACGCACCCCGCCACCGACCACCACACCACCCGGACGCACATGCTCCGGCTGGACGATCCCCGGCACCCCGGCCGCCGCCACCAGGATGTCCGCCCGCCGCGTGTACCGCGGCCAGTCCGGCACCCCCGTGTGCACCACCGTCACCGCCGCGTTCGCCGTCGGCCGCTTCTGCGCCAGCAACATCGCCAACGGCCGGCCCAGCGTGGCGCCCCGACCCAGGATCACCACCTCCCGGCCCGCCACCGGCACCCCGTGGAACGCCAGCAACGCCTCGATCCCCGCCGGCGTGCATGGCAACGGACCCGGCAACCCCAACGCCAACCGGCCCATGTTCACCGGATGCATCCCGTCCACGTCCTTGTCCGGGTCCAGCTCCGCCAGGGCCCGGTCGTAGTCCAGATGCCCCGGGATCGGATACTGCACCAGCACCCCGTGCACGGCCTTGTCCGCGTTGAAATCCGCCAGCACCGCGTGCAGGTCCGCCTGCGACGCCGACGCCCGCAGATGCACGTGCGGCGACACGAAACCCAGCTCCGCCGCCTGCCGCTGCTTGATCCTGATGTAACCCGCGCTCGCGTCGTCGTCGCCCACCAGCACCGTCGCCAACGCCGGCGTCACCCCGGCCGCGCGCAACGCCACCACCGACTCGGCGACCTCCGCCAGCACCTGCGCCGCCACCGGCGCACCCGGCAGCAGCCGCGCCGTCGTCGTACCCGAAGAAGACATGCCGCACCCCGCCCACGGAGGCCCAGGCGGTCGACCCCCGCGCCGAGCTCCCCGATGGTTGCCCATCCCCGTGCCGCCAGTCGCGTTCACCCCTCAGCCTGCCACAGCCCGCTCCACGACCGCATCCGCCACCGCCGCCCATCGCGGCAACGACCCCACCAGCGCCGCCGCCCGCCGCCGCCGCTGCACCACCGACGCCACCCGCAGGTCCGCCAACACCGCCTCGAACGCCGGCCGCAACGCCCGCTCCCGCTCCGGCGCGTCCACCGCCAGCACCGCGTGACACCGCGCGTACGTCACCACGACCCAGAACATCGCCTCCCGGTGCGCGCCCGCCGCCACCAGCTCCGCGCTCCCGTCCAGCACCACCGGCCGCCCCGCCGCCGACAGGTCCGCGACGAACGGAAACGGGGTACGCGCCACCCGCGCCGCCTCGTCGAACGTCACCGCCAACCCCGCCAGGTGCTCCCGCACCCGACCCGGACCCACCCCACCGCCGTCCAGCGACGCCAGCAACTCCTCGTACCGGTCGGCGAACCCGTACCGGGCCAACACCTCCCGCGCCAGCACGTACCGCCGCCGCACCGTCGGATCCCGCAACCCCGCCACCGCCGGCAACACCGCCAGCACCGACGTGGGGAACACCCACGCCAGCACCTGCTCCGCCAGCGACGCACCGTCGTCCAGCCGCGCCAACCCACCCTCGATGCGCCGCCGCACCCCGGCACACCGCCGCCGCACCCACACCGGATCCGCGAACCCCGCCGTCACCCGGTCCCGGATCGCCGCCAGCCGGCCCGACGGGTCCGCGATCACCGCATCCGCGCGGAACATCGGCGCGAACACCCACGAACCCAGCACGTCCGCCGGCGACCCCAACTCCGCCCACGTCAGCGCCGACACCTCCAACAGCACCCCACGGTGCCGGAACTTGCCCACCTTCGCCCCCGCGGCGTCCCGCACCAGCAGCACGTCCACATCCGACGACGGCGCCAGCACCGCCTCATCCGGCAGACCCACCGTCGACCCGCTGAAGAACGCGCCCCCGATCGACGGATCCCGGGCCATCTCCCCGCGCACCCACTGCACCGCCACCGCCCGCGCATCACCCACCCGCATCCCGACCATGCTGCCCGCTCAGGACCCCTCCCGCCGCGCCACCAGACCGGCCAGGGCCCGGTTCGTGCGGTTCGACGCCACCGCCGCGCGCTGCTGACCCGCCGTCACCTCGATGTACGTCTGCGACGACGCCAACGACGCGTGCCCCAGCAACCGCATGATCTCCGCCGCGCTCGCCCCGTCCTCCGCCAACCGCGTCGCGAACGTGTGCCGCAACGCGTGCAACCGCGCACCCCGCGGCACCCGGTCACCGATCCCCGCCCGCCGGTAACACGACTCCACCAGGTACTGCAGGCCGCCGCGGCGCAGCGGCTCTCCCTGCCGATCCACCAGCAGCGGCGCATCCGGCCGGACGGTGCGCGCCCCGAACCGCCGCCGCCGGCTGTCCAGGTAGTCCACCAGCACCCGGTCCACACCCGCCTCGATCGGCACCGTGCGCGGCCGGCCGCCCTTGCCGGCCACGTCCACCCGGCGCTCACCGGCCCGGCCGGCCACCGACGCCACCCGCAACGCCAGCAGCTCCGACAGGCGCAGGCCCGCGCAGAGCGCCAACGCCAGCACCGCCAGGTCCCGCTCCGGCCACGGGTCGCGCTGCCGGCCGTCCTCCCGGGCCACCGCGGCCAGCAGTTCCTCCGGGGTGTCCTCGCCCCGCAGCGGCTTGGGCTGGGGGAGCGGCGTCCGGGGCCGCCCCACCGCCGGCATCGGATTCCCCGGTACGACACCCTCGGCCACCAGGAACGTGAAGAAGCTGTTCCAGGTGGACCAGGCACGGTGGACGGAGGCGGCGGCGCGGGGAGCGGCGAAGCGGGCGAACGCCGCGCGCATGACCCGGGGGGACAGGGCGGTGACGCGGAGCTGGTCGAGGGGGAGGGGAGTGGTGCCGTCCCCGGTAGCCACGAGGCCCGCCACGGTGGTCAGGTCCCGCCGGTACGCGGCCAGGGTATGGGGGGAGGGCTTCCGGGTGGCCCGGGCGGTCAGGAACTCCTCGATCAGCCGCTCCACCGATTCGTCCGGTTTGTCATGCATAAGGCATATTATGCATGATTTTCGCGTTCCTGTCAGGGCCCGGTCCGGGGGAGCGACCCGGGAAACCACTTGTCCCGCCACACAGACTGGTCCCGTGGTGGACCTCGACGAACAACTCGTACGCCGGCTCGTCGCCGCGCAGTTTCCACGATGGGCGCACCTGCCGGTCGCTCCGGTGGACCGGCAGGGGTGGGACAACCGGACGTTCCGCCTCGGCGACGACCTCGTCGTGCGACTACCCAGCGCCGAGGGCTACGTGCCCGGCGTCGCCAAGGAGGACCGCTGCCTGCCGGAACTGGCCCGCCGCCTGCCGCTGCCCGTACCCGAACCGCTCGCCGTCGGAGCGCCCGGCGCCGGCTACCCGTACCCCTGGTCGGTGCGGCGCTGGCTGCCCGGCGACACCCTGGAGGCCGCCGGGCAGGTCGACCGGCCGGCCGTGGCGCGCGACCTCGGCGCTTTCCTCACCGCGCTGCGACGGGCGCCCGCTGCCGGCGGTCCGGCTGCCGGGCGGCACTCCTTCTTCCGGGGCTGCCACCCGAGCGCCTACGGCGACGAGGTGCAGGACGCCCTGGACGTGCTGCGCGGCCGGGTGGACACCGCCGCCTGCCGGGACGTCTGGGCGCACGCGTTGACCTCGGCGTGGCCGGGGCCGCCGGTGTGGTTCCACGGCGACGTCGCCGTGGGCAACCTGCTCGTGGCGGGCGGGCGGCTGTCCGCGGTCATCGACTTCGGCACCTGCGGTGTCGGGGACCCGGCGTGCGACCTGGTGCCGGCCTGGACCTGGTTCGTGGGTCCGGAGCGGCAGGTGTTCCGCGAGGCGGTCGGCCTGCCCGACGACGCCTGGCGGCGCGCCCGTGGCTGGGCGCTGTGGAAGGCGCTCATCCAGCTGGCGCGTCCGGGCGACCGGCACGAGGAGCAGGTGCGGGTCCTGGCGGCGGTCCTCGCCGATCCGGTCGTGCCCTGACCGACGGGGAGGCCCGGAACCTACTTACTTGACATAATGTGCATTATCGAATCTGCCGTTGGGGCAGCGTGCGGCCACCGGCCCTGCGAGTGCGTCTGGATTCGGCCATGGCGACTTTCCGCCACCTGCGGGCCCTGTCGTTTCGCCGGGCCGGACCCGATGCTGACTGCACCGGAGCCGTCCGCATCGCGGGCGGCTCCCGGCCGAACAACCCAGGGAGCGTACATGAGGAAAAACGCCCTTTGGCTGGTCACCGCAGTCTCCAGCATGGCCCTCATCGTGGGGCCCGGACTGCCGGCCGCCGCGGCGGAACCCGCCCGCGCGACCACCGCGTCGCAGACCTACACCTACGACCTCGCCACCGCCACCACGACCGACCCGGTGACCCAGGCGAAGATCGACAAGATCGCCGCGCAGCTACCCGCGGACTGGCGTGCCCGCCTCGCCGCCGTGCGGGCCGAGTCCGGCATCGAGCCCTCCGGTCTGCGCAACGCCATCGCGGCAGCCATCGACCCCGGCGACTACGAGTGCGGTGACACCGCCTTCAGCGCCTGGGCGGACGAGGTTGTCGGCGGCATCGACATCGGCACGCTGTTCATCCTGGTCATCTTCGGTGTCCTGGACTACCCGACCTACGACGCGGTCCTGTACGGCTCGTCGGCGGACCAGGCCGACTACGGTCTGCCCGCGCAGTACCAGAACTCGATGTCGCGGGCCTTCCGCGCCGCGCAGAAGTTCTGGGACGTCCCGCTCGGCGACGTCGACTTCTTCGCCATGCAGAACGACATGCTGCAGGATCCCGAGCGGGTCGCCCGGATGGTCACGCTCTTCCTGGGTCTGACCGGTGACGACGCCCGCAGCATCGCCGAACAGCTCATCGCGATCATCGACTCCGACCCGGGCCTCGCCGGCGGGGACAGCCCGCTGTTCACCCTCAACGCCTTCGCGTTCAGCGCGGCGGACGAGACCGGGCCGCCCTTCGCCGGCCTGCCCGACAAGATGGTCTTCGGCGAGGGCATGTTCACCGCGCTGGAGGTGCTGGGCATCAGCGACGCCGGGCCGCGCGCGGTGCTCGGTCACGAGATGGCCCACCACGTCCAGTACGAGGCCGGCCTGTTCGACAGCCCGCTCACCGGTCCCGAGGCCACGCGCCGCACCGAGCTGATGGCCGACGCCTTCGGCACCTACTTCGTCACCCACGCGCGTGGTCTGGCTCTGAACGACCGCCGGGTCCTGGAGGCGGAGCGGGCCTTCTACGAGGTGGGCGACTGCTCGTTCACCGCGGACGGCCACCACGGCACCCCGAATCAGCGGCTCCGGGCGTCGACCTGGGGTGCGGATCTCGCCGCGGGCGCCCAGAAGCAGGGTCACATCCTGCCGACGTCCACCCTCGATCTGCGGTTCGAGCAGCAGCTGCCGGTGTTCGTCGCGCCGGACGCGAACGAGTGATCCGCCGCAGGTGAACCGGGCCGGCTGTCCCCCGTGGATGGCCGGCCCGGTTGGCGGTCGACGGCGGTGTCAGAGCCAGCCGCGGCGTGCTGCCTGCACGCCCAGCTGGAAGCGGCTGCGGGCGCCGAGTGACTTCTGCAGGGCGGCGATCCTCCTGGTGACCGTACGCTCGCTGACTCCCAGCTCCCGCGCGATCGACTCGTCGGTGAGGCCCGCACCGAGCAGGGTGAGCAGATGCCGGCCCGACTGGCTGGGGCCACCGTCGGGCGTGCCGTCGAGGGGAAGGGCGGAGATCGGCACGCCGAGTGCCCAGAACGACTCGAAAACGCCGATCACGGCGTCGAGGAAACCGCCGCCGAGTATCACCAGCCCGTGCAGACGCTCGGCGCCGGGCATGGGTGCGGTGAGGATCGCCCACCGGCCGTCGGCGATGGTCAGGTTGAAGGGGACGTTCGGGAAGACCCGGGCGGACTCCCCCGCCGAGATCGCCTGCTGGACGAGCGCCATCGCCGTGGGCTGCCGGAGGATGTGGGTGCTGTAGACGACGCGGTACGTGACGCCCCGGCGCATCGCCTCGGCGGAGCCGGGTGCCTGCGCCAGCTGGGGCGCGCCGTTGCCGACGGGTCCGACGGAGAGTGCCATGGCCTGGGTGCGGACCTCGCGGTGCAGCTTCTCCTGGGCCGCGACCGTGCTGTCGGTGGTGGTCAGCACCTCCAGGTAGTCGGGCAGGGGTGACTGCTCCGCCCACAGCCGCCCCAGCGCCTCGGAGCCCTCTCGGGCGGCCGCGGCGGCACGCAGGTGTTGTTCGGCGAGGACCTCGAGGGTGAGCCGGGGCGGCAGCGGGACCCACCTCTCCCCGTCGAGCTCCACGAGGCCGAGGCCGGCCAGTTCGTCGAGGGCGGAGTCGACAGCGACCACGTCGATGCCGAGCCGTGCGGCGAGCTTCTCGCGGTGTGGAGGTCCGCCCTGCACGAGGGCCAGGTAGGCGCGTTCGGTCGCGTCGGACATTCCGAGGTCGCGCAGTGCACCCACAACTGGTGTCTATCACGATCTCCAGGTGGGTGGCCGCCCCGCCGTTGCGGCTCGGCCGGTCTCGGGGTGCCGGTCAGGGCTGCAGGTCGACCACTCCCTTGCCGGTGCGGATGTCGAGCGGCACGGAGACCTGGTCGTGGGCGATCAGCCAGGTCCCGTCGACCTTCTCGAAGCAGAAGGTGGCCCGGACCCACATGCCGTTCGTCGCCGTCCCGTCCTTCAGTGTGCCGCTGAGCCGGCCGAACGCGTGTCCGAATGCGACGTCGTCGCCGACGGTGAGGGTCAGATCCCGGACCTCGTAGGACACGCTGTCGAAGAACGCGAAGACGTTCGCCCAGTTCTTGAGTTTGGCGTCCACTCCGACGTGTTGCAGCGGCGGTTCGACGTCGAAGGACACCACGTCCGTCGTGTAGAGCCGCCGCAGGCCCTCGAGATCCTTGTTCCGCAGTCCTTCGACGATCCCGTCGATCTGTTCGCGGATCCTGGTTTCGTCTGGCTCGCGTCGTCCCGGCATGTTCTCCTGCCCCTTCTTCTCGGAGGGAACCCTCGTGTGCCTGAGGGCTTCCAGTGCGGTCCGACACGGGTCATGCGGGGGATACCGAACCCGGCCGGTTGCCGATAGTGTCCACGGATCGCACCGTCCGTTCATCCGGAGGGCTCCGTCATGAGGTTCGGACTTCCGTGGCTGCCCCGAACGGTGGCCACCGTGTTGCTTCTTCTCGGAGGGGTCGGCGTGCCCGCCGCGTCCGCCTCGGCGGCGCCGGCAGGTACGGACGCCACCGCTTCGCCGGCAGGTACGGACGCCACCGCTTCCCCGGCGGGTACGGACGTCACCGCGCCGCGGGCGGGTACGGACGTCACCGCGCCGCGGGCGGGTACGGACGTGACCGTCGATCTGGCCGGCGGGACGATTCCGCTGGGGGTCACGAAGAAGACGCTTCACCTGAAGATCAGCAACCGGGGTGACGCGACCCCGACCCGGGTCGTCATCCGGGTCGACGCATCGGAGCTGGATGCGTTGGATTTCAAGCTCACGCTCTGGCCGACCGGCGGGCTGGGTGAGTGCGACGGCGACTTCTCCGGCTGGTACTGCGACCTGCTGCAGGATCAGCTTCCGGGGCCGGGCGAGACGGTGGAGCTTCCCGTCCGCGCCACCGTCCAGACCGACGAGCCCATCGCGGGCCGGATCAAGGTGACCGTCGAGGTCGAACCGGTCGACACGAATCCGGCCGACAACACGAAGTGGTTCCCGATCGAGGTGGTGGACCACCCCGAGGCCGACCTTTCGGTGATCGCGCCGGACGTGACGCAGTCGGTACGGATCGCTGCCGACGGCAGCCTCAAGTCCACCGGCACGTTGAACCCGGGCGAGACGGGCGCGGTGCGCTACACGATCGCCAACCAGGGGCGGAAGCCGGTCGACGGCGTCAAGGTCGAGCTGCGCCTGCCCGAGGGCGCGACGTTCACGAGACCGCCGGGTGAATGCGTCCTCGGTGACGGCGGGCGCACGGCGGTCTGCACCTACGACCGGCTGGCCCTCGTTCCGGTCGACCAGGACACCGACCCGAACGACCAGCTTTACTCCGCCGTCGAGCTGTACCACCTGGTGACGGTGCCGGCCGCCACGAAGGCGCCGGTCACGTTGCGAAACGGGACCGTCCGGGTCGAGGGCCTGAGCGAGCCTGGGTCGGACCGTTCCGGCCCGGCGCGGAGCGCCCTTCCCGCGAACGCCGTCGCCGTACGGGCGGCCGACGTGGACGACAGCGACAACGAGGACGGGTTCGCGGTCGTGGTGGTCGCGAACAGCAGCGGCGGAGGTAGTGGCGGCAACCCCGGCAACGGTGGTGGCACTGGTGGTGGCGGCAGCCTGCCGATCACCGGGCCCCAGGCCGGGCTGACCGCCGGTATCGGCCTCGCCATGCTGGTGGGTGGCGGTGTGCTGCTGCTCCTGACCCGACGGCGCCGGGCCATCCGGTGACCCACGACGGGTGACCGGTGGTGGCGGTGCGCACCTGACGGAACCGGTGGCCATGGCTGGCACTGTCATCGGCGCAGGCTGATCTCGTGCTCCATGTGCGACAGCTTCGCGGGATTGCGGACGGCGTAGAGGCCGGTGACGAGGCCGTCGTCCATGCGCACCGCCAGGACGGTGTCGATCTCGTCGCCCTGCTGGAGGATCAGCGCCGGGTAGCCGTTGACCTGCGCCGGTCGCACCGACATGAGCGCGGCGATCCGGCCCAGGCCGGCGGCCAGCAGGCGGGCCACCTTGTCGGCCCCGACGACGGGCCGCGCGACGGCCTGCTTGACTCCCCCGCCGTCGCCGAGGAACACGACATCCGGTGCGAGGATGTCGAGCAGGCCCTGCAGGTCGCCCGTGGCGGTCGCCTTCTGGAACGCCGCGAGCGCGTCGCGGGTCTGTGCGGCGGACACGACCCCGCGCGGGCGGCGGGCGGTGACATGTCCCCGGGCGCGGTGGGCGATCTGGCGGACCGTGGCGGGGCTCTTGTCGACGGCTTCGGCGATCTCGTCGTATCCGAGGTCGAACACGTCGCGCAGCACGAACACGGCCCGTTCGGTGGGTGTGAGGGTCTCCAGCACCAGCAGCATCGCCATGGAGACACTGTCGGCCAGCTCGACGTCCTCGGCCACGTCGGGCGCGGTCAGCAGGGGCTCGGGCAGCCAGGAGCCGACGTAGGACTCCTTGCGGCGGCCGAGCGTGCGCAGTCGGGCGAGCGCCTGGCGGGTGGTGATCCGGACCAGGTAGGCGCGCTGTTCCCGCACGGTGGCGAGGTCGACGCCGACCCAGCGCAGCCAGGTCTCCTGCAGGACGTCCTCGGCGTCGGCGGCCGAGCCGAGCATCTCGTAGGCGACCGTGAAGAGCAGGTTGCGGTGGGCGAGGAACACCTCGGTGGCGGGGTCCGGGCGGTCGTCGGGTGCGCTCTGCGCCGTGCCGGCCATGGGTGGCTCCTGTTCGGTCTCGTCGGTCTCCCCCATCAGATGCCGGGCCGGGCCGTCGTGTGACACCGGGGCGGCGGTGATGGTTGTGGTGCTCGTCACGCGGGCGCGCTGTCACGGGGGTGGGGTCGCCCGGCATCTCGTGGTGGTCCGATGCGACGCCACGAGGGAGGACGAGCCATGGATGCTCGGTTCGACATGTTCGCCAACGAGATCGCCGTCAAGTTCGCCAAGCGGTTCGCCAACGCCGCGCTGGTGATCCACCAGTCGCCGCTGCCGAGTTCGACGCAGGAGCTGGTGTCGCTGCGTGCCAGCCAGATCAACGGCTGTGGGTGGTGCATCGACATGCACACCAAGGAGGCGGCGGCCGCCGGTGAGACGCCGGTGCGGCTCAACCTGGTGGCCGCGTGGCGCGAGTCGACGGTGTTCACCGAGGCCGAGCGGGCGGCGCTGGCGCTCGCCGAGGAGGGCACCCGGCTGGCCGACGCCCACCAGGGGGTGTCGGACGAGACGTGGGAGGCGGTGCGCAAGCACTACGACGACGATCAGATCGCGGCGCTGGTCGCCCTGGTCGCGCTGATCAACGCGGCGAACCGGTTGTCGGTGATCGTGCACCAGCGGGGCGGTTCCTACGAGCCCGGCATGTTCGCCGCCGCGTTGAAGTGATCGGGGGCGGCCCGGCCGGGGATCGTCCGGCCCGGGCCGCTCCCCCGGCGTGTCGGGCAGCGGGACGGGGTGGCGCAGGGGGCCACTTCGTCCCGCCGCTCGGCGTGGGTCGGTCAGGCGCCGACGTAGGCGGCGAGGTGTTCGCCGGTGAGGGTGGAGCGGGCGGCGACGAGGTCGGCGGGGGTGCCCTCGAAGACGATCCGGCCGCCGTCGTGGCCGGCGCCGGGACCCAGGTCGACGATCCAGTCGGCGTGCGCCATGACGGCCTGGTGGTGCTCGATGACGATGACCGACTTGCCGGAGTCGACGAGGCGGTCGAGCAGGGCGAGCAGGTGCTCGACGTCGGCGAGGTGCAGGCCGGTGGTCGGCTCGTCGAGGACGTAGACGCCGCCGCTGGTGGCCATCTGGGTGGCCAGCTTGAGGCGCTGGCGCTCGCCGCCGGACAGGGTGGTGAGCGGCTGGCCGAGGGTGAGGTAGCCGAGGCCGACGTCGGCGAGCCGGTCGAGGATCTTGTGGGCGGCGGGGGTGCGGGCCTCGCCGGCGCCGAAGAACTCCTCGGCCTCGGTGACGGACATGGCGAGCACCTCGCTGATGTCGCGGCCGCCGAAGTGGTATTCCAGGACGGATGCCTGGAAGCGCTTGCCCTCGCACTCCTCGCAGGTGGTGGCGACGCCGGCCATCATGGCCAGGTCGGTGTAGATGACGCCGGCGCCGTTGCAGGTGGGGCAGGCGCCCTCGGAGTTGGCGCTGAACAGCGCGGGCTTCACGCCGTTGGCCTTGGCGAAGGCCTTGCGGATCGGGTCGAGCAGCCCGGTGTAGGTGGCCGGGTTGCTGCGCCGGGAGCCGCGGATGGCGCCCTGGTCGACCGTCACCACCCCGTCGCGCCCGGACACCGAGCCGTGGATGAGTGAGCTCTTGCCGGAGCCGGCCACGCCGGTGACGACGACGAGCACCCCGAGCGGGATGTCGACGTCGACGTCGCGCAGGTTGTGGGTGTCGGCGCCGCGCACCTGCAGCGTTCCGGAGGGGGTGCGGACGGACGGCTTGAGGTGGGCCCGGTCGTCCAGGTGCTGCCCGGTGAGCGTGCCGCTGGCCCGCAGCCCGTCCAGGGTGCCCTCGAAGACCACCTCACCGCCGGCGGTGCCGGCGCCGGGGCCGAGGTCGACGACGTGGTCGGCGATGGCGATCGTCTCGGGTTTGTGCTCGACGACGAGGACGGTGTTGCCCTTGTTGCGCAGTTGCAGCAGCAGGTCGTTCATCCGCTGGATGTCGTGGGGGTGCAGCCCGATGGTGGGTTCGTCGAAGACGTAGGTCACGTCGGTGAGCGAGGAGCCGAGGTGGCGGATCATCTTGGTGCGCTGGGCCTCGCCGCCGGACAGCGTTCCGGACGGCCGGCTGAGGGACAGGTAGCCGAGCCCGATCTCGACGAACGAGTCGAGGGTGTGCTGCAGCTTCGCCAGCAGCGGCGCCACCGACGGCTCGTCGAGGCCGCGTACCCAGGCGGCGAGGTCGCTGATCTGCATGGCGCACGCGTCGGCGATGCTGATGCCGCTGATCTTCGACGAGCGGGCCGCCTCGCTGAGCCGGGTGCCCTCGCAGTCGGGGCAGGTGGTGAAGGTGACGACCCGTTCCACGAACGCGCGGATGTGGGGCTGCATCGAGTCGACGTCCTTGGCCAGCATCGACTTCTGGATCTTCGGGATGAGGCCCTCGTACGTCAGGTTGATGCCCTCGACCTTGATCTTGACCGGCTCCTTGTAGAGCAGGTCGTGCAACTCCCTCTTCGTGAACCTGCGGATCGGCTTGTCCGGGTCGAAGAAGCCGCAGCCGCTGAAGATGCGGCCGTACCAGCCGTCCATGCTGTAGCCGGGGACGGTGAGCGCGCCCTCGTTGAGTGACTTGCTGTCGTCGTACAGCTGGGTCAGGTCGAAGTCGGTCACCGAGCCCGTGCCCTCGCAGCGTGGGCACATGCCGCCGGTGATGCTGAAGCTGCGGCGCTCCTTGGTGGTCTGACCGCCACGTTCGAGGGTGACGGCGCCCGCGCCGCTGATGGAGGCGACGTTGAAGGAGAACGCCTGGGCCGACCCGATGTGGGGTTGGCCCAGGCGGCTGAAGAGGATGCGCAGCATGGCGTTGGCGTCGGTGACGGTGCCGACGGTGGAGCGGGGGTTGCCGCCCATCCGCTCCTGGTCGACGATGATCGCGGTGGTCAGCCCGTCGAGGATGTCGACCTCGGGCCGCGCGAGGGTGGGCATGAAGCCCTGCACGAAGGCGCTGTAGGTCTCGTTGATGAGCCGCTGCGACTCCGCGGCGATGGTGCCGAACACCAGTGAGCTCTTGCCGGAGCCGGAGACGCCGGTGAAGACGGTCAGCCGGCGCTTCGGGATCTCGATGCTGACGTCCTTGAGGTTGTTCTCGCGTGCTCCCTGCACGCGGATCAGGTCATGGGTGTCGGCGACGTGCTGCGCGGGCGACGGGGTGTCCGTCCTCATCGTGTCTCCATCTGTCACGTGGGCCGCCTCCGCGGCCTCCGTCGGCGTCGGCTGGCTCGATCTGATCATGTCGGTCCGACAGATCAGCGCAGCTCCTTGATCCGGATCAGGTTGCCCGCGGGGTCGCGGAACGCGCAGTCGCGGACGCCGTAGGGCTGCTCGATCGGCTCCTGGACCACCTCGGCGTCGCCGGCCTGGAGCTTCTCGAAGGTGGCGTCGAGGTCGTGGGTGGCCAGCAGGATCCAACCGTAGGTGCCCTTGGCCATCATCTCGACGATGGTACGGCGCTCCTCGTCGGTGACCCCGGGGTCGACGGCCGGCGGCGCCAGCAGGATGGACGTGTCGGGCTGCCCGGCGGGGCCGACCGTGATCCAGCGCAGCCGGCCCTGTCCCACGTCGTTGCGGACCTCGAAACCGAGGACGTCGCGGTAGAAGGCCAGCGAGGCGTCGGGGTCGTCGTGCGGGAGGACGGTGGTGTTGATGGTGATGTCCATGGCAGTCAGGCTAGGTGCGGCGTGACGGCGGGCGCTTCTCGATTCCTGATCGGTCTGGTCACCTGTTTGGCCAGGCACGGCGGCAGCTCGTTGGCGCCGCCGGCCGCGGCCCGGGCCCGGTAGGTGCTCGGCGGGATGCCGACCAGTTCGGTGAAGCGGGTGCTGAAGGTGCCCAGCGACGAGCAGCCGACCGTGAAACAGACTTCGGTGACGCTGAGGTCGCCGCGACGCAGCAGCGCCATGGCCCGTTCGATGCGCCGGGTCATGAGGTAGGCGTACGGGGACTCGCCGTAGGCGAGCCGGAACTGGCGGCTGAGGTGCCCGGCCGACATGTGCGCGCCGCGGGCGAGCGCCTCGACGTCCAGTGGCTGGGCGTACTCACGGTCGATGCGGTCGCGGACGCGGCGCAGCCGGGTGAGGTCGCGCAGGTGCTGCGCCGGGTCGGAACTGCTGGTCACCTGCCAGATCGTGCCACGTCGCGTGGGGGTTGCCCACCGCGTCGCGGTGGGTGTCCGGCGGGCCGGTCAGCGGGCTCGGGCGCCCCGGCGGGCGGCCACCGCGCTCCAGCCGACGGCGGTGGCGAGGGTCAGCACCACCACGGCGAGGGTGAGCCAGACCGGCAGCTTGCCCACCGGGGTCTCGGCGAGGATCAGCTTCACCCCGGCGAACGCGAGCAGCACCGCCAGCCCGTAGCGCAGGTAGCCGAAGTGCCGCAGCAGGCCGGCCAGGCAGAAGTACAGGCTGCGCAGCCCGAGCACGGCGAAGGCGTTGGCGGTCCAGACCAGGAACGTGTTGGTGGTGATGGCCAGGATCGCCGCGACCGAGTCGATGGCGAAGACGACGTCGGTGGCCTCGATCGCCACCAACGCGATCAGCAGCACGGTGCCCTTGCGGCGGCCGTCGACCCGGGCGGTGAAGCGGCCGTCGTGGTAGCGGGACTCGGTGGGCACCAGCCGGCGGAAGGTCCGGACGGCGATGTTGCGGTCGGGGTCGACGTCCGGCTCGCCGCGGACGGCGAGGCGCCAGCCCGTCCAGATGAGGAACGCGCCGAGCACGACACCGGCCCAGGTGAGGCGCTCCAGCAGCGCCGCGCCGGCGAAGATGAACACCAGCCGGAAGCCGAGGGCCCCGAGCACCCCCCAGAAGAGCACTTTGTGCTGGTACGCGGCGGGTACCCGGAAGTATCCGAACAGCAGTGCGAAGACGAACACGTTGTCGACCGACAGCGCCTTCTCCAGCAGGTACCCGGAGTAGTACGCCACCGCCGGCCCGCTGCCCCGCCAGAGCCAGATCACCAGCCCGAAGGTGACCCCGGCGGTGATCCACACCGCGCTCCAGAGCAGCGCCTCGCGCAGTTCGATGACGTGGTGGTCGCGGTGGGAGAACACGTCGACGGCGAGCATGACGGCGATGACCGCGCCGACGGCCAGCCAGGCCCAGGCCGGCGCCGTGAAGGTGGTTCCCTCCATCCGGCGTCCTCCGCGTTCGCAGCAGGGCGGGGCCGGGGCCCGTGCCGGCCCGCGGGCGCGCGGCGGGCTGCGTCGCCTTTCGAGCCTAGGCGAGCCGCCGGTCGGGGGACGGCGGTCCGGCGAAGTCCCCCGACCGGCGCGGCGGGTGTCCGCTCAGCGCAGGCGGCGGGCGCCGAACCGGGTGGGCGGGTCGGCGATGGCGTCCTGGGCGGCGACGAGTTGCAGCTCCCGGGTGCCGGCGGCCAGCGTGGCCTCGAGGACGGCGTAGATGGAGTTGGTGGTGCGTTCCAGGGCCGTCTCCGGTGACCCGGACGTGGCGAGGTGGGCGAGGTAGAGCGCGGCGGTGACGTCGCCGCCGCCGTTGGGGGTGATCGGCAGCAGCGGCGTGGTGACCGCCCAGGCGCCGTCGTCGGAGACGGCCACGACCTCCAGCGACCCGGCGGGGAGGTCGCCGTGCAGCACGCTGGTGACCAGCACGTGCCGTGGTCCGGTGGCGCGGACGACGTCGACGGCGGCGAGGAGGTCGTCCAGGGTGTCGGTGCTGCGGCCGGCGAGGAACTCCAGCTCGAACTGGTTCGGGGTGACGATGTCCGCGCGGGGCACGACGGTGTCGCGCAGGTACTCGGGGATGCCCGGCCGGACGAACATGCCCCGGCCGACGTCGCCCATCACCGGGTCGCAGCAGTACAGGGCGTCCGGGTTGGCGGCCTTCACCCGCGCGACCGCGTCGAGGATCACCGCGCCCATCGCCGGGTCGCCCTGGTAGCCGGAGAGCACCGCGTCGGCGGTGCCGAGGACACCGCGGTCCTCGATGCCGGCGATCACCTCGGCGACGTCGGCCGGGGGCAGCAGCGGGCCCCGCCAGGCGCCGTACCCGGTGTGGTTGGAGAAGTGCACGGTCAGCACCGGCCACACCTCGTGGCGGAGCCGCTGCAGCGGGAACACGGCGGCGGAGTTGCCGACGTGCCCGTAGGCGACCGACGACTGGATGGACAGGATCTTCACGGGCTCATCGTCGCATCCGTGGCGGCGGCGCCGGTCAGGTGTCGGTACGCAGGCGGGCGTGCACGTGCATGTCGTGCCAGCCGTCGGTGTGCCGGGCGGCGCCGCGGTGGGTGCCCTCGGCGGTGAGGCCGGCGCGGTCGGCCACCCGGCAGGAGGCCGGGTTGGCGGTGGAGTGGCGCAGCCAGACGCGGTGCAAGCCGAGCCCGTCGAAGCCGAACGCGGCCAGGGCGGTCAGGGCGCGGGCGGCGACGCGCCGGCCCCGGGCGGCGGGCAGCACCCAGTACGACACCTCGGCCTGGGCCTCGGGCAGATCGAGGGTGCGGAGGCTGATCTGGCCGAGCACACCGGTGTGGTCGGTGACCGCCCAGCCGGCGCCGGTCTCCTGCCGCCAGCGGCGCGGCCAGGAGTCGATCCAGTCGCGGGCCTCGTGGTCGGTCATGGCGCGGCAGTGCCAGCGGCGGACGGCCGGGTCGGCGTACGCGGCGACGACGGCGGGCCGGTCGGCGGGGCGCCAGGGGCGCAGGAGCAGGTCGCCGGTGTCGAGGTCGGGCTGGGGTTGCCCGGCCAGGGCGCCGGGACGCAGGGCGGGGGTGGTGAGCAGCGGCATGTGCCCATGATCCGCCACGACGGGCGGTGACGGCCGCGCGACGGCCGGTGCGGGGGCGCCGGGAGGGTCGACCGTTCGGCTCAGCGTTTCGACCGCCCGGCGCGTGGCGGGTTTCGCCGCGGCACGGGCCGGGGGCATGAACGGGTGTCGCACCATTCTCCCGAGAGGAAGCACCCATGCTTTCCGCACTCGATCGTCGGCACACCGTCGCGCCGCCGGGCTACAGCCGCTGGCTGATACCGCCCGCCGCGCTGGCGATCCATCTCTGCATCGGGCAGGTCTACGCCACCAGCGTGTACAAGAACTCCCTGATCGCGCACTTCGACACGGGTCAGACGGCGATCGGGGTGATCTTCAGCATCGCGATCGTGATGCTGGGGTTGTCGGCGGCGGTGGCGGGCACGTGGGTCGAGGCGAACGGGCCGCGCAAGGCCATGTTCGTCTCGGCGTGCTTCTGGGCGGCCGGGTTCCTGGTCGGCGCCCTGGGCATCGCCACGACGCAGCTGTGGCTGCTGTACCTGGGGTACGGGGTGCTGGGCGGGATCGGGCTGGGAATCGGGTACATCTCCCCCGTCTCCACGTTGATCAAGTGGTTCCCGGACCGGCCGGGCCTGGCGACCGGGTTGGCGATCATGGGGTTCGGTGGTGGGGCGATGGTGGCCTCTCCCCTGTCCCGGCAGCTGCTGTCGTTCTACGACCCGGGGTACGACCCGGCGAACGCCGGCTCGACGGCGTCGGGCGGCGCCCTGGTGTGGCTGTTCCTGACGCTGGGCGTCGGCTACTTCGTGATCATGATGGTCGGGGTGTTCAACGTGCGGGTGCCCGCCGCGGACTGGCGGCCGGCCGGGTTCGACCCGGCGCGGGTCGCCGCGAAACCGCTGGTGACCACGGCGAACGTGTCGGCGGCGAACGCGGTGAAAACCCGCTCGTTCTGGCTGCTGTGGGTGGTGCTGTTCTGCAACGTGACGGCGGGGATCGGGATCCTGGAGCAGGCCAGCCCGATGATCCAGGACTTCTTCCGGGACAACGGGACCTCGGCGGTGTCGGTGGCGGCGGCCGGCGGGTTCGTGGGCCTGCTGTCGCTGTTCAACATGGCCGGCCGGTTCGTGTGGTCCTCGACGTCGGACCTGATCGGCCGCAAGCCGATCTACCTGCTGTACCTCGGGGTCGGGATGGTGCTGTACGTGCTGCTGGCCCTGTTCGGGCAAGCGGCGACGGGGCTGTTCGTGCTGTTCGCGTGCGTGATCCTGTCGTTCTACGGCGGCGGGTTCGCCACGGTGCCGGCGTACCTGCGGGACCTGTTCGGCACGTTCGAGGTGGGCGCGATCCACGGCCGGCTGCTGACGGCGTGGTCGGCGGCCGGGGTGGCCGGTCCGCTGATCGTGAACGCGTTCCTGGACGCGCAGGGCAAGCCGGGCACGTTGACGGCGGCGGCTTACCGGCCGGCGCTGTTCACGATGGTCGGGGTGCTGGCGGTCGGTTTCGTGGCGAACCTGCTGATCCGGCCGGTGCCGGAACGGTTCCACGAGCCCGCGTCGGGTCCGGACGGTGTCCAGGGAGCGCAGCCGGTGACGGCGGAGAGGAGCGGGTCGTGAACGAGCAGGACGGTGGCGGGCAGCGGGTCCGCCTGGTGGTGTCGTGGGTGGTGGTGTCGGCGCTGCTGGGGTACGGCGTGGTGCAGACGGTGATCACGGCGGCGAAGCTGTTCACCCACTAGCGCACGCGGCGGCGGCCCGGGGGCGACCCGCCCCGGGCCGCCCTGGCGGTCAGAGGCCGCCGGCGACGCGCAGGACGGCGCCCGTGGTGTAGGAGGCGTCGGGGCCGAGGAGGAACGCGACGGCGCCGGCGACCTCGTCGGGTTCGCCGGCGCGGCCCAGCGGGACGCGGCCCGCCGCGGTGTCGGGGCGGTCGGGTACGCCGGACAGGGCGTGGATGTCGGTGCGGATGATGCCGGGGGCGACGGCGTTGACCCGGATGCCCCGCGGGGCGAGTTCCTTGGCGAGGCCCACGGTGAGGGTGTCGGTGGCGGCCTTGACGGCCGCGTAGTGGATGTACTCGCCGGGGCTGCCCAGGGTGGCGGCGGCCGAGGAGACGTTGACGATGGCGCCGCCACCGGTCATGCGCCGGGCGGCCTGCTGGGCGCAGAGGACGTACCCGACGAGGTTGACGTCGACGACCTGGCGCAGGTCCTCGACGCGCAGGTCGGTGAAGGGCCCGATCGGGCTCGTGATGCCGGCGTTGTTGACCAGGCCGGTGAGCGGGCCCAGCCTCGCGGCGGCGTCGAAGAGGCGCTGGACCTGGTCGGGGTCGGTGGTGTCGGCCGCGACGGCCACGCCGCGGCGGCCGGCGGCCCGCACGTCGGCGAGGACGGCGTCGGCGGCGGCGTGGTCACTGCGGTAGCCGATGACCACGTCGTGGCCGGCGGCGGCGAGGCGGCGGGCGGTGGCCGCGCCGATGCCGCGCCCCCCACCGGTGACGATGGTGACGGAGGTCAATGTTCTCTCCCCTGCCCTGGCGGTGCGGGTGACGTTACCGTGATCGGCGCGGCATCCGGTGGAGAGGACGATCACACATGACGCGGGCGCTGGTGCTGGGTGGCGGTGGGGTGACCGGCGTGGCCTGGGAGTTGGGGCTGCTGGCCGGGCTGGCGGCGCGCGGGCTGGACGTCACCGGGGCGGAGCTGGTGGTGGGCACCTCGGCCGGTTCGCTGGTGGGCGCACAGGTGTGCTCCGGCACGCCGGTCGAGGAGCTGTACGCGGCGCAGCTGCGCCCCGCCCGGGGTGAGGTGGCGGCCCGGCTGGGGGTCGGGGTGCTGGCCCGCTGGGCGTGGGCGGGCGCCCGGGGGCGCGACGAGGTGCTGGCGCGGGCCCGGGTCGGTGCGATGGCCCTGGCGGCGCGTACCCCCTCTGAGGAGTCGCGGCGGGCGGTCATCGCGGCGCGGCTGCCGGTGCGGGAATGGCCGCCGCGGCGGCTGCTGGTGACCGCCGTGGACGCGGCCTCCGGCGAGTTCGTGGTCTTCGACGCCGGCTCGGGGGTGGCGCTGGTGGACGCGGTGGGTGCGAGCTGCGCGGTGCCGGGGGTGTGGCCGCCGGTCACCATCGGCGGCCGGCGGTACGTCGACGGTGGGGTGCGCTCGGCGGTGAACGCGGACCTGGCGGCCGGCGCCCGGGCGGTGGTGGTGCTCGCGCCGACGCGGGCCGGGTTCGGGCCGATGCCGCGGCTGTCGGCGCAGGTGGCGCGGTTGCGGTCGGCGGGCGCGGGCGTGGCGGTGGTGTCGCCGGACCGGGCGGCACGGGCGGCGATCGGACGCAACGTGCTGGATCCGGCCCGGCGGGCGGCGTCGGCGCGGGCCGGGTTCGCGCAGGCGGCCGCGGTGGCCGAGGAGGTGGCCGCCGTCTGGATGGCCGGGGGTTGATCTTCCGGGTGTCGGTGCCGGCTGGTATCAAGGCAGGCATCAGACACGGGTACGGAAGAGGGCTGTGATGGCGGGCCAGGGTTTGTCCACTGACGAGGTACAGGGCATCCGGGAGGCGCTGGCGGCCGGCCGCAAGCCCAGGGTGGTGTTCACGGCGGCGGCCGGGCAGATGGCGGGCCAGCTCGGGCAGGTGGTGGAGCTGACCGACCCGGAGGTGTCCGAGGAGTTCGTGGTGGTGCGGTTCGGCCGCGACGAGCTGCCCTTCTCCCCCACCGACGTGGCGATCGCGCCGAAGGGGGCCGGGCGGCGGCCGGCGGAGCCGAAGCCGGAGCCCCCGGTCGAGGCCGCGCCGGCGGAGCCGGAGTTCGTGTTGGACGCGCCGCCGGTGCCGGCGCCGCGGCGGGAGGAGCCGAGGGTGGAGCAGCAGGCGGAGCCGAAGCCGGCGCGGCGGGCGGTGAAGGCGGTCAAGCCGAAGACCCCGGCCGGGTTGACGGTGACGCTGGCCTACGCCGAGGGCGAGTGGACGGTGGCGGCGCAGCAGGGCGCGAAGGCCCTCGCCAGGCCGTACGTGGTGAAGCCGGCCGAGGCGCTGCGGATGGTGGCGCTGGTCGACGTGCCCGGCGTGCAGGAGGCGGTGGAGCAGATCCTGGCCGCCGAGCGGGCCGAGGCGGAGCAGCAGGCGGAGAAGCTGCGCGCCGAGCTGGCCGAGATCGAGGCCCGGCTGGCGGAGCTGCGCGAGGCCCGGTGAGTTCGCCCACGCCCCGGCCGGAAAACACCTCGGCCGGGGCGTGGGCCGTCTGCTACCGTTCCGCCGCGTCCTCGAACGAGACCGGAGGGAGGTGAGCGCCATGGCACGCACGACTGTCACGCGCTCCCACCCGGCTGCGAGGACGTCGGGTTCCTGAACCCGGGGAGCGTGCCGCTTCCTGGAAGGACCCTCATGACCGATCTGGTCATCCGCCCGCTCGTCGCGGGCGAGGAAAAGCTCTTCGACTCCCTGCCCGACCCGGCGCTGGTCGGGCGCGCCCTGCTCGGCGAGACGTACGCCGGCGGCGGCTTCCGCCCCGAGTGGACCTGGGTGGCACTGCGCGACGGGGAGGTGGTCGCCCGTGCCGTCTGGTGGGCCGGGCCGGACGACCCCGCGCCGCTGGCGTTGCGCTGGTTCGACTTCACCGACGCGCGGGCGGCCGTGGAGTTGCTGCGCGCGGCGCCGCTGCGCGCCGAGTACTCGATCCTGCTCCCTTACGGCTGGCGCCAGGATCCCGCGGTGCGCGCCCAGGCGCAGGCCCGCATCGACGCCGCGACAGCGGCCGGCATGCGGGTGCTGGTCGAGCGGTACCGCTACCACTGGACACCCGGGTGCGGCCTGCCGGCCCGGCCGGGGCGGCTGGAGTTCCGGCCCGAGCCGGACGACGCGGTGATCCTGGACGTGCTGCGCCGCATCGGTGAGGGCAGCCTGGACGCCCACTTCCGGGCCGCGGCGGCCGCCCACAGCCCGCTCGCGGCAGCGCAGGAGGAGCTGGAGCAGCTGCGCTGGATGCCGAGCCCCCGGGACTGGTGGCGGATGGCGTTCACCCCCGGCGGCGAGCCGGTCGGTCTGGTCGTGCCGACCCACAACCAGGCCCACCACATCGTGGGGTTCGTCGGCGTGCTGCCCGGCCAGCGCGGCCACGGCTACGCCTTCGACCTGCTCGTCGAGGGCACCCACCTGCTGGTCGAGGCGGGCGCCGACACGATCGTGGCCGCCACCGATCAGGGCAACGCGCCGATGGCCGCCACCTTCACCCGGGCCGGCTACCCGGTCGAGTGGGAGCGGATCGACCTGGTCTGAGACGCCCCGCGGGGCCGGTGCGACCCCCTCGCACCGGCCCCGCGTCACCCGCGCCCGCAGGTTCGTCAGTGTTGCGGGATGTTCTGTACCCCGATCCGCTTGCGGAACACCCAGTAGGTCCAGCCCTGGTAGGCCAGCACGATCGGGGTGAACACCACCGCCACCCAGGTCATGATCTTCAGGGTGTAGGGGGTGGAGGCGGCGTTGGTCGCGGTGAGCGTGCCGGCGGCGTCCAGGGTGGAGGGCAGCACGTTCGGGAACAGCGCGGCGAACAGGGTCGCCACGGCCAGGGCGATGGCCACCGCGGTGCCGGTGAACGCCCAGCCCTCCCGGCGTACCCGGGCGGCGGCGACACCGGCGAGCAGGGCCAGGGCGGCGCCGACGGCGAGCACGACGGCGGCCCCGCTGGAGCGGATGGTCAGCGTCCAGGCCAGGAAGGCCACCGCCACCACGGCGGTGCCGGCGCCGAGCCGGACGGCCAGCGCGCCCGCCCGTTCCCGGATGTCGCCGCTGGTCTTCAGGGCGAGGAACACCGCGCCGTGGGTGAGGAACAGGCCCAGGGTGGTCATCCCGCCGAGCAGGGCGTACGGGTGGAGCAGGTCGAGCAGGCCGCCGGCGTACTCGTGGTCGGCGGTCAGCGGCACGCCGCGCAGGATGTTGGCGAAGGCGACGCCCCACAGGATCGCCGGCAGCAGCGAGCCGACGAAGATGGCGGTGTCCCAGCGGCGCTTCCAGGCCGCCTCGGGGCGCTTGTGCCGGTACTCGAAGGCCACCCCGCGGGCGATGAGGGCGAGCAGGATCAGCAGCAGCGGCAGGTAGAAGCCGGAGAAGAGGGTGGCGTACCACTCGGGGAAGGCGGCGAACATGGCGCCGCCGGCGGTGATCAGCCAGACCTCGTTGCCGTCCCAGACCGGGCCGATGGTGTTGATGAGGACGCGGCGTTCCCGGTCGTCGCGGCCGAGCACGGGCAGCAGCATGCCGACGCCGAAGTCGAAGCCTTCGAGGACGAAGTAGCCGGTGAAGAGCACGGCGACGAGGAGAAACCAGACGGTCGTCAGTTCCACGGTGGGCTCCGGGGTCAGTAGGCGAACGCCAGCGGGCGCTCGGCGTCGTCGGTGTCGTCCGCGGCGGGCTGCGGGCTGACGTCGGGCACGCCGGCCTTGGCGTAGCGGACCAGCAGCTTGAACTCGATCACCGCGAGGGTGGCGTAGATCAGGGTGAAGGCGGTGAACGAGGTGAGCACCTCGGTGAGCGAGACGCTGCGGGACACGCCGTTGCGGGTGAGCATCTCGCCGAAGACGATCCACGGCTGGCGGCCCATCTCGGTGAAGATCCAGCCGAAGGAGTTGGCCAGCAGCGGCAGCGCCGGCATGACGAGGCCGGCGCGCAGCAGCCACCGGCTGCTCGGGGTGCGGCCCTTGCGCTGGGTCCAGAGCACGAGCAGGGCGATCGCGGCGGCGGCCATCCCGAGCGCGATCATGAAGCGGAAGCTCCAGTAGGTGACCGGGATGATCGGGGTGTAGCTGCCGGCGCCGTACTGGCTGGCGTACTGGGCCTGCAGGTCGTTGATGCCGTGCACGGTGCCGTTCGGGTCGCCGGTGCCCAGGTACGACAGCAGGTGCGGGATCTTGATGGCGAAGATCTCCCGGCTGCCGTCGAGGCTGCCGACGGTGAGCACGGAGAACGAGGCGGGGCTCTCGGTGGTGTAGAGGCCCTCGGCGGCGGCCATCTTCATGGGCTGCACCTGGGTCATGATCTTGCCCTGGATGTCGCCGGTGAACAGCACCGCCGCGGCGGAGACCAGCACCACCCAGGAGCCGAACTTCGTGGCGAAGCGGTAGGCGCCGGTGTCGGCGCCGCCGGGGTCACGGATGACGTGCCACAGCCCGACGGCCACGATCAGGGACCCGGCGACCAGGAACGCGCCGGCGAGGGTGTGCGGGAAGGTCACCAGGGCGACCTTGTTGGTGAGCACCGCGACGAAGTCGGTCAGCTCGGCCCGGCCGGTGTCCGGGTTGATCCGGTAGCCGACGGGGTTCTGCATGAACGAGTTCGCGGCGAGGATGAAGTAGGCGGACAGGTTGGTGCCGATCGCCGCGGCCCAGATGGCGGCCAGGTGCAGCCGCTTGGGCAGCCGGTCCCAGCCGAAGATCCACAGGCCGATGAAGGTGGACTCGAGGAAGAACGCGACAAGCGCCTCGATGGCCAGGGGCGCGCCGAAGATGTCCCCGACGAAGCGCGAGTAGTCCGACCAGTTCATGCCGAACTGGAACTCCTGCACGATGCCGGTGACCACGCCCATCGCGAAGTTGATCAGGAAGAGCTTGCCGTAGAACTTGGTGAGCTTGAGGTACCGCTCGTTGCCGGTGCGGTGCCACAGGGTCTGCAGGATGGCCACCAGCACGGACAGGCCGATGGTCAAGGGCACGAAGAGAAAGTGGTAGACGGTGGTGACACCGAACTGCCAGCGGGCGACGTCCAACGCGTCCACCTGAAACCCCCAGCTGTGCATACTACGAGACGTAGTAAATACTACTCGACGTCGTAGACAGGCCGGCAGGGCCACAGGGCCCGATCCAGGCCGGGACCAATGACCCTGATCACCTCGCAACCGGTCAGGAATCGAGAAGCGCCGGCCAGCGGCCGCTCCGTAGCGTGACTGACGTGCACCTGATCGGCAGGCACGGAGAAGGAGACAACGCATGAAAGCCCACGTCAGCTCGATCCTCCTCGGCGTACGGGACATGGAGCGGTCCAAGCGGTTCTACACGGAGGGTCTCGGCTGGAAGATCGCACAGGACTACGGCGTCTCGGTGTTCTTCGCACCGGACGGCGGCTCCCCCGTCGGCTTCTACGGCCGCGACGGCCTGGCCGAGCAGGTGGGCACCAGCCCGGACGGCAGCGGCTTCAGCGGGCTCGTCCTCACCTACGTGGTCCGCAGCGAGGGGCGGATCGACGAGGTCATGGCGGAGGCCGAGAAGGCCGGCGCCACGATCCTCAAGCCCGCCGGCCCCCTTCCGTGGGGCGGATACGGCGGCTCGTTCGCGGACCCGGACGGCTACGTCTGGAGCCTCGGCTACAGCGCCCAGGGCGAGAACCAGCCCTACGCGGAATAGCGGCCCCTCGCCGGTGCCCACCGCCGTGGCGGAGGGCACCGGCAGTCGTCGCCCACCGGGATCGGTTCCCGCGCTCACCCGGGCGCGTGCGACCATCCAGCACTGATGGACACCCCGATCACCCACTGGCGGGCGCCCCTGCTCTGGCGCGCCGCGCAACTGGCCGCCCGCGGCCTCGTCGGCCTGCTCGGCCGCCTGGAGGTCAGCGGTGACGTGCCGGACGACCTGCGGCACGGGCCGCTGGTGCTGGCCGCCAACCACATCAGCCCCTTCGACCCCGTGGTGCTCGCCGCCGCCTGCCAGGTCCGTGGCATCCACCCGCGGATCATGGCCACCGGCGGGCTGTTCCGCGCCCCGGTGATCGGGTCGCTGATGCGCCGCGCCGGGCACATCCGCGTCGACCGGGGAACCGGTTCCGTGCACCACTCGCTGGAGACCGCCGCCGGCGCGGTGGCCGGCGGCTCGGTGGTGCTGGTCTACCCGGAGGGGCGCATCGGCCTGGACCCCGGCATGTGGCCCGAACGCGGCAAGACCGGCGCCGCCCGGCTCGCCTTCGCCAGCGGCGCCCCCGTCGTCCCGGTCGCCCAGTGGGGCTCCCACGAGGTGCTGCCCTACCGGGCGCCGAAGGGCATGCTGCGCGGCCTCGCCCGGGCGGTGCTGCGGCGGCCGGTCATCCGGGTGCGCTTCGGCGCCCCGGTGCTGCTGCGCGACCTGCACCCCGGCACCCCCGGCGCCGCCCGGCGGGCCACCGGCCGGATCATCGACGCGATCACCGACGAGCTCGTGCCGCTGCGCCCCGACGAGCCGGACCGGCCCCGCCACGTCGACCCCGGCCGGCCCATCGAGACCACCCGGGTGCACCGCCGCCGCCCGGCGCGCTGACCGGGCAGGCTTCGCCGGCCGGCGACCGGGGTATGCGACAGCGTCACCGCCGGCCGGCCGAGAGGAAACGACCGTGGCGTCCATCCGGGCTCTGGTGCTCAACTGCACGCTGAAGCCGTCCCCCGCGCCGTCCAGCTCTGAGGCGCTCGGTCAGGAGGTGCTCGACGCGCTCGCCGGCCAGGGGGTCTCCGGGGAGCTGGTCCGGGTCGTCGACCACTCCGTGCGCTTCGGCGTCTCCACCGACGAGGGTCACGGGGACGGGTGGCCCGCCATCCGCGCGAAGCTCCTCGCCGCGCAGATCCTGGTGATCGCCACCCCGATCTGGCTGGGCCAGCCGTCGGCGGTGTGCAAGATGGTCCTGGAACGGCTGGACGCCGAGCTGTCCGAGACCGACGCCGAGGGCCGGCTGAGCACGTACGGCAAGGTGGCCGGCGTCGCCGTGGTCGGTAACGAGGACGGCGCGCACCACACCATCGGCCAGGTGCAGCAGGCGCTCAACGAGGTCGGCTTCACCTGCCCCGCCGCCGGAGCCACCTACTGGGTCGGTGAGGCGCTGCACAAGACCGACTACATCGACGCCCGCCCCAAACCGGACACCACCGGCCGTACCACCTCGGCGTTGGCGCTCAACAGCGCGCACCTGGCGCGGCTGCTGGCCGAGCAGCCGTACCCGCCGCCGCAGACCCGCGAAGCCGGGGTCAGCCCGAGCCGGCAGCCGGGCTGACGCGCTCACGTCGGGCGTTCCGCTGCGCCGACCCGCCGCCCGGTGCGACCCTGCGAGCGGAACGCGGCAGCCGACGGCGGAGGCGGGGATGAGCGCACCGACGGTCCTGATCACCGGCACGTCCACCGGCATCGGCCTGGAGACCGCCGTGGGCGCGGCCCGCGCCGGCTGGCGCACCGTCGCCACCCTGCGCGACCCCGCCCGCGCCGACCGGCTGCGCGCCGCCGCCGACGCCGCCGGGGTCGGCGACCTCCTGGAGGTACGCCGGCTCGACGTCGTCGACCAGGCCGCGGCTGCCGCCTGCGTGGCCGAGGTGGTCGCCCGGCACGGCCGGCTCGACGCGGTGGTCAACAACGCCGGCGCCGGGCACGTCGGCACCCTGGAACGGGAGACCGTCGACGCCGTCCGGGCCGTCATGGAGGTCAACTTCTTCGGCGTCCTGCACGTCACCCGGGCCGCCCTGCCGCACCTGCGCGCCACCCGGGGACGGCTGATCACCGTGACCAGCGTCGGCGGGGTGGTCGGGCAGCCGTTCAACGAGGCGTACTGCGCGGCGAAGTTCGCCGTCGAGGGCTTCATGGAGAGCCTCGCCCCGGTCGCCGCGACCCTCGGGGTCAGCGTCACCGTCATCGAGCCGGGCGCCGTGGCCAGCGAGTTCGTCGCCAACGTGGGCCTGGACGCCGAGGCCGCGGTCGCCGCCGCCGGGGTGTACGGGCCGGCGCTGCGCGCGTACCTGGATCGCAGCGCCGCCTCGTTCGCCGCCGCCCAGTCAGCCGCGGACGCGGCCGCGGCGGTGGTGGCGACGCTGATCGACCCGGAGCCCGCGCCCCGGGTGCAGACCTCCCCCGCCGCCCGGCAGTTCGTCGGTGTGAAGCTGGCCGACCCCGACGGGCTCGGGGTGACCGCGCTGACCGCCGGGTGGGTGCGCTGAGGCTCAGCCGGTGGCGCCCAGCCGGGCGTCCAGCGCGGCCAGGTCGGGCACGAACCAGATGTGGTCGTGCCGGTTGGACTCGGCCACCAGGGCCCGCAGCGCGCTGCTGGCGGCCAGGTGCGCGGAGATGTCGCCGACGACGACCAGCCGCAGCCGGTAGTTGACGAACTTCTGCATGATCTCGCCGGCGAAGCGGCTGCCCAGGGTGAAGAAGCTCGGGTCGAGGCGGGCGGCGGGCACCGCGACCACCTCGGCGCCGGCGAAGGCCGCGCCGATCAGGTCGAGCGCCGCCTCGGTGGTGGCCACCGGCGGGCCGGCCGGGTCGCAGACCAGCACGGGCACGCCGGCCCGGTCCTCCAGCACGTCAGGCATCGCCGGTCTCCGTCCGGGTGAGCAGGTCGTTGTCTCCCGCCAGCACGGCGTCGACCAGGTGCAGCAGGTCGGCGGTGGCGGCGGCGTCGCCCAGGATCACGATCTTCATGCGGTGGCGTTCCTCGTCGTGGACGGTCTGCACGCGCAGCGGGCGCGCGGGGTCGTGGTGGGTGTTGACGCCGGCCAGGACCAGCGTGGCCAGGCGGTCGGCCGCGGCCCGGTCCAGGCCGTCGACCTGCACGATGCTCGACACCTCCAGGGCGGGCGGGCCGTGCGCCGGGGCGGGCCGGCCGGTCAGCGCGTCCAGGTCGGCGCGGGCGATCCGGTACTGCTTGCCGATCCGCACCGCGCGCAGCCGGCCGTCGCGGATGTAGCCGCGCACGGTGCGCACGTGCAGCCCGAGCAGGTCCGCCACCTGCTCCACCGAGTACATGTCATTACCCATCGTTCCCCATGCTAGCGCGGTAAGGGAGTGATAGGGAAGTTCGTTGCCGCGACGCCGGCCGGTCACCCGGACGCCACCCGCGCGCGGCATACTTCCGGCGTGCAGCCCCGTCACGGCTATCTCGACGCCCCCGCCCCACTGGCCTTCGCCCACCGTGGCGGCGCGGCCGAGGGTGACGAGAACACCGCCGCCGCGTTCGCCCGCGCCATCGCCCTGGGCTACCGCTACGTGGAGACCGACGTGCACGCCACCGCCGACGGGGTGCCGGTGATCTTCCACGACGCCACCCTGCGCCGGGTCACCGGCGAATCCGGCCGCATCGCGGACCTGCGCTGGGCCGACCTGGCCTCGGTGCGCGTCGGCGGCGCCGCCGTGGTGCCCCGCCTCGACGAGGTCCTCGGCGCCTGGCCTGAGGTCCGCTTCAACGTCGACGTCAAGGCCGACGGTGGTGTCGTGCCGACCGTCGACACGGTGGCCCGCACCGGGGCCGGCGACCGGGTGCTGCTCGCCTCGTTCAGCGACGCCCGGCTGGCCCGGCTGCGCGCCCTGGCCGGGTCGAAGGTCGCCACCAGCCTCGGGATGCGCGGGGTGGCCCGGCTGCGGATGGCCTCCCTGCACGGGCGGCCGATGCGGCTGCCCCCGTCGGTGGTCGCCGCCCAGGTCCCCGTCCGGTACGGGCGCCTGCCCGTGGTCGACCGGCGGTTCCTCGACTACTGCCACCGGCTCGGGTTGCAGGTGCACGTCTGGACGATCGACGAACCCGCCGAAATGCACGACTTACTTGATCTTGGTGTGGATGGCATCATGACCGATCACGTCGGCGTGCTGCGCGACGTCTACCGCAGCCGCGGCCACTGGGCCGCCTGAACCTCGAGGACCCCGATGGCCGATACGGTTGCCCCCGCCGTCGCCGAACCCGCCCACCCGGGCAGCACCCGCCGCGAGCGCACCGGCTGGTACTTCTACGACTGGGCGAACTCCGCCTTCCAGACCACGGTGATCACGGTCTTCCTCGGCCCGTTCCTCACCACCGTCACCGAGCTGGCCGCGGGCTGCGAGCTGGGCGCCGACAGCTGCGACGGGGCCGTGCACCCGCTGGGCATCCGGGTCGCCGCGGGCTCCTTCTACCCGTACCTGATCTCGCTGTCGGTGTTCCTCACCGTGTTCGTGCTGCCGGTGGTCGGCGCGATCGCCGACCGGTCCGCGCACAAGAAGCGGCTGCTCGCCCTCGCCGCGTTCACCGGCGCCGCCGCGACCATCGGGTTCGCCTTCGTCACCGGCGACCGCTACCTGCTCGGCGGGGCGCTGTTCCTGGTCGCCAACATCTCCTTCGGCGCCGCCGTGGTGGTCTACAACTCGTTCCTGCCGCAGCTCGGCGGCCCCGACGACCGGGACGCCATCTCCAGCCGGGGTTGGGCCATCGGCTACCTCGGCGGCGGGCTGCTGCTCGCGCTCAACCTGGTCGCGGTCACCCTGCTCAGCGAGGAGGGCAACCCGCAGCGCACCCTCGACCTGGCCCGCTGGTCGATCGTCTCGGCCGGCGTCTGGTGGGCGGCGTTCACCCTGCTGCCGCTGCGCTGGCTGCGCGAACACCCCACCGCCGCGGCGCTGCACGGCGGCGGCAACGTGCTCACCGACGGGTTCCGGCAGCTCGGCCGCACCCTGCGGGAGATCAAGGCCTACCCGTTGACGCTGTTCTTCCTGCTCGCCTTCCTGGTCTTCAACGACGGCATCCAGACCGTCATCACCCTGGCCAGCCAGTACGGCACCGAGGAACTGAAGCTGGAACAGAGCACCCTGATCGTGACGATCCTGCTGGTGCAGTTCCTCGCCTTCGGCGGCGCGCTCGCCCTCGGCGCCCTCGCGCGGCGCATCGGCGCCTGGAAGACCGTGCTGCTGTCCCTGGTGCTGTGGACCGGGGTGATCATCGCCGCGTTCCGGCTGCCCGCCGAGGCGCCGGTGCCGTTCATGGTGCTGGGCGGGTGCATCGGCTTGGTGCTGGGCGGCAGCCAGGCGCTGAGCCGGTCGCTGTTCAGCCAGCTCATCCCCACCGGCAAGGAGGGCGAGTACTACGGCTTCTATGAGATCAGCGACAAGGGCACCAGCTGGCTCGGGCCGCTCGCCTTCGGCCTGGTGTTCCAGCTGACCTCCTCCTACCGGGTGGGCCTGGTCTCCCTGCTGATCTTCTTCGTGGTCGGGTTCGCGCTGCTGGCCGCCGTGCCGATCCGCCGGGCCATCGTCGCCGCCGGCAACACCCCGCCCCGGGTGTTGTGACGCTCGCCCGCGGTCCGCGCGGGCAAGATCCTTCCGCGTCGATGGGCTAGGCTGCCCCGACGTGACCGACGACGCCGCTGCCGCCCCGATCTGCCTGGCCCTCCCGCTTCCGGGCCCCGGCGACGACCGTGCCGGCGGCTGCGCCGCCGCCCGCGCCGTGAACGGCCGGCCGCTGCACGCCGCCGCGCTGAAGTTCTTCTGGGGGCCGATGGACTGCGGCAAGTCCACGATGGCCCTGCAGATGAACTACAACCACGCCCGGCAGGGCCGCCGCGGTCTCGTGACCACCCGCATCGACCGCTCGCTCGGCCCGCAGGTCACCACCCGCATCGGGCTGGCCCACTCCGCCGTCGAGGTCACCGACGAACTGGACCTGCGCGACCTGGTCCGCGACGCCTGGGCCGAGGGGGTACGTGTCGACTACCTCATCTGCGACGAGGCCTCCTTCTACGACCTGGCCCACATCGAGCAGATGGCCGACCTGGTCGACAACTTCGACGTCGACGTGTACGCCTTCGGCCTGGCCACCGACTTCCGCTCCTGCCTGTTCCCCGCCGCCCAGCGGCTGTTCGAACTCGCCGACGAGGTGGCCCGCATCCAGGTCGAGGTGCTCTGCTGGTGCGGCCGCGAAGGGCGGCTCAACGCCCGCGTCGTCGAGGGCCGGGTGGTGCGCGAGGGCGAGCAGGTCGTCATCGGCGACACCGTGGACACCGCCGACGTGCGCTACCAGGTGCTCTGCCGGCGCCACTACCGCTCCGGCGACCTCGGCCCGCGCGCCTGAGGCTGGTCCGCCGGGGTCAGAACGGGTCGCCGCAGACCCGCCACTTCCCGTCCTCCTGCACGATCGGCAGTTCCCGCTCCTCGCTGCCGCCGCCGTCGCGGGTCAGCCGCACCGTCACCGTGCCGCGCGGCCGGCCGCCCCGGGTCTGCACCGCCACGTCGACGATCTCGTAGCCGCTGACCTGCGGCGGGGTGCGCACCCAACTGCCGAAGCCGACCTGGCTCCACTTCCCGCGCGCCTGCCGGCACAGCTTGTCGTACGCCTGGTCGGTCTCCCCGGCGGCGACCTGGCGGAAGAACGCGTCGGCGGTGTCCCGCACCGGGCCGTTGGCCTGCAGCACCACCTGCACGTTCCAGACACCGAGCCCGGCCACCCCGACCAGGCAGGTGCCCAGCCCGAGGACGGCGACCAGCGCACCGGCGCGTACCGGCCGGCGGCGGCGCCGGGCCGGCCGGCTCCCCGCCCGTTCCCTGCCCATCACCACCGACGGTAAAGACTGGCGGGCCGGTCCGCAGGAAGTTGTGGCCGCCCGGGGGGCCGACGGCCGCCCGCAGTGATCCGCCGGATGAACCTGACAGCAGGTGGCAGGTACCTTCGGCAGACTGCCGGACATGACAGCGCACGCCGACCTCGCCATGGTCAACCTCGACAGCTCCGACCCGGCCGCCCACGCCGCGTTCTACTCCCGTGCCCTCGGCTGGGAGGTCACCCACAGCCAGGCCGAATACGCCATGATCAGTAAGGACGGGACCTCGATCGGCTTCGGCCTGGTGCCCGGATACGCGCCGCCGGCCTGGCCGGACGAGACCGGCGGCAAGCGCTACCACCTCGACCTCTACGTCGACGACGTGACGCTCGCCGAGAAGGACCTCGTGGCGGCCGGCGCGACGCGCCCGGACTTCCAGCCGGGCGGCGAGCGGTGGACCGTGCTGCTCGACCCGATCGGCCAGCCGTTCTGCCTCTGCCCCCGGCCGCAGGGCTGAGCACCGCCGCCGGCCCGCCGGGGGTTGCCCGGCGGGCCGGCGGGCCGGTCAGCGGAAGTCGGCGACGTGCCGCGCCGCCCAGTCGGCGAAGCCGCGCGGCGCACGGCCGAGCAGGCGCGCGACGTCCGGACTGACCCGCTGCTCGGCCGGCGACGGCGCGCCCAGGATGCTCAGGGTTGCCGCCACCACCGGCTCCGGCATGAACGCCAGCATCTGCTCCCGCGCCTGCTGCGGGGTCTGCTCGACGAACCGGACCGGCTCGCCGAGCGCCGCCGCGAGCGCCGCCACCCGCTCCCGCGGCGAGACCGCCGCCGGGCCGGTCAGCTCGTACGTGCCGCCGGCGTGGCGCCCGTCGCGCAGCGCGAGCGCCGCCACCTCGGCGATGTCGGCCGGGTCGACGCTCGGCAGCGCCACGTCGCCGAACGGCGCGTGCACCACCCGCCCGGCGCGTACCCCGGGCGCCCAGGCCAGGGCGTTGGAGTGGAAGCCGCCCGGCCGCAGCACCGTCCACTCCAGCCCGGACGCGCGGACCGCCTCCTCCTGACCCGGTGGATGGCGCTTCGTCGCCACGCCCTGTGAGGACAGCAGGACCACCCGGCGTACGCCGGCCTGCCGCGCGGTGTCGAGGATGGCGCCCGGGTCCGCGCCGCCGGCCAACTGCTCGCCGGTGAACAGCAGGAACAGTGCCTCAGCGCCGTCGAACGCCGCCTTCAGCCCGGCCGGGTCGGCCAGCTCGGCGCGGACCGCCCGGACGCCGGACGGCAGGTCCGCCGCCGAGACCCGCCGGGACACGGCCGTCACAGACTCACCCGCTGCGGCCAGCGCCCGCACCAACGGCCGTCCCACGTTCCCCGTCGCTCCGGTAACCACGATCATGATGTGCCCCTCTCGAATGTGCGATGTGAGCACGCTAATCGCCTGCGTATAGTAGGTACCTAGAGGAAAGTAACGGCGTCGGGAGGGAATGTGAGCAGCACCACCTGGCAGGCCCGCACGGGCGGCGACCCGGAACTGGCGTGCCCGATCGCCCCGGTGGTCGATCTCGTGTTCAGCCGCTGGACCACGCCGATCCTCTGGGCCCTGCACGAGTACGGCCGACAGCGCTTCGTCGAGCTGGAACGCCGTCTGGTCACCATCACCCCGAAGGTGCTCACCCAGCGGCTGCGGCAGCTCGAACGCGACGGCCTGGTGCTGCGCACCTACCACGCCGAGGTCCCGCCCCGGGTCGAATACGAGATCACCGAGCTGGGCCGCAGCCTGGCCCCGCTCTTCGCCCACCTGGCGCAGTGGTCCGCCGGCCACCTCGACCGCGTCGAGCAGGCCCGCCAGGACTACGACGCCCGCCAGCGGCCGCCGCGCGGGCGCTGACCGGTCACCGCAGCGGGCCCCGGGCGACCGCCGCACGCATCTCGGCCGGGTCGCCGGCCGGCACGTACTCCAGCCACCAGGTCGCGCCGGCCGCCGCCAGCTCCGCCAGGTAGGCCCGCTCGGCCCGCTCGTCGGGTCGCCGCCGCCGGCCGCCGATCGCCACGTCGAACCGCTGCCCGTCGGCGCGGACCGCCGGCAGCGCGGCGACCAGGTCCCCCACCTCGTCCGCGGTGAAGTCGGACCAGCCGGCCGTGTCGGTCAGCTTGTAGGGCACGATGCCGTCCGCGCGGGCGGCCCTCCGCAGCACGGCCCCGGCCTGCGCGCTGCCGCCGACCCAGACGGGCACCCGGGGCGACTGCACCGGCGCGGGCCGCAGGGCCACCGCCTCGGCCCGGTAGTGGGTGCCCCGGTGCGTGACCCGCTCGCCGCCGAGCAGCCCCACCAGCAGGTCGAGGCCCTCGTCGAGCATCGCGGCGCGGGTCTTCACGTCGGTCGGCTCGCCGAACGCGGCGAGCCCGCGGTCGGCCGGGTCACCGACGCCCACCGCGACCCCGGCCCGGCCCCCGGAGAGGTGGTCGAGGGTGAGCACCTCGCGGGCCAGCTTGGCCGGGCGGCGCCGGGGCAGCGCGGTCACGGTGGTGCCCAGCCGGACCCGGTCGGTGCGGCCGGCCATCGCCGCCAGCACCAGCCAGGGATCCCAGGTCGGCGGGTCGTCCCCGGCGTGGTGGATGAGGTAGTCCTCCAGGAACACGCCGTCCCAGCCGGCCCGCTCGGCCAGCTCGCCGAGCGCGACCAGGTCGGACACCGTCACCGAGGCGCCACCGCAGGAGATCTCCAGCCCGTGCCGCATCCCGGCACCCTACGGCCGGGGTACGACGGTCAGGCGGGGGACATCACCTCGAAGAGGTTGCCCGCCTCGTCGCGGAAGAACAGCCCCCGGGCGCACAGGGGATGGTCGGTGCGGCCGTTGTCCGGCGCCCCCGGCTCGCTGCCGTACGGCACGCCGGTGGCGCGCAGCCGGGCCAGGATCGCGTCGAAGGTGGCCGGGTCGACGTCGAAGGCCAGGTGGTGCCCCTCCGGCGCGGGCACGCTCATGAAGTCCAGGGTGAGCTGGTCGTTGACCCGGACCGGGGCGAAGTGGCCGTGCCGGCCCGCGGGCGGCAGCACCGGCAGGCCCATCACGTCGGCGAAGAACCGGGCGGCGGCGTGATGGTCGCGGGCCGGGACGATGGTGTGGTTGAGGGTGACGGTCATCGGCTCTCCTCCGGGGCGGCCAACGCGAGCGCGCCGTGCAGGAACAGGTCGACCAGCTCGGGCGGGGTCGGCCGGTCGGCCGCCAGTGGTGGGCGGCCGGGCAGCAGGACGGCGAGGAACAGGGCGGCCAGCCGGTCGGCCGGCAGTCGCAGCCGATCCCCTTCCGGCGCGAACAGGGCGGCGACCGCCGCCCGGGTGGCGGTCGCCGCCTCGTGGCGTGCGGCGCCGTCGCGCGGAGGGTGGTTCCCGGTCGCGGTTCGCCGGGCCCGGCCGGGGCGGCCGGCGGTGTGGGCGACGGCGATTACCGCGCCGAGCCGGTCCAGGTGGGCCAGCAGCGCCGTGGCGGCGGCGGTGAGCCGGTCGGCCAGCGGCCGGTCCAGCGGGATCGCGGCCAGCTCGGCGAGCACGGTGTCGGGGCGCAGCGCCTCGGCGACGGCGGCGTCGAGCAGGGCGTCCTTGTCGGGGAAGGCGCGGAACACGGTCGCCTCGCCGATGCCGGCGGCGCGGGCCACCTGGGCGGTGGTGACCGCGGCCCCGTGGGTGGCGAGCAGGGGCAGCGCCGCCCGCACGATCATCGCCCGGCGCTGGTCGGGGCTCATGCCGGGTGCCCGGCGTCGCGGTGGCTGTGGATCGGTCACGCCGACCAGCTTGCGGAGTGAGTACTCACTCCGTCAAGGGGCTATCCGCGCCGGCGGGCGCGGGCGGCCCAGATCGCGTACGCCGGGTCACGGTCCAGGTTGTGCCGGTCCCGGTCATAACGACGGGTGGTCCGCGGGTCGGCGTGCCCCATGGCGTCCTGCACGTCCTCCAGCGGCACCCCCTCGGAGCGGGCCGTCGTGGCGAACGCGTGCCGCAGCGAGTGCGGGGACAGCTTCGCCCAGGCGGGGATCCCGGCGGCCTGGGCGAGCCGGCGCACCAGCCGGAACACCGCGTGCCGGTCCAGCCGCCCCCCGGTCGCCGTGACCAGCAGTGGACCGGTCAGCTCCGGCACGGTCACCCCCTCGGTGGCGGCCCGCGCGGCCAGGTACGCGTCGATGGCGTACGCGGTGCCGGGGGTCAGCGCCCGCCGGCGTACCTTGCCGCCCTTGCCGACGAACCGGACGCTGCGGTGCCCGCGCTCGGCGCCCAGGTCGGCGAGGTCCAGCGAGACCAGCTCGCCGACCCGCAGCCCCAGGTCGGCCAGCAGGACGATGGCCGCCCGGTTGCGCGCGGCCGTCGGACCCGTGTCCGCGTCGGCGGCGGCGAGCAGCGCGTCGACCTCGTCGGGGGTGAGCCCGATCGTGGCCGAGTGGTCCCGGTCGACCCGGGGACGGTCCGCGGCGGCGACCGGGTTGGCCTCCAGCGCGCGCAGCTTGACCAGGAAGTCGTACCAGCTCGACAGGGCGGACAGGCGGCGGGCCACGGTGGCCGGGGTGAGCGGGCGGCCGCCCCGCCCGCCCGGCGTGGACTCCAGCTCGCGCCCGTAGGCGTTGACGTCGAGGAAGCTGGCCCGCAGCGGGTCGAGGCCCCGGCCGGCGCACCAGCTCAGCCAGCCGGTGACGTCCCGCCGGTACGCGTCGCGGGTGTGCTCGGACAGCCGCCGGTTGCGCAGCCACGCCTCGGTGAAATCGGTCGGACCCTCGCCCAGGGCGGCGGGCACCGACCCGCGGGGCAGCACCTCGGGACGCAGCATGTGAGAAAGGCTCTCAGCCGTCCGGGCGATTCGCGACGAGGCGCGCCCGAGCGATCTTCCGCCGCCACCAGCCGGCCGCGTCCTCGCCGGTGCCCGGTCGGCTTCTGCCCGGCCGGCGGGCCGACACGACCGGGCCGCCGGGCCGGGGCCGCCGGGCCGGGCCGCCGCGGCTTCTCCGGCGCGGGATACCGTCACGACGTGCGTGCCAGCCGCCTGGTCTCCCTGCTGCTGCTTCTGCAGACCCGGGGCCGGATGACCGCCCAGGAGCTCGCCGACGCCCTGGAGGTGTCGGTCCGGACCGTCTATCGCGACGTCGAATCGCTCGGCGCGGCCGGCGTCCCCGTGTACGCCGACCGCGGGCCGGCCGGCGGCTACCGGCTGCTGGAGGGCTACCGCACCCGCCTGACCGGGCTCACCGCGCCGGAGGCCGAGGCGCTGTTCCTGGCCGGCATGCCCGGTCCGGCCGCCGACCTCGGCCTCGGGCCGGTGGTGGCGGCCGCCGAGCTGAAGGTCCTCGCCGCGCTCCCCGACGAGCTGGCCGACCGGGGCGGCCGGGCCCGGCAGCGGTTCCACCTGGACGCGCCCGGCTGGTTCCGGCACCCCGAACCCACGCCGCACCTGGCCGCGCTGGCCCGGGCCGTGTGGGAGGACCGGCTGGTGGAGATGCGCTACCGGCGCTGGCGCGCGCCGCGCGAGGTGACCCGGGTGGTCGCCCCGCTGGGCGTGGTGCTCAAGGCGGGCCGGTGGTATCTGGTGGCCCGCTGCGACGAGCAGCTGCGCACCTACCGGGTCGGCGCGGTCCTCGACGTGGCGATCTGCGACGAGCGCTACGAGCGGCCCGCCGACTTCGACCTGGCCGACTACTGGCGGGAGTGGACCGAGCGCTACGAGCGGGACGTCTACCGCGACCGGGCCCGGATCCGGCTGACCGTGGCCGCGCTGGAGTTCATGCCGTACGTGTTTCCGCCGGAGATGAGCCGGGCGGCCCGCGCGGCGGCCGGCGAACCGGGCCCCGACGGCTGGCTGGAGACCACCGTGCCGATCGAGTCGGTGCGGCACGCCCACACCGAGCTGCTGAAACTCGGCGCGGACGTGGAGGTGCTGGAGCCGCCCGAGCTGCGGGACCGCCTCACCGCCACGGCGCACGCCCTGGCCCGGCTCTACCCGGCGGCCCCGGAGACGCCGGCGGGGGCGGCCGGTTCCCCGGCCACCCCCGCTCCCACGGTCCCGTGACGGCCTCGGGCGTCCCTCTCCCCCGGCGCGTCTGATCGGGCAACTCCCTGTCAGGCGCTGATCTCGCGGCGGCCGTTGCCCGCCGCGGTGACCGCGATCCGGCGCGGCTTGGCCCGCTCGGAGATCGGGATGCGCAGGGTGAGCACCCCGTTCTCGTAGCCGGCCTCCAGCTTGTCGGTGTCGAGGGTGTCGCCGAGGAAGAGCTGACGGGTGAAGGTGCCCATCGGCCGCTCGGCCGCCACCAGCTCGACGGTGTCGCCGCCGGCTCGGCGCCGCTCGGCGCGGACGGTCAGCACGTTGCGCTCCACCGTGCAGTCGATGCTGTCCGGGTCGACGCCCGGCAGGTCGAAGGCGGCGTAGAAGTAGTCGCCGTCGCGGTAGGCGTCCAGGTGCATGACCGCCGGCCGGGCCGTGGTGCCGAAGAACTGCTCGGTGAGCCGGTCGATCTCGCGGAACGGGTCGGTACGCATCAACATGGCCGTGCCTCCTCGGTTCTCCTGGCCGAAGGTTGTCAAGTTGAGTCTGGGCGACTCAAGTTCTCGATTTCTGTTTTAGCGCGACAGGGCGGCGTCGTCAACTCACGCCGGCGGTGGCGTCCCCGGGGTCAGGGTCGCCAGTAGACGCCGTGCTCGCGGGTGAGCAGCAGGTCGTCGATGAGGTAGCGGCGCAGCGACACGTGGTCGGCCTCGCCGCCCTCGCACCACCGCCGCAGCGCGTCGTCGACGGCCCGTTCCGGATAGCGCACGCCCGGCTCGAACGAGCGATCCGTGATGTGCTCCAGCAGCACCCGGCGGCGCCCGCGCTGGGCCGGCAGCCGGGTCAGCGTGCCGTCCCGCAGAAACGTGCGCAGGATCGTCTCGCGGGGGTTCGCGGCCGGTGCCGGCGACGGCGGGCCGCCGTCGCGGGCGAAGTCCCGCAGCCGCTCGCCGTCGACCCGCAGCCCGGCCCCGTCGTCGGTCAGCACGCCCACATCGGTGAGCCGGCGGACCGCGGTGGCGGCGTCCCGGGCGGACAGCCCCGTGCGGGACGCGACGGCGGGGAGGTCTCCGGCGCCGAGCACGATCGCGGCGAACACGGCGCGGCGGCGCTCATCGGCGAGCGCCCCCGCGAGGGCCTGTGCACTCATGACCGCAGCCTGCCAGCGCCCGCCCTCGGGCGGCGACGGATTTTCCGCCGACCGCCGGACACGCGTCACCCGCCGGCGGCTCGGCTCAGGCGGGGACCGGCGCGGCGAAGTCGACGTCGGCGGTGTCCACCGTGCCGGCGGTCCGGCCCGGCGCCGAGTGGAAGCGCCAGTAGAGGTTGGTGTGGGCGATGACCTGCTCCGGCGGCGGGGCGCCGTAGGCGGAGAGGTCCTCCGTGGTGTGGGCGTCGGCCACCAGCGTCGCGTCGTAGCCGCGGGTGATCGCGCCGTGCAGCGTCGAGCGGATGCACGCGTCGGTCTGCGCGCCGGTCACGACCAGCCGGCCGACGCCGCGCGTGGCGAGGACCGACTCCAGGTCGGTCTCCTCGAAGGAGTCGCCCCAGGCCTTGTGCACCAGCGGCTCGCTGTCGCGGCGCGCCAGCTCGGGCACGTACTGCCACTGCTCGCTGCCGGTGGGCAGCTCCTCGCTGCGGTGCTGCACCCAGACCACCTCGACGCCGGCCGCGCGGGCCCGCTCGACGAGGGCGCCGATGTTGCCGACCACCCGGTCCCGGTCGTGCGCGTGCCGCACGACGCCGTTCTGCACGTCGATGACGAGCAGGGCGGTGTGCGGTCGGTCGACGAGCGTGCTCATGGCGCCTCCCTGGACGGGCGTTGGCTGGTCGGTGACCAACCTAGCCCCGCCCACCGACATTCCGGCCGGTCAGATCCGGCCCGGCGGCGGCCCGGCCGCCAGGGTGACCCGGCGGAGCAGGTCGGACAGGACCCGTCGCTCGTCCGGGGCCAGTGCGCCGAACACCCGGAGCTCCTCGTCGCCGACCACCCCGATGGCGCGCCGCCAGGTGGCCCGGCCGGCGTCGGTGAGCTCCACGTCGATGCGGCGGCGGTCCACCTCGGACGGGATCCGCCGGACGAAGCCCCGGCGGACCAGCGCGTCCACCCGCGCGGTGATCGAGGCGGGCGCCATCCGCAGGTCACCGGCGATCTCCGAGGGCGCGGCCCGGCCGCCCCGGCCGGCGAGGGCGTGCAGGGTGCCGTACTCCTTCTCCTGGAGGTCCAGCTCGGCCAGCACCCGGTCCTTCACCTCGCGCAGATGCCGGCCGAGCAGCATCATCCGCACGACCGCCCCCTCCACGTCGGGGTCCAGGTCGGGCACCACGGGCAGCCAGCGTTCGATGTGCTGGTCGACGGGGTCGCGGTCGGTCACCCGACAACGGTACGCCGACGGCGAAATATTCGTTGTCGAAATATTCGACGTCGAAGTAGTCTGCGGAAGTGACGCATCCTCTCCGGCTCCGCGCCTTCCGACTGCTCTTCCTCGGCCGCACCGTCTCCGCGATCGGGGACGCCGTGGTGCCCACCGCGCTGGCCCTGGCCGTCCTCCGGGCCACCGGCTCGACCACCGCCCTGGCCGTGGTGCTCGGCTGCGCGATGGTGCCGCGACTGCTGCTGCTCCCCCTCGGTGGGGTGGTCGCCGACCGCTTCGACGCCCGCCGCGTCGCCCTCGGCACCGACCTGGTGCGCTGCGTCGCACAGCTGGTCGTCGGCATCGAACTGCTGGGCGGCGCCCCCACCCTGGCCCACCTCGCGATGGCCTCCGCCGTCGGCGGCGCGGCCTCGGCGTTCGCCATGCCGACCTCGTCCCCGCTGGTCGCCGGCACCGTCGGTGCCGACGGCCGGCAGCGGGCCAACGCGCTGATGGGCGCCACCGGCAGCGCCAGCCGGCTGGCCGGCCCCGCCCTGGCCGGGCTGCTGGTCTGGACCGTCGGACCGGGGTGGGCGTTCGTGCTCGACGCCGCCTCGTTCGCGGTGAGCGCCGGGCTGCTGGCCGTCATCCGGGTGCGGCACGTGCCCGTCCCGCACCGGTCGCTCCGCGCCGACCTGGTGTTCGGCTGGCGCGAGGTCCGCGCCCGCGACTGGTACTGGAGCAGCCTGCTCGCCCACGGCGTGTGGAACGGCGCCGCCGCGGTGCTGCTCACCCTGGGCCCGGTCGTCGCCGTGGACCGCCTCGGCGGCGAGGGCGTGTGGGTGCTGCTCCAGCAGGCCGGCGCGATCGGCCTGCTCGCCGGGTCGCTGCTCGCCGCCCGGGCCCGCCCCCGCCGGCCGGTGCTGCTGGGCAACCTGGCCCTCGCCGCGTACGCGGCGCCGTTGCTGCTGCTCGCCGCCGCCGCGCCCGCCCCGGTGACCGTGACCGCCTACTGCCTCGCGCTGATCGCCCTCGGCTTCCTCAACCCGGTCTGGGAGACCGTCGTGCAGGGCCAGTTCCCGCCCGAGGTGCTCGCCCGGGTCACCTCGTACGACTGGCTCATGTCGCTGGGCGCCATGCCGCTCGGGTACACCCTCGCCCCGCTCGCCGCCGGGGCCTGGGGCGCCCCGGTCCCCCTCACGGTGGCCGGGGCGCTGGTCCTGGTCGCCTGCGTCGGGACGGCCGCCGTCCCCGGCGTACGCCGGCTGGGCTGGCCGGCACCGACCCCGCCGGCCGCCGCGGAGCCCGCGCCGGCCGGACGCTGAGGCGGAGTGGTCAGAGCCGGTGCCCGGTGGTGGCGTCCACGTGCCCGGGCACCTCGTCGTGCCGCTCGCCGACACTGGACGTGCCGGACGGCTCGAACATCAGGATCGACGCGCCGTCCGGCGCGGACGGCCGGTGCTCCACCCCGCGCGGCACCACGAACACCGCGCCGCGCGGCAGCACCACCTCACGTTCCGCGCCGTCCGCGCCGTCGCGCAGGGCGATGCGCAGCTCACCGTCGAGGACCAGGAAGAACTCGTCGGTGTGGTCGTGGGCGTGCCAGACGTGCTCGCCGGCCACCTTGGCGATCCGGACGTCGTAGTCGTTGACGGTGGTGACGATGCGCGGACTCCACAGCTGGTCGAAGCGCGCCAGGGCGGCCGCCAGCTCGGTCGGCTCAGGATTCATCGGTCCATCCTCGCGCAGCGCCGCCGCTCACAGGGGACGGTGCATGACGTGCAGCCCCACCCGCCCGAGCGTGGGGTGCGCGAACGACTCGGGCACGGTGCCGACCACCGTGAAGCCGAGCCGCCGGTACAGCTCGACGGCGGCCGTGTTGGTCTCCACCACCGCGTTGAACTGCATCGCGGCGAAGCCCTGCCGCCGGGCCCAGTCCAGGGCGTGCTCGCACAGGGCCCGGCCGACCCCGCGGCCCCGGGCGGTGGCGGCCACCATGAAGCTGGCCGTGGCCACGTGCGCGCCCGGCCCCGACCGGTTGGCGCCCATCTTGGCGGTGCCGAGCACCGCACCGTCCTCCGCGGCGACCACCGTGCGGCCCGGCGGCCGTTCCACCCACACCTCGCGCGCCACCTCGGCCGGCCACGTCGGGTCGTAGGGGAACGTCTCCTGGGCGACGATGACGTCCTCGACGATCGGCCAGACCTGGTCCCAGTCACCTTCGGCGTACTCCCGGATGCGCATCCCGGGCACGCTAGCCGGGCGGTCGCCGGCCGGGTACCGATTTCCGTCCGCCGTCGCGGGGCAGCGCGAGGAGGCGGGTCGGGACCATCATGGACGGGTGGCCGAACCCGTCACCGACCTCGACCGCCCCGACGCCGGGGCGCCCGACGCGCCGACCACCCCGCCACCCGGCCCGCGCACCGCCGCGCCGTGGCTGGTCGGCGGGGCCGTCACCGCCGTGCTGCTGCTGCTCGCCGGCCGCTACGGCTACCACCGCGACGAGCTCTACTTCCTGCTCTGCGGCCGGCACCTCGACTGGGGCTACGTCGACCAGGGCCCGCTCGTGCCCGTGCTCGCCCGGCTGGCCGACACCGTCGCGCCCGGCAACCTGGTGCTGCTGCGCACCCCGTCGGCGCTGATCGCCGGCGCCTCCGTGGTGCTGGTCGCGGCGATCGCCCGCGGGTTCGGCGCGGATCGCCGCACCCAGCTGGCAGCCGCCGTGCTCGCCGCCGCGTCCGGGATCGTGCTGGCCCCCGGTCACCTGCTCAGCACCACCACCGTCGACCTGCTGGTCTGGCTCGCCGCCGCCTGGTGCGCGGTGCGGATGCTGCGCACCGGCGACAGCCGCTGGGCGCTCGGCATCGGCCTGGCGCTCGGCCTGGGCATGCTCAACAAGCTGCTGCCCGCGCTGCTCGGCGTCGGCCTGCTGGCCGGAGTGCTGATCGCCGGGCCGCGCCGGCTGCTGCGCGACCGGTGGGTGCTGACCGGCGCCGGCGTCGCCGTCCTGCTCGCCGTGCCCGATCTCGCCTGGCAGGCCGCGCACGGCTTCCCCCAGCTCTCGGTGGCCTCGTCGATCGCCGACGGCGACAGCTCCTACAGCGGCCGGCTCGACGCGGTCGTCCTCCAGGTGCTCATCATCAGCCCGTTCGCCACCCCGGTGTGGATCGCCGGCCTCGTCGCGCTGCTGCGCCGGCCCGGCTGGGCGGCGTACCGGGCGATCGGCTGGGCCTGGCTCGTGGTCTTCGCGATCGTGGTGCTCGCCGGCGGCAAGGGCTACTACGACGCCCCGCTGCTGCTCGTGCTCACCGCGGCCGGCGCGGTCGTGACCGCCGGCTGGGCGCGGCGCGGCGCGGCCCGGGCCCGCCAGGCGCTGCTTGCCACCGCCGCCGCCCTGATGGTCGCCAGCAGCGCGGTCCTCCTGCTGCCCACCCTGCCCGCCGACCGGCTGCCCGGCTTCGTGGTCGACGTCAACTACGACGCGGGCGAGACCATCGGCTGGCCGGCGTTCGTCGACTCCGTCGCCGCCGTGCACCGGGGCCTGCCACCCGAGGAGCGCGCCCGGGCGGTCGTGCTCACCGGCAACTACGGCGAGGCCGGCGCCCTGGCCCGCTACGGCCCGGCCCGCGGCCTGCCCCGGGCCTACTCCGGGCACAACAGCATGGCCGGGTTCGGCCGCCCGGCCGACGACGCCGACGTGGTGATCGCCGTCGGCTGGGAGCGCCCCGACCGGCTGCGCGCCTGGTTCACCGAGGTCACCGAGGCCGGCCGGATCGACCAGCGCGTCGACGTGGACAACGACGAGAACGGCGAGCCGATCTTCGTCTGCCGCGGCCTGCGCCGGCCCTGGTCACAGATCTGGGACAGTGAGGTGAGCCACGCCTCCTGAGCGGCGGGGGCACGGCCGCCGGGCGGCCGGTGGGGCCGGGCCATACTTGTCGCCATGCTCTGGGGTGTCAGCGGACCGCTCTTCCTCCTCGACTACCTGGGGGCGGTCGCCGTGGCCCTCGCCGTCGCCCTGGCGGCGCGGGAGCTGACCGGCCGGCGGGCCCGCGGCGCCGTCCCGGACGCCGTCGAGCTGGCCTACCTCACCGACCGTGCCCTGCTGGCCTGCCAGGTGGGCGTGGCCGCGCTGCACCGCGCCGGCGTCGTACGCCTCGGCGAGCTGGCCACCCTGTCGGTGGACGGCCCGCCGCCGCCCCGGTCGCCCGCGCTGGTCCGCGCCCTGCACGGCGCGCTGCGCCGGCCGCAGACCTGGGCCGCCGTGCTGGCCGACCCCGGCGTCGGCCGCGCGCTGCGCCGGCTGGTCGGCCGGCTCGTCCGGGACGGCTGGCTGCTCACCCCGGCGCAGCGGCGACGCATCGCGCTGGGCACCCTGCCGCTGTTCGCGGTCGCCGCCGTCGGGGTGACCCGGCTGGTGGAGAGCGCCGTCGAGGGGCGGAACGCGGGCGGGCCGGCCTCCGTGGCGGGCCTGCTGCTGTGCTGCCTGGCCACCGCGCTGAGCGGCTGGTGGCTGTGCGAGGTGCCGGAGACCGGCGCCGCCGCCCGCCGGCTGCTGCGGCGCCAGCGCCGGGAGCACGCCGAGCTGGACCCGCAGCGGCGGCCGACCTGGCGCGACCGGGGCGCCGACCAGCTGCTGACCGCGATGGCGCTGTTCGGGCCGCGCCCGCTGCTCGCCGTGGACCCGGGCTTCGCCGTGCAGGTCGGGGTCGACCCGGAACGCAACCGCCCCACCCCGGAGCCCAAACCCGCCCGCCGCTGACCGGACGGGCCGGCGCCTCCCCTGCCCGGCGCCGGCCCCCTCGGCTCAGCGCAGCTCGTCGGCGGAGCGGATCACCCGCGCCAGGTCCCGCACCTCGGGGTCCTCGGTGGCGGCGGCCGCCCCGTCCGCGATGGTGGCCAGGTCGGTCAACCGGACCGGCCCGTCGGAGCGGTCACCCCGCAGCGTCTCGGCGAACCAGGCCGCCGCGTAGCAGGCCCGCAACCACGGCGACGCCGCCGTGAAGCTCCCCTGCACATCGGCGACGGTGACCGACCCGTACGTCTCGGCCGGCGTCCGGTCGGCCGGGTCGGTCCAGCGCACCTGCACCTGGGCGATCCGGTCCGACGGGGACGCGCCCTCGGCGAGCCGGACCGCGTACAGCGCGGTGACGCTGTGCCCGGGGCCGACCTCGCCACCGTCGACCCGGTCGTCGCGGAAGTCCTCGTCGGCCAAGGCCCGGTTGTCGTAGCCGACCAGCCGGTAGGAGCGCACCGCCTGCGGCGCGAAGGTCACCTGCACCTTGGCGTCCAGCGCCCGCACGCTCAGCGTCGCCGGCAACTGCCGCACGAACACCTCGCGGGCCTGTTCCCGCTCGCTGACGTAGACGGCGAAGCCGTCGCCCCGGTCGGCGAGCTGCTCCATCAACGTGTCGCCGTAGTCGCTGCCCACGCCCACGCCGAGCAGTGCGATCTGCTTCTCCGCCTCGGCGCGCACCCGCCGCAGGATCGGTTCCGCGTCGGTGCTGCCGACGTTGGCCAGCCCGTCGGAGAGCACGATCACCCGGTTCGTCCGGCCGGGGCGGAAGCCGTCGCGGGCCACCCGGTAGCCGAGCACCAGGCCGGCCTCCAGGTTGGTGCTGTCCCGGGTGTGCAGCGAGTCGATCGCCGCGTGCAGCGGCCGCGCGTCGGCGACCGGCGTCATCTCCCGCACCACCCGGGCCTTGTTACTGAACTCGACCACCGCGATGGAGTCGGTGGGGCGCAGCTGGTCCACCAGCGTGTGCAGGGCGTCGCGCACCAGGTCGAGCCGGCCCGGCTCGCCCATCGACCCGGAGACGTCGATGACGAAGGTGAGCGCCGCGTCGGGGCGGCGTTCCCCGTCCTCGGCGCGGGTCTGCAGGCCGACCCGCAGCAGCCGCTCGTCGCCGCCGGCCTCGTGGGTCTCCGGCAGGCGGGCCCCGTCGACGTGCACCGCGAAGCCGTCGCCGGCGGGCTGCGGGTAGTCCTGGCGGAACGAGTTGACGAACTCCTCCGGCCGCACCGCGCCGCGCTCCGGCAGCCGGCCATCCATGATCAGCCGGCGGGCGTAGCCGTACGAGGCGGTGTCGACGTCGACGGCGAAGGTGGACAGCGGGTCGTCGGAGGCCCGGGTCCCGTCGCCGGACCAGGGGGCGGCGGCGTCCGGGCGGGCCGGCCCGCCGGCCGCGTCGCTCTGCTGCCCACGGGCCGGCCCGTGGGCCGTGCCGCTGCGCTGATCGCCGCCGTCGGCGGTGCAGGCGCCGACCGTCACGGTGGTGGCCAACGCCGCCAGCAGCAGCACCGACCGTCTGATGTGGACCATGGCTCCTCCGCGGGAATGGGGTACGGGTCGTGGTCATCGACGCAGGGCCACGACCCGCCGATCCCGCCGTGATCGAGCCGATACCCAAGCGCGACCGTCGTGACCGATCCGTGCGCGGGCCGTGACCTGAGCGGCCCCGGCGGGCGGCCCCTCGGCGGGCGGCGGCCCGGTGGATGCGGCAGAGTGGGCCCACGGCCGGCGGCGGCCGGTACGAGCAGGAGGTGAGCCGTGGACGGCCCGACCGGGGTGGTGTTCCCCGCGACCGGCGACGGCCGGCGCAGCACGACCGCGCTGGGGCGGGCGGTGGTCGCCGACGCCCTGCGCGCGGTGGACCCGGTCGGCGCCCGCTCCGCCGAGCACGAGACCGACTGGCGGCACGGCTACCTCGGCCACTTCCGCCGGCTCGTCGAGGCCGGCCTGCTCTCCCGCGAGGCCGCGCTCACCGTCGCCCGGGACGGGCTCGCCGGCCTGCACACCCGGATGCGCTACGTCCCCGCCGACGGCGGTGAGGTCGCGCTGGACGAGGCGTTCGGGCTGCCCGACGGTGAGCCGCCGCTGGAGACCGCCACGGTCACCGGCGCCGGGCCGGTGGAGCGCGAGCTGTCCGTGCCGTACCGCGGGCAGCGCCTGCGCGGCGACGACCTGCGCCGCCGCCTCGACGCCTGGGTGGACGCGGGTGTGATCGAGCCGAGCTGCGCCGAGGCCGTCCTCGCGGTGCAGGCCAACCCGGACTGGCTGGACCTGCGCGACCAGCGGATCGTGGTGCTCGGCGCGGGCGCCGAGATGGGCCCGCTGCCGGCGGTGCTGCGCTGGGGCGGCGACGTGGTCGCGGTCGACCTGCCCCGCCCGGAGATCTGGCGCCGCCTGCTGCGCACCGTCCACCGGCACGGCGGCCGGCTGCGCCTCCCGGTGCGGCCCGGCACCGGCGACGGCGACGCCGCCCTCGCCGAAGGCGCCGGCGCCGACCTGCTGCACCGCCTGCCGCAGGCGGCCCGCTGGCTCGACGGCCTGGACGGCCGGCTCGTGCTCGGCAACTACGTGTACGCCGACGGCGCGACCAACGTCCGGGTCGCCACCGCGGTCGACGCGCTCACCGTCCACCTGGGGCGCCGTCGCCCGGACACCGCGCTGGCCTTCCTGGCCACCCCCACCGACGTGTACGCCGTGCCCGCCGAGGCCGTGGCCCACGCCGAACGCGGGTACGCCGCCCGCGGCCTGGCGCGACGGTCGCTGCGGCTGCTCTCCGGCGGCCGGCTGCTGCACCGCAACTACCCGCCCGGCGCGGATCCCGGCGTCAACGACAGCCTGGTGCCGCAGCAGGGGCCGAACTACGCGCTGGCCAAGCGGCTGCAACGCTGGCGGGCGGCCGTGGCCCGGGACGCGGGCGCCACCGTGTCGTTCACCGTGGCCCCGCCCACCCGGACCCGCTCGGTGCTGCGCAACCGCGCTCTCGCGGCCGCGTACGCGGGGGCGCACCGGTTCGGCATCGAGGTGTTCGAGCCGGCCACCAGCAACACCCTCATGGCCGCGCTGCTCGTGCACGACCTGCGCACCGGCGGCGGGCCGGCCCAGGACCACCCGTGGCGGGACGAGGCGTACGCGGCGGCGCACGGCGGCCTGTGGCGGGTCCCGTACGCACCGCGCAGCGCGCTCGGCCTGGCCGTGCTGCTGGGGCTGGGCGGCGCACGGGCCTGACAGGTTTCCTTCTCTCGGGCGCCGGGAAGGCACCGACATGGCCGAGACCTTCGCAGATCAGGACCTGACCACCCTGCGGTCCATCGCGCGCGGGGCCGGAATAACGGACACCGAGCGCATGCCGCACGACGAGCTTGTCGACATGTTGCGCCGCGCGGGGCTGGCCGATCCGGACGCCCGGCCGGTGGACACGAGTCTGGCCGATCCGGGTGATCCGGGCGTGCCCGGCGTGTACCACGCGCAGGGCGTCGGACGGCGGGAGTCCGCCGGCGGCGCGGGCGGGCAGACCGCCGACTGGCCGGACCAGCCGACCGAGGATCCGGCCGGGCTGTCGGGGCTGCCCCGCAGCAGCCTGAGCCTGGGTGACGAGAGCACCGGCGGGCGCGCCGCCGAGGAGGCGATCGGCGCCCGGCCCGGGGAGTCCGGCACCGAGATCGACGACCGCACCGAGGACGACCGGGGCGTGCGGGGCGACATCGAGGATCCGGCCGGGCTGTCGGGGCTGCCCCGCAGCAGCCTGGACCTGGGTGACGAGAGCACCGGCGGGCGCGCCGCCGAGGAGGCGATCGGCGCCCGGCCCGGGGAGTCCGGCACCGAGATCGACGACCGCAACCAGCCCTGACCGGCCGTATCCGCGAGCCACCCCCGCAACGGGGTGGCTCGCGGAGCATTGTGGATGTTAATCCTGTTTAGTCGCTCAACGCACGTCTGTTCCGTCTGGGTCGAGCATGCCTCCTTTTCCGGATATGCGAATGGTGAAAGTTCAGCCCTTCCCCTCACCTTCGAATCGGGACATACACCCACAAGCTCCCCAATAGCCTCAGCCGGTGGCTTCTCGCATCTCGTTCGACGGGCTCCCCGGCGGTCCGCACCCTCCGATGACAACAGTCCCGTTCCGACCCGGCCGCCCGGTCTTCGTCGATGCCACCGGCGCCCGCCGGCAGCGGATCCGGCGCGCGGGCGTCCTCGTCGCGGTGGCCTCGCTGAGTTACCTGCCGATGGCCGCCGCCGCCCTGCTGCCGGGCCCGGCGACGCCGATGCTGCCCGGCCCGATCTCGGTCGGCGGCGCACCGAGCGGCGGAGCCACCCGCCCACCCGTCCTCGCCCCCTCGCCCGGGACCACGACGCCGCGCCCTGCGCCGCCGTCGACGGAACCCGCCGGCGTGCCACCGGCGCCGGCCGCCGCGCACCGCGCGGCCCGCACCGCGCGCCCGGCGCCGCGGCAGGTCGCGCCCGCCCCGGTCGTCGGGCCGCCGGCAGACCGGCCCACCACCCCGGCCACGTCGCCGACCCCACCGCCGGAGGACCCGGCGCCGCCGGTCACCCCGACGCCGCCCGCGACCACCGAGCCCGACACCACCCCGCCGACCGTGCCCGCCCTGCCCGGGACCGGCCCGGAGGTCGTCGGATGACCCTCCCGAACCGTCGCACCGCCGGCCGCTTCGTCGTCGCCTCGCTGGCCCTGGTGGTCGGGTCCGTGCTGCTGGTCGAGGCGTACGCGAACGCCGCCTTCCGCCCCGACCACGTCCGCGACGCCGAGGACCAGGTCACCGTGCCCACGGAGATCCTGCGCGGCGGGCCGCTGCTCGATGCGCGGGGCGACGAACCCCACACCTACCGGCTGCCCGCGCGGACCATCGCCCTCACCTTCGACGACGGGCCGGACCCGACCTGGACCCCCCGGGTCCTCGACGTGCTGCGCCGGCACCACGCCCCGGCCACGTTCTTCCTCATCGGGTCCGAGGTGGCCCGCCACCCGGACCTGGCCCGCCGCGCCGTGGCCGAGGGGCACGAACTGGGCGTGCACACCTTCACCCACCCCGACGTCAGCCTGCTGCCCGCCTGGCGACAGCGGATGGAGTACGCGCAGACCCAGATGGCGATCGTGCACGCCGCCGGGGTCCGCACCAGCCTGCTGCGCTTCCCGTACTCGTCGCTGCCCAGCGCCGTCGACGACGCGAACTGGCCGGTGATCCAGCGGGCCGCCGGGCAGGGCTACCTGACCGTGGTCAACGACCTCGACGGCGAGGACTGGGCCCGGCCGGGCGTGGACGCCATCGTGCGGAACCTGACGCCCGCCGGGGACGCGGGCGCCGTGGTGCTGCTGCACGACGCCGGCGGGGACCGGTCGCAGACTCTCGCGGCCCTGGACCGGTACATCCCGCTGATGCGCGCCCGCGGCTACACCTTCACCACGATCAGCGGGGGTCTGAACCGGGCCCGACCGGAGGCGGCCGCGTACGCCGGCAACGTCCGGGCGTCCACCGGGGACCGCTGGCGGGCCGCCCCGGTCTACTGGGCGATCCGGCTGGCCGACGGGATCCTGCGCGGCCTCGCCCTGCTCTTCGTGGTCGTCGGGCTGCTCATGCTGACCCGTACGCTGCTGCTGCTCCTGCTGGCCCGCCGGTTGGCCCGGAGCCGGCGGGTGCACCGCTGGCCCTGGGGGGTGACCCACGCGCCGGTCTCGGTCATCGTGCCGGCCTACAACGAGCGGGCCGGCATCGTCGCCACCGTCCGGTCCCTGGTCGCCAACGACCACCGCGGGATCGAGGTGATCGTGGTCGACGACGGGTCGACCGACGGCACCGCCGACCTCGTCGACTCCCTCGGCCTGCCCGACGTCCGCGTGATCCGCAAACCCAACGGCGGCAAGGCGACCGCCCTCAACACCGGACTCCTGTACGCCTCGCACGACATCATCGTCACCGTCGACGCGGACACCGTCTTCGAGCCGGACGCGATCCGGCGGCTCGTCGAGCCGTTCACCGACCCGCGCATCGGCGCGGTGGCCGGGAACGTCAAGGTCGCCAACCGGCACCGGCTGCTCGGCCAGTGGCAGCACATCGAGTACGTCATCGGCTTCAGCCTGGACCGCCGGTTCTACGAGAAGCTGGGCTGCATCCCCACCGTGCCCGGGGCGATCGGCGCCTTCCGCCGTCGCGCGCTGACCGAGGTCGGCGGGATGAGCGGCGACACCCTGGCCGAGGACACCGACGTCACCATGGCGGTCCTGCGCGCCGGCTGGCGCGTGGTGTACCAGGACCGGGCCCGGGCCTGGACCGAGGCGCCCGCCTCGGTGGGCGACCTGTGGCGGCAGCGCTACCGCTGGAGCTACGGCACCCTCCAGTCGATGTGGAAGCACCGCGGCGCCGTGCGCGACCAGGGCACGGGTCGCCGGTTCGGCCGCTTCGGGCTGCCCATGCTCGCCCTGTTCGGCGTGCTGCTCCCCCTGCTCGGGCCCGTGCTCGACCTGCTCGCCGTCTACGGACTGTTCTTCCTGGACACCACGAAGACGGCCGTGGCCTGGCTGGTCATGCTGGGCGTGCAGCTGCTCACCGCGGCGGTGGCCTTCAAGCTGGACCGGGAGCCGCTGCGCCCGCTGCTCACCCTGCCCATCCAGCAGTTCGCCTACCGCCAGCTGATGTACCTGGTGCTGGCCCGGTCCATGGTCACCGCGCTGACCGGGGCGCGGCTGGGCTGGCGCCGCGTCAAGCGGGCCGGCGAGGCGGTCGAGCCGGCGCCCGTGCCGTCGGACGCCGGGGCACGGCCGGGCCGGGACCGCTGGTTCGACACCCTGCGGGCCCTCGCGCTGGGCCGGGTCATCGCGTACCACATGTTCGGGGCCGCCTGGCTGAGCTTCGTCTTCCCCGCCATGGGGGTGATGTTCGCCCTCGGTGGCTCCCTGATGGCCCGCTCGCTGGACCGTACGCCGGAGCGGGCGGTCAGCGGCCGGCTGCGTCGCCTGCTGCCGGGGCTGTGGGCCCTGGCCCTGGTGCTCCTGCCACTGATGCTCTGGCACGGCTGGTCCGACCGGCCGGCCTGGCCGGCGCTGCTGAGCTGGGCGGTGCCGCTGGTGCAGCCGCCGGGCAGCGAGTGGGCGGCGGACGTGACCGGGGTGCTCTGGTACCTGGTGACGTACCTGTGGCTGGTGCTGCTCTCCCCCGCGATGCTGGCGCTGCACCGGCGGTGGCCGCTGGTGTCGGTGGCCGTGCCGCTGGCCGGCGTGGTGCTGCTCCAGACCGCGGCGCCGGGGTTCGACGGGCCGGTGGAGTCGGTGCTGACCGACCTGGTCACGTTCGCCGCCTGCTGGCTGGTCGGCTTCGCACACCAGGATCGCCGGCTGCGGCGGCTCCCGCTGCCGGCGCTGCTCGGTTTCGCGGCCCTCTGCCTGGGCGTGGGCGCCGGCTGGCTGGCCACGCATCCGGAGGCGGGACGCGACCTCAACGACATCCCGGTGGCGCAGGCGTTCTGGTCGCTCGGATTCGTGCTGGTGCTGCTGCGCGCCGCGCCGCCGATGGGCTGGCTGTCCCGGCTCCGGCCGCTGGACCGGCTGGTGACCGCGCTGAACAGCCGCGCGCTGACCATCTACCTCTGGCACAACGCCGCCATCGCGGTCTGCTTCGCCGTGGGCGACCTGATCGGCGTCTGGCGGGTCGGCCAGGTGGGCTACCTGGCCGTGGCCCTGGTGCTGATCATCGGCCTGGTGCTGGCCCTCGGCTGGATCGAGGACCTCAGCGCCCGGCGGCCACCCCGGCTGCTGCCGTGGCCCCGCCGCACGACCGGTCGGCGGACGGCGGCACCGCCCGTCTCGCGTCCCACCACGGTGGAACGCGAACCAACCCCGGTGAGGATGTGAAGCCGTGCAACACGCACATTCAAATCGTCATAACCAGTTAAAAATGTCGCATACTTGACTCACGTTGGCGGGCGGCCACCGGGCCCGCCGCCACCGGAGACGGCGTCACCGCGGGCCGGCAGGCCACGGCGGCGCGAAGGCGGTGATTGGGGTGATCACCGCGGCCGGCACGGGTCTCGCCCTCCTACGGGCCCGTGCCGGCCACCCCCGAACTCACGACGCCTGACCCCTCGCAGAATCAGAAGCGGAGCGAAGATGGCGATGCGGCACCCGCCGACCCCGGCGGAACAGGAGCTGTGGAACGCGGTGGTGGCCGGGGTGCGGGCGGCCGACGAGTCGGACCTGGCCGGCGTCGACGCCGCGGTCGACCGGCTGGCGCGACTGCCCCACCCGTGGGCGTACCACGTGCTCGGCGACACCGCCGCGCTGCTCGTCGAGGAGCTCGACCCGGACGGCCAGGACGTCTGGCCACTGCTCGCGGCGCAACTCGACGACGACGCTCCCGCCTCGACGGCCCGGCGCCGGATGTTGCCGTACCCCGGCGGCCGGCGGCCCACCCAGGCCGGGGTCCGCGAGCCGGAGGCGCTGCGCCGGCGACTGCTGCTCATCGCCCGGCTCGCCGACGCCACCGAGGTCGGGGTCGGCGCGTTCCTCGACGTCGCGATCGCCGACAATGCCGCCCGGGCGCGCCGGGCGCCGGCCCACTCACTCCCGCACTGCCGCCTGGGCCAGTGAGGCGACCTGCGCGCGGAATTCCTCGTCCCCGGCTCGCCCGGGGCCCTCGCGTCGGCCAGCGGGATGCACACGACGTCACCGCTGGCGGTACGCCGTCCAGACCGCGAGGCAGAGGCCGGCGGTGCCGGCGAAGGCCACACCGGACCGCAGGACGGCGTCGGCCAGCTGGTCGGTGCTGACCCAGACGATGAATCCCGTCCAGCTGGCCACCAGCAGCGCGGTGACGAACACGAGCGCGAGGAACAGGGCCTTGTGGCTCGGGAGGAGCCGCCCGCCCGGGTCGCCGGGCGGCTGCGGCGCGGGCGCCGAAGCGGGTACGGCCATGGTGACGAGGTCCTTTCGATCGACGGCGGTTCGGGCGGACTCGTTGCTGACGGCGAACCCGGCTGCACCGGGGTGGGCTCGCTCAGTCCCCTCTGGACCCGCCACTGGTGAGTCGCTCCTGCTGCGGACCCTAGGTCCGGCCGACGCGCGGCCCTGGGCGACCGACCACGGGACGGAGAACCTGCGGCTTCTCGTGCGCCTCCGGCGTCCCCGACGACGGCGCCACGGGTCCGCTGGCGCATCTTCGGCCAGTCCTCGACCGTCTCCCGCACGTCGGTCAGCACCCGCTGCGGCTCCCGGCGTGGGCTCCTCCCGCTCGCCGGGGTCCCGGTGCGGGCCGATTTCGATCGGCATCCAGCTCTCGACCAGATCCCCGGCGATCGTCCGGCGGCGCGGGCTGTGGACTGCCGGGCACTCGGCCGCGATCCGGGATACACCAAAAGCGTCATTATGGTGTGCGCAAGTTTTTGCCCGGATTGTCCGGACGCTTTAACGGATTGGTGTTACCGGTAATCCGCTAATTGGCGGGCGGGCTCGTGGCGAGGAAAAGGGGTGGACGGGTTGGTGCGCGGCTTGTAGCTTGCAGTTGCCCGTGACTCGGCCCGAGGAGGTGAGACCCATGAACGCTGTAGCGATGTGGGTGCTCCCCCGTCCCGTCACGGTCGGGCGACTGACGTAGGTGTCGCCGGGAGCGCCTCCCCACCAAGGCACTCCCGGAAGGCAACACCTATGGACTCTGTTCGGTTCACCCCCCAGCCGTCGTCGCCGTCGCCGGCCTCCGGCGCCGATCGTCCGCCCGTCGCGTTCGACGTGATCATTGCCGGATGCGGGCCGACCGGCGCGATGCTGGCCGCCGAACTGCGGCTGCACGACGTGCGGGTACTCGTCCTGGAGAAGGAAACCGAGCCCGTGTCGTTCGCCCGCATAGTCGGTCTGCACATCCGCAGCATCGAGCTGATGGCCATGCGCGGGCTGCTGGAACGCATGCTCGAACGCGGACGGCGGCGTCCGGCCGGCGCCTACTTCGCCGCCATCGACAAGCCCGCACCCGAGGGCCTGGATTCCGCGCACGCCTATCTGCTGGGCATCCCGCAGCCGGTCATCGTGCACCTGCTCGAGGAACACGCGATCGAACGGGGCGCGCAGGTCCGGCGCGGTTGCCCGGTGGCCGGTCTCCAGCAGGACGACGACGGGGTGACCGTCGAGCTGGCCGGCGGGGAACAGCTGCGTTCGCGCTATCTCGTCGGCTGTGACGGCGGGCGCAGTACGGTGCGCAAGCTGCTCGGCGTCGGCTTCCCCGGCGAGCCCTCGCGGACCGCGACGCTGATGGGCGAGATGGAAGTGGGTGTGCCGCAGGAGGAGATCGGCGCCAGGGTGGCCGCGGTCCGCGAGAGCGACAGGCGATTCAGTATCGGGCCCGCGGGCGTCGGGGTCTACCGCGTCATCGTCCCCGGCGCGGCGGTCGGCGATCGTGGACAACCGCCCACCATCGAGGATTTCCAGCAGCAGTTGCGCACCATCGCCGGAACCGATTTCGGCGTGCACTCGCCGCGCTGGTTGTCCCGCTTCGGCGATGCCACACGGCTGGCCGAACGTTACCGGGTCGGGCGGGTGCTGCTGGCCGGCGACGCGGCGCACATCCATCCGCCCATCGGCGGCCAGGGCCTCAACCTGGGCGTCCAGGATGCGGTCAACCTCGGCTGGAAACTGGCCGCACAGGTCCGCGGCTGGGCGCCGGAAACACTGCTGGACACCTACCAGGCCGAACGTCATCCGGTGGCCGAGGACGTGCTGGACAACACCCGCGCCCAGTTGGAACTGCTGTCCACCGAACCTGGCCCGCGGGCCGTGCGCAGGCTGCTCACCGAACTGATGGACTTCGACGAGGTGAACCGCTATCTGCTCGAGAAGATCACCGCGATCGGCATCCGTTACGACTTCGGCGCGGGCCCCGACCTGCTGGGCCGCCGCCTGCCCGACATCGGCGTGAAGCAGGGCCGCCTCTACGGTCTGCTGCACCGTGGTCGCGGCCTGCTGCTGGACCGCACCGAACGCCTGACCGTCGGCGGCTGGGCGGACCGGGTCGACTACCTCGGGGACCCCACCGCGGTGCTGGATGTTCCGTGCCTGCTGCTACGCCCCGACGGCCACGTCGCCTGGATCGGCGACGATCAGCAGGGCCTGGACGAGCACCTCTCCCGCTGGTTCGGCAATCCCAACTGAGTTGAAGCTCAGCGGCGTCGCCAGGGCCACCATGGGCGACGCCTCGGCGCGGGCGGGACGGCCGCCGGGTCGGTGGCCGCGGCCACCCGCTCGGCGGCGGCCCGCTCCCGGGCGGCCCGCCAGTCGCGGACCACGTCGTTGGCGTCGACCGGGCGCACCACGACGCGCGGTCCGGTGGGCGTGCGCAGCCAGGCCACCACCTCGGTGTTGAGGGCGGCCACGTACGCCCGCACCGACTCCTCGGTGGGCAGGTCGCGGACCTCGTCGGGGAGCTGCTCGATGCGGCGGCGCAGTTGCAGCGGGGTGGGCAGGAGGAGATCGCCCGGAAGCTGTTCGCGCTCCAGGAAGCTCCGGATCCACCAGCCCTCGTCGTAGGGCAGGTCGCGGCCCGGGATCGGCTTGCCGGCCCCGGGCAGGTTGTCGAACTCGCCGCGCTCCTGGGCCGAGCGGATCTGCGCCTCGACCGCGGCCTCCCAGCCTGCCGTCACCGCCGTCACCTCCCGTTCCCACCGTATCCGCCGGTCACTGACCTGGTGGTACAGCGCGGACCCGGACTCGGGTGTTCCCGCCCGGTGACACCGGGCGGGAGTGCGGCACAGGGCACGGTCATCCGCGCGGAGGGATCGCGCCGGTGCGGGCGGTGCGGTCGCCGCCGGAAGGGACGGCGGAGACGAGAGACGACAAAGGCAAGGAGGTCACTCACTCCTTGCCACTCTCAACATATAGCGCACCGGGGGTCTTGCGGCAAGACCGGGGTCGTGCCGCAGAATCGTCCGCCGAGGCCAGAACCTGCGGAAATCGGTGATTTCGTGAAGTACGCGGGACTCTGTTGACATTCCACGTCCGGAACAGGGGTTTCATGATCGACGTGATCATTGCCGGCGGTGGCCCGACCGGCCTGATGCTGGCCAGCGAGTTGCGGCTGCACGGCGTGCACGTGGTCGTGCTGGAGAAGGAGGCCGAACCCACCCCGTACGTCCGCGCGCTCGGCCTGCACGTGCGCAGCATCGAGGTGCTGGACCAGCGCGGCCTGCTGGAGCGGTTTCTCGCGCTCGGCCGGCAGCACCCGCTCGGCGGCTTCTTCGCCGGGATCGACAAACCCTCCCCCGACCGGCTGGACACCGCGCACGGCTACGTGCTCGGCATCCCGCAGACCACCACCGACCGCCTGCTGGCCGAGCGCGCCGCCGAGCTGGGCGCCGACCTCCGCCGCGGCTGCGAGCTGGTCGGGCTGAGCCAGGACAACGACGGCGTGACCGTCGAACTGGCCGACGGCACGCGACTGCGTTCCCGGTACCTCGTCGGCTGCGACGGCGGCCGCAGTACGGTGCGCAAGCTGCTCGGCGTCGGCTTCACCGGCGAGCCCAGCAGGGTGGAGACGCTGCTGGGCGAGATGGAGGTGGCGGTGCCTCCGGAGACCGTGGCCACGGTGGTCGCCGAGGTTCGCAAGACCCACAAGCGGTTCGGCGTCGGGCCCTTCGGAGAAGGCGTGTACCGGGTTGTCGTGCCCGCCGAGGGGCTGGCCGAGGACCGCTCCGTCCCACCGACCCTCGATGAGGTCAAGCGGCAGCTGAGGGTCTTCGCGGGCACCGACTTCGGTGTGCACTCACCGCGTTGGCTGTCCCGTTTCGGCGACGCCACCCGGCAGGCCGAGCGCTACCGGGTCGGCCGCGTGCTGCTGGCCGGCGACGCGGCGCACATCCATCCGCCCATCGGCGGCCAGGGCCTCAACCTGGGCGTCCAGGACGCGTTCAACCTGGGCTGGAAGCTGGCCGCCGAGGTCAACGGATGGGCGCCGGAGGGGCTGCTCGACAGCTACCACACCGAGCGCCACCCGGTGGCCGACGACGTGCTGAACAACACCCGCGCGCAGATGGAGCTGTTGTCTCCCGAGCCGGGCATCCGGGCGGTGCGCCGGCTGCTGTCGGAACTCATGGACTTCGAGGACGTCAACCGGTACCTGATCGAGAAGATCACCGCGATCGGGGTCCGCTATGACTTCGGCGAGGGGCATGAGCTGCTCGGCAGGCGGATGCGGGACGTCGGCCTGAAGCGGGGCCGCCTCTACGAGCTGACGCGTGGCGGACGTGGACTGCTGCTCGACCAGACCGGTCGACTCTCGGTCGCCGGGTGGGCCGACCGGATCGACCACGTCGTCGACGTCAGCGAGGATCTGGGCGTGCCCGCCGTGCTGCTGCGACCGGACGGTCACGTGGCCTGGGCCGGCGAGGACCAGGCTGGTCTGCTCGCCCAGATCCCGAGGTGGTTCGGCGCGGCCACCGGCTGAGCGGCAGGCGCGGCGTACAGTCCTGGTGGGCCGGCGGGCGGCCCGTACTCCCGGGCGGGAGGGACCACCGGCGTGCGCGACTGGCTCATCGGCCTCGGGGTCGCCGTGGCCTGCCTGCTGGCCAGTTGGGCCCTGCTGGTGCTGCTGGCCCGGCGGCTGCCGCCGGGCATCCTGCGCGACCTGGCCGCCTTCATCCCGGACTGCCTGACCACCGTGCGCCGGTTGCGCCGCGACCCCCGGGTGCCGCGCCGGGCGCGGGTCGCGATCGTGTTCGCCGGGCTCTGGCTGGCCAGCCCCATCGACCTGATTCCGGAGTTCCTGCCGGTCATCGGCCCGCTGGACGACATCGTGGTGGTGGCGCTCGCGCTGCGCTACGCGGGCCGGCAGGTGCCCCGGCAGGTGTTGCTCGACGCCTGGCCGGGCGAGCCCCGGCTGCTGCTTCGCCTGCTGGGCCCGGCGCCGGCGGCCGAAGCGGGCACCGAGGGGCACGAGCGCTGACCGGCCTGCTGGTGGCCTCGGCGGCGGCGTTCCTGCTGGCCGTGCTCTCTGCGGTGACCGGGTTCGGCGGCGCGGTGTTGTTGCTGCCGGTCTTCACCGCGCTGTTCGGGCTGCGCGTGGCGGTGCCCGTGCTCACCCTCACCCAGCTGGCCAGCAACGGCGCGCGGGTCTGGCTCAACCGGCGCGAGCTGCATCCCGAGCTCGCCGGCCGGTTCGCGCTCGGCGCGGTGCCGTTCGCCCTGGCCGGGGCGCTGCTGTTGGCGCACGCGCCGCTGGCCGCGCTGAAGCGGCTGCTCGGGGTGTTTCTGCTGGGCGTGGTGGCGTGGCGTCGTCTCGGCCGGCCACCCGAACGGCCCGGCGTGCGGACCTTCGTGGCGGTCGGCGCGGCCTCCGGGCTCGGATCGGCGCTGCTCGGGTCGGTCGGTCCGCTGACCGCGCCGTTCTTCCTGGCGTACGGGCTGACCCGGGCCACGTACGTGGGCACCGAGGCGGCCGCCGCGCTCACCCTGCACCTGGCCAAGACCGTCGGGTACGCCGGGGCGGGGCTGCTCGGCCAGGAGGTGCTGCTGCTCGGCGCGGCGCTGACCCCGGCCACCCTGGCCGGGGCGTGGGTGGGGCGGCGGATCGTCGGCCGGATCAACGACCGCACGTTCGTCGCCCTGGTGGAGGCGGGGCTGGTCACGGCCGCCCTGCTCTTCCTGGCCGGCCGCTGACAGCGCCCGGCTCAGGGTCGCAGGCGGACGTGGCGGTGACCGTCGCGCGGGAACGGCGGCCGGGCCGGCAGCACCTCCGCGAAGACGTAGCCGCTCTTCTCGGCCACCCGGCAGGAGGCCGGGTTGTCCACCTGGTGCAGCAGTTCCAGCCGGGTCAGGCCGCCCGCGGCGAACCGGGAGAATGCCCACCCGGTGACCGCCTCCACGGCCCGTGGCGCGACCCCACGGCCCCGGGCCGGCGCCGCCGTCCAGTAGCCCACCTCGGCGGCCGGTTGTCCGGGCGCGACCTCCTTGAGCACCACGTTGGCCACCAGCCGCTCCCCCTCGGCCGTGGTTTCCAGCACCGCGAAGCTGAACCGCCGGTCGGCCGCCCAGCCCTGCCGGCTGCGGCGCAGGAAGGCCCGGGCCTCGGCGGGGGTCGTCACCGGGTACCGGGTCCAGCTGCGCAGCACCGGATCCCGGTACGCGGCCAGCAACGCCTCGGCGTCGTCGTCGCGCCAGGGTCGCAGCAACAGTCCGGGGGCGGAGAGGGTGGCGGCGGCGTGGAGCACGATCGGCATCCCGGTAGTGTGGCCCGTCACGCCGCCACCCGGCGAGCCCGCTCCCATGGCGTCGCGTCGACCCGACGCACGGGCACGTGGCGGTGCAGAGCCTGCTGCCAGGGCTGACAGGGGTCAGAGGTTGTCCGGCTGGTGCAGGGCGGGGTGGTGCTCGCCGGGCGCGGCGTACCAGGGGTGCGGGTCCTCCCGCAGCGCGGTGGCGATCCGCAGGCGCGACCACTCGTCCAGCTCGGGCAGCTCGTCGGGGGCGAACCAGCCGACCGCGAGGGACTCGTCGCCGTCGGCCGTGGGCACCCCGCCGACCGGCCGGCAGCGGAACCAGACGTTGAGATATTCGCAGGCGTCCCCGTTGGGGTAGACGACCGGATGGGTGGCCACCCCGCCGATCCGCTCGATCTCGACCTGGATGCCGGTCTCCTCGCGGACCTCGCGGACCAGCGCGTCGGCGGGCTGCTCGCCCGGGTCGACGGTGCCGGCCGGCACGGACCAGCGGCCGTTGTCGCCGCGGCGGGCGAGCAGCACCCGCCCGGCCTCGTCGGTCACCACGGCGCTGACCCCGTAGAGCATGAGCAGGTCGCGGCCGATGTGCCGGCGCATCCGTGCGATGTAGGGCGAGACAGGCATGGCGGCACCCTACCGGCGGCCCTCCCGATGCCGCCGCACCATGCCGGCGGCCAGCGGGGCGGCGTCCAGGTCCCCGGCGGCGATCCGCCCGGCGACGGTACGGCGCACCACCCGGTCGGCAAGCGCGGGCGCGTGCCGGGCCAGGGCCAGCTCCAGCCGGCCCCGGGTGGTGGTGGCCACGTCCCGGGGCGCCCGGCGGGCGGTGGCGGCGCGCAGGATCGCGGCGACCACCCCCTCGACGGGTTCCATCCGGGACACCCCGCTCAGCGACAGCCCGGCCTCGGCGGTGCTGTCGTGGATCGGCGAGGACACCATGCTCGGGTAGACGACGCTGACCCCGACATGGGTGCCGACCTCGTGGCGCAGCGCGTCGGCGTACGCGACGAGGGCCCGCTTGCTCACCCCGTACGCGGCCGCGAGGGGCAGGGGCAGCACGGCCATCCGGCTGGCCACGAAGACCACCCGGCCGCGGGCCGCCTCCAGGGCGGGCAGCGCCGCCGCCGTGGTGCGCCAGGCGGCGAGCAGGTTGACCTCCAACTGCCGGCGGACCACCTCGTCGGGCGGCAGCTCGGCCGGGGCCGGTCCGCCCACGCCCGCGTTGTTGACCAGCAGGTCCAGCCCGCCGAGCCGGTCCACGGCGGCGGCCACCGCGGCCGGCACGGCGGCCGGGTCGGTCAGGTCGCAGCCGAGCACCGGCACCTCGCCGCTCTCGTCGGGATGCAGGTCCAGCCCGACGACGCGGGCGCCCGCGCCGGTCAACGTGGCGCACAGGTGCCGCCCGAAGGTGCCGCTCGCGCCGGTGACCAGCACCCGCCGTCCGGCCAGCCCGCTCACCGCCGTGCCCCCGTCCGGCGGCGCCCGGCGGCCAGCTCCCGCTCCAGCTCGCTCAGGTACGCGTCGAAGTCGACCCGCATGTGCGGCCGGCGCTGCCCCCACCGGGCGGTGGCGGAGCGCAGCTCGGCCCGGCAGGCGGCGGCCTGCCGGGCCGGGTCCGGTGGCGCCCAGGTGCCGGCGAGCCGCCCGGCGACCAGCCGGGCCTGGGCCTCCACCAGCGGGAACGCCGCCCCGGTGGACTGCATCAGCCCGACGAAGGCCAACCCTGGGGCGTCCAGGTGGAACACGTGCCGGTACAGCGGCAGCCGGTCGGCGCCGTCGCCGAGCAGTTCGGGGTCGAGGAAGGGGACCTCCACCCGGTAGCCGGTGCACCAGACCACCAGGTCCACCTCGTCGGCGCGGCCGTCGGTGAACTCGACCCGGTCGCCGGCGAACCGGGCGATGCCGGGGCGGGCCTGGATGTCGCCGTGGGTGAGCCGGGACAGCAGCCCGTCGGAGAGCGTGGGGTGGTCCTGGAGGAAGCCGTGGGCGGGGGCGGGCAGCCCGTACCGGGCGGGTGGGCCGACGGTGGCGGTGAGCATGGTCTGGCTGATCCGCTGCCGCAGCCGCCAGGGCAGCCGGCGGGCGAGCGCCCCGTTGAGGGTGTCGGAGGGGCGGCCGAGCAGGTACTTGGGCACCACCCAGACTCCGCGGCGCAGCGACAGCAGGGTCCGCGCGGCGGCGTACGAGGCGTCGACGGCGATGTCCATGGCGGAGTTGCCGCCGCCGACGACCAGCACCCGCCGGCCGGTCAGCTGCTCCGGGCCCCGGTAGTCGTGGCTGTGCAGCTGCTCCGCGGTGCATCCGCCCGGGTACGGGTCGGGCCACTTCGGCACCCGGTTGTGCCCGTTGGCCACCACCACGGCCTCGACGTCGACGCGGACCGGCCCGTCGGGTCCGGTGGCCTGCACGGTCCAGCCACCGCCGGCCGCCGGGGTGACCCGCTCGACGGTGTGCCGCAGCCGCACGGCGTCGCGCAGTCCGAACCGGTCGGCGTAGTCGGCGAGGTAGCCGGCGATGTGGCTGTGGTCCGGGTAGTCGGGCCAGTGCGCCGGCATCGGGTGGTCGGCGAACTGGGTGCGCCCCTTGCTGGTGTTCAGGTGCAGCGTCCGGTACGCGGGCGAGCCGGGTGACCCGTACACCCAGAGGCCGCCGACGGTGTCGGTGGCCTCGAACGCGACCGCCGGCACGCCGGCGTCCGCGAGGGCCTTGAGGGTGGCCAGTCCGGCCGCGCCGGCGCCGATGACCGCCACCCGGGGTGGTGCCGCCATGCCCCCGCCTCCTTAATCCAACGACCGCTGGATAATCCCCGGCGGGCGCCGGCCCGTCAAGGGCTGGCCGGCGGGTACAGCCCATCGAGGAAGCGATGCACGAAGGCTCGGAACTCGCGCCGCTCCCGGGCGTCCGAGCCGTGCTCCGCGGCGAGGGCCACCACGTGGCCGTGCACCGCCCAGACCAGGCTGCGCACGGTGACGTGGGGGGTCGGCTCGACCAGCGCGCCGCCCGCGGCGGCGGCGGCGAGCAGCTCCTCGACCAGCGCGTAGAGCGGGGCCGAGTAGCGCTGGTCGAGGTCGGCGTGCCGGTGCGGCTCCAGCCAGCGCCGCAGCCACAGCGCGGTCGTCTCCGGCCGGTCCTCCAGGAAGTCGACGAACACGTCGACCAGCTCGTGCAGCGTCCGCAGCGCGTCGGCGGGCCCCGCTGCCAGGGCCGATCGGGCGCGCTCCCCGGCCGCCTCGAGGACCTCCCGCTCGGCGGCGAAGACCCGGGCGAAGCAGGCGTCGTAGAGCTCCGCCTTCGTGCCCGTGTGGTGGGCGACGGTGGCCACGTCGACGCCGGCCGCGGCGGCCACGTCGCGCAGGCCGACCGCGTCGAAGCCACGTTCGGCGAAGAGCGCCGTGGCGGCCGCGAGCACCAGCTCCCGGGTGGGCCGTTCGTCGCCGCGGCGGGGCCGGCCCGGTCGCCGGCGGGGCATGGTCATCCCGCCATTGTTCCCCCTACAATCCAGCAACCGTTGGATTGGGGGCGGCGTGCCCCGAGGAGGAGGCGGCGATGACCGGGCTCGACCAGCGGCGGCAGGCCGCCGCCGCCCTGCCGCGCGGCCCGCTGGCCGGCTTCGCCGCCGGCTCGCTCGGCATGGGCGTCTGGGTCACCGTGCCCGGGCTGCTGCTGCTCTCCTTCCTCACCGACGTCCTCGCCGTGGCACCGTGGCTGGCGGGGCTCACCCTGCTCGTGCCGAAGATCGCCGACGTGCTGCTGCACCCCTGGATCGGGCACCGCTGCGACGTCGAGCAGGCCCGCCGCGGCCACCGGCGGCGGCTGCTGCTGGCCGGTTGCGCCCTGCCGCTGGCCTTCGCCGCGCTGTTCGCCGTGCCCGGCGAGCTGGACGGCGCCCCGGCCGCGGCCTGGGTGGCGGTGTTCTTCGTCGCCGGGAACCTGCTCTTCGCCGCGTACCAGGTGCCCTACCTGGCCACCCCGGCGGACCTGCGGATCGGCTACCACGAGCGCACCCGGCTGATGGCCTTCCGGATGGTGGTCCTCACCCTCGGCATCCTGATCTCCGGGCTGCTCGCGCCGCTGCTGGCCGGCGGTGACACCGCCACCCGCGCCGGCTACCTGCGGATGGCTGCCCTGCTCGCGGTGGGGATGCTCGCGGCCATGGTGGTCGGCGTCGCCGGAATCGACCGGCTGCGCCGCACCGCCGCCGTGCCGTCACCGCCGCACCGGGCCGGCGGGTGGGCGACCCTGGCGGCGAGCCTGCGCGACCGGCAGTTCCGCTGGCTGGTCGGCGCCTACCTGGCCATGTCGACCACCACCCACCTCGTGCTGGCCGGCGTGCCCTACTACGCCGAGTACGAGCTGGGCCGCCCGAAACTGACCACCGTGCTGGTCGCCGCGTTCGTCGCGCCGGCGCTGCTGGTCACCCCGGCCTGGCTGGCGGTGGCCCGGCGGGTCGGCAAGCAGCCGGCGCTGCTCGCCGGCCAGCTGGCCTTCGCCGTCGGCGCGCTGGTGCTGGCCGTCGGCCGGCCGGCCGGGCTGCCGGTGCTGGTCGGCGCGGTGGCGGTGCTCGGGGTGGCGTTCGCCGGGATGCAGCTGCTGCCCTTCTCGATGCTGCCCGACGTGATCCGGGCCGCCGACACCGACCGGGCCGGCACCTACACCGGGGTGTGGACCGCCACCGAGGCCACCGGCGCGGCGCTGGGCCCCTACGCCTATGCGCTCTGCCTGGCCGCCGGGGGCTTCGTGGCCTCCGCCGCCGGGCAGACGGTCACCCAGTCGGCGGGCGCGCTGACGGCGATCCGGTACGGCTTCGGGCTGCTGCCGGCCGCCCTCATGGTGGTCGCCGTGCTGCTGCAACGCCGCTACACCCTCGACCGCGCGGCCCGCGCCGACGCCGGCCGCGACGGCGCCGCCTGACGGGCCGCGCCGGCGACGACGAAGAGGAACAGGCCACAGGCCGCGACCAGGAGCCAGCCCGGGCGGGACGCGCGGGCCAGGCCCGCCGGGCCGACCCCGGCGACGAGGCCCCCGGCGACGGCGATGCCGACGGCCGAGCCGAGCTGCCGGGCGGTGGAGGTGATCGCCCCGGCGACGCCTGCCCGCGCCGGCGGCAGGCCGCTCACCGCGGTGTTGGTGATCGGGGCGTTGGCGAAGCCGAAGCCGATGCCGATGAGCAGGTAGGCCGGCAGGAGCTGCCGGAGATCCGGGTCGGGGCGCAGGTCGACCAGGATGAGCCCGCCGGCCGTGAGGAACGTGCCGGCGAGCAGGAGCGGCCGCCGCGCCCCGTAGCGCCCGGCCAGCCGGCCGGACAGCGGCGCGCAGACGGTCGCCCCCAGCGCCAGGGGCAGGGTCGCGGCCCCCGCGGCGAGCGGGGTCCAGCCGTGGCCGTGCTGCAGGTACAGCGTGGTGAGCAGCAGGCTCACGGTCAGCGCGACGAACACGGCCACCGCGCCCAGCACCGCCGTGGCGAAGGCCGGCCGCCGGAACAGTCCCAGTTCCATCAGGGGTTCGCGGCGACGCCGCTCGACCACCACGAAACCCCCGGCGGCCGCGGCGGCGACCAGGTACGCGGCCCAGGCCGGCGGCGACGCCCAGCCGATGCGCGGGCCCTCGATGAGCACGGCGACGCAGAGGCACACCACGACGGTGAGGAGCACCTGGCCGGGCAGGTCGGGCCGCCGGGCCCGCGGCGCGCGGGACTCCGGGACGAACCGCGCGCTCAGCACGAGCGCGGCGACGATGACCGGGGCGTTGATCCAGAACACCGACCGCCAGCCCAGCGCCGCGATGAGCGCGCCGCCGGCGACCGGTCCGGCCGCCATGCTGAGCCCGAAGACCGAGGCCCAGATCCCGATGGCCTGTGCCCGTTCCCGCGGGTCGGGCATCGCGTTCACCACGATGGCCAGGGCCACGGGGCTGAGCATCGACGCGCCGACCCCCTGGACGGCCCGCGCCGCGACGAGCGCGCCGAGCGACGGGGCCACCGCGCACGCCACGGACGCGACGCCGAAGACGACCAGCCCCCACCGGAAGACCCGGCGGCGGCCCAGCCGGTCGGCCAGCGCGCCCGCGGAGATCAGCAGGCTGGCCAGGATCACGGTGTAGGCGTCCACGACCCATTCCAGGCTCCGGGTGCCCACCCCCAGCCCGCGCCCGATGGCGGGCAGGCCCACGTTGACGATGGTGGTGTCCAGCCCAACGAGCAACATGCTCAGCGCGCAGATCGCCAGCACCGCCCACCGCCGGCGCGCAGTCAGCTCGGATCGCACGGTCAGGGATGTCGCGGCCACGCGCTCACCTCCAGGTCGGGGAACATGCCCCGTCATGCTCGAACCGGGCGGGCCCCCGGGCCCAGCCTTCTTGCGGAAACCGCAAAGATGGCGGGTGTGGAAACCGATCTCGCGGAACTCCTCGACGGCATCGGGCCGCGGCTGCGCGCGCTGCGCCGCGACCGCGGACTGACGCTGGAGACCCTCGCGGCGCAGACCGGCATCTCGGTGAGCAAGCTGTCCCGGCTCGAGTCGGGCAAGCGGCGCCCCACCCTGGAGCTGCTGATCCCGCTGGCCCTCGCCCATCGCGTCGCGCTGGACCAGCTGGTGGCGGCGCCGGCCACTGGCGACCCCCGCGTCCACCTGCGGCCGCACCGGCGACGGCGCGGCGGTGCGGTGGTGCCCCTGACCCAGTACCCGGGGCGGGTCCAGGTCTTCAAGCAGGTCCTCGCGCCCCGGGAGCCGACGCTCGTCACCCACGCCGGCTACGAATGGCTCTACGTCCTCGCCGGCCGGCTCCGCCTCGTCCTCGGTGACCGCGAGTTCATCCTCCGTCCCGGCGAGGTGGCCGAGTTCGACACTGGCGAACCGCACTGGTTCGGCCCCGCCGGCACGGCCACCGTCGAGATCCTGCACCTGTTCGGACCACACGGCGACCAGGCCGTCGTCCGCACCGGGCCGTCGACACCGTCGTGACCCGCGGCAACTAGACTTCGCCGCCGATGGACGCCCAGACCGCCCCCGAGACCCGCCCCTGCGCCCACTGTGGACGTGACGTGCCGCAGCGCGCCGGCGCGGGCCGGCCCTTCCGGTACTGCCGGGACAACGACGGCGCCTGCCAGCGGGCGTCGCGCAACTCCCGGATGCGCCACCGCAACGCGCCCGGCCTGCCCGGACAGGTGGCCCGTACCTGGGAGGCGGTGGACCGGCTCGACCAGATCGTGGAGACCCTCACCGAGGCGCTGCACGCCGAGCTGTCCCCGGCCGGGGTGGAGCGGCAGCTCGCCGAGGTCCGCGCCGAGACGGCCGCCCAGGTGGCCGCGGCGCACACGGCACGCGACGAGGCCCGGCGGGACGCCGAGGACGCCGCCGCGGCCGCCGCCCGCGCCCGCCACGAGGCGCAGGCGGCGCTGGCCGAACGCGACGCAGACCGGGAGCGGGCCGACCGCGCCGAGGCGGCGTCGGCCGCGGCCGCCGACCGGGCCCGGCATGCCGAGGCGGCCCGGGACGAGGCCCGCGGCGAGGCCGGGGCCGCGCAGGCGCTGCGGGTGCAGGCCGAGCGGGACCGCGACGCGGCCCGCCACGAGCTGCGTACCGTGCGGTCCGAACGCGACGGTGAGCGCCGCCGGGTCAGCGACCTGACCGCCGAACGGGACGCCGGCCGCATCGACGCCGAGCGGGCCACCCGCTCGGCGGGTGAGGCCCTGGAGCGGGCCGAGCGGCTGCGCGCCGAGGCCGACCGGGCCCGTGGCGACGCCGAGGCGGCCCGTGCCGCGACGGACCGGGCCCGCGCGGAGGCCGAGGCGGCGCGGCAGGCCGGGCAGGAGGCGGCCGAGCGGGCCCGCGCGGAGGCCGCCGAGGCGCAGTCCGCCCGGGCGGCGGCTGCGGCCGCTCGGGAGGAGCTGGCGGCCCGGACCGCCGAGCGGGACGCCCTGGCCGCCGACCTGGCGGCCGCGCGGCAGGCGGCCGCCGCCGTCGAGGCCCGGCTGGCGGAGCTGACCGTACGGGTGGCCGCCGCCGAGACCGACCGCGACGCCGCCCAGCGGCGTGCCGCACAGCTCGCCGACCAGGTCAGCGACCTGGCCGGTGCGCTGGCCAGGCTGGGCTCCCGCACGAGCTGAGGGCGACGGCGCCCGCCGGCCACGGGCTGGGACGGGTCAGCGGGAGGTGCGCCGCGGCGGGGATGATCAGGACGTGGGAAAGACGTACGAGCGCATCGACGGGCGGCTGCGGACCTTCATCGAGGCGCAGCCGATGTTCTTCACAGCCACCGCACCGCTGGCCGGCGACGGCACCATCAACCTCTCCCCCAAGGGCCTGCGCGGCTCCTTCGCCGTCCTCGACGAGTTGACGGTCGCCTACCTGGACTTCGCCGGCAGCAACGCCGAGACCGTCGCGCACCTGCGGGAGAACGGCCGCATCACCCTGATGTGGTGCGCCTTCACCGGCCCGCCGAACATCGTCCGGGTGCACGGGCGGGGCGAGCCGGTGTTCCGCGACGACCCCCGCTGGCCGGAGCTGCTGGGCCACTTTCCCGACATCGACCCGGGCCTGCACGGCCTGCGGGCCGTCGTCGTGGTCCGCGCCGAGCTGATCCGCGACACGTGCGGCTACGCGGTCCCGCTGATGACCTACGAGGCCGACCGCGACCTGCACGGGCGGCGGTTCGCCCGGGAGGACGACGCGTCGCTGAGCGCGTACTTCGCCGGCAAGGAGCACGTGGCGACAAGCATCGACGGGCTGCCGGGCCTGCCGCTGCCCCTGCCGCCGACCCCGGCCCGGTGACATCCGGGCCGGTCAGTGGATGCCGGCCATCAGCTGCCGGATCTGCCGGGTGAACATCACGGCGGCGAGCCCGAGCACCACCGAGGCCAGGCCGAAGGTCAGGAAGTACGTCGGCTCGGACCAGCTCTCGGCGAGCCGGGCGACCTGACCGCCGATCGCGTCGCCCACGGCGGTGGCGAGGAACCACAGGCCCAGCATCTGGCTGGCGTACTTGACCGGGGCCAGCTTCGTGGTGGCCGACAGGCCCACCGGGCTCAGCGCCAGCTCGCCGGCGACCTGGATGGCGTACACCGCGACCAGCCACCACGGGGAGACCAGATCGCCGCCGACGGCGGCCTGCGCGGCGGCGGCCATCAGCACGAACGACAGGCCGTTGAGCACCAGGCCGACGGCGAACTTCGTCGGCGTGGACACCCGGTGCCCGAGTTTCAGCCACAGCGCGGCAGCCAGCGGCGCCCCGATGATGATCAGGATCGGGTTCACCGACTGCAGCCAGGACGCCGGGAAGGTGAAGCCGCCCACGTTCCGGTCGGTCTGGTCCTCGGCGAAGATGTTCAGCACCGACCCGGCCTGGTCGTAGATCAGCCAGAACGCCGCGGCGAAGACGAACAGCCACACGTACGCCTTCATCCGGCTGCGTTCGGTGCCGCTGATCTCCCGGTCGGTCAGGATGCGGACGAAGTAGGCGATGGTGACCAGCACGGTGACGAGGGTGAGCAGGTTGACCACCGTGTCGACGGTGAACAGCCCGATCAGGGCGAGCACGGCCAGCACCACGAGCACCACCACGGCGACGACGGCGATGCGGGTCAGCGCCCGCCGCCGGTCCGCGCCGAGCAGCGGGTCGGCGGGCCGGGCGCCGGCGTCACCGAGGTTGCGCCGGCCGAGCACGTACTGGATCACCCCGAAGGTCATGCCGATGGCGGCCGCGCCGAAGCCCAGATGCCAGTTGATCTTCTCGCCGAGGAAGCCGGTGATCAGCGGGGCGATGAACGCGCCCAGGTTGATGCCCATGTAGAAGATCGAGAAGCCGGCGTCGCGGCGCGGGGAGTCCCGGTCGTAGAGGTCGCCGACCATGGTGGAGATGTTGGGTTTGAGCAGGCCGGTGCCGAGCACGATCAGCGTCATGCCGGCGAACACGCTCCACCGCGCCGGGACGGCCATCACGTAGTGCCCGGCCGCGATCACCACGCCGCCCCAGAGCACGCTGCGCCGCGCGCCGATCAGCCGGTCGGCCACCCACCCGCCCGGCAGCGCCATGAGGTAGACCATGGCGTTGTAGGTGCCGTAGACGGCGTTGGCCGTGGACTCCCCGATGCCCAGCCCCTCGTCGGCGACCGACGCGGTCAGGTAGAGCACGAGGATGGCCCGCATGCCGTAGAAGCTGAACCGCTCCCACATCTCGGTGAGGAACAGCGTGGACAACGCCCGCGGGTGGCCGAAGAAGGTCTTCCCGCCGGGCGCCCGGGCCCCGGCCGGCGCGTCACCGGTCATCGTCACCTCCGCACGCGTGGAGGCGGCTAACATCCCCGTTGACAGTCGAAACACTCCACCGATTCGGCCCGGCCGGGGACGACCCCGCCGGGCAGCTGTCATGACCGGCTACTCTTGAGGATCCCGACCCCGCGCCGGGCCCTCGGCGTGCCGGGAATGGGGCGGCGGTGACGGGCCGTTACACCTGAAGACCAGCACCACGAACGAGGGGAAGTCGATCATGGGCGAGCGTATGCTGCGCGGTAGCCGACTGGGCGCAGTCAGCTACGAATCCGACCGCAACACGGAGCTCGCGCCGCGTCAGACCCGCGAGTACCTCTGCGCGAAGGGGCACCAGTTCGAGGTGCCGTTCGCCGTCGACGCCGAGGTCCCGACGACCTGGGAGTGCAAGTTCGACGGCAGCGTCGCCCGCCTGGTCGACGGCAGCGAGCCTGAGCAGAAGAAGGCGAAGCCGCCGCGCACCCACTGGGACATGCTGCTGGAGCGGCGTTCGATCGCCGAGCTGGAGGACATCCTCGCCGAGCGGCTGCAGGAGGTCCGCACCCGCCGCGGTCGCGCCTGAGCACCCGTAACGACGCAAGCGCCCCCGGGGACAACCCCGGGGGCGCTTCGTCATGTCTGTCCGGTTTCACCGGCCGGGTTCGACGATCTCCCCCTCGATGGCGCGGCCCGGCTCGGTCACCGGCGACGGTTGCGGCGCCGGGGTGGGCTGCGGCGCGCCCCGGCGCACCCGCACGCGGCGGGGCCCGAACAGGTCACCGGCGACCATCGACGACACCCGGCGCTCGGTGGCCCGGCGCACCCCGCCGCCGGCGAGCCGCCGTACCGGCGGCACCAGCAACAGCAGCCCGACCACGCCGCTGACCAGGCCGGGCAGCGCCAGCAGCAGCGCACCCAGCAGACCCACCAGGCCGTCGGTGACCTGCTGGCCCGGCGGCTGGCCGGACTCCACGGCGGCCCGGAAGCCGCGCCAGGCCCGCATGCCCTCCCGGCGCAGCAGCACCAGGCCCAGCAGCGAGGCCGCGAACACCAGCAGCACCGCGAACCCGAACCCGACGCCCCGGCCGACCAGGACGAAAACGGTCAGCTCCAGCAGCGCGAGCAGCAGCAGGGCCGGTGGTACGTACTTCAGTCCTCGGCGCATCTCACCTCATCCGCCCGGGGGTCATCACGCCCTTCCAGCATGACACGCCCGCGCTCACGGCCAGCGGGCCAACGCGTCGGGGCGGCGTGCCGCCGCCCGCCGGTCCCGCAATCCCCAGGTGGTGATCCGCCACAGCGCCTCGGCCACGATCAGCGGGCTCATCTTGCTGTCGCCGTGCTCCCGCTCGGCGAACGTGATCGGCACCTCGACCATGCGTACCCCGGCGCGGTGCGCCAGCCGGGAGAGCTCCACCTGGAACGCGTACCCCTGGGAGCGCACCGAGGCCAGGTCGATGGCGTCCAGCGCGGCCGCCCGGTACACCCGGTAGCCGCCGGTGGCGTCGGACACGGGCACGCCCAGCGCGAGGCGCGCGTACAGGTTGCCGGCGCGGGACAGCAGCAGCCGCCGCAGCGGCCAGTTCAGCACCCGCGCGCCGCGGGTCCACCGGGAGCCGATCACCATGTCGGCGTCGCGGGCGGCGTCCAGCAGCGCCGGCAGGTCCTCCGGGGCGTGGGAGCCGTCGGCGTCCATCTCCACCACGGCGTCGTAGCCGCGCTCCCGGGCCCAGGCGAAACCGGCCAGGTAGGCGGCCCCGAGGCCTTCCTTGCCGGGGCGGTGCAGCACCTGCACGTGCGGGTCGGCGCCGGCCAGGCCGTCGGCGATCGCGCCGGTGCCGTCGGGGCTGTTGTCGTCGGCGACGAGGACGTCCACCGCCGGCGCCGCCTCGCGTACCCGCGCGACGATCCGGTCGACGTTGTCGGCCTCGTTGTAGGTGGGAATGACCACGAGGACCCGTCCCACCCCGGGATGGCCGACCATCCGCCTGTCGGCTGCCACGCCCACCGTGTACCGCCTCCCGCCCGTCGTCTACCCCGGGTCGACCTCCCGGCGGCGGCGCAGCACCGTCGCGCCGGCCAGGGCCGCGACGGCGAGCGCCGCGAGGGCCACCTCCGGCCACACCCCCGCCGTGGTGGCCGGGGTACGCCCGTCGCCGAGCCGCATCTGCCGCACCACCACCGCGGCGGTGTTGAACCCGGTCGCACCGTCTACCCGCCCGTCCGGGGAAACGAACCCGGACACCCCGACCGTGGAGGCCATCAGGGCGGCACGACCGTGCTCGACGGCGCGCAGCCGGACCATGGCCAGCTGCTGGCGGGCCTCGGCCGCGTCGAACGTGGCGTTGTTGGTCTGCACCACCAGCAACTGTGCACCGCCGGTGACGGTGTCCCGGACGATGCCGTCGTAGGCGACCTCGAAGCAGATCACGTCGCCGAGGGTGGCCACGCCGGTGTCCAGCACACCGGGGGCGCTGCCGGGGACGAAGTCGGAGCGGACCCGGTCGACCTCGGAGCTGACCATCCGGGCGATCTCGCGCAACGGCACGTACTCGGCAAACGGCACGGGGTGCCGTTTGGTGTAGAGCTGCTGCAGGTCGGCTCCGCTGCCGGGGCGCCACAGCAGGCCGGCGTTGCGGACCTGGCCCTCGCCGGGGCCGAGGAGCACGGCGCCGACCAGGATCGGCGCGCCGATGGTGTCCGCGGCCTGGGAGATCCGGTCGCCGGCCCCGGGGTAGCGCAGCGGGTCGATGTCGCTGGAGTTCTCCGGCCACACCACCAGGTCGGGGCGGCGTTGTGTGCCCGCGGCGACCTGTTCGGCCAGTTTCAGGGTGGCGTCGACGTGGTTGTTCAGCACGGCCTGCCGTTGGGCGTTGAAGTCCAGCCCGAGGCGGGGCACGTTGCCCTGGACGATGGCCACGGTGACGGTGTCGCCGCCGCCGCGTACCCCGGCCGGCACGGCGGGGCCGGCGGCGAGCACCGCGGCCAGGGCGGCGGTGAGCCCCGCCACGGGGCGCCACAGCCCGGCGGGCTGGCGCCAGTTGCGCCAGGCGAGGGCGAGCAGGATCCCGCCGGCGAGGGCGACGGCGAAGGTGACCAGCGGGGCGCCGCCGAGCGCGGCCAGCCGCAGCAGCGGGGAGGTGTCCTGGCTGAACGCCAGCCGCCCCCACGGGAACCCGCCGAACGGGGTGCGGTCGCGCAGCGCCTCCTGCCCCACCCACAGCACCCCGGTGACCAGCGGCCACGCCGCGCGGTGCCGGTCGACCAGCGGGGACACCCAGGCGGTGGCGGCGCCGAGCAGCGCCAGGTAGGCGGCCTGCAGCAGGGACAGCAGCAGCCACGGCACGTAGCCGGTGTGCAGGTTGGTCCATTCCAGCAGCGGCGCGAACAGCGCCACCCCGGCGAGGAAACCCAGCCCGGCGCCGGCGCGCAACCGCCGCCGGTGCGCCGCGGCGGCGAGCAGCGCCACACCGGCCGGGGCCAGGGGCCACAGCCCGTACGGGGGGAAGGCGGCGAGCAGCGCCAGACCGGCCAGCAGGGCCGCCGGGACGGCCAGTTTCAGGGGCAGCGGTCGCCCGCCGGCGCCCGGGCGTGCCCCGCCGGTGGCACGCGTCTCTTCCCGGTCCAGCGTCGTCACCGGCACCTCACCACGATCACGCGCCGAAGGCTACCCGGCGGACCGGCCCGTCGGCCCGTCCGGGCCGGCTCACTCCGGCAGCCGGATGACCGGCAGGTCGTCGTCGCCGTAGCGGACCTCGCCGGTGAGGATCGGGGCGTCGTGGTCGAGGCAGGCCAGCACGGTGGCGGCCAGGTCGACCCGCCCGGTGAAGCCCCGCCAGTACGCCAGTTCCTGCCACGAACCACCCTCGGTGGCCAGCACGGCGCAGGCGTCCAGGGCGAGCAGCCGCCGCAGCGCCGCCCGGTCCTTCGAGTCGTCGACGGCCGCGTACGCCTCGGCGGCGGCGAGCACGGGCACCCCGAAGCGCACGCCGTCGGCGATCACCTCGTGCAGGGTCTCCCCCACGTGCACCGACCCGGCCAGGTACGCCAGCAGCGCCGACCGGTCGAGCACCAGCCGCACGGGCGGCGCGTCGGCGTCGCTCACGCGGCGCTGGCCCGGCCCGCGTGGTCCTCGTCGCCGGTTGCGGTGTGCCGCACCCGTTCCCGGATCGCCTGGTAGCGCTCGGCCGGCCAGGCGACGTCGACGGCGGCGCGCGCCGCCCGCGCCCGGGCGATTCCCTCCTCGGTGACCGCGATGCCCTGGTGGGCGAGCTCGGCGCCGAGGGCTTCCCGGCGCATCAGCGCCCGCGCGGCGTGCACCAGGAAGGCGCTGGCGTTGGGTTCGCGTTCGAGGCGTTCCGCGACGTCCGGCGGGACCGAGATCGACAGTTTCCGCACCGCTCCGGTCATACCGCGCAGCATAGCCGGTAGCACCGTGCTGGTGGAGGCGCGGAAACGAAAATCGGGGCGCGGCTGATGCCGCGCCCCGATGCTCCCAGGCCCTTCCCGGCCGGTGGGGCGAGGGCGATCGGCGCCGACCTTCGGACCGACCCGACGTGGACTGGCTGCCCCCGCCTGGCCGTTGTCTACTGGCCGTGCCTCTCACCCTGCCCGTACACCGGTAACCGCGGCCGGTTCGCGCCGCCCCGCCGACCCCCGCCCGCTGGACCTGGCCGCCGCAACCTTCCGGTCGCTCGGCCAGCGGACGAAGGGACGAAGCGAACAACAGCCGCTTCCCGTGGTAGGACTCAAAGACGGTACGGCGTGCACCCCCGCCGCTGTCAACCCACCCGGGCCTGTCGTGTGTTGCGACACGGCGTGTCGCGTCGGCGCGTCTCGATGTCGCCCATGCCCGGGCGGGGTGCCGGGCCGGCGCGCTCAGCCGGAGAGCTGCCCCGGCGCTGTCAGCCGGAGAGGCGCCCGGCGCGGTCAGCCGGCGAGGTGTCGGCGCAGCAGGGCGGCGGCCGCGCCCGGGTGGTCGGCGGCGAGCAGCCCGCCGGCGGCCAGGACGTAGTCGACGTCGACCACGGGACGGGCGGCCCGGGGCAGCGGCCACCCGCCGGCGTGGTCGCCGAGGACGGCGGCGAGGACCCCGGCGGCGTCGGCGGGCGCCGCGTGCCGCAGCACCCCGCCGGAGCCGACCATCAGCTTGACGTCGCGCAGGTCCCGCCCGGCGCGCTCCCCCGTGGCGGCGCCGCGGGCGTGGCGGCGCAGCGCCACCGTCGCGGCGAGCGCGGCGATGCGCCGGTCGGCGGCCCGGTCGGCGTCGTCGGCGGGCAGGAAACCGGGGTCGGCGGCCCGCACGGCCGCCGCGGCGGCCAGGTCGTCGTCCTCGCCGGGGGCGAGGAGCCGTTCCTCGGCGGCGGCGCGGACCACGCCGGGGGCGCTCCACCGCATGCCGAGGTCCCCCTCGACGGTGCGCGCCCGCCACAGGGCCCCGGCGACCTCCTGGCTGGGGCCGCTGTCGCGCTCGTCGGGGGTGAGCACCGAGTACACGTCGGTGGTGGCGCCGCCGACGTCGACGACGGCCAGGTCCCCGCCGAGGGCGTCGGCGAGGACCTCCACGCCGGTGAGCACCGCGTCGGGGGTGGCGGCCCGCACCAGGCGGGCGAACCGGCTGCCGCGGGACAGCTTCTTGCCGCCGATGACGTGCCGCAGGAACACCTCCCGGATCGCGGCGCGGGCCGGCGCGGGGGCGAGCACCCCGATGCGGGGCAGCACGTTGTCGGCGGCGGTGACCGGCACCTTCGCCGCGGCGAGCAGGGCGTGCAGGTCGTCGCGGACGTCGGCGTTGCCGGCGAGCACCACGGGCACCCGCCAGCGCGCCCGCGCCAGCCGGGTGGCGTTGTGGGTGAGGGTGTCGGCGTCGCCGCCGTCGGTGCCGCCGACGAGCAGCACCACGTCGGGGCGGGCGGCGCGCAGCGCGGTCAGCTCGGCCGCGCCGAGCCGCCCGGCGGCCACGTGCACCACGTTCGCCCCGGCGGACAGCCCGACCCGCCGGCCGGCCTGCGCGGTGACGAGGGGCTCGTAGCCGATGACGGCCAGCCGCAGGCCGCCGCCGGCCGACGAGCACACGTACCAGGGCAGGTCCCGCGCGGCGAGCCCGGCGGTGGCGGTGCCGACGGCGGCGTCCAGGCCGTGCAGCACGTCGGTGCCGACGGTGGTCGGCGCGGCCGCCGCCGCGACGAGCCGGCCGCCGTCGAGGTCGACCACCGCGGCCTTGGTGTACGTCGACCCGACGTCGGCGCAGACGGCGAGGTTCACGCGGACCCGTCCCTCATTCGTGGCTGCGGGGCTCGCAAACCCGGCTCACTCCTCGCGCTCACGCCGAGCCGTCCTTCGTTCGCGACTGCGGGGCTCGCAAACCCGGCTCACTCCTCGCGCTCACGCCGCTGGGGGTACGACCACCGTGCCGGTGGCGGTGACCGCCACGATCGGCTCGGCAAGGACCTCGGCGGCCGATTCGCCCTTGTCGGGGCGGCCCCGGCACACCACGTGCGCGGCGAAGTCGATGGTGCGGCTGCGGGTGCCGACCCGGGTGACCGTGGCGATCACCTCCAGCACGTCGCCGGCCTTCATGGGGGCCTTGAACTGCACGTCGGAGTAGGAGGCGAACAGCCCCTCGTCGCCGTCGGTGCGGATGCACACCTCGGTGGCGACGTCCCCGAACAGGCCCAGCGCGTACGCCCCGTCGACGAGGTTGCCCGCGTAGTGGGCGTGGGAGTACGGCACGTACCGGCGGTGGGTGACGGTCAGGCCGACCCGGGGATCACTCATGCTCTCGCCTTCTTGTCGCTGATCAGGGCGTGGACCAGGTAGCTGGCGACCTCGCCGGGGGTGGTGCCGCGGCCGAAGATTCGGTCGACGCCCAGCTCCCCGGTCATGGTCTCGTCGAAGCGGGGACCGCCGACGATCAGCAGGGGTCGCTTGCCGGCGGGCAGGGCCTCCCGGAACGCGGCGGACATCTCCCGGGTGTTGTGCAGGTGCGCGTCGCGTTGGGTGACGACCTGGGAGACGAGCACGGCGTCGGCTTTCTCCCGGCGGGCCGCCTCGACCAGCTCGGGGACGCTGACCTGCGCGCCCAGGTTGGTGACCTTGAGTTCGCGGTAGTACTCCAGGCCCTTCTCCCCGGCGATGCCCTTGACGTTGAGGATGGCGTCGATGCCGACGGTGTGCGCGTCGGTGCCGATGCAGGCGCCCACGACGGACAGCTTGCGCCGCAGGCGCTGCTTCACCACCGTGTTGACCTCCTTGGCCGACAGCAGCGGGTAGTCCCGTTCCACCACCTGCACCTTGTCGAGGTCCACGAGGTGGTTCACCCGGCCGTAGACGACGAAGAAGGTGAACCCGTCGCCCATCTGCTTGGCGTGCACCAGCATCGCCGGGTCCATGCCCATCTTGTTGGCCAGCTGCACGGCGGCGCCCTCGGCGCGCTTGTCGTGCGGCACCGGCAGCGTGAACGACACTTGCACCATGCCGTCGCCGGTGGTGTCCCCGTACGGCCGGACGATCTTCTTCTCCGTCATGCCGTGCTGGCCGGGCATGCCCTCACGGCCCTCGCTTCGCTCGGTGCGTTCGCTCATGCCGCCTGCTCCAGGATGTCCGTGGCCGGGTTGTAGTAGTCGGCCTCGTGCTTCGCGACGCCGTCGAGGCCCTTGCCCCGGTCCGCGGGCCGCTTCATGATCCCGAAGGTGCCCTCGGCGATGGCGGTGAGCAGCGACTGGTCACCGATGCGGTCGAGCAGGTCGACGGCCTCACCGAGCACCCGGTGGGCGCGCTGCTGGATGAACCCGCCCGGCGCGGGCACGAAGTCCTCGTGCAGCCCGCCGGCGGCGCCCAGCACGTAGCGGACGTTCTGCAGGGCGATGTCCCGGTCCGACAGCCAGGGGGTGACCACCGCCTCGGTCATCATCCCGACCAGCAGGATGCCCTGCCCGGTCATGGTGCCGACCAGGTTGAAGAACCCGTCGAGCAGGTTGCCGCGGAACACGTCCCCGGTCATGTGCTTGGTCGGCGGCATCCACTTCAGCGGCGCGTCGGGGAACAGCTCCCGGGCCAGCAGCGCGTGCGCCAGCTCCAGGCGGAACGACTCCGGCACGTCCGGGTTGATCTCGAAGGCGTGGCCCAGGCCGAGCTGCCAGTCGGCCAGCCCCGCCTCGTGCGCGAAGTACTCGTTGAGCAGCTGCGACACGGTCACCGTGTGCGCCTCGTCGACCGCGTCGGCGGTGGTGAGGTAGTTGTCCTCGCCGGTGTTGATGATGATGCCGGCGCGGGCGTGCACCTGCCGGGAGAACCGCTGGTCGACGAACGTGCGGATCGGGTTGATGTCGCGGAACAGGATCCCGTACATCGAGTCGTTGAGCATCATGTCGAGCCGTTCCAGGCCGGCCAGGGCGGCCATCTCCGGCATGCACAGGCCCGACGCGTAGTTCGTCAGCCGCACGTACCGGCCCAGCTCCCGCGACGAGGAGTCCAGCGCGGCCCGCATGAGCCGGAAGTTCTCCTGGGTGGCGTACGTGCCGGCGAAGCCCTCCCGGGTGGCGCCCTCGGGCACGTAGTCCAGCAGCGACTGCCCGGTGGAGCGGATCACCGCGATGATGTCCGCGCCGGCGCGGGCGGCGGCCTGCGCCTGCGGGATGTCCTCGTAGATGTCGCCGGTGGCCACGATCAGGTAGATCCACGGCCGCTGCTTCGGGTCCCCGTACCGCTTCACGAGCCGGTCTCGCTCGGCGCGGCGCCGGTCGATCTGCCGCACGCCCGCGGCGACCGCCTTGCGGGCGGCCCGGCGGGCGGCCGTGGCGGCCTTGCCGGTCGGCTGGGTGAACCGCACCGACCCGGCGGCGGCCTTCTGCGCCAGCAGCGTCACGTCGGCGATCTGCTCCCGCTCGAGCGCGTCGAACACCGGCGCGGCGACACCGTGGCCGAGACCGACGTCGGCGACGACCGCGTCGACGAGGCGGTTCACCCACGGGATGCCGTCGGGGTCGGCGCCGGTCACCCCGGCCAGCCGCAGCACCGCCCGCTCCACCGACACGGTGGTGTGGCTGCGCGCCAGATCCACCACCGGCTGCCCGGCGCGGCGCGCCAACTCCCGCGCCCGCGCCACCAGCGCCGGATCCAACCCAAGCTTGCCTGTCACCTGAGAGAGCCTTCCTGATAGATCACGTCACCGCGCAGGACCGTGGCCCGGCACACCGGCAGCGGCGTCGGGTCGTCCGCGCCGCGCGCCTCCGGGTCCTCGGCCTGCAGCACCGGCAGCCCCCGCTCCACCCCGGCCGGGGTGTCCCACACCGCGAACGTCGCCGGCGCGCCGAGCGCGAGGACCCCCTCGTTGTCCAGGTGCACGGCCCGCCACCCGCCGCGGGTGTGCGCGGCGAACGCCGCCCGCACGCTCATCCGCTGGGCCGGGTTGTGGTGCGCGGCCGCGGCCCGCACCGACCCCCACGGGTCCAGCGGCGTCACCGGCGAGTCCGACCCGAACGCCAACGCCACCCCGACCCCGTGCATGGCGCCCATCGGGTTGGACTCCAAGGACCGGGACAGGCCCAGCCGCGACTCGTACATCCGGCCGGCGCCGCCCCACAGCCGGTCGAACGCCGGCTGCATCGACGCCACGATGCCGTACTCCACGAACCCGGCGATCAGCCGCTTGCTCATGATCTCGGCGTGCTCGACCCGGTGCCGGGCGGCCCGCAACCGGTCCACGCCCACCTTCTGCGCGGCCTGCGCGAACCCCTCCAGCACCGTGCCGATCGCCGCGTCCCCGATCGCGTGGAAGCCGCCCTGCAGCCCGTGGGCCGCGCAGTCCAGCAGGTGGTCGCGCACCTGCTCGACGGTCACGTACCCGTGCCCGCACGCCCCCGGCTCCCCGTCGAGGTACGCCGTCGACACGTGCGCGGTGCGCGACCCGAGCGCCCCGTCGGCGAACAGGTCACCGCCGGCGCCGACCGCGCCCAGTTCCCGGGCCCGCGCCGCGCCCAGTAGCTCACCCCAGTACCCGTACACCTCGGGAACGCCGGCCCCGGAGATCGCCAGCAGCCCGGTGAAGTCCTCCTCGTCGGAGATGTCCGGACCGCCGCACTCGTGCACCGCGGCGATGCCCAGCGACGCCGCGTGTTCCAGGGCCCGCCGTTGCGCCGCCACCCGCTGCGCGCGCGTGACCGACGCGAACGCGGCGGCGCGCACCACGTGGTGGGCGTCGCGGCGCAGCCAGCCCGACGGGTCGTACCCGGCGGCGGCCGCCGCGTCCGGACAGGCCGCCAGCAGCGCCGCCGACACCAGCGCCGAGTGGATCGACGCCTGCGACAGGTAGACCTTGCGGCCCCCGGCCGCCCGGTCCAGCGCCGCCGCGTCGGGCAGGGCCGGCTCCGCCCAGGACGACTCGTCCCAGCCGTGCCCCAGCACCACGGCGTCGGGCGGCAGCGCGGCGGCGAACGCCGCCACGGCCTCCAGCAGCCCGGCCGCCGACCGCACCGCCGACAGGTCCAGCCCCGACAGGGCCAGCCCGGTGTCCGTGGCGTGCACGTGCGCGTCCACGAACGCCGGCGTGACCAGCGCCCCGCCCAGCTCCACCACCCGGTCGGCGGCCGGCACGTCCGCGTCGGCGCCCAGCCAGGCGATCCGCCCGTCACGCACCAGCAGCGCGGTCGCGCTCGGGTCGGCCGGACAGTGCAGCACTCCGCCGCGGTACAAGGTCGAGGGGTTCGTCATGATGCTCAGTCTGCCGCCAGGCGGGCCTCGAACAGACGACGCACCCCCGGCTCGGCGCGCAGCAGGTCCAGCGCCAGCGCGGCGTGCCCCGGCACGTACCCGTTGCCGACCAGCATGGTCACGTCCGCGGCCAGGCCCTCCGCGCCCAGCGCGGCCGCCGCGAAGCTCGTCGCCATCGAGAAGAAGATCACCGTGCCGCCGTCAGAGGTGGCGAGGACCGCCCCGTGCTCGCAGCCCGGCACGTCCACGCAGACCACCGTGACGTCCGCGGGGGCGCCCAGCGCCGTGGTCACCGCCGTGGACAGGCCGACCGGGTCGCGGGCGTCGGCCAGCGCGACCACGCCGGCCAGGCCGGCCGCTTCGAGCGCGTCGCGCTCCGCGGCCACCGGCACCACCCCGACGGTACGTCCGGCGCCGGCCCGCCGCGCCGCGGCCAGGGACAGCGAACCGCTCTTGCCGGCGCCGCCGATCACCGCCACGGTCACCGGGCGCGGGTCCCCCTCGCGGTGGCGCCGCGCCACCTGCTCGGCCACCACCCGCGCGGTCAGCGCCGGCGCCCCGCACACGTCGAGCACCGCCAGGGACAGCTCCGGGTGCAGGTCGGCGGGCAGCACCGCGGCGATCGACCGGGCGAACAGGATGGCGTAGCCGTCGCAGGGCACCTGCTCGCTGCGCCCGTCCCAGCGGGCCAGCCCGTCGAGGATCGTCAGCGGGGTCAGCGTCAGCGACACCAGGGTCGCCACGCGGTCGCCCGGGCGCAGCCCGAGCGGGGACCGCTTCCCGGTCTCCTCCACCGTGCCGATCAGCATGCCGCCGGAGCCGGTGACCGGGTTCTGCATCTTCCCCCGGGTCGAGATGATCTCCAGCACCTCGGCGCGGACCTTCTCCCCGTCGCCGCCGTGCTTCTCCGACAGCTGCCGGAAGCTCGCCGCGTCCAGGTTCAGCCGCTCGACGCGGATCCGCACCTCGTTGGCGCCGATCCGCGGGTCGGCGTCCAGCCGCCACGCCGCCTGCGGCAGCACCCCCGCCGGTTCCACGACTCGGTGCAGACCCACCGGTGACGTCACGCCGACCCCCTATGTCCAGCCGCCCGAAACCCCGGCCAGGGCTCGCGTCGCGGGAAAACTTACGGCAGACTAATTTCTTCACCGGATATTTTCCAGTAGCCTTCGGGATCGCTGATCACCCGCACCACATGTCAGGAGGGGCCGTGACCCAGACCCAACCGGTTGAGACCATCCCTCAACCCCGTCACGCCCCGGTCGCCGTTCCGACCGCCGGGCAGCCGTACGAGTACCGCCGCAGCCCCCTGGTCGAACCCGACTGGACCCGCTTCCCCGGCTGGCGCCACGTCACCCGGGAGCAGTGGGAGAACGCCCAGTGGCAGCGGGTCAACTGCGTCAAGAACATCAAGCAGCTGCGCACCGTCCTGGGCGACCTCGTCGACGAGACCTTCTACGCCGACCTCGAGGCCGACCAGAAGGCCCTGGCCACCATGTCGATGCTGGTGCCCCCGCAGATGCTCAACACCATGGTGCCGTTCGAGCCCATGAGCACCGAGGCGTTCCTCGCCGACCCGATCCGCCGCTACATGATCCCCGTCGCCTCCGACCGGCGCACCGACTGGCCATCCCACCCCTACGCCAGCCGCGACAGCCTCCACGAGCACGACATGTGGGTCGCCGAGGGCCTCACCCACCGCTACCCCACCAAGGTCCTCGCCGAGCTGCTCTCCACCTGCCCGCAGTACTGCGGGCACTGCACCCGGATGGACCTGGTCGGCAACTCCACCCCCGCCGTCGACAAGCTCAAGCTCAGCCTCAAGCCCGTCGACCGCTACGACGCCCACATCGCCTACCTCAAGGCCCACCCCGGCGTCCGCGACGTCGTCGTCTCCGGCGGCGACGTGGCCAACGTGCCGTGGAAGAACCTCGAGTCCTACCTCATGCGGCTGCTCGAGATCGAAACCATCCGCGACATCCGCCTCGCCACCAAGGCCCTCATGGGTCTGCCGCAGCACTGGCTGCAGGGCGACGTCGTCGAAGGTCTCGAACGGGTCGCCCGCACCGCGTCCCGGCGCGGCGTCAACCTCGCCATCCACACCCACGTCAACCACCGGCAGTCGATCACCCCGCTGGTCGCCCGGGCCGCCCAGACCGCCCTCGACGTGGGCGTCCGCGACGTCCGCAACCAGGGCGTGCTCATGCGCGGCGTCAACGCCACCAGCGCCGACCTGCTCGACCTCTGCTTCGCCCTCCAGGGCGAGGCCGGCATCCTGCCGTACTACTTCTACATGTGCGACATGATCCCCAACGCCGAGCACTGGCGGGTCCCCGTCTGGCACGCCCAGCAGCTCCAGCACGACATCATGGGCTACCTGCCCGGCTACGCCACCCCGCGCATCGTCTGCGACGTCCCCTTCGTCGGCAAGCGGTGGGTGCACATGCTCACCGAGTACGACCGCGAACGTGGCATCTCCTACTGGACCAAGAACTACCGCACCTCGATCGAGTCCGCCGACCTCGAAGCGCTCAACAAGCGCTACGCCTACTACGACCCGATCGACACCCTGCCCGAGACCGGCCAGGCCTGGTGGAGCGCCCACCGCGACGACTGACCCGCACCACCCCGCCGCCCCCGTGAGCCACCCGGCCGCGGGGGCGGCGGCCGTCTACCCGCGGCCACCGCCCTCTCCACGATCGGAACCGGGGCCCGCGGCGCTGCCCGAGATCGCCTCCGGCTTCGTGTAGAGGATCTCCCGGGCCTGCTCCGCGGCGCGGCTGATGCTCTCGGCGATGAACTCGACGAACCGGGCGATGCTCTCGAGGCGAACGGCGGCCGGGGTCCCGGGGCCGAGGATGCTCACGCCCTGCCGGGCCGTCTCCGCGAGCTGCGCGTTGGCCCGGGCGCCGGCGATCGTGCCCTGGTAGAAGACGTCGTCGTCGACCACGTAGCGCTCGCGGCGGCGTTCGTCGCGTTCCCGGCGGATGAGGCCCTGGCTCTCCAGAAACGTGACCGCCTTGGACACCGACGCCGGGCTTACCTGCAGCCGCTGCACGAGTTCGGACGCGGTGAGGCTGCCCGCGTCGGCGGTGTAGAGGCAGGTCAGCACCCGGGACATCATCTTCGGCAGACCCTGCTGCATGAGCAGGGTCGTGAACATCTCCTCGTACTCGCGCACGGCCCCGGCGTCGCGGCCCTGCGTCTGCGACGGCGCCTGCGGCCCTCGCGCGGGCGTCGGCCTGCGCCGGTGGGAGCGGCGCTCGGTGGCACGGTGGGCCAGGTCGGCACGGTAGGCGGTCGGACCGCCGTTGCGCATCACCTCGCGGGTGACCGTCGAGGTGGGGCGGTCGAGACGCCTGGCGATCTCCGCGTAGGCGAGCCCGTCGGCCAGCCCCAGCGCGATCTGCTGGCGTTCCTGCTGGGTGAGCCTGCCTCCCGGCATCGCGATGTCCCCTTCCACGGTCGCTCGATGCCGCCAGTATAGCGTTCACCGTTCACCCAATGCAACGATCAGCATCGTAACCGTTGCGTTAGTTCTACATCCGTTGCAACGAAATACGGCTGTTCACCTGCGATGATGCTGCTTTGGCGCAACAAGCTCGTTGCCTGATCTGTGAACGCAACGTAGCGTTTCCGGTGTCAGAAACAGCAGGCGCAGGAGGAGAACAACCGTGCACACCTTCGACACCCCCACCCCGATCACCGCCACCCTCGACATCCCCGCCGGCCGCATCCAGCTCATCGCCGCCGACCGGGCCGACACCACCGTCGACGTCCGCCCCGCCGACCCCTCGAAGAGCCGCGACGTCAAGGTGGCCGAGCAGACCAAGATCCGATACGACGGCGGCGTCCTGCACATCGAGGCCTCCGCCAAGAACCAGATCCTCGGAAGCTCCGGATCCATCGAGGTCACCGTCCAGCTGCCCGCCGGCTCCCGCGTCGAGGCGAAGGCGGCCAGCGCCGACCTCCGGGCCGTCGGCCGGTTCGGCGACGTCGCCTTCCAGGGCGCACACGGCGCCATCAAGCTCGACGAGGCCGCGAGCCTCCGCCTCACCACCGCCGCCGGTGACGTCACGGTCGGCCGCCTCAACGGACCCGCCGAGATCAGCACCGCGAAGGGCGACATCCGCATCACCGAGGCCGTCCGCGGCGCCGTCGTGCTGCGCACCCAGGCCGGCGACATCGCCGTCGGCGCCGCCCACGGCGTCTCCGCCACCCTCGACGCCGGCACCACCTACGGCCGGATCCACAACTCCCTCACCAACACCGAAGGCGCCGCGGCCGGCCTGACCATCCACGCCACCACCGCCCTCGGCGACATCGTCGCCCGCAGCCTCTGAGGAGCACCCACCATGACCAACCTGGCCATCGCGGCGAACGGACTGCGCAAGTCCTACGGCGACAAGGTCGTCCTCGACGGCGTCGACCTCACCGTCCCGCAAGGAACCATCTTCGCCCTGCTCGGCCCCAACGGCGCCGGCAAGACCACCGCCGTCAAGATCCTCTCCACCCTCATCTCCCCCGACCCCGCCTCCGGCCCCACCCACGTCGGCGGCCACGACCTCGCCACCGACCCCCAGGCCGTCCGCACCGCCATCGGCGTCACCGGCCAGTTCTCCGCCGTCGACGGCCTGATCACCGGCGAGGAGAACATGCTCCTCATGGCCGACCTGCACCACCTGTCCAAGCGCGACGGCCAGCGCACCGCCACCGAACTGCTGGAACGCTTCGACCTCACCGACGCCGCGAAGAAGCCCGCCTCCACCTACTCCGGCGGCATGAAGCGCCGCCTCGACCTCGCCATGACCCTGGTCGGCAACCCGCGGATCATCTTCCTCGACGAACCGACCACCGGCCTCGACCCCCGCAGCCGCCACAACATGTGGCAGATCATCCGCGAACTCGTCGCCGACGGCGTCACCGTCTTCCTCACCACCCAGTACCTGGAGGAGGCCGACCAGCTCGCCGACCGCATCGCCGTGCTCAACGACGGGAAGATCGCCGCCGAGGGCACCGCCGCGGAACTCAAGCGCCTCATCCCCGGCGGGCACGTCCAACTGCGTTTCGAGGACCCCGCGGCGTACGAGCGGGCCGCCGGCGCGCTGCGCGACAGCGTCCGCGACGACCAGGCCCTCACCCTGCAGATCCCCAGCGGCGGCACCCAACGCGAGCTGCGCGCCATCCTCGACCGGCTCGACGACGCCGACGTGCACGCCGACACCCTCACCGTCCACACCCCCGACCTCGACGACGTGTTCTTCGCCCTGACCGGCGGCGCCCGCATCCCCACCCAGCCCAAGGAGGCCCTCCGATGAGCTCCCTCTCCCTCGCCGTACGCGACTCGTCCACGATGCTGCGCCGCAACCTCCTGCACGCCCGGCGCTACCCGTCCCTCACCCTCAACCTGCTGCTCACCCCGATCATGCTGCTGCTGCTCTTCGTCTACGTCTTCGGTGACACGATGAGCGCGGGCATCGGCGGCGGCGGCCCGGACCGCTCCCGGTACATCGCGTACCTCGTCCCGGGCCTCCTGCTGATGACCATCGGCAGCACCGTGATCGGCACCGCGGTGTCCGTCTCCACCGACATGACCGAGGGCATCATCGCCCGCTTCCGCACGATGGCCATCCACCGCGGCTCGGTCCTCGTCGGACACGTCGTCGGCAGCGTGCTGCAGTCGATCCTGAGCGTGGTCCTCGTGGGCGCCGTCGCCGTGGCCATCGGCTTCCGGTCCACCGGCGCCGGCGTCCTGGAGTGGCTCGCGGCGCTCGGGCTGCTCGCCCTCTTCGCCACGGCGCTCACCTGGATCGCGGTCGGCATGGGCCTGGTCAGCCCGAACGCCGAGGCCGCCAGCAACAACGCCATGCCGCTGATCCTGCTGCCCCTGCTGTCCAGCGCCTTCGTCCCGGTCGAGGCCATGCCCGGCTGGCTCCGGCCGATCGCCGAGTACCAGCCGTTCACGCCCGCCATCGAAACCCTGCGCGGTCTGCTGCTCGGCAGCGGGATCGGCCACAACGGGTGGCTCGCGGTCGCCTGGTGCCTGGGACTCGCGGTGCTGGGCTACTTCTGGTCGACGTCGAAGTTCAACCGCGACCCGAGGTAATCCCCGTAGCGCACGGCGGCGGGCCCCCGGTCATCCGGGGGCCCGCCGCCGTACGTGTCACTTGTCGAAGGCGTCGCGGACGTTGCGTCCGGCCTCCTTGACGTTCTGCCCGGCCTGCCGCGCCCGGGCGGCGCTCTGCTCGTTGGCGCCCTCGGCCCGCAACCGCTCGTTGTCGGTGGCGTCGCCGATCCGCTCCTTGGCCGCGCCGGCCATCTCCTGGGCCCGGCTCTTGGCCTTGTCGGTGAAGCTCATCCCGCCTCCTCGGCTCGTTCGGGCTTCCGCCGGTTGCGTCCCCGGTGCCGGTCCCCCCAAACGTCGTGCGCGAGCGCGCACCCCGTAAGGCATCCTAGGAAGATAGGTTCCAGCGCCGGCCGGTCCCGGCAGCGGGTCCGTGGTTGACTGGGCGGGTGAGCGAGATCCTGCTGATCCGGCACGGCGAGACCACCTGGAGCGCCAGCCGCCGGCACACCTCGTACACGGACCTGGAGCTGACCCCCGACGGCGAACGCCAGTCCCGCGCGCTCGCCGTGGCTCTCGCCGGCCGGCGTTTCGTCCGGGTGCTGTCCAGCCCCCGGCAGCGCGCGACCAGCACCGCGCACCTGGCCGGGCTCACCGTCGACGCCACCGACCCCGACCTGGCCGAATGGAACTACGGCGCCTACGAGGGGCGCACCACCGTGGACATCCACGAGGAGAACCCCCGCTGGAACATCTGGACCGACGGCTGCCCCGACGGGGAGTCACCGGCCGAGGTCGGCGCCCGGCTCGACCGGGTGCTCGACCGGGTGGCCCCGCTGCTGGAGCACGGCAGCGTCGCGCTGGTCGGCCACGCGCACAGCCTGCGGGTGCTCGGCGCGCGCTGGATCGGCCTCCCCCCGTCCGCCGGCGGGCTGCTGCGGCTGGACACCGCCACCCTCAGCGTCCTCGGCCACGAGCACGGGCGGCGCGTCATCCTGCGCTGGAACCAGCCCGTTCCGCAGACCGGCCCGGCCGGTACCGACCGGGTGGCACGGCACTGATCTCCGGCTCGGGTCGGGCGTGGACGGCCGTGCGGGCGTACCGGGCCTGCGGGAGCGGCCGCACAAACGACCGGCTCCGGTCCAGCGTCCATGCCGAACCGGAGCCGATCGTGGGCGGCCACGCCGCGCGCCGTCAGAGGTAGCGCGAGGCCTCGTCGAGGAAGCGCTGCGCGTACCGGTCCGCCGGGATGTCCCCGAGGTAGTACTTCTTGAGGTCGCGGCGGGCGGCGGCGAGCGGGTCGGCGCCGAGGAAGTCGTCGAGGACGGCGTCGAGCCCCTGCAACCGGTCGCCGTGGGCGTCGATCACGTAGGCCGCCCGCGCGAGCGGGAACGCCTCCGGGAACCTGGCCGCCGGCACCGAGACGGCGACCATCACGAACGGCTTCTCCGAGTACAGGTAGTCGGCCACCACGCTCGACACGTCCGACACCATCGCGTCCGAGGCGTTGAAGCAGTCCGCGACCGACATGGTCACCTCGGCCTCGGTGCCGAAGACGTGCGGCCGTCCGTTCGTCCGGCGGTCGTCGGCCAGCAGCGTCCGGATCCGCTCGCACTCCCGGCTCAACTCCGCGGACCGCCGGCTGTACGGATGCGGCCGGAAGACGACGCTGCACCCGCGGGCGACGAGCGCCTTCACGATGTCGTACCCGACGAGCAGCGACGAATAATTGGAGTCGGCGTAGAAGCCGGCCCACGTCGGGGCGTACAGGACCCGAGGGCTGGCGATCGAGGCGATCGGCTCGGTGGCGATCGCGACGTTCTCCACCTGCGGGCGCCCGACGATGGTGAACATCTCCGCGGGCATGCTCACGCCGTTGGCCGCGAACCGGTCGATCGCGGCCTGGCCGGCGACGAAGTTCTTGTCGTAGATCCGGAAGATCGGGTTGTAGCTCGGCACCTTGTCGCTGTCGCCGTGGTTGAGCTGGATGTGCTTCAGGTTCGTGTACCGCAGGACGTGGTTGTTCATCGTCGCGGTGTTGACGTAGAAGGCCGCCCGCAGCGACGGGGCGATGGCGTCGTCGATCTGGTTCAGCCCCATCCGCAGCACCACCGGAGCCTTGGTGAGACCCACCACCTCGTTGAAGTTGGTCTGGTTGCGCACCAGCACGAAGAACTTGCGGCCGAGGCGTTCCAGATAGGGCAACCACATCGCGAGCTGGTAGGCGGTGCCGGCGGGCGCGTTCCAGTGCACGAGGAAGACCGGCTCGTAGGCGGTCAGCGCGGCGAGCAGCTTCGTCTCACGGCTGCGCCGTGCCCGCACTCGCTTCACCGCCTGCAGCCCGGTGAACAGGGTCAACCCGAGCGCCGCGGTCGCCACCACCAGCGCGATCCACCCGGAGACGTCGGTGAACGCGCAGACCAGCGCCGCGAGGACCGCGACGCCGTTGCCCAGCGCCACCCGGCCTGTGTTGGGGCTGCGGTCCGGCCGCGAGCCGTTGCCGGGCAGGTTGGCGGAGACGGGGTAGACCGCCTCGGACACGGAGGCCAGGAGCGGCTCGCTGAGGATCGCCAGGCCGGCGACGGCGACACCGACGGCCAGGGCCGGATCGAGGCTGCCGTGTACGGCGCCGAGCAGGTACGCGCAGGCGAGCAGGAGGACGCGCCCCACGACGGCCGTCCCGGCGGCCGCCGAACCGCCACGCCACGTCCAGGCCAGCAGCGCGAGCGCCAGAGCGGCCGGGGGAAGCGCCCAGAGGCGGGAGTCCCCCACCGCCGCGAGCAGCAGGGCGGCCAGGGCCGCCACCTCGACCGCCGACGTGGGCAGTCGCGTCCCGGCCGCCGACGTCCGGGCCTCCGCGAGCCATCCGCTGAACCGGGACCGGCCCGGCTTCGACGCCGTCATCGCCCGATCCCCGCCGACCGGGGGCTGATCCACTGCTGCCGCCTCGCCCGACCCCGGCAATCCGCCAGGTAGTTCTGTCGCAACGCCAACTCCTTCTCCAACTGACTCACCCGCTCATCGAGCCCCCACGGCCCGGTGAACGTTGGTTCAAAGCGTAGGCGGATGGTCGCGGATCGCCCCGATCCGCCCACCGGCACACGCGCGCCGCCGCCTGCCGTCGCCCGATGACAGGCGTGCGGCCGGCGGAGGTGATCATCGCTCCCGGAGCGGGGTCAACCCCCCTGCGGACCCGCCGAACCGGCCGAGACCCCACGGAGCCGGTGCTGGTCCACCGGATCCGGGCCGACCTTCGGCGGGCGATGCTCGTACGGGGTGGAGAGCACGACGGTCGTCCGGGTGGTGACGTTCGCGGACGTCCGGATCTCCTGCAGCACCCGCTCCAGGTCCGCCGGGCTGGCCACCCGCACCAGCAGGAGGTAGAAGTCCTCGCCGGCCACCGAGTAGCACGAGTCGATCTCGGGAAGGTGGGCCAGCCGCTCCGGGGCGTCGTCCGGCTGCGAGGGGTCGAACGGCCGGATCGCCACGAACGCGGTCAGCGGCAGCTCCAGCGCCTCGAACGACACGCGGGCGGCGTACCCCTTGATGACGCCGCGCTGCTCCAGCCGGCGGACCCGCTGGTGCACGGCCGACACCGACAGCCCCACCTTCTCGGCCAGGTCCGTGTACGACAGCCGACCGTCTCCGGTCAGCGCGGCGACGATGGCGCGGTCGATCTCCTCCACGCGGTGCAACCTACCTGGAAAAGCGCTCCCACGGTGCACCCGGCCCGCCGCCGTGACGCTGCGCGTGCCGGGTGTCGCGCACCGGTGCGATCAGCCCTTCGCCAGGGCCCGCGAGATGACCAGCCGCTGGATCTGGTTGGTGCCCTCGACGATCTGCAACACCTTCGCCTCGCGCATGTACCGCTCGACCGGGTGGTCGGCGACGTAGCCGGCGCCACCGAGCACCTGCACCGCGTCGGTGGTCACCCGCATGGCCATGTCCGTGGCGAACAGCTTCGCCTTCGCCGCCTCGATCGAGTACGGCCGGCCGGCGTCGCGCAGCCGGGCGGCGGCCAGCGTCAGGGCGCGGGCGGCGGAGATCTGGGTGGCGTGGTCGGCCAGGGCGAAGCCGAGCCCCTGGAAGTCGATGATCGACCGGCCGAACTGCTGGCGCTCCCGGGCGTAGCCGACGGCGTAGTCCAGGGCGGCCTGGGCCAGGCCGACCGCGCAGGCGGCGATGCCGAGGCGGCCCGAGTCCAGCGCCGACATGGCGATGGTGAAGCCCGCCCCCTCCCCGCCGATGAGCCGCTCGGCCGGCACCCGGGCCTCGTCGAAGGCGATCTGGGCGACCGGGGAGGCGTGCAGGCCCATGGTCCGCTCGGCGGCCTGCGGGTGGATGCCGGGGGTGTTCCGGTCGGCCAGCAGGCAGGAGATGCCCTTCGGGCCGGGGCCGCCGGTGCGGCAGAAGATGTTGTAGAAGTCGGCGACCCGGGCATGGGTGATCCACGCCTTGGTGCCGGAGACCACGTAGTCGTCGCCGTCACGGACCGCCTTCGTGGTGAGCGCCGCCGCGTCGGAGCCGCCCTGCGGCTCGGAGAGGCAGTAGGCCCCCAGCAGCTCGCCGCCGATCATGTCGGGCAGCAGCTTGCGCTGCGCGTCGGTGCCGAACTGGGCGAGCGGGTAGCAGGACAGCGTGTGCACGCTGACCGCCTCGGCGACCGCGAGCCAGCGGCTGGCCAGGATCTCCAGCACCTGGAGGTACACCTCGTACGGCTGGGCGGCGCCGCCGTGCTCCTCGGCGTACGGCAGGCCGAGCAGGCCGGCCCGGCCCAGGGTGCGCAGCACCTCGCGGGGGAACTCGGCGCGCTCCTCGAAGCCGGCGGCCCTGGGGGCGAGCTCCCGGTCGGCGAGTTCGGTGGCGAGGTCCAGCAGATCGTGGGCCTCGTCGGTGGGGAGGATCCGGTCGACAGTCATAGCGCGATGAGCTCCGTGGGGGTGGTGTTGAGCCGCTGCCCGCCGTCCGTCGTGCAGACGACGATGTCCTCGATCCGGGCGCCGTGCCGCCCGGCGAGGTAGATCCCGGGTTCGACCGAGAACGCCATGCCGGCCTCGAGGGGCCGGGGGTTGCCGGTCACGACGTACGGCTCCTCGTGGGTGTCGAGGCCGATGCCGTGGCCGGTGCGGTGCAGGAACGCGCCGCCGTGACCGGCGGCCGTGATGATGTCCCGGGCGACCGCGTCGAGCGCCTCGGCGGTGACCCCCGGGCGGACGGCCGCCACGGCGGCGCGCTGCGCCTCGTGCAGGACGGCGTAGTAGTCGGTGAACTCGGCCGGGGCGGGACCGCCGGCGACGTAGGTGCGGGTGCAGTCGGAGCGGTAGCCGGACGGCATGGTGCCGCCGATGTCGACCACCACCGGCTCGCCCGCGCCGATCGGCCGGTCGCCGGTCTGGTGGTGCGGGCTGGCGCCGTTCGGGCCGGCGGCCACGATGACGAAATCGACCCGGACGTGCCCGGCGGCGCGGATGGCGGCGGCGATGTCGGCGGCCACCTCGGCCTCGGTCCGGCCGGGGCGCAGCCACTCCCCCATCCGCCGGTGCACCGCGTCGATCGCGGCGCCCGCCTCGGCCAGGGCGGCCACCTCGGCGGGCGACTTGCGGATCCGCAGCTCGCGCAGCACCTCGGAGGCGAGCCGCTGGGCCGCGTCGGGCAGCGCGGCGCGCAGGGCGAGCACCTGCTCGGCCCACATCCGGTCGGCCAGCCCGACGGCGGCGGCCGGACCGGGCAGCGCGGCCCGCACCAGCGGCCACGGGTCGGTGCCGTCGGCGTGGTCGACGATCCGGTAGCCGGCGCCGGGCGCGGCCTCGGCGCCGGGGCGTTCCAGCACCGGCACGATCAGGGTGGGCTCGCCGTCGGCCGGGAGCACCAGGCAGGTGAGCCGCTCCCCCTCGTGCGCGTCGTAGCCGGTCAGGTAGCGCAGGTCGGAGCCGGGCGTGAGCAGCAGCGCGTCCAGGCCGGCGGCGGCCGTGGCGCGCTGGGCGGCGGCCAGCCGCTCGGCCGGGTACAGCTCGTCGGTTCCCACCCCCAGAGCTTAACGGTCGTTTGGGCGGCTGCGGGACCCCGGTCGCCGCTCGAACCCGCTCATCCGGTCCGCCTCGGCCTTGGTCAGGCCGGACGCCTGGAGCAGCTCGCTGACCACGATGAAGACCTGCGAGGCGACGATGGTGCCGGAGAAGCCGAGCCCGGTGGCCCGGGCCCGGCGGGCCGCCTCGGCGGCGCGCAACGCCTGGGACCGGGCGATCTCGGGGGTCCGGCCGGCCAGGAAGTCGCGGTGCAGCAGCCGCAGGGCCTGCCCGAACGTCTCGATGGCGACCGGCAGGTCGGCCGGGACCGGCTCCCGCGCGTCGAGCAGCGACACCACCCGGCGGACCATGTTGCGGCTGTTGGTGAAGGCCAGCTCCAGGTGCGTGGCGGCGTGCCCGTAGCGGCGCAGCTGGGAGCGGCGCCGCCACCGCCACGGGGACAGCGACGCGACCTCGGCGGCCGCGGCGACGATCTCGGTGGTCTCCTTCCGCTCCGCCTCGGCGGTCTGGAGGCGCTGCAACGCCGCGTCGGCCCGCCCCGGGTCGCCGGCGGAGAGGGCCTCGGCGGTGACGGTCAGCTGGTGGGCGAAGATGTCGAAGCTGGCGCCGGCGGCGCGGTGCACCACCCGGACCGGGTTCAGCGGCAGCAGGAGCAGCGCCACCACCACGGCCACCCCGCCGCCGACCAGCGCGTTGGCGGTCCGCGGCACGGCGAGGTCCGGCGCGCTGGGCTCGACGGTGCCCAGCAGGACGGCGGTGCTGCCGGCCTGCACCATCACCGCCCCGCTGCTGCGGAACACCACCGCCGCCGAGATGGCCAGCGCGACGACCAGCCCGGTCTGCACGGGCCCGTTCCCGATCACCTGGATGATCAGGTCACCGACGAGCACCCCGAGGATCACCCCGCCGAGCAGCTCGGCGGTGCGGCGTACCCGGTTGCCGATCGCCGCCGCGATGGTGCCGACCGCGGCGGCGGGCGCGAACAGCGGCTGCGGGTTGTGCAGCAGAGTGTTGGCGACGTACCAGGACAGCCCGGCCGCCAGCCCGGCCTGCAGGGCGACGATGAAGTACCGGCGCAGCCGCTCGAACGCCTCCTGCGCGTGCCGCCGGGCGGCGGCCACCACCGCGGTCACGGCGCGTCCCGCGGGGCGGGGCGCCGCCGGCGGTGCGGCGCGGGCGCGATCACGCTCCCCTCTACCCCGACGGCGCTCCGGTAGTCCCGCCGCCGGGCCGCTCAGGCGCCGGCGGCCTCGGCCCGGAGGTCCTCCTCCGACGCGCCGCGCCGCCAGTAGCCGGCGAAGGTGACCCGACGGCGGTCCAGGCCGCGCTCGCCGACCAGGTGCCGGCGGACCGCCCGGACCATGCCGGCCTCGCCGGCGATCCACGCGTACGGGGCGGCGCCGGGCAGCCGCGCGGCGCGCACCGTGTCGGCCAGCAGGCTGCCGGCCGGCGTGGTGGCGCCCCGGACCAGCCAGGTCACCTCGGCGCGGGCGGCGCCGGGCAGCGCCTGGATGTCGCCGGCCGCGGGCACCTCGACGAAGGCCCGGACCGGGGTGCCGGCGGGCAGCCAGTCGAGGATCCCGCCGACGGCCGGCAGGGCGGTCTCGTCGGCGACCAGCAGCACCGAGTCGGCGCCGGTGGGCGGCTGGAAGCGCACGGTGCGCTCGTCGGGCACGGCCGGACCGAGCAGCAGCACCCGGTCACCGGGGCGGGCCCGGCCGGCCCAGCGGGTGGCCGGGCCGGTGTCGCCGTGCCGGACGAAGTCGATGTCCAGCTCGCCGGCCTCGGGGCGCTGCGCGCGGATCGTGTAGGAGCGCATCACGGCCCGCACGTCCGGGTCCAGGGCCCGCCACGCCGCGTACCAGTCCTCGCCGGCCTCGACCGGGACGACCGGGGTGTCCTGGCCGGGGTGCGGCAGGAAGAGCGAGACGCTCTGGTCCCGGCCGCCGCCGGCGAACCCGCCGAGGTCCTCGCCGCCGAAGGTGACCCGGACCAGGCAGTCGCCCACCGCCCGGGTGACGAGCACCCGGGCGGTGTAGAACCGGTACCGCAGGGCGACGGCGGTGGTCACGCCGTGACCTTCTTCGCGCCCCGGATGGCGGTGGCCAGGTTCTCCAGCAGCGGGGCGGCGCCGGCGTACGAGAAGCGGGGCACCGCGTCCCACGGGGTGACCTGGTTGGCCTTGACCGCGGGCAGCTGCGCCCAGGTGGGCTTGGCGGCGAGGTCCTTCGGCTGCAGGGCAGTGGGTCGGTTGTCGAGCAGGATCAGGTCGGCCGGGAACTTGCCGGTGTTCTCCCAGCTCAGCGCCTCGAAGTAGTCACCCTGTTCGAGCTTGGTCGGCACCACGATGTCGACGCCGAGTTCGACGAAGTACATGAGGTCGGTGCTGATCTTCGGGTTGGAGACGTAGAACAGGTCGGGGCTGCCGGAGGCGGCCATCACCTTGATCCCCGGGTTCGCCTTGACCGCCTGGCGCACCGCGTCGGCGGCGGCGGTGAACCGGGCCTTCGCGTCGGTGACCTTCTTCGCGGTGAGGTCGGCGCCGAGGGAGCCGGCGAGTTCGGCGTACCGCTCGATCGGGCGGGTCATCGGCACGCGGGCCGTGGTGACGGCGACGCTCGGTGCGAGGGGGAGGATCTTCGCCTTGCTCTCGTCCGGGACGTACCAGAGCGCGCCCGGGTCGTACATGTGGGTGACCAGCAGGTCGGGGCGGAGCCCGGCGTACTTCTCCAGGTTGAACTCGCCCCAGGCGTTGCCCAGGATCTCGACCTGCTCGACGTTCAGGTCGCCGGCCTGCGGCTCCTTGCTGCCGTCGGCCTTCTTCGTCTCGCCGAACACGCCGACGATCTGCTTGTCGAGTCCGAAGTCGACCAGGGCGGCGGCCACCCCGGTGAAGGCGACGATCCGGGACGGTCGGGCGGCGGCGTCGACCTTCTGCTGCCGGTCGTCGGTGAACGACCAGGGGCCGCCGGTCGGGCCGGTGCTGGTGGCGGCGTCGCCGCCGTCCTTGCCGCAGCCGGCGAGGAGGGCGCCGAGGCCGGCGGCGCCGGCGGCGGCGAGGAGGCCGCGGCGGGAGAGCCGGCGGTGGGACAGGGCATCGGGCATGGCGAAGTCTTTCGGTACGGGTCTGCGAACGACCATGGACAGCGAGGTTAGGCTAACCTAACCCACGTTCTCGTCAAGGCCCTTCCTGCCCCCTCGGAGCCCACGCTGTCCGTCATCACCCCACCCCGAAGCGGCGCCGTCACCGCCCCGGCACCCGGCCGCCGCCGGCTCCGGGCCGGCGGGCTCGCCCTCGGCGTGCTGCTGCTCGCCGCGGTGGCCGTGCTCAGCCTCGCCCTCGGCGCGAAGCCGCTCTCCCTCGCCGACGTGTGGCACGGCCTCACCGACCCGGCCTCCCCCGAGTACGCCGTGGTGCACCAGGGACGGCTGCCCCGTACCCTGCTCGGCCTCGCCGCCGGCGCGGCGCTCGGCGTCGCCGGCGCGGCCATGCAGACGCTGACCCGCAACCCGCTCGCCGACCCCGGCCTGCTCGGCATCAACGCGGGCGCGTCGGCCGCGGTGGCCACCGCCACCGTGCTGCTCGGCGTCGGCGACCTCGACCACCAGGTCTGGTACGCGCTGCTCGGCGCCGCCGCGGTCACCGTCGCCGTGCACACGATCGCCGGCGGCCGGCAGGCCACCCCGGCCCGGCTGGCCCTGGCCGGGGCGGCGCTCAACGCGGCCCTCTACTCCTACGTCAGCGCCGTCATGCTGGTCGACAGCACGTCGCTGGAGCGGATGCGGTTCTGGACCGTCGGCTCCCTCGCCGGCGCGCGCACCGACACCGTGCCGAGCCTGCTGCCGTTCGTCCTGGCCGGACTGCTGATCGCCCTGCTGGTGACCCGCCCGCTGGCCGCCCTGGCCCTCGGCGACGACTCCGCCCGGGCACTCGGCGCCCGGCCCGGCCTGGTCCGGGGCGCGGTCATCGTCGCCGTCACGCTGCTCTGCGGGGCGGCCACCGCCGCCTGCGGGCCGATCGTCTTCGTGGGGCTGCTCGCCCCGCACCTGGTGCGCGCCCTCACCGGGCCCGACCCGCGCCGGCTGCTGCCCTGGTGCGCGGTGCTCGCGCCGGTGCTGCTGCTCACCGCCGACGTGGCCGGCCGGCTGCTGGGCCGCCCCGGCGAGCTCCAGGTGGGCCTGGTCACCGCCGTGCTCGGCGGGCCGCTCTTCCTGCACCTGGTGCGGCGCGGGCGGGTGGGCCGGCTGTGATCGTGCTGCGCCTTCCCGGCGGGCTGTCGCTGCGCCTGCACCCCCGCGCCCTCGTCGTCGGCCTGGCCGGCGCGATCCTCGCCCTCGCCCTCGCCGTGCTGGCCGTCGGCGCCGGCGACTATCCGATCGCACCGGCCGACGTGCTGCGGGTGCTGGCCGGTGGGGGCAGCCCCGCCGACCGGTTCATCGTCACCGAGCTGCGGCTGCCCCGGCTCGTCACGGCCCTCGCGGTCGGGGCCGCCCTCGGCCTGGCCGGCGCGGTGTTCCAGTCGCTGACCCGCAACCCGCTGGGCAGCCCGGACGTTCTCGGGGTCACCTCCGGCGCGGCCACCGGCGCGCTGACCGTGGTCGTGGTCGGCGGCGGCAGCGCCGCGCTGGCCGGGGCGGCCGCCGCCGGCGGACTGGCCACCGGCCTGCTGCTCTACGCCCTCGCCGGCCGGCACGGCGTCGGCGGGCACCGGCTCGTGCTGGTGGGCATCGGGCTCACCGCCGTCCTCACCGGCGTCAACGGCTGGCTGCTCACCCGCGCCCCGCTGATGGACGCCGCCCGCGCCGCCCTCTGGATCACCGGCAGCCTGGACGGGCGGGGCTGGGCGAACGCCCTGCCGGTGCTCGCGGCGCTGGCGGTGCTGCTGCCCGCCGTGCTGCTCGCCCGCGCCCCCGCGCTGCGGCTGCTGGAGATGGGCGACGACTCCGCGGCCGGGCTCGGCGTGCCGGTGCGCCGGGTCCGGGGCGCCGCGCTCGGCTCGGCCGTGCTGCTGGTCTCGGTCGCCGCGGCGGCCGCCGGGCCGGTGTCGTTCCTGGCGCTGACCGCCCCGCACCTGGCCCGCCGGCTCACCCGCGCGCCCGGGCCGAACCTGCTGCCGTCGGCGGTCGTCGGCGCGGCCCTGCTGCTGGCCGCCGACCAGCTCGCCCAGCACGCGGTCGCCGGCCGGCAACTGCCCGTCGGCGTGGTGACCGGCGTGCTCGGCGGCGGCTACCTGGCCTGGCTCCTCGCCGGCGAACGCGGGAGCCGGCGATGACCGGCTCCGACGAGAAGGGAACCCTGATGCGGCCCGACACCCCCCGGCTGATCGGCGAGGCGCTGACACTCGGCTACGACCGGCGCACCGTCGCCGAGGACCTCACGGTCGCCGTCCCCGACGGGTCCTTCACAGTGATCATCGGGCCGAACGCGTGCGGCAAGTCGACGCTGCTGCGCGCCCTGGCCCGGCTGCTGCGCCCGGCCCGGGGCACGGTGCTGCTCGACGGCGCCGACATCCACCGCCGGCCGGCCCGCCAGGTGGCCCGTACCCTCGGGCTGCTCCCGCAGTCGGCGGTGGCCCCGGACGGGCTCACGGTGGCCGAGCTGGTGTCCCGGGGCCGCTACCCGCACCAGGGCCTGCTGCGGCAGTGGTCCCGCGAGGACGAGCGGGTGGTCGACCGGGCGATGGCCGACACCGGGGTCGCGGAGCTGGCCGACCGGCCGGTCGACGAGCTGTCCGGCGGGCAGCGGCAGCGGGTCTGGATCGCCATGGCGCTGGCCCAGCAGACGCCGCTGCTGCTGCTCGACGAGCCCACCACCTACCTGGACATCGCCCACCAGGTCGAGGTGCTGGACCTCTGCGCCCGGCTGCACGAGGAGCAGGGCCGCACGCTGGTGGCGGTGCTGCACGACCTGCACCAGGCCGCCCGGTACGCCACCCACCTGGTGGCCATGCGCGACGGGCGGGTGGTCGCCGCCGGGGACCCGCGCCGGATCGTCACCACCGAGCTGGTCGAGGAGGTGTTCGGCCTGCCCTGCCGGATCATCGAGGACCCGGAGACCGGCACCCCGCTGGTCCTCCCGGCGGCCCGTCGATCCGGTACCGCCGGCGCCGACGCCGGCAGGGCCCCGGCCGGCACCGGACCGGGCGGCGGTTGACCCGGACCGGTGCGAGAGGGAATTGCGGGACGTGCCCAGACCCTGAGCGTCAGCCCCGCCTCACGTCGGCTCGCCACCGCGCGGCGCCGCGTCCGCCTTCTCCGCCGCACCGGCGTCGTCGCCGTCGCGCTGCCGGCGGCGGTCACGCCTGCGCTCGACCAGCGCCGCGGCGAGCAACGAACCGGCGGCCGCCGCCCGTCCCCAGCGGCGCAGGGCGGCCCGGACCGGTCCGGGCGGGGGCGGTGGGGGCGGCCCCGGCACCACGACCCGGTCCACGCCCGGGTACGCCAGCCGGGCGGCCTCGACCGCCTCCTCCTCCGACACCGCGACCCGGTTGGCGGTGAGCACCAGCCGCCGGGCCTCGTCGCGGTAGCGCCACCGCCACACCTCCCCCTCCGGCCACAGCTCGATCCGCTCCCCCGGCCGGTCCGGCGCGGGCGTCTCGGGTTCGTCGTCGCGCGGGGCGGGTCGGCGGGAGGGACGGCCGGCACGCCGCAGGTCCGCCCGGGTGAGGTCCCCGAGCGAGGTCGCGTCGCCGCGGCGCAGCGCCCGCGCGGTCAGGAACGCGACCGCGCCGGTCAGGAGCGGCAGGGCGAGCACCAGGACCCGGAAGAGGTACAGCAGGTCGTAGACCGGCACCCCGAGCAGCCGGGCCAGGAGGTCGTCGCCTGCGGCCACCACGAGCACCGCGAAGAAGGTCAGGGCGGCCACCCCGACACCGATCCGCACGGGGTGGTCGCGGGGCCGGTCGAGCAGGTGGTGCGGGCGGCGGTCGCGCGTGCGCAGGCGCTCGGCGAACGGCCAGAGGTAGAGGGCCATGAACGTCAGCCCGCCGAGCACGACGCCGGGGAAGAACGGCGCCGGCACCAGGTAGCCGCCGACGCGGAACTCCCAGGGCGGGAACAGGCGCAGCGCGCCGTCGCCCCAGGCGACGTACCAGTCCGGCTGCGCCGGCGAGGTGGACTGGGCCGGCTCGAACGGCCCGTAGAGCCACACCGGGTTGATCTGGGCCAGGCCGCCGAGGGCGAACAGGACCGCCAGGACCCAGGCGAAGAGGGCGAGCGAGCGCAGGGTGTAGCTCGGCCAGAGCCGGGACCCGACCACGTTGTGCTCCGTCCGGCCCGGGCCCGGGAACTGGGTGTGCTTCTGCCGCACCAGGATGCCCAGGTGCAGGGAGATGAGGGCGACGAGGACGGCCGGCACGAGCAGCACGTGGGTGACGAACATGCGCGGGATCATCGCGTCGGAGGGGAACTCGCCGCCCAGGGCCAGGGCGGCCAGCCAGGTCCCGACCAGGGGGATCGACTCCACGACCGAGGTGATGATCCGCAGGCCCAGTCCGGAGAGGAGGTCGTCGGGCATGGAGTAGCCGGTGAAGCCGTTGGCCAGGGCGAGGGTCAGCATGGTGACGCCGATCAGCCAGTTGAGTTCGCGCGGCTTCCGGAACGCCCCGGTGAAGAAGATCCGGGCCAGGTGCAGGACGATCGCGGCGACGAAGACCAGGGAGGCCCAGTGGTGGGTCTGCCGGATGAGCAGACCGGCGCGCACGTCCCAGCTCAGCCGCACCACCGAGGCGTACGCGGCCGAGGTGGTGCTGCCGTCGAGGGGGGCGTACGACCCGTGGTAGACGCGGTCGGCGGAGCTGGCGTCGAAGAAGAAGGTGAGGTAGACGCCGGTGAGGATCAGCGCCACGAACGAGTAGAGCGCGAGCTCGCCGAGCATGAAGGACCAGTGGTCGGGGAAGACCTTCGCCAGCGCCCGGCGGGTGATCGGTGAGAGCCGGAGCCGGTCGTCCAGCGCGCGGGCCAGCCGATTCATGATCATGGCCGGCTCCAGAAGCCGGCGCCGGGCGGCGCGGTGAAGTCGCCGGTGGCCCGGAGGAAGCCGTCCGGGCCGACCTCGATCGGCAGTCCCGGCAGCGGCCGCGCCGCGGGACCGGCGACCGCCCGGGCCCCGGCCAGCAGGTCGAACGACGACTGGTGGCAGGGGCAGAGCACCCGGCCGGTGCCCTTGAGGTAGAGCCGCACCGGGCAGCCGGCGTGGGTGCAGAGCATCGACCAGACGACCAGGCCGCCCAGGTGGCCGCCGGCGGGCGGGTGGGCGAAGCGCTCGGGGTCGAGGCGGACCGCGAAGGCGGGGGCGTCGCCGGCGTCGGGGTCCCCCTCGGGGAAGACCGCCACCAGCGTCTCGGCGGGCACGTCGTCCGGCCGCAGGGGCCGTCCCGTGTCGTCGACCAGCCGTACGCCGGGCCCCCACGGGGTGTCCCTGAGGGCCCGGGGCGGGCGCGCCCGGTCCCCGGGGAGCAGGGAGCGCAGCGGGAACAGCGCCGCGACGCCGAGGGCGGTCAGCGCGAACCCGAGTGCCGCGAGCAGGCCGTACCGGCGCGTCGGGCTGTCCGGCGCGGCGAACTCCGCCGCGGTCATCGCCTGCTCGGCCGGTGGCGAGGGGAAGCCCTCGTGCTCCTCGACGTACCCGCCGACGGGGACCAGCCGCCGGGCCCAGACCGCGAGCCCCACCGCCAGGCCGGCGAACGCGACCGCCAGGCTCACCCCCTCCCACCGGGTGTCGCCGCCCAGCCCGTAGGCCACCGCGAAGCCGACCGCTCCGGCGGCGCTCACCAGGAACGCGCCGACGATCCGGCGGCTCGCGGACTCCTCGGCGGGCGACGGGGGCGGGCGCCTCACTCCGCCGCCCTCCGGCCCAGCCAGCGCACGCCGGCCACCAGGAGGACGAGCACCGCCAGCCAGGCGAGCAGCCCCTCGGCCAGCGGGCCGAGCCGGCCGAGCGGGTTGCCGCCCGGGTCCAGCCGCTCGGTGCGCAGCCGCCGCACGTAGCTGGTCAGGTCGTCGACCTGCTGATCGGTGAGCACCTGGCCGGGGAAGGCCGGCATCAGCCCGGGCCCGACCCGGACCGCCTCGGCGACCTGGGTGGCCGAGGCGTCGTACAGCGGTGGGGCGCTCCAGCCGTTCGTGAGCACGGCCCCCGAGCCGGTAGCCCCGTGGCAGGGCGCGCAGTTGGCGGCGAAGAGGTCCCGGCCGGAGACCACGTCGCCGGGGGCGACCCGGGGGATCCGCGGGCCGTCGCCGCCGAAGCTGGCGACGTGGTCGACCAGCGCGGAGATGTCGCCGGCGGAGAGGACGGGCTCGCGGCGCCGCGCCTGGGAGACCTCGCTCCACACGGGCATCCGGCCGGTGGAGAGCTGGAAGTCCACCGCGGCCGGCCCGACGCCGACCAGGGACGGCCCCTGCTGCGACCCCTGCCCGCGCACGCCGTGGCAGCTCGCGCACTGCTGCAGGTAGAGCTGGGTGCCGCGGTCACCGGCGGGGGTGGTGGTGGCCGGGGTCGGCGTGGGGTCGGGTGCGGGCGCGAGGGCCACCGGGCCCGCGGCGAGCGCCAGCACGGACCCGACCACGAGGGCCCGGCGCGGGTGCGGGGCGGGCAGGGTCATCGCTCGTGGTCGCCGCATCCGTCAGTCCAGCGTGTAGAGGTACGCGGCGATGTCCTGCGCGTCGATCGCGCTGACGCCGAGGTTCGGCATGGCGGTGCCCGGCTCGACGGCCTGCGGGTCGGTGATCCACCGCCGCAGGTTGTCCGCGTTGTTCGGCAGCTCACCGGCGATGTACGACCGGGCGCCGAAGCGGGTCAACGGCGGGCCGACCAGCCCACCGGCCCGGTCGACGCCCGGGACGGTGTGGCAGGAGCCGCACCCGTACTGGGCGATCAGCTTCGCGCCCCGGTCCGGCCGCCCGGCGTGGGACTCGGGCGGTGGTGGTGGCGACGTCGACGCGCAGCCGGACACGGCGACGACCGGGAGTGCCGCCAGCACGGTTGCCAGCATCCAGAGTCGACGGCTCATCGCACCATCCCTTCGGTTGCGGCGCCCGTCGCCGGCGGCGCGCCGGGCCGGGCCGTGGCCAGGCGGCCGGGCCGCTCCCGCTCCAGGCGCAGCAGCCAGCCGAGGAAGACCGCCAGCGCCGCCACCAGGACCACCAGGTCCATGGGCGCCCACATGAGCAGGCCGGCGAGCTGCTGGTCGGCGAGCGGGTCGGGGCCGAGGACACGCAGGGGGTAGACCGGCTCGGGGGCGAAGGTGAGGACCGCGCCGAGCGCGGAGGCGGGCAGCATGGTGCCGACCAGCAGCAGCAGCGAGACCGGCGGGGGCGTCCGGTGCCGGGCCGGGCCGAGCACCGGCGCCCAGAGCAGCCAGGCCGCCGCCACCAGGCTCAGGTGCTCGGCGGCGTGCAGGACCGGGCGGTCCACCGCGGCGACGTACGGGCCCGGCAGGTGCCACAGCCACAGGGCCAGGGTCTGCGCCGCCGCGGCCAGCAGGGCGTACCCGGTCGGGCGGCGCAGCCGGCGCACCGGCGCCGCGGCCCGGAGGCGGGCCAGCAGCCGGCGCAGCGGCCGGGGCGCGGCCATGGTCAGCGGCAGTCCCGCCGCACCGGCCGCGAGCAGCGGGCCCGCCACCAGCAGGAGCAGCATGTGCTGAGCCATGTGCCCGGCGTAGGAGGACTCCGCCAGCCGGTGCACCGGCCCCTGGTCGGCCGCCAGCACCACCAGCAGCCCGGCGCCGAACGCCGTCACCCGCCGGCCCGCCACCACCCGGCCGCGACCCCGCCGCGCCCACAGCTCCTGCACACCCCGGCCGTAGCCGGCCGCGAGCAGGCAGACCACGACCACGGACAGCATCGCCAGCAGCCCGTCGGTCACGTCGCCCGCGCCGGACCCGTGGGCCCGGTAGACGGTCAGCCCTGACATGGCGGGAACACCAGCACGGCGACCCCGCCGAGCACGATGATCGTCAGGAACAGCAGGTTCGCCCAGACCCCGACCACGGCGAGCATCCGGGAGCGGTCGACGGCCCGGTCCCCGGCGCCGGCCGACGACGCCCGGGCGGTGCGCCGCCACACCAGCGTGGCCACCAGCAGCGAGCCCACGGTGACCAGGCCCGGGATCACCACCGCGAGCCACACGGCCAGCCAGAGCGGCACGGCGGAGATGCGCTCGCGGCCCGCGGCGCAGGTCAGCTCGTCCAGCGGCCAGGCCACGAGCAGGTGCGCGGCCCAGGCCACGGCCCCGCCGAGCACGCCGTACCAGAGCAGCAGCCCGCCGGCCAGGCGGGTGTGCGGACCGGGCCCGGTGGTCATCACAGCCGCGGGGACAGGTAGATGGTGAACAGGATGGCGACCCACACCGCGTCGACGAAGTGCCAGTAGATCGCGGCGTTGCGGACGCGTTCGTGGCGGTGGGACCCGAAGCTGCCACCGCGCAGGGAGGCGGCGAGCAGCCACCCGATCATCGTCAACCCGACCAGCACGTGCAGCCCGTGGAAGCCGGTGATCAGGTAGAACAGCGAGCCGTAGACGTCGGTGGTCATGGTGAAGTGTTTGAGGTCCTCGGCGTACTCGACGGCCAGCAGGGCCAGGAAGGTCAGCCCGAGCACCAGGGTGGCGGCCAGCCCGGCGCGCAGCCGCCCGCGCCGGCCGCGCCGGATGCCGTGCTCGGCCCAGACCACGGGCAGGCTGCTGGGCACCAGCACGGCGGTCATCAGCAGCGGGAGGAGCAGTTTCGGCTTGTCGCCGCCGGGCGGCCACTGCGGACCGAACTGGAAGCGGAGATAGAAGTAGCTGCCGAGCAGGCAGGCGAAGAGGGTGGCCTCGGTGGCCACGAACAGCACCATGCCCCACCAGCCGGTCGGCCGGCCGACCGGCTCCTCCGTGGTCAGCGCCGTGAGGCCGGTGGCCGCGGCCACGACCCCGCCCCGGTCGGTCATGACGCCACCCCGAGTTCCTCGTCGGGGCGGCGCGGCGGCCAGAGCCAGGCCGCGATCGTCGCCGCCACCACCAGCACGGCGACGGCCGCGACCGGGTACGCGGCCAGCAGCATGGCGGTGAAGAAGACCAGCAGCGCGCCGGCGAGGACGAGTGGCTTGAACGACGGCTCGGGCATCGCCACCGCCCGCTCGGTGCGCGCGTCCAGCTCGCTGGTGACCAGCGTGCGCCGGCCCTCGCTGAGGACGCGGTCCGCGCTCGCGCCGGTGGTGGTCGACTCGGCGGTCCGCGCGTCCCAGACGGGGTGCAGGCTGTGCACCCGGGGAATGACCGGGAAGTTGTACGGCTCGGGCGGCGAGGCCGTCGACCATTCCAGGCTGTCGCCCTCCCACGGGTCCGGCGGCGCCGGCCGGCCCCGCCGCACCGCGTGCACCACGCCGACGAGCACCAGCAGCAGCCCGAGCGCCAGCAGGTACGAGCCGACAGTGCTGACCAGGTTCCACCCGTCCCAACCCGGCTCGCTGCGGTAGGTGTAGACGCGCCGCGGCATGCCGAACAGGCCGGTGAGGTGCATGGGGAAGAAGGTGACGTGCATGCCGGTGAGGGTCAGCCCGAACGCCCACCGCCCGAGCCCCTCGTGGTACATCCGGCCCGTGATCTTGGGCAGCCAGTAGTAGATGCCGGCGAGCATCGGGAAGACCGCCCCGCCGATCAGCACGTAGTGGAAGTGCGCCACCACGAAGTAGGAGTCGGTGACCTGCTGGTCGAACGCGGTCACCGCGAACATCGCGCCGGTGACGCCGCCGAGGACGAAGGTCACGATGAACCCGACGACGAACAGCAGCGGCACCCGCGGCACCAGCCGACCGAGCAGCATGGTGGCCAGCCAGGCGAAGATCTGGATGCCGGACGGGATGGTGATGACGGTGCTGGCCGCGCTGAAGAAGCTGTACGACAGCTGCGGCAACCCGGTGGCGAACATGTGGTGCACCCAGACCCCGAACGAGATGATCGCGATCGCCACGATGGAGAGCACGATCAGCGAATAGGCGACCACCCCGCGGCGGGTGAACGCGGGCAGCACCGCGGAGACGATGCCCAGCGCGGGCAGCACGATGATGTACACGTCGGGATGTCCGAAGATCCAGAACAGGTGCTGCCAGAGCAGCACGTTCCCGCCGCCGGACGGGTCGAAGAAGTGGGTGCCGAACCGGCGGTCGAAGAAGAGCATCGCGTTGTCCGCGTTCAGCGCCGGCAGGGCGAAGACCACCATGAACGCGGTGGCCACGATCGCCCAGACGAACAGCGGCACCCGGTTGAGCGACATCCCCGGCGCCCGCAGCTTGAGCGCGGTGACGATGAAGTTGATGGCGCCCGAGGTGGTGGAGATGCCGAGGAACAGCAGCCCGAGGGCGTAGACGTCCATGTGCGGGCCCGGGTTGTGCTGCACCTGGTTCAGCGGCGCGTACGCGAACCAGCCGTTGTTGGGCGCCGCCCCGAAGGGCAGGCTGGCCCACATGAACAGGCCGGCGAAGAGGAACACCCAGTAGCCGAAGGCGTTCAGCCGGGGAAACGCCATGTCCCGGGAACCGATCATCAACGGCACGAGGAAGTTGCCGAAGCCGAAGAGCATCGGGGTGGCGAACAGGAAGATCATCGCCGTGCCGTGCATGGTGAAGAGCTGGTTGTACTCCTGCGGCGACACCACGCCGGACTCGGGCCGGGCGAGCTGGGTGCGCAGCACCAGGGCGCTGAGACCGGCCAGGACGAAGAAGAACGCGGCGGTGACCAGGTAGCGCCGGCCGATCCTCTTGTGGTCCACGGTGGTGAACCAGGCGCGCAGCGAGCGGGGCTCGGCCCAGTGCTCGGCCAGCCGGGCCAGGTCGTTTCGGCCCACGCCGGGCGCGGTGCTGGTGGTCGAGGACATGGCGGCCCCCTACTCCAGCGACCGCAGGTAGGCGATGAGGTCGGGCAGTCGCGCGGCGTCGACCGGCTGCGGCGGCATGGCGTTGCCCGGCTTGACGGTCTGCGAGTTGACGATCCAACCACCGAGGTGCCCGGCGTCGTTGGGCACCGCGCCGGCGCCGATGCTCCACCGCGGGCCGAGGTTCGACAGATCGGGCCCCACCTGCCCCTGCGCGCCGGTGCCGCGGACCGTGTGGCAGGCGGCGCAGGTGCCCTGGACGAAGGTCTGCTGGCCGCGCCGTTCGGCCTCGGTCCGCGGCGCCCGGGCGGGGGCGTCCAACCGGGCCAGCCAGGCGTCGAAGTCGGCGCGGGGTTCGGCCACCACGAGGAACGCCATGTGGGCGTGCTGGGTGCCGCAGTACTCGGCGCACTGGCCGCGGAAGCTGCCGCCGCGCCGGGCCTCCACCCAGGTCTCCCGGGTCTCGCCGGAGATCAGGTCCATCTTCGGCATCAGCTGCGGCACCCAGAAGCTGTGCAGCACGTCGTCGGTGCGCAGGCGGACCCGGACCCGCTCCCCCACCGGGATGTGGATCTCGTTGGCGGTCGCGCCGGAGGCGCCCGCGTAGCGCACCTCCCACCACCACGTGTGGCCGGTGACCTCCACGGTGGGCGCGTCGCGGCCCGGGCCGGCGCCGAGCGCGGCGAGGTCCCGCAGGCCGACGCCGTAGACCGCCACGAGGATGACGAACGGCAGCCCGGCCCCGGCGATCGTCACGAAGCGCAACGGCTGGCCGTGACGCACCCGGGCGGCGCCGCGCCGGAACACGAGCGCCCAGGCGAGCAGCACCATGACCTCGGCGAACACCGCCATGGAGAGCCAGAACAACAGCCACCACAGGCCGCTGACCCGCGCCGCCCCGGTCCCCGCCGGGTTCAGGGCCGACGGGCTGCCGCCGGAGCAGCCGGCGAGCAGCAGCGGGCCGTACAGCAGCGGCAGCACCGATCGCGGCCGGCGCTGCCGCCGCGCCGGGCGCGAGGTGGTCTGCGCTGTCGTCTTCACCGGCAAGGACCTTAGTACCGCTTGTCAGCGTTCATACCTTTTATCCTGAACGGCGGCATATGGCACACGGCCCGCCCTATGGTGTGTCCAGTTCCCACCTTCTCGGTCAAGCGCCTCAGGGACGCGGACAGGGAGATGATGCAAGCCTCCACCGTGGACCTCCTCACGGACACCGCCGGAGCCGCCGCGGCGCGCCGGACGATGACCTGGGTCACCGGCGGGCTCGCCACCGCCGCCACCGTGGCCGGCGGCTGGCTCGCGCCCCCCGATGAACTCCAGGGCGACGCGCAGCGCCTCATGTACCTGCACGTCCCCGCCGCCTGGGTGGCGTACGCCGCGTTCGCGGTCGTGCTCGCCGCCAGCGGGGCGTACCTGATCGGCGGTGACCTGCGCTGGGACCGGTTCGCCCGGGCGGCGGCCGAGCTCGGGGTGGTGCTCACCGCCGCCGCCATCGGCACCGGGTCCGTCTGGGGGCACCTGGTCTGGGGCACCTGGTGGACCTGGGATCCCCGGCTGGTCAGCACCGCCCTGCTGCTGCTCGCCTACGCCGGCTACCTCGCCCTGCGCCGGACGCTCGCCGAGCACCGGGGAGCGCGCGACGGCGGCGACCACCGGGTGGCCCGGCCCGCCGCCATCGCCGGTGTCGCCGGCTTCCTCCTCGTGCCCGTGGTGCACTTCTCCGTGGTCTGGTGGCGCTCGCTGCACCAGCAGGCGACGGTGCTGGCCCCTCACCGGCCGCCCATCGACCCCCGGATGGCCACCGCGCTGCTCCTCGCCGTGGCCGCCGCGACCCTCGCCGCGTTCTGCCTCCTGCTGCACCGGGTCCGCCACCTGGAACGCCACGTGGCCCCCGAGCCCTCCCCCGCCGCCGCGCGCACGCCGGCCGGAGTCGGATGATGCGTCGCCGGGCGGGCCGGACGGCCCTCGTCGCGGTGCTGCTCGCCGCCGGCGGACTGCTGGTCACCGGCGCGCTCCGCGACACCGTCACGTACTACCGGACGCCGGGTGAGCTGCTCGACGATCCGGGCCTCGCGGGCCACCGGGTCCGCCTCGGCGGCGACGTCGTGCCCGGCTCGCTGCGCCACGAGGGCGAGCTCGTCGTGTTCCGCCTCGCCGAGGCGGGCCACGAGATCACCGTCGAGCAGCGCGGCGTACCCCCGGAGACCTTCCGGGAGGGAACCGGGGCGGTCGTCGAGGGCACGCTCTCGTCCGACGGCGTGTTCCGCTCGGACCACGTGGTGGTCCGGCACGGCAACGAGTACCGGCCGTCGTCCTCCCCCGCGGTTCCGGTCGATGCTGGGTGACCTCGGCACCGCCGGCCTCGCCGCCGGGCTCGCCTGCGCGACCCTCACCGCCCTGCTCTGGCTGCGCGTGGCCCTGTTCGGCGCGGACGTCCGCACCGCCCGGCGCGGCACCGCCGCCACCCTGGCCGCCGCCGCCCTGGCCTGCGCCCTGCTGGAGACGGCGCTGCTGCGGCACGACTTCAGCGTCCGGTTCGTGGCCGAGAACGGCGGCCGGCACGTCCCGCTCCACTACACCCTGACCAGCCTCTGGTCCGCCCTGGACGGCTCGCTGCTGCTGTGGTTGCTGATCCTCGGCGGGTACGCGGCACTGCTGGCCCGGCGCGCGTACCCGCCGCGGCTGCACGCGTACGCGATGGTGGTCGTCAGCGTGGTCATGCTGTTCTTCTTCGCGCTGTCCACCTTCGCGGCGAACCCGTTCCGCGCGGTGAGCCCGGTGCCGGCCGACGGCCCCGGACCGAATCCCCTGCTCCAGCAGCACCCGGCCATGGGCGTGCACCCGCCGCTGCTCTACGCCGGCTACCTCGGTCTGGTCGTACCCTTCGCGTTCGCGCTGGCGGCGCCGCTGGCGGGACGGGACGGGCCGGGCTGGGTGCGGCTGGCGCGCCCGTGGGCGCTGGTCGCCTGGGCGGCGCTGACCGGCGGCATCGGGCTGGGCGCCTGGTGGTCGTACGCGGTGCTGGGCTGGGGCGGCTACTGGGCGTGGGACCCGGTGGAGAACGCCTCCCTGCTGCCCTGGCTCACCGCCACCGCGTTCCTGCACACCACCCTGGTCCGCGGCCGGGCCGCCTGGCAGGGCGCGCTCGCCTGCGCGAGCTTCCTGCTGGTGCTGCTCGGCACCTTCCTCACCCGATCCGGGGCGGTGTCCAGCGTGCACGCCTTCACCGACTCGCCGCTGGGCCCGATGCTGCTCGGCTTCGTGCTGCTGGCGGTGGTGGTGTCGGCCGTCCTGACCGGCCGTCGAGGCCCCGAGCCGACCCGACCCGGGCGGCCGCGGGCGCTGTCCCGGGCCACCCTGGTGCTGGTCCACGGCGTGCTCCTGGTGACCATCGCCGCGGTGGTGCTGATCGGCACCATCCTGCCGCTGCTCACCGCCCCGCTGACCGGGACCCGCTCGTCGGTGGGCCCCGCCTACTACCAGCGCACCGCGGTGCCCCTGGCGGTCGTGGTGCTGCTGGTGATGGGCGTGACGCCGGCCCTGCGGGTCCGCGACCGGTCGGCGGCGCTGCGGCGGCTCGTCGTCCCCGCCGCCGCCGGCCTGGGCACCGTGGCCCTCGTCGGCCTGTTCAGCCGGCCCGGCCCGGCCGCGCTCACCGCGTTCGGCGCGGCGGGGTTCGTCCTCACCGGACTGGCCGGGGATCTGGCCCACCGGCTACGCCGGCCCGGCCCGCACCGGCGGCCCGGCCGGCTCGCCGGGCTGGTCGCGCACGCCGGGCTCGCCCTGGTCGCGGTGGGTGTGGCCGGCTCGTCGGCGTACGGCCGGGACGCCGAACGGACGCTGCTGGTCGGCGAGACCCTGCGGGTGGGCGACGTCGCGGTCCGGCTGGTCGGGGTGGACCGGAGCGGCGGCAGCGGAAGCATGGCCGTACAGGCCCGGCTGGCGCTCACCGCGTCGGGCCGCGCCACGCGGACGGTCACGCCGGCGCTGCGCTACCAGGCCGCCCGGGACACCGCCGTCACCGTGCCCGCGATCGGCGCCGGCCCGCTGCGCGACACGTACGTCACGCTGCTCGCCGTAAGCGAGGACAGCGGCACCGCCACCGTGCGGCTCGCCGTGAACCCGCTCGTGGGCCTGATCTGGGCCGGCGGCGCCCTGACCGCCGTCGGCGGGTTGCTCGCGGCCGCCGCCCGCCCGCGGACCCGCCCGGCCGCCCGCGCCGACCGGCAGCGGCCCGCCCCGGTGGCCGCCGGATCGGGAGCCGCGACGTGAGGCGGCGCCCCGGCTGGCTGCGCGTCGGGCCGGCGACGGTCCTCGCGCTCACCGTCGCCGTCGGCGCCCTGATCGCCGTCGGCCTGCGCGCACCCGCTACGCCGGACCCGGGGGCCACGGCGGTGGCCGGCAGACCCGCCCCGGCGCTGTCCGGCGCCACCCTGGACGGTGGCCGCTTCGCGCTGTCCGACGCCCGGGGCCAGGTGGTGCTGGTCAACGTGTTCGCCTCCTGGTGCGGGCCGTGCCGGGACGAACTGCCGGTGCTGGTGGACGCCGAGCGCAGCTGGTCTGCGCGCGGCGTCCGGCTGGTCGGGCTGAACATCCGCGACGGCGCCGACGCGGTCCGGGCGCTGCTCGACGAGACCGGAGCGACCGGGTTGACCGTGCTGCCCGACCCCGACGGCACGCGGGCGGTCGAGTGGGGCGTGCGGGGCGTGCCGGAGACCTTCGTGGTCGGCCGGGACGGCCGGCTCGTCGACCGGCGGCAGGGGGTGGTGACCCGGCAGTGGCTGGAGCAGCGGATCGCACCGCTGCTGGCCGGATGAGGTGGCGGCGCGCCCTGGTGGCGCTCGCGCTCGTCACGCTCGCCGCGGCGGCCGGCGCGGCGCTGGCCCGCTCGGCGGGCGACCCCGGCCGGCAGGACCCGGTACGCGCGGTGTCCGCCGGGCTGCGCTGCCCGGCCTGTCAGGGCGAGTCGGTGGCGGACTCCCGGTCACCGATCGCGGCGGCGATGCGGCAGGTGGTGGCGGACCAGCTCGCCCAGGGGCGGGACGGGCCGCAGATCCGGCGGTGGTTCGTCCAGCGGTACGGCGCCGACGTGCTGACCGACCCGCCGGCCCGCGGGGTCCGGCTGCTGCTCTGGGGCGTACCGGTGCTGGCGCTGCTGGCCGGCGGCTACGCGGCCCGGCGGACGCTGCGGCCCGGCGCCGCCCGGACCGGTCCCGCCGCACCCCGGACGCCGGACGCTCGGACCGCACGGCGGGCGTGGCGGGTGGCGTCCGTGGGCGTGGTGGCGCTCGTGGCGTCCGTCGCGATCGCCGCCGACCGGCTCGACCCGCCCGCCCGGCCGGCACCGGCCGACCCGGTCGCGGTCGCCCTCCAACTCGCCCACGACCTGGAGACCCAGGACCGGTACGACGCCGCCGCGCGGATGTACCAGGAGGCGCTGCGGGACCGGCCCGACGACGCCGTCCGGGTGCGACTCGCGTTCGCGCTGCTCCGGGCCGGCGACGGCGCCGCAGCGCAACGAACCGCCCGGGACGTGCTCGCCCGCGAGCCGGATTCCCCCGACGGCCTGCTGGTGCTGGGGCTCGCGCAGCGGAACAGCCGGTCCGCCGAGGCGGGCGACACCCTGCGGCGCTTCCTGGCCGTCGCACCGGCGCACCCGGCCGCCGCGGAGATCAGGCGGCTGCTCGGCACCGGGCCGGCACCCGCCGGGCGCTGAGGTGGCCTTGTCGGCGACCGGCCGGCGTGCGGGCTACCCGACCGCCGCCGCGGCGGCCCGGCCGGCGGTGCGGCCGGAGAAGAGGCAGCCGCCGAGGAAGGTGCCCTCCAGGGCGTTGTAGCCGTGCATGCCGCCGCCGCCGAAGCCGGCGACCTCGCCGGCGGCGTACACCCCGGCCAGGGGCTCGCCGTCGGGCCGCAGCACCCGGCCGGACAGGTCGGTGTGCAGGCCGCCGAGCGTCTTGCGGGTCAGCACGTGCAGCTGCACGGCGATCAGCGGGCCGGCGGCCGGGTCGAGCAGCCGGTGCGGGGTGGCGACCCGGATGAGCCGGTCACCCCGGTAGCGGCGGGCCCCGCGGATCGCGTGCAGCTGCGCGTCCTTGCCGAACGGGTGGGCGATCTCCCGGTCCCGGGCTTCGACGAGCCGGCGCAGCGCCACGGCGTCGAGCTGCGGCCCGCCGCTCTCGGCGGCCAGCTTGTTCATCCCGTCGACCAGCTCCGGCAGGTCGCCGGCGACGACGAAGTCCGCGCCGTGCCGCTTGAACGCCTCCACCGGCCCCAGCGCGCCGGGACGGACCCGCTGGAGCACCTGCCGCACGCTGCGGTTGGTCAGGTCGGGGTTCTGCTCCGAGCCGGAGAGCGCGAACTCCTTCTCCAGGATCTTCTGGGTGAGCACGAACCAGCTGTAGTCGTGGCCGGTGGCCCGCAGGTGGCGCAGCGTGGCGAGGGTGTCGAAGCCGGGGAACAGCGGCGCCGGCAGCCGCTCGCCGGTCGCGTCCAGCCAGAGCGACGACGGCCCGGGCAGGATGCGGATGCCGTGCCCCGGCCAGACCGGGTCCCAGTTGCGCAGCCCTTCGGTGTAGTGCCACATCCGGTCGGGGTTGATCACCTGGCCGCCGGCCGTCTCGGTGACGGCGAGCATCCGGCCGTCGACGTAGGCGGGCACCCCGGTGACCATCCGGGCCGGTGGGGTGCCGAGCCGCGCCGGCCAGGCCCGCCGGACCAGGTCGTGGTCGCCGCCGATGCCGCCCGAGGTGATGATCACGGCCTGCGCCGCGTACGCGAAGTCGCCCACCACGGTCCGGGAGGTGGGTCGCCCGCGCGGGGCGTCGTCGGGGGCGAGCACCGCACCGCGTACGCCGGTGACCGCGCCGCCGCTGGTGACCAGCTCGTCGACGCGGTGCCGGAACAGCAGCCGGATCCGGCCCTCCTCGGCGGCGGCGCGCACGCGCCGGGCGAACGGCTCCACCACGCCCGGGCCGGTGCCCCAGGTGACGTGGAACCGGGGCACCGAGTTGCCGTGCCCGTGCGCCGCCGCGCCGCCCCGCTCGGCCCAGCTCACCACCGGGAAGACGCGGTGGCCCAGGCCGCGCAGCCAGGCGCGCTTCTCCCCGGCCGCGAAGTGCACGTACGCCTCGGCCCACCGGCGCGGCCAGTGGTCCTCCGGGCGGTCGAAGGCGGCGCTGCCGGTCCAGTCCTGCCAGGCCAGCTCGACGGAGTCCCGGATGCCCATCCGGCGCTGCTCCGGCGAGTCGACCAGGAACAACCCGCCGAACGACCACCACGCCTGCCCGCCGAGGTTCTGCTCCGGCTCCTGGTCCAGCAGCAGCACCCGGCGGCCCGCGTCAGCGGCCTCGGCGGCGGCGACCAGGCCGGCCAGCCCGGCGCCGATCACGATCACATCGGTATCCACGGCACCGACCGTACGTAGCCGGGTGCCAAAATCCTTGGTCGGGGCGTGCGTGATCCGCCACCGGGTTTGTCACCGCGATGACAAAAGGAGCCGACGATGGCGGACACGCTGCTCGACATCGAGCCCGGCCTGGCGCACCTCGCGCCGGACGTCGGCGAGCAGTTGCGCGGCCTGCGCGCCCCGCTGCACGGGCGGATCCTGGAGACCGTCCGCGCCGCCATGCGGGCGCAGGGCCGCTCGCTCACCGGCGGACAGGGGCGCGGCCTGGCCCTCGGCGTGCGGACCGCGGTGGACGCCTTCGTCGACGCGGTCGCCGACCCGGGCCGGGACCTGGCCGCCACCCGGGCCGTCTTCCACGCGCTGGGCCGCACCGAATACCGGGAGGGGCACCGCGTCGACGCGCTGCGCGCCGTCCTCACCGTCGGCGGCCGGGAGATCTGGGCCTTCCTGGTCGCGCACACGACGCCCGCCGGCCCCGCCCCGGCGGACCTGTACGTGGTCGCCGGCGCGCTCTTCGGCTACGTCGACGCCCTCGCCGGCGCCGCCGCCGAGGGGTACCTGGACGAGCAGCGGGACGCCGCGCAGGACTGGGCCACCACCCGGCGGCGGCTGATCACCCTGCTCGTGCAGCCGGAGCCGCCCGCCGAGGCCGCGCTGCGCGCCGCCGCCGACGCGGCCCGCTGGCCGCTGCCCCGGACGGTCGCCGTGCTCAGCGTCGACGGCGACGACGCCGAGCACCTGGGCCACACCATCGGCGGCGGCGCGATCGCCACGGTCATCGACGACGTGGTGCGGATCGTGCTGCCCGACCCGGCCACCCCGGGCCGGCTGGACCGCGCCCGCCAGGCCCTCGCCGGTCGGCGGGCGGCGCTCGGCCCGAGCGTGGCGCTGGGCCGGGCCCGGCTGTCGTACCGGATCTCCGGGCGGGCCCTGGCGCTGCGCCGCGACGGGGTGCTGCCCGCCGACCCGGTCGCCGGGGACGAGCACCTGCTCACCCTGCTGCTGCGCTGGGAGCCGGGGCTGGCCGACCATCTCGCCGACGCCTGCCTCGCCCCGCTGGCCGGCCTGCGGCCGGCCGCCCGCCGGGCGCTGGCCGAGACCCTGCACGGCTGGCTGCGCCGGCAGGGGCAGGTGGTCGCCGTGGCCGAGGACCTGCACACCCACCCCCAGACCGTGCGTTACCGGATGCGCCGGCTGCGCGAGCTGTTCGGCGCGGACCTCGACGACCCCGACCGGCGGCTGGTGCTCCACCTCGCGCTGCGGCACCGGCTGGGCGGCCGGTGATCTGTCGTACCGATGGTTCATGATCCTCGTCGTCACAGCGGCGCGGATGCGGGCCGGCGACGGCACCCCCGCGTGCCCGGCGCCGGCCCGGCGGCGGGAGGTCGGAGATGACGGAGGCGACGGACGCCTCGTGGCGGCGACGGAGCGTGCTGCGGGTGGTGCCACCCGCGCGGCCGCGCAAGCTGGCCAAGGTGCCCTTCGTGGAGCTGGCCGACGGGCGGCTGCAGGGCGTGGTGTCCAGCGGCTCCGACGTGGAGCGGGTGTACGTGTCGTCGGTGACCGCCGGCAGCCACACGGTCAACTGCAGCACGAACAACAACCGGCCCTGCGGCGGCCTGCGCGGCAGCCTGCTCTGCAAGCACCTGCACGCGCTCGCCGACGAGGCCCTGCTCCAGTACGGCGCCGACCAGGTCACCCGCTACCTGCGGGTCGACGTGGGCGACGGGGTCGACGGCGGCGCCGAGCTGTTCGCCCGGATGGACGCCCGCCACGAGCCCACCCCGGCGGCCGTGGTGTTCAGCCGCTTCCTGCGCCACCTGGCCTACCTGGAGGTGCCGGCCAGCACCGCGCCCGTGCCGGAGCTGCACTGGTTCCCGGCGACCGCGGGGGTGCGCTGATGCTGGCCGCGCAGCTCGCCCAGCTGCGCGACGCCGCCCCCACCGGGCTGGCCGAGGCGCTCGACGTGGTGACCGGGGTGGACGACGCGCTCACCCGCGGCCTGGCCCGGGTCGGCGAGGCCGACGCCGCCGCGCTGGCCGCGCTCGCCGGGGCGGTGGCGGGCACGCCGCTGGCCGGCCGGGTGGCCGAGGCGGTCGGCGCGGCGACCGCCGGCGCGCTCACCGAGGATCACCTGGCCGCCCTGGCCGGCGCCCGGTCGGCGCTGCTCGGCGCGGCCCACGACGCCCTGCTCGACGCGCTCGACGCCGCGCTGGGCCGGCGCCGGTCACCGTGGACCGGCCCGGACGCGGGCGTCCCCGAGCCGGCGGCGGCCCTGGCCGGGGCCCGGGCCTGGCTGCACGAGATCGCCCTGACGGGCTGGCGCGGCGTCGACCACGAGCTGGTCGCCGCCAGCGCCGCCCCGGTCGAGGCGGCGCTGGCGGCGCCGGAGCTGCGCCGGCTCGCCGTGCTGCTCGACGGCTTCGCCACCGAGCTGCGCGCCTGCCTGCCGGTGGCCACCCTGCCGCAGGTGCCGGCCCGCCGGTGGGCCGACCTGTGGGCGCGGGCCGTGCTGCTCGCGCGGGGCGCGGCGGCCGGCGGCGCCGAGGCGGAGGCGGTCTCCGGCCGGCTGCTGCCGCTGGGCGTGGACGTCCACGAACACGACACGGCCGTGCAGGTGCAGCTGCACGCACTGCTCGAACCGGCCGGCGGCGGGGCGCCCCGACCGGTCCGGGTCACGGTGGCCGCCGCGAAGGTGGCGACCATCGTCGGACCGGCGGTGTGGCGGCTGCTGGAGGCGTACCCCGTACTGCTCAAGGCCCTGGCGGAACGGCGGGCCGTGATCGTCACCGATCTGCCGCTGCGCGGCGGTGACCTGCGCTGGGACGACAGCCGAGCCGACCTCGGCGAGCCCGCCGACCCGTTCGCCACCGCCCGGGTCCTGCTCGCCACGGCGGCCGCCGCGGCGACCCCGCCGCTGGACCGGCACCCCGCCGCGATCGCCGAACCGGTGCTCGTCGAGGGCTACACCACCCGCGACGACGGCGGCGACCTCGTCCTCGACCTCGACGGGCACCCGGTCACGGTGACCACCGAGCGGCTGCCGGCCGCCGGCCCGCTCACCCGCGCGCTGGTCGCCGCCTCGACCGCCTGCCTCGGCCTGCTGCGCTGGGACGACGGCCGGTGGCTGCTGCAACCCCTCGCCGTGCGCGCCACCGTCAAGCGGCAGACCGTCGAGGCCCACAACGGCGACTGGGCGTGCGGCGTCACCGACGCCAAGGTCACCAAGGTCGAGGCCAGGGCGGGCGACGCCGTGGCCGTGCTGCGCGAGCGCGCGGGACGGTTGCTGCGCCGATGACCGCCGACCGCAACGACGAGAACCGCCGGCAGGTGCTCTACTGGCGGCTGCTGGCCCGCCTCTTCCACCCCGACGAGCAGCCAGGGCTGGAGTCGGCCAGCGTGGCCGTCGTCGACGACCTCGGCCTGCCCGCCGCGCTGCTGGACCCCACCGTCTCCGTGGACACCGTGGTGCAGCGCTTCCCGGCGCTCGCCGCGGAACTGCGCGGCCTGCTCGCCGGCGGCGACGACGCCCCGGGCGACGCCGGGCCGTTCGCGCCCGGCGACGCCGAGGTACGCCGCGCCGCACTGGTGTCCAAGCTGCTGCTCAACGTGTTCGCCACCGGCAACGGCGAGGTCACCGCCGGCCAGCTCGCCCGCTGGCAGGCCGACGCCGGCTGGTTCGAGCAGGCGCTCGGCGCCGAGCCCGGCGAGCTGCGCCGGCAGGGCACCGGCCTCGGCGGCACCCTCGCCGGGCTGGAGGGCGACCTGGTCCGCCGGATGCACCTGCGGGAGGTGCTGGCCGACCCCGCGCTGGCCAGCCGGCTGACCCCGAGCATGTCCCTGATCGAGCAGTTGCTGCGCGACAAGGCGAACCTGTCCGGCGTGGCGCTGGCCAACGCCAAGTCGCTGATCCGCCGCTACGTCGACGAGGTCGCCGAGGTGCTGCGCACCCAGGTCGAGCAGGCCAGCGTCGGGGCGATCGACCGGTCGGTGCCGCCGAAACGGGTGTTCCGCAACCTCGACCTCGACCGCACCATCTGGCAGAACCTGACCAACTGGAGCCCGGACGACGAGCGCCTCTACGTCGACCGGCTCTATTACCGGCAGACCGCCCGGCGCACCACCCCGGCCCGGCTCATCGTGGTGGTGGACCAGTCCGGCTCGATGGTCGATTCGATGGTCAACTGCACGATCCTCGCCTCGATCTTCGCCGGGCTGCCCAAGGTGGACGTGCACCTCATCGCGTACGACACCCGGGCACTGGACCTCACCCCGTGGGTGCACGACCCGTTCGAGGTGCTGCTGCGCACCAACCTCGGCGGCGGCAACGACGGGCCGGTGGCCATGGCGCTCGCCCGGCCGAAGATCGTCGAGCCGCGCAACACCGTCCTGGTGTGGATCTCGGACTTCTACGAGTTCGGCCGCTCGCAACCGCTGTTCGACGCCATCGAGGCCGTGCACCGCTCCGGGGTGAAGTTCATCCCGGTCGGCTCGGTGAACAGCTCCGGCGGCCAGAGCGTCAACCCCTGGTTCCGGCAGCGACTCAAGGACCTCGGCACCCCGGTCATCTCCGGCCACATCCGCAAACTCGTCTTCGAGCTCAAGAGCTTCCTCACCTAGGAGACCACCCCTGATGTCCGACATGCTCCGCGCCCCCGCCGAGGTCAAGTACGCCGACGAGCTCGCCTACCTGGAGTCCGTCGACACCGGCCCGAAGCCGTTCTCCTGGCGGCTCAGCCCCCGGATGGTCCGGCTGTTCGTCCTCGGATCCGAACGCGCCGACGGCCTGGACCGGGAGATCCCGCAGAAGTGGTTCGGCGACCGCGGCCTCGTCGAACGCAGCATCGTCACCCTGGCATCGGACCGGGGCCTGCTGCTCATCGGCGACCCGGGCACCGGCAAGAGCTGGCTGGCCGAGCTGCTCGCCGCCGCGATCTGCCGCAACTCCACCCTGGTCGTGCAGGGCACCGCCGGCACCACCGAGGACCACATCAAGTACTCGTGGAACGTGTCCATGGTCATCGCCCGCGGGCAGTCCCGCGAGTCGATGATCCCCTCCCCGATCATGACCGCCATGGAGCAGGGTGTCATCGGCCGCTTCGAGGAGCTGACCCGCTCCACCAGCGACGTGCAGGACGCGCTGATCTCCATCCTCTCCGAGAAGTACGTCTCGATCCCCGAGCTGAACGACGACAACATCGTTTTCGCCAGGCCCGGCTTCTCGATCATCGCCACCGCGAACAGCCGCGACCGCGGCGTCAACGACCTCTCCTCGGCGCTCAAGCGGCGGTTCAACTTCGTCCGCATCCCCGTGGTCACCAACAAGCGCAGCGAGGCGGAGATCGTCCGCTTCCGCACCGAGGAACTGCTCCGCCGGCACCGCATCGAGCTGGACGTCCCGCCCACCCTGCTGGACATCCTGCTGCAGAGCTTCGCCGACCTGCGGGCCGCCGCCGCGGCGGCCACCAGCGACGACGAGAAGCTCGAGTCGGCGCTGTCCACCGCCGAACAGATCGGCGTCCTCGAGGACGCCATCCTGCACAGCCAGTTCTTCGGCGACCGCACCCTGCGCCCGGAGACCCTCGCCGGGTCGCTGATGGGCTCGCTGGCCCGCCGCAGCCCGGAGGACCTGGCCATCCTCAACAAGTACCTGCACGGCGTCGTCGAGCCGCGCGCCAAGCAGGACGGTGGCGAGTGGACCGGCTTCCTCGACGGCGGCCGCCAGGCGATCGCGTCACTGTCGTGACCGCACCCACCGCCCCCGGCCTGTTCGGCGCGCTGCGCGAGCAGCTCACCGACGCGGCCGCCGCCTTCGCCGGCTCCCCCGACGCGCTCGCCGGGATCCTGGCCGGCATCGTCGACGACGTCGACCGGGCCCTCGGCGAACCGCTGGAGATCTTCCCGGTCTGCCACCACTCCCCCGCCAGCGCGCTGGCCATGGTGCGCCGGCTGCGGGCCAAGCAGCCCAAGGTCATCTACCTGGAGCTGTGCGAGGACCTGCGACCGCTCCTCGGCGAACTGCGCAACTGCCGGCTCCCGGTGGCCGTGCAGGCGTTCGCCACCGAACTCGACGGCTTCCCCGCCGAGTGGAGCCCGCTCAGCGTCGTCGCCCCCATCACCGAGGCGTCGGCCGAATACCAGGCCATCGCGTACGCGCTGGAGACCCCGGGCGTCGAGCTGGTGCTGGTGGACCGGTCCACCGACCACGTCTTCCAGTGGTCCCCCCGCGCCGCCGACCAGCCCCCGCAGGACGGCCCGGCCGCCGACCCCGAGTCGGGCGAGGAGGCGGCGCTGCACGGCGACGCGGTCGGCGTCGAGATCGGCGACCTGCGCCCCCGCTTCGCCGAACTGGAGGCGTACCTGCTGCACCACGGCAAGGTGCGGCACTGGTCGGAGTGGTGGGACCAGTACGTCGAACGGCCCCTCGCCGACGCCGACCACGACACCTACCGGCAGGTCATGGTGCTCATCGGCAGCCTGTTCCGGCGGCTGCGCCCCGCCGACGCCGACCGGCACGACCGCGACGAGGACCGCGAGCGCTACATGTGGACCCGGATCCGGCAGCACCTCGCCGCCTCCGGCGCCGACCCCGCGGACTGCCTCCACGTCTGCGGCGCCTTCCACGCCGCCAGCCACGTCGAACAGTTCGGCCTGGACTCGACCGCCCCCGACTTCCCGATCAGCCCCCGCACCGGCACCCGCTGGCGCTACGGCCTCATCCCGTCCAGCCACTCCGCCATCGAGGCACAGTTCGGCCTCGCCCGGGGCGCGGTCTCGATCGCCGCCGCGAGCTGGACGACCGCCGTGAGCCGCTCCGGCCTCGTCCCGTACCGGCTCGACGGCCAGCGCGGCCAGAAGAAGACCCGCCGGACCCGCGGCGCCGCCACGCCCGCACCCGCCGGGCCGGCCACCGACCGGCTCACCGGGTTCCTCGCCGCGCCGCCCGCCCTCGACGAGCTGGACGAGGCCGAGCTGCGCGGCTGGTGCGTCGACATCGTCCGGCTCGCCCGCCGCAACGGCTACCTGGCCAGCACCGCCGACGCCATCGCCGTCTTCGAGACCGCGATCCTGCTGGCGAACCTGCGCAACCGGGCCCGACCCACCCCGTACGACTTCGCCGACGCCGCGGTCACCTGCATCGAGAAGGACGCGGTGCCCGGCCGGCGCGACGTCCGCCGGCTCTGCGAGATCCTGCTCGGCGGCGACCGCGTCGGCCAGGTCGGCTACGACTCCCTGCCCCCGCTGGCCCGCGACGTCCTCGACCGGCTCCGCCCGCTCGGCCTGGACCTGGAGAAACGCACCGTGCAGCGGGCACTGCTCGACCTGCGGGCCGACCCGGCGCTGGCACCCTGCTCCGACCTGCTGTGGATGCTGCGGCACCTGCTCCCACCGGACGCGGCCCGGCCCATCATGGGCGAACGGCGCCTCGGGCACCGCTCGCTCCAGGAGAGCTGGGACCTGGCCCTGGGCCGCAACCAGCGCGCCCTCATCGAGCTGGGCTACGAGGGCGTCACCGTCGAGCAGGTGCTGGAACAGCGGCTGCGCCGCGCCGTCCGCGGCCCCGACGCGACCGCCGCCCGCGCGCTCGCCGCCGTCGAGGACGCCATCCGCCTGCTCGACAGCCCCCGCCTGGTCGACGAACTCGGCGCGCGGGCCGTCGAACTGCTCGCCGCCGAACGCACCGTCGACGACGCCCCGGACGTGCTGCGCCGCATCCGCCGGCTGCTCGCCCACCACCGCACCACCGCGCCGGCCCTGCCGGCCTGGTGCCAGGCGTTCGTGACCACCGGGTACGCGCACTACTGCACCCTGCTGCCCACCGCCTTCGTCGACGAGGCCACCGGGGTCCGCCAGGTCGGCGCCATGCTCGGCTTCCTGTTCAGCATGGAGGGCCTGGCCCTGTCGCTGGGCTGCGACCGCTCCCAACTCGAACTGGCCGTCGCCCAGTCCCACCCGGAGACCCCGGCCAAGGTGGCGCTGCTCTGGGCGGCCCGCCACCAGCTCGGCCTGCTCCCCCTGGCCGAGCTGCGCGCCCGCTGCGCCGACCTGCTGGCCAACCCGCTGGTGGTGCCGGCGTTCCCGCAGTACCTGTCCGGCTTCGTGCACGCCCTGGAGCCGGTGCCCGGGCTGGCGCCGTTCGTGGTCGAGACCATGTCCACGGCGTTCGCCCGGCTCCCCGACCCGGTGCTGCTGCCCTGGCTGCCCATGCTGATCACCACCCTGCGGGAGCAGGGGCCGGAGCTGGTGCCGCTGCTGGTCCGCGAGGCGGAACGCACCTTCCCGACCACCCTCCCCGCGCTCGACGCCTGGACACCACCCTGGACGGCGCCCGCAGCACCGGCGGCGCCAGCCGTGGCAGCGGCGGCGCCAGCCGTGGCAGGGGCCGGCGCCGGTCCGGTGCACGGTCTCCTGGTGGCGCACCCCGAGGCGGTGGACGCGGTGGCGGCGCTGCTGGGCTGCGACACCCCGTGGCAACCGGCCGCCGCCGCGGCCGCCGCCGGGCCGGCACACGGCGGCGCCCCGGGCGCCGAGGCCGCGGCACTGCTGGTCACACATCCGGCAACCGCGACCGCCGTAGCAGCCCTCCTGCGCCCGACGTAAGCGCACCACCCCCGTCCCGCCCTCGACGGCCGGGCCGGCCGCCCTTGTCGATCAACCGGCCCGGCCGCCCTTGTCGATCAGCCGGCCCGGCCCGGCCACCCTCGTTGATCATGAAGTTATTGCGCGGGAACGCGGTTTCCATAGGCAATAACTTCATGATCAACGGGCCCGAGGGGGCGGGTGTCGACGATCGTCGACAGCGGTCGGGCAGGGGCGCGGGGCCCTGGGTGGTGGGCCGGGGCGGTGGTCTTGCGGGGGGTGGCCACGATGGGAGTGTGCTTCGCTTTCTGCTGAACCTGTTGTGGCTCGTCTTCGGTGGCGGCTTCGTCCTGGCCCTGGGCTACGGCGTGGCCGCCCTCATCTGCTTCGCCCTGGTGATCACCATCCCGTTCGGGGTGGCCTCGCTCCGCCTCGCCTCGTACGCGCTGTGGCCCTTCGGCCGCACCCTCGTGCCGAAGCCGGGCGCCGGCGTCGCCTCCGGCCTGGCGAACGTGCTCTGGGTGCTGCTGGCCGGCTGGTGGCTGGCCCTGTCGCACATCCTCGCCGGCGTCGCGCTCTGCGTGACGATCATTGGCATTCCGTTCGGGGTGGCGAACTTCAAGCTCGTCCCCGCGGCGCTCTGGCCCCTCGGCCAGGAAGTCGTCGAGACGCCGTAACGCGGACCGGCCGCCACGCGAACGCTCCAACCCGGATGGTGGTCAGTGGAACCTCATGGGTGTCTCCCGAGGCCTGAGACACCCATGGCGTTCCACTGACGCCCAGGGCGCTGGTGGCGTGCGCGGACGAAGCGCCGCGGAGGTGACTTCTCGCTCGCCGCCGGCCGGCGGCCAACTGGTCGACCCGGGCTCGCGGACCTCCTCCAGCGGCCCGGTTGGCGGCACCCTCGGCCCAACCCAGGCCGGGGCATCACTCCAGCGGCAACTGTCAACGGTTCCTCGCCTCCGGGTCGCGGATCGCCGCCGGGACCAGGTCGGGTCCGGGACCAGGGCCACTCCCCCTAGAGCGTCCTAGGAGGCTGGGTAGTGGGCGGCGGGCGGGTCATCCGAAAGGGGCTCATGAACGGGTTTCCGCAGCTAGCGTCGGCAGGGTGGGCGGTCATATCGGGGTGATCGAGGCACTCAAGGCAGACCCCACCATGTCGGGCCTGCGCCGGTCCCTGGAGGCGTACTACGGCGACCCGGCCCGCGAGGCGGCGATGGACGCGTTCTACGCCCCGCTGGTCCGCCCCGGGGACCTGGTCTTCGACGTCGGCGCGCACGTGGGCGACCGCCTCGGCAGCTTCCGCCGGCTCGGCGCCCGGGTGGTGGCCGTCGAGCCGCAACCGCTGTGCACCCGCGCACTGCGCGCCCTGTACGCGGAGGACGACCGGGTGACCGTGGTCGAGGCGGCGTGCGGGGCGCGTACCGCGCCGGTGCGGCTGCACGTGAACTCGGCCAACCCGACGATCTCCACAGCGTCGGCGGGGTTCCTGCAGGCCGCGAACGGAGCCGGCGGCTGGGCGCACGAGGTCTGGGACGCCGAGATCGAGGTGGCCGGCACGACGCTGGACACCCTTGTCGCGGCGCACGGCGTACCCGCCTTCGTCAAGATCGACGTCGAGGGCTTCGAGGACGCCGTGCTGGCCGGACTGAGTCGTCCGCTGCCGGCGCTGTCCTTCGAGTTCACCACCATCGAACGCGACCTCGCCGCGCGCTGCCTGGACCGGCTCACCGGCCTGGGCTTCACCTCGTTCACCGTGGCGCTCGGCGACGAGATGTCGTTCGCCCTGCCCGGCTGGCGATCGGCGGACGAGGTCGCGGCGTACCTGCGCGCCCTGCCGCACGAGGCCAACTCGGGCGACGTCTACGCCCGCGCCCGCCCGTCCTGACCGGCCCGCCACCCCGCCGCCCATCCCGACCGGCCCGCCATCCCGACCGGCCGGCCATCCCGGCCGCCCGCCATCCCGACCGCCCGTCCCTGACCGGCCCGCCATCCCGGCCGCCCGTCCTGACCGGCCCGCCACCCCCGCCGCCCATCCCGACCGGCCCGCACCCCGGCCGCCCGCCCCTGACCGCCCGCCACCCCGGCCGCCCGTCCTGGCCGGTCCGCCGAGCCTCGGCCGCCCGCCCCTGACCGGCCCGCCAACCCCGCCACCGGGCCGCGGCCCGCAATCTTCGCAGGCGGCGGACTCCTCGCATCGACGCTGCTCACACCCTCGATGGGCCGCGTTGTCCAGCCCCACTTTTTTCAGGTTTCGAACTTAGCCATGTTTCGTTACCCGGCCGTTATTGACGTGACCGCCGCCACTTCGGTTGACTGCGACGGAACCGCTTCCGCAACCGGTTCCGAAACATCCGCCTCACCCCTGCGACCCGGGAGCGTCACGTGCCGATCACCATCGCCGACGTCGCCACCCGCGCCGGGGTGAGCAAGACGACGGTGTCGCGGGTGCTGAACGGCAAGGGCGAGGTGCACGTGCGCACGGCCGACCGGGTCCGCGCCGTCATCAACGCCCTCGGGTACGTGCCGAGCGCCCGCGCGGTCGGCCTGGCCCGCGGGCGTACCCGGGTGGTGGGCATGCTGGTCCCCGCCCTGACCTGGCCGTGGATGGGCGAGGTGCTCCAGGGCGCGGCCGACGTGGTCGAGGCCGAGGGCTACGGGATGCTGCTGTTCACCTGCACCCACGGCGACGAGTCGATGCGGCGGTTCGCCTCCCAGGTCTCCGCGAAGTCCTTCGACGGCCTGCTCGTGGTCGAGCCGGAGGGCACCCTCGACTACATCACCGAGCTGCACGAGCGTGGCCTGCCGGTGATCCTCATCGACGACCGCGGGCACCAGCCCGGCTTCCCGTCGGTGCGGACCACCAACGAGGCCGGCGCGCGGGCGGCGGCGGCGCACCTGCTGGCGCACGGGCGGAAGCGGCCGCTGGTCGTCACCGGCCTGAGCCGCTTCGGCTGCACCCGGGAGCGGCTCGCCGGGTTCGCGGCCGGGTACGCCGACGCCGGCCTGCCCATCGATCCCACCCTCGTCGTGGAGGGTGACTTCACCTTCGAGTGCGGGCGGGTCGCGGTGGAAGACCTGCTCGCCGACGGCGTGCCGTTCGACGCCGTCTTCGCCCACAACGACCTCTCCGCCGCCGGGGCGCTCCAGGCGCTGCGGGACGCCGGCCGGCGGGTCCCGGAGGACGTGGCGGTGGTCGGCTTCGACGACCTGCCGCTGGCCGGGCACACCCATCCACCGCTGAGCTCCGTGCGCCAGCCGTTGCGGGAGATGGGGGCGGTCGCCGCCCGTACCCTCATCGCCCACCTCGGCGGGACGCCGCTGCCCGGCACCCCGACCGTGATCCCGACCAGCTTCACCGTCCGCGCGTCGACCGGCGCCACCTGACCTCGCCACCGCTGTAGCACCACCCGCACCGGCGGGCGCCCCGCCCGCCGGTGGTAACACCGCACACCCTTCATCCACCACATCCCGCTCCAGGACCGCGGGAGCACCGAGGGAGACCTCCATGAGAAGAAGGCAACTCCTCGCCGTCGCGCTGGCCGGCGCGATGGCCACCGGCGTCGCCGCCTGCGGCGACAGCCCGAACGCCAACAAGAAGAACGGCCAGGCGGCCACGGTGCTGAACGTCGGCATGCCGAACGGTCCGCAGGCCGAGAACAACAACCCGTTCCTCACCACGTCCGCCGCGGCCTCGCTGGGCTACCGCTGGCAGATCTACGAGCCGCTGATGATGTGGAACCCGGTGAAGCCGGCCGACCCGTTCAAGCCGTGGCTCGCCACCAAGGCCGAGTGGTCGCAGGACTACACCTCGGTGAAGGTCACCATCCGGGACAACGCCACCTGGTCGGACGGTCAGAAGGTCACCGCCGAGGACGTCGCCTTCACCTACAACCTGGTGAAGAAGTACCCGGCGCTGAACGACCAGGGCGTGCCCTACACAGAGGCGACCGCCAGCGGCAACGACGTCACCATCAAGATGGAGAGCCCGCAGTTCGTCAACCAGCAGAAGGTGCTGTGGCGGGTGCCGATCGTGCCCAAGCACATCTGGGAGAAGATCAGCGACCCGACGACCGACACCGTCAAGCAGCCGGTCGGCAGCGGCCCGTACACCCTGAAGTCGTTCACCCCGGCCAGCATGACCCTGTCGGTGCGCGACAAGGGCTACTGGCAGGACCTGCCGAAGGTCAAGGAGCTGCGTTACACCTCCTACACGGACAACAGCGCGCAGACCACCGCCCTGGCCAACGGTGAGTCGGAGTGGAGCTTCGTCTTCATCCCCAACTACCAGGCCGTCTTCGTGGCCAAGGACCAGGAGCACCACAAGGTGTGGGCGCCGGCGATCCTCGGCATCCACGGCCTCTACCTCAACACCACGAAGAAGCCGTTCGACGACCCGGCGCTGCGCCGGGCCATGAACATGGTCATCGACCGTGCCGACATCTTCACCACGGCCGAGGCCGGCTACTTCCATCCGCAGGTGAAGAGCGTGACCGGCCTGCCCAGCCCGGCCGGTGACTCGTTCGTCGCGCCCGAGTTCAAGGGCCAGGAGCACAAGGTCGACGTCGAGGGCGCCAAGGCGCTGCTGACCGGCGCCGGCTACAAGCTGGAGGGCAACACCCTCAAGGACAAGACCGGCAAGGCCGTCACCATCAAGCTGACCGACCCGGCCGGCTGGTCCGACTACCAGACCAGCCTGGAGATCGTGAAGGACAACCTGTCGAAGATCGGCATCGCGGCCACGGTCGACAAGGCCAACCAGGACGCCTGGTTCCGCAACGTCGAGCAGGGCAACTTCGAGGCGACCTTCCGGTGGACCGAGGGCGGCGCCACGCCGTACGACATCTACCGGACCATCATGGACGGCCGGCAGCTCAAGCCGATCGGCACCGCCTCCCCCGCCGGTAACTTCGGCCGCTTCAACAACAAGGAGGCGACCGACGCTCTGGTCGCCTACGCGAACGCGACCGACGAGGCCGCGCGCACCACCGCCATGAACGCACTGCAGAAGATCTTCGTCGACCAGATGCCGATGATCCCGGTCGGCGCGGACAACATCGGCGGCGCGTACAGCACGAAGAACTGGACCGGCTGGCCGGACGACTCGAACCCGTACGGCGCCATGCAGCCCACCCAGCCCAACGCCGTGGACGTGGTCCTGCACCTCAAGCCCGCCAACGGCTGACCCCGCCAACCGACTCCCCGGCCGGCCGGCTCCCGGCCGGCCGGGGAGGCGCACCCCCACGCTCAGACAGGAACTCGGCATGACGTTGACCGAGAGCGCGGCGGCGCCGGTCGACGAGGTGGTGCTGGAGGCCGTCGGCCTGACCAAGCACTTCCCCGTCCGCAGGCGGCTGCGTGACCTCTTCTCCCGGACGCCGGCCGTCGTGCACGCCGTCGACGACGTATCGTTCGCGCTGCGTCGCGGCCGGGTGACCGCGCTGGTCGGGGAGTCCGGCTCCGGCAAGTCCACGGTGGCGCGGCTGCTGGCCCAGATCTATCCCCGCACCGCCGGCGACATCCGCCTGCACGGCACCTCGACCCGGGTCCGCGGCGGCCGGCCGTTCCGGTCGTACGTGCGGCGGGTCCAACTGATCCTGCAGGACCCGTTCGCCTCGTTGAACCCGGTGCACACCGTCCGCTACCACCTGACCCGGTCGCTGCGGATCCACGGCAACGCCGGGCGCGGCGCCGAGGAGCTGGAGGCGGCCCTCGCCAAGCTGCTCACCCGGGTGAGCCTCACCCCGCCCGAGCGCTACCTGGACGCGTTCCCGCACGAGCTCTCCGGCGGCCAGCGGCAGCGCGTCGCCATCGCCCGGGCGCTCGGCGCCGACCCGGAGGTGCTCCTCGCCGACGAGCCGGTCTCCATGCTCGACGTCTCGATCCGCCTCGGCGTGCTCAACCTGCTGCAGGACCTCAAGCAGCGGCTCAACATCGCGATCCTCTACATCACGCACGACATCGCCTCGGCCCGCTACTTCGCCGACGAGACGATCGTGATGTACGCCGGGCGGATGGTCGAGGGCGGCGACAGCGAGACGGTCACCCAGAACCCGGCCCATCCGTACACCCGGTTGCTGACCGATTCGGCGCCGGACCCCGAACGGATCACCGGCGACGGCGCCGACGCGGCCGCCGGCGCGGACCGCGGCCGGGGCGAGCCGCCGAGCCTGATCGCCCCGCCCGCCGGCTGCCGGTTCCACCCCCGCTGCCCGCACGCCATGCGGCGCTGCACCGTGGACCTGCCGCCGCGGCTGACCATCGGCGACCGGCCCGACCACTGGGCGGCGTGCTGGCTCTACGACCCGGACACCGTCGCGGCCGACACCCCCGGCTCGGCCGCGCCCGACGCCGACCCGACCGTGCCACCGCCCGCGCCGGCGGTCGAGCGGAACGACACCGCCACCCTGGGGGAGGCACGATGAGGTTCCTCCTGCAGCGCACGGCCTTCTACCTGTTCACGGCGTGGGCGGCCATCACGCTCAACTTCTTCATCCCGCGGCTGGTGCCGGGCGACCCGGTGCAGTCCCTCATCTCGCGCAACCAGGGCCGGATCAGCGCCGACGCCATCCAGTCGCTGCGCGTGCTGTTCGGGCTGGACGCGCACGAGAACATGTGGCAGCAGTACCTCGACTACTGGGGGCAGCTGCTCCACGGCGACCTGGGTCTGTCGTTCACCTTCTTCCCGACGCCGGTGTCGACGGTGATCGGCGACAGCCTGCCGTGGACGGTCGGCCTGGTCGGCATCACCACGATCATCAGCTTCCTCCTCGGCACCGCGCTCGGCGTCGGCGCCGGCTGGCGGCGCGGCTCCTGGGTCGACGGGCTGCTGCCAGCCACGACGTTCCTGTCCTCGATCCCGTACTTCTGGCTGGGTCTCGTCGCCATCGCCGTGTTCACCGGGCCGGGGAGCTTCTTCCCCTCCTCCGGCGGCTACGAGGCGGGCCTCGTGCCGGCGTTCGACGGGTACTTCATCCCGAGCGCGATCAAGCACAGCGTCCTGCCCGCCGCCACCATCCTGGTCTCCTCGATGAGCGGGTGGATCCTCAGCATGCGCAACATGATGGTGACCGTCTCGTCGGAGGACTACATCACCGTCGCCCACGCGAAGGGCCTGTCGGAGCGCCGGGTCGCCCTGAGCTACGCCGCCCGCAACGCGCTGCTGCCGAACGTCTCGGGCTTCGCGCTGTCGCTCGGGTTCATCGTCGGCGGCACGCTGCTCGTGGAGATCGTGTTCTCCTACCCGGGCCTCGGTTACCAGCTCTTCCAGGCGGTCGGCTACAAGGACTATCCGCTCATGCAGGGGATCTTCCTGATCATCACGATCTCCGTGCTGGTGGCGAATCTGCTCGCCGACGTCGCGTACCTCCTTCTCGACCCGCGGACCCGAAAGAGCTGAGCGATGACCATCTCACCGTCGAGCATCGAGCAGGTCATCCCCGGTCAGGGGGCGATGGCCCAGCCGTCGGCCGCGCCGGGCCGGGCGAAGCGGCGCCGGTTCCGGTTCGTCGCCAACGCCAAGGCCGCCACCGGCCTGGTCATCCTGGGCATCTACTGCCTCTTCGCGGTGATCGGGCCCTGGGTGGCGCCGTACGACCCGGACGCGCGCAGCGCCGACGTGCTCCAGGCGCCGTCGACCCGGCACTGGTTCGGCACCACCCACCTCGGTCAGGACATCTTCAGCCAGATCCTGGTGGGCGCGCGCAGCGTCATGGTGGTGGGCCTGCTCGCCGGCGTGCTGGCGACGATCCTGTCCATCCTCATCGGTGTGACGGCCGGCTACATCGGCGGGGTGCCCGACGAGGGACTGTCGGCGCTGTCCAACGTGTTCCTGGTCATCCCCGCCCTGCCGCTGATCATCATCGTGACGTCGATCGTCGAGCAGGCCAGCGACACGTTGGTGGCGCTCATCATCGGCCTCACCTCGTGGGCGTGGGGTGCCCGCGTGCTGCGCGCCCAGACGCTGTCGCTACGCCGCCGCGACTACGTCGAGGCGGCCCGGGCCACCGGCGAGCGGACCTGGCGGATCATCCTGTTCGAGATCCTGCCCAACCTCACCGCGATCATCGCCTCCGGCTTCGTCGGCACCGTCATCTTCGCGGTCATGTCGGAGATCACCCTGGCGTTCATCGGCATCTCGTCGATCTCGTCGTGGAACTGGGGCACCATCCTGTTCTGGGCGCAGGGCCAGCAGGCCCTCGCGCAGGGCGCCTGGTGGTGGTTCGTGCCGGCCGGGCTGGCCATCGCGGTGCTCGGCACCGCCCTCGCCCTGATCAACTTCGGCATCGACGAGTTCGTGAGCCCCCGGCTGCGCAGCGCCGGCAAGACCCGGATCCGCACCGCCGACGGCCGCACCGTGCGCATGCGGGTCGGCTTCACCCCCGTGCTGGCCCCGGTCTCCCGTCCGATTCCGGTCCCCCGAGAGGACGTCACGCCATGAGTGATCCGGTGCTGGAGATCCGCGGGCTGCGGGTCGACTACGGTCTCGGTGACGCGGCGGTGCACGCCGTACGGGACGTGGACCTCACCCTGCACCGCGGCGAGGTGCTGGGCCTGGCCGGGGAGAGCGGCAGCGGCAAGTCCACCCTGGCGTACGGGCTGACGCGGCTGCTGCCGCCGCCGGGCGTGGTCAGCGGCGGCCAGGTGATCTACCACCCGGCCGACGGCCCGCCGGTCGACGTGCTGACCCTCAGCCCGGCCCAGCTGCGGCAGTTCCGCTGGGCGGAGACCTCGATCGTCTTCCAGGGCGCCATGAACTCGCTGAACCCGGTGCACAAGGTCTCCACCCAGCTGCTCGACGTCATCAAGGCGCACGAGCCGACGAGCACACCGGCGGGCCGGCAGGCCCGGGCCCGGGACCTGCTCCGCCTGGTGGGCATCGCCGCGGACCGGCTGGACAGCTACCCGCACCAGCTCAGCGGCGGCATGCGGCAGCGCGTGATGATCGCCATGGCGCTGGCGTTGGAGCCGCAGGTGGTCATCATGGACGAGCCGACCACCGCGCTGGACGTGGTGATGCAGCGGCAGATCCTCGGCCAGCTCGCCGAGCTGCGGGAGCGCCTCGGCTTCGCGGTGCTGTTCATCACCCACGACCTGTCGCTGCTGGTCGAGTTCTCCGACCGGATCGCGATCATGTACGGCGGCCGGATCGTCGAGGAGGCGCCCGCCGCCCAGCTCTACCGGCGGGCGCTGCACCCGTACACCGAGGGTCTGCTGCATTCCTTCCCGGCGCTGCGCGGACCGCGCCGGGAGCTGACCGGCATCCCCGGCTCGCCGCCGGACCTGCGGGCCATGCCGAAGGGCTGCGCGTTTCACCCGCGCTGTCCGAAAGCGTTCGACCCGTGCGACAAGGAGGTGCCGGTGCTCGGCGCCGCCGACCCGGACCGGGACGTCGCCTGCTGGCTGCACCCGGTCGCCGCCCCGGTCCCCCGCTGACCCCGCTCTCCGTCCGACCGAACGACCCGCTACCGCGAGGAGAACCATGGACACCGACCTCACCCGCCCGAACACCATCGGGCAGGCCGACCCGATCGACACCCTCCCGCCGACCTTCCGGTGGGGGGTGGCGACCTCGTCGTACCAGATCGAGGGCGCGGTGGCCGAGGACGGCCGGACACCGTCGATCTGGGACACCTTCTGCCGGGTGCCCGGCGCGGTGGCCAACGGCGACCACGGCGACGTGGCCTGCGACCACTACCACCGGATGCCGCAGGACGTCGCGCTCATCGCCGACCTGGGTCTGGACACCTACCGGTTCTCGGTGGCGTGGCCGCGGGTGCAGCCGGGCGGGCGCGGGCCGGCGAACCCGGCCGGGCTGGCCTTCTACGACCGGCTCGTGGACGAGCTGCTGGGCCGCGGGGTCGACCCGTGGGTGACCCTCTACCACTGGGACCTGCCGCAGGAGCTGGAGGACGCGGGCGGCTGGCCCAACCGGGACACCGCCTACCGGTTCGCCGACTACGCGGAGCTGGTCTTCGGCGCGCTCGGCGACCGGGTGAAGACGTGGACCACGCTGAACGAGCCGTGGTGCTCGGCGATGCTCGGGTACGCGTACGGCAACCACGCCCCGGGCCGGCGGGACCTGGGTGACGGGATCGCCGCGGCGCACCACCTGCTGCTGGGGCACGGGCTGGCGGTGCAGCGGCTGCGCGCCGCGGCGGCCACCCCGATCGAGCTGGGCCTGACCGTCAACCTGTCCACCGCCGACCCGGCCTCCGACAGCGCGGCCGACCGGGACGCGGCGCGGGCCGCCGACGGGCTGGGCAACCGGCTCTACCTGGACCCGGTGTTCCGTGGCTCCTACCCGGAGGACGTGGTGGCGGACCTGGCCGCCGAGGGGGTGCGCATCCCGGTCGAGGAGGGCGACCTGGAGGTGATCTCCTCTTCCATCGACGTGCTCGGGGTGAACTTCTACTTCGGGCAGGTGCACTCCGGGACCGACGAGCAGGGCCGGGAGCGGGACGACGACGGCCGGCCGGTGCGCCGGGTGATCCGCCGGGACCTGCCGCGCACCGCGATGGACTGGGAGATCGTGCCGGAGTCCTTCACCGAGCTGCTGGTCCGGCTGCACCGGGACTACCCGGGCGTGCCCCTGGTGATCACCGAGAACGGGGCGGCCTTCGACGACGAGCCGGACGCCGACGGGTTCGTGGCCGACGACGACCGGGTGGCGTACCTGACCGAGCACCTGCGGGCGGTGGCCCGGGCCCGGCAGGCCGGCGCGGACGTGCGCGGCTACTTCGCCTGGTCGCTGCTGGACAACTTCGAGTGGGCGTACGGCTACGACAAGCGGTTCGGCATCGTGCGGGTGGACTACGACACCCAGCGGCGCACGCCGAAGCGCAGCGCGCACTGGTACCGCGACACCATCCGGCGGGTGCGCGGGGAGCGCTGACCCGGCCGTTCGGGGCGGCCGCGCGGGATCCTCCCGGGCGGCCGCC
>NZ_JBEXYR010000013.1:0-191231 GCF_040631005.1 Micromonospora sp. NPDC005707
CGTCGACGGACATCGGGTGGCTGCTCACGCCCGCCGTGTTGCCCCGGACCTGGGCGACGGTCGTCCACGTCACCCCGTCGGGGGAGACCTGCAGGTCGAAGTCCCGCGTGTTCCAGGCGGGATCCTCGCCACCGGCGGCGGCGTGGTGGACGGTGATCGACTGGAGGTGGTGGGCGGCGCCCAGGTCGATGCGGAGCGACTTCGTGCCGCCGGTCGCGCACCACTTGTCGGAGTTGCCGCCGGAGGTGCTGCCGTTGACGGCCTTCTCGGGCCCCTCCGTGCTCGCGCACTGCGAGTCGGCGGTGGCGGGCCGGTTCAGCGCCAGGTTCGTCGCGCCCGCCGTGCCGTACACCTCGAACTCGCCGATCCGGGCGGCGGTGTTGCCGTTGTTGGTGGGCGTGGTGATGCCGAGCCGGACGTACCGGGCCGTCGTGGCGGGGACGGGGTGGTAGGTGCGGCTCGCGCGGTTTCCTGTCACGGTGGCGCGGGTCGTCCAGGTGCTGCCGTCGGTGCTGGTCTCGACGGTGAAGGCGCCGGTGTTCCAGCCGGTGTTCTCCCCGCCGAGCCCGGCGTGCTTGACGACGACGGCACCGACGGTCCGGTTCGCTCCGAGGTCGACCTGGAGGAACTTCGTGCCGGAGGCGAGCGAGCACCACTTGCTGGCGCTGCCCAGGCGGCCGTCGAACGCCTTCTCCGGCCCCTCGGCGGTGTTGCACGGGGCCGAGCCGGTCGCCGGCTTACCGGCGGCCAGGTTGGCGCCCAGTTCCGGTGCGGCGGCCGGCGGGGTGGCCCCGTCGGTGAACGACGGCGGGACGTCGGCGGGGTTCGTGCCCCACGAGGAGGGCGCGCCTCCCATCGTGTACGACAGGGTGGCGCCGCCCGCGAGGTCGCCGTAGCGCAGCCAGGTGCGCTGGGTGGTTGCCCCGTTGACGGCGAGGCTCTGCACGTACTGGCTGCCCTGGCCGGCGTTGGCGGCGGTGATCTGGACGTCACCGGCCGGCCGGTCGACGAGGACCGACGGGAAGATCGGGCCGTGCAGGGCGAGGGTGTCCGCGCCCGGGGTGGGCGGGTACATGCCGAGGGCGGACCAGACGTACCAGGCGGAGGTGGCGCCGAGATCGTCGTTGCCGGGCAGGCCGCCGGGGCCCGTGGTGAACGACTCGTTCATGATCCGCCGGACCGCGGCGCTGGTGCCGGCCGGGGCCGCGGCGAAGTGGTAGGCCCAGGGGACGCCGTGTTCCGGTTCGTTGCCGATGTAGAAGTACGGCTGCGACTGGCCGCCGTTGGTCTGGGTGAAGTGGTGGTCGAGCCGCTGGACGGCGGTCTGCCGCCCACCCATGACGTCGATCAGGGCGGCGAGGTTGTAGGGGACCATCCAGGTGTACTGCGAGGCGTTGCCCTCGACGAAGTTCGACTGGCTGGCCGGGTCGAGCGGCCACGGCCAGGTGCCGTCGGCGTTGCGCGGGTGGACGTAGCCCGACTCGGGGTTGAACGTGTTGCGCCACCACTGCGCCCGCGCCATGTGCGTGTCGTAGGTGGCGGTGTCGCCCAAAGCCCGGGCGAACTGGGCCACGGCGAAGTCGCTGGCGGAGTATTCCAGTGAGTCCGACGGGTCGCCGTCGATGTAGTGGCGCTGGACGTAGCCGCTCTGCCGGCCGCGGACCGGGCTGCCCTGGGTGGTGCCGCCGGCGGAACTCTTCTTCATGAGGGCCAGCGCCGCCGCGGTGTCGAACCCGCGTACGCCGAACTGGTACATGCTGTCGACGATGATGGGGCCGGGGTCGCCGGTCATGACGAAGGCCTCGTTGTGGTTGTGCGACCACTTCGGCAGCAGGCCGCCCTGCTGGCCGTCGAGCACCATGGACCGGGCGATGTCGGTCGCCTCGGCGGGCGCGAGGAAGGCGATCAGCGCGGCCCAGGACCGGTAGATGTCCCAACCGGAGTAGTTCTGGTAGACCGGGTGGCCGGCGGTGTGGACGGCGTTGTCGAAGCCGCGGTACTGCCCGTCGACGTCGCTGGCCAGGTTGGGGTTGATGAACACGCGGTACAGCGCGGTGTAGAACTTCTGCAGGTCGGCGGCGGCCCCGCCGGTGACCTGCACGCGGTTGAGGATCGCGTTCCACTGGGCGTCGGCGTCGGCGCGGACGGTGTCGAAGGCGAAGCCGGGCTGCTCGGCGGCGAGGTTGGCCTGCGCGCCCGCCGGGCTGACGAAGGAGATGCCTACCTTGACCTGCACGACCGGGTTGCCGGAGGTGTCGAAGGTCAGGTAGCCGCCGGAGTTGGTGCCGCTGGCACTCGTGGAGCCGGCGGTGACGGTGCCGCCGAGCCAGGTGCCGACGCCGCTCGGTGCGCGGTCGAACTCCATCCGGTAGAAGATCTGGTACGTCCTGCTGTTGCCGCAGAAGCCGCCGCCGGTGACGCTGCCGGTCACGGTGGAGCCGCTGATCTGGATGGAGCCGGCGCGGTTGCCGGTGGCGCTGCGACTGGTGTTGATCAGCACCCGCGCGGTGCTCGTCGCGGGATAGGTCAGGCGCAGGGCGGCGCTGCGCCGGGTGGCCGACGCCTCCACCCGGGTGTTGCCGTAGTTGCTGAGCACGGCCCGGTAGAAGCCGGGGCGGGCCTGTTCCTGTGCCTTGTCCTGGGTGGCGCGGTAGGAGGTCCACGAGGTGCCCGGCGAGGCGGCGAGCGCGCCGGTGACGGGCAGGATCCCGAGGTCCTCGTTGTTGGCGCAGCCGGCGCCGTTGAAGTGGGTGAGGCTGAACTCCTCGATCTGGGTGTCGCCGAAGCGGTAGCCGGAGGGTGAGGCCGTGGGGGTGTCCGGGCTCAGTTGCACCATGCCGAAGGGCTGCACGGGGCCGGGCACGGTGCTGCCGCCGGCGCCGCCGCCGACGGGGTTCGGCGCGTTGCTGTCGTCGGTGCCGATGAACGGGTTCACGTACGGCGTGAGGTTGAGCGGCGCCGCGGCGGCGGGCGAGGCGACCGCGACGAGTGCGGACGCTGCGGTGACGGCGGTGGCCACCAGGGTGAGCAGACGGGACGGGCCTGATCGGAGCATGAGGCGATCCTCCTTAGGCGCGGACGACCCTGCGTGACATCGTTGTCATCGACAGGTGTCACCGTCCTGTGTAGAGCCCAGGGAGGTGTGTGTCAATGGGGACTAGACGGAGGGCCGGGCGGGCGACCGCTCGCCCGAGCCGCGGGCCAGCAGCCGGGTCGGGATCACCACCTGGCGAGCCGGGCCGCGATGGCCGTCGATCCGGTCGAGCAGCAGCCCGGCCGCCCGGCGGCCCATGTCCTCCGGGTCGTGCGCCACGACGCTCACGCCCAGGACGTCGCCGACGTCCACCTCGTCGAAGCCCACCAGCGCGGGCGGGGCGGGGTGATTCCGCAGGGCCCGCAGGGCGCCCAGCGTGATCCGGTTGTTCATGGTGAACAGGGCGGTCGGCGGGGCGGCGCGGCCCAGCAGCCCGAGCACGGCCCGTTCGGCGGCGGCGACGTCGTGCGCGTTCTCCACCAGGTAGTCCGCCCAGTTCGTCACGCCGACCGCGCGCATGGCCTCGGCGAAGCCGTCCAGCCGGTCCCGGTGGGTGCTCAGGCGGGCCAGGTCGCCCACCACGCCGATGCGCCGGTGGCCGGCCGCGGTCAGGTGGGCGCCGGCCTGCCGGGCGCCGTGGTGGTTGTCCAGCAGCACGGTGTCCGCCGTGAGCTCGACCGGCGGCCGGTCCACGAACACGAACGGGATGCCGTGGCGGTGTTCGGCCGCGAAATGGGCGTGCTCGGTCGCGGTCGAGGCGATCACCAGGCCGCGGACCCGCCGCTCCAGCAGCGCGTCGGCGAGCCGCCGCTCCCACTCCGGATCCTCGTCGGTGCTCGCGGTGATCAACTGGAGGCCCCGCATGCGCAGGTCGCGCTCCAGGCCCCCGGCCAGCCGGGAGTAGAAGGGGTTCGCGAGGTCGCCGATGAGCAGGCCCACCAGCGTGGAGGTGCTCGCGCCGCGGCGGAGCTCGCGGGCCACCCCGTTCAGCCGGTAGCCGAGCTGGTCGGCGGCGTCGCGCACCCGCGACCGGGTCTCCGGGGCCACCCGGGGCTCGCCCCCGAGGGCCCGGGAGGCGGTCTTCACCGACACGCCGGACAGCGCCGCGACCTGCGCCAGGCTCGGTCGACCTGCTTTCCGGTCAGCGGTCATGGCGGGAATTATGACACCGGCGTGTCCGGGGATCGCCGGCTCGGACCGGCGGTCGGCGGCGCCGCCGCGCGGCGGCCGCCCGGGTCACGAGGGTGGCTCGGGAACAGCGGTATACGATGGCGCGTCAACGATGTCATGGGCGGGTTGCTAGCACCCCTGCCGCGCTTGTCGCCAAGCCGCAGGGGCGTCGTGAAGGTCACTGAGCGTGGCGGTCGATATTACCGACTTGTTACGCAAAAGAGCGACTTGGGCACTTGCGGAAGCGCCCCCGACGAGATTTCCTTGCCCACGACAACGAAAAGTGAGCGAAGGTCATAACCCGCGGAGGCGGCCATGGCGTTGGCAAGGCGGTGGGAGCGATGAGCGATCTGCCCGTCCTCCTGGAGATGCGCTCCATCACCAAGGAGTTCCCAGGCGTCAAGGCCCTGGCCGACGTCAACCTGGTGGTCCGCGCCGGCGAGATCCACGCCATCGTCGGCGAGAACGGCGCCGGCAAGTCGACGCTGATGAAGGTTCTCAGCGGCGTCTACCCGTACGGCAGCTACGACGGCCAGATCATCTACCAGGGCGCCGAGACCCGCTTCTCGGACATCCGGGCGAGCGAGAACGCCGGGATCGTGATCATCCACCAGGAGCTCGCGCTCATCCCGGGCATGTCGATCGCCGAGAACATCTTCCTCGGCAACGAGCCCCGCAAGCGGGGAGCGATCGACTGGAAGTCCGCGAACCGGATGGCGCTGGACCTGATGGCCCGGGTCGGCCTGCGGGAAAACCCGGACACCCTGGTCAAGGACATCGGCGTCGGCAAGCAGCAGCTCGTGGAGATCGCCAAGGCGTTCGCCAAGGACGTCAAGCTGCTCATCCTGGACGAGCCGACGGCCGCGCTCAACGAGGCCGACTCCCAGCACCTGCTGGACCTGCTGCGCGGTTTCCGCTCGCGGGGCATCACCTCGATCATGATCTCGCACAAGCTGAACGAGATCGAGGCGATCGCCGACGAGATCACCGTCCTGCGCGACGGCCGGACGGTCGAGACGCTGGACGTCAAGGCGGACGGCGTCGACGAGGACCGGATCGTGCGGGGCATGGTCGGCCGCGAGCTGCACAGCCGGTTCCCGGACCACACCCCGAAGATCGGTGAGGTCTTCTTCGAGGTCCGGAACTGGAACGTCCGGCACCCGATCTCCGCCGAGCGCCAGGTCTGCAAGAACGAGAGCTTCGTCGTACGCCGCGGCGAGATCGTCGGCTTCGCCGGCCTGATGGGCGCCGGCCGCACCGAGCTGGCGATGAGCGTCTTCGGCCGCTCCTACGGGGTGTACGAGTCGGGCACGATCATCAAGGACGGCAAGGAGATCGTCCTCAAGTCGGTGGCGGACGCGATCGCCCACGGGCTCGCCTACGTCAGCGAGGACCGCAAGGCGATCGGCCTGAACCTGCTCGACGACATCAAGACCTCCACGGTCGCCGCGAAGCTGTCGAAGATCTCGCGCCACGGCGTCCTGGACGAGGTCGCGGAGTACAAGGCGGCCGAGTCCTACCGCCGGGAGCTGCGCACCAAGGCGCCCACGGTCGACGAGGGCGTCTCCAAGCTCTCGGGCGGCAACCAGCAGAAGGTCGTCCTAGCGAAGTGGATGTTCACGGACCCGGACCTCCTGATCCTCGACGAGCCGACCCGCGGCATCGACGTGGGCGCCAAGTACGAGATCTACGGCATCATCCAGCGGCTCGCCGACCAGGGGAAGGGCGTCGTCGTCATCTCCTCGGAGCTCCCGGAGCTGATCGGGCTCTGCGACCGCATCTACACCGTGTTCGAAGGCGCCATCACCGGCGAGATCGCCCGGCAGGACGCGGACCCGGAAACCCTCATGAAGCAGATGACCTCGACGAAGAAGATGCAGACACGATGAGCCGAATCAAGGACCTGCAGAAGAACCTCTTCGGAGGGACCACGTCCAACGCCCGCCAGTTCGGGATGATCTTCACCCTGGTGGCGATCGTCGTCCTGTTCCAGATCCTCACGGACGGCCTGACCCTGCGGTCGGACAACCTGATCGCGTTGTTCAACCAGAACTCCTACATCCTCATCCTGGCCATCGGCATGCTGATGGTGATCGTCGCCGGGCACATCGACCTCTCGGTCGGCTCGATCGCGGCCTTCACCGGCATCCTGGTGGCCAAGTCGATGGCGGAATGGTCGCTGCCCTGGCCCGTGGCCATCCTGTTCGGCCTGGTGATCGGCGCGATCATCGGCGCCTGGCAGGGCTTCTGGGTCGCCTACGTCGGGGTGCCCGCGTTCATCGTCACCCTGGCCGGCATGCTGCTCTTCCGCGGTGGCAACCAGTTCATCGGCAACGCGAACACGATCTCCGTGCCGGAGGGCTTCCGGGTGATCGGCTCCGGCTTCCTGCCCGAGGTCGGCCCGAACACCGGCTACAACAACCTGACGCTCCTGCTCGGCCTCGCCGCGTGCGTGGCGGTGGTGTGGCGGGAGTTCCAGGCCCGCAGGACCCGCCGGGAGATGGACGCCGAGCCCGCCCCGATGTGGATCTCGGTGCTCCGGATGGCCGTCATGGTCGGCGTGATCGTCTTCGCGTCGCTGCGTTTCGCCAGCGGCCGGGTCGGCACGAGCTTCCCGGTCTCCGGCATCATCCTGGTGGCGCTGGTGCTCGCCTACTCCTTCTACACCCGGAACACCGCCGGCGGCCGGCACATCTACGCCGTCGGTGGCAACTCCCGGGCCGCGGAGCTCTCCGGTGTGAAGCTCCAGCGGGTCAACTTCTTCGTCATGATGAACATGGCCGTCCTGGCCTCCCTGGCGGGCATGATCTTCGTGGCCCGTTCGGCGGCCTCCGGCCCGCAGGACGGCAACGGCTGGGAGCTGGACGCGATCGCGGCGGTCTTCATCGGCGGCGCGGCCGTCTCGGGCGGCATCGGCACCATCAGCGGCTCGATCGTCGGCGGTCTGGTCATGGCCGTGCTGAACAACGGCCTGCAGCTGCTCGGCGTCGGCACCGACCGGGTCCAGATCATCAAGGGCCTCGTGCTGCTGCTGGCCGTCGCGCTCGACGTCTACAACAAGAAGCAGGGCAAGTTCTCGATCATCGGGAGCCTCACCCGCTCGTTCCGCCGCGACACGCCCACCCCGCCCACGGCACCACCGGACGCGGACCGGGAGACCGCCCGCACGGCCGTGCCGAGCTGACGTTCCACCCCGCCTCACACCCCGTATCACCTCTCCAGAAGGGCACCACCAGCCATGCGTAGACTGATCGGCAAATCGATGGCCATCGGCGCCATCGCGGCGCTGGCCCTGACCGCCACCGCCTGCGGCAACGGCCGCGACGGCGACACCGGCGGCGCCAAGGGCGGCGACACCAAGGGCTTCGCGGCCGACTCCCTGATCGGCGTCGCCCTGCCGTCGAAGACCTCGGAGAACTGGGTCCTCGCCGGTGACCTGTTCACCAACGGCCTCAAGGAGGCCGGCTTCAAGAGCGACGTGCAGTACGCCGGCGCGTCGACCACCGTCGCCGACCAGCAGGCGCAGATCACCGCCATGGTGACCAAGGGCGCCAAGGTCATCGTGATCGGCGCGACCGACGCCGCGCAGCTCTCCACCCAGGTGGCCGCGGCGCACGCCGCCGGCGCGAAGGTCATCGCGTACGACCGCCTGATCACCAACACCCAGGACCTCGACTACTACGTCGCGTTCGACAACTTCAAGGTCGGCCAGCTCCAGGGCCAGGCCCTGCTGGACGGCATGAAGGCCAAGAAGCCGAACGGCCCGTACAACATCGAGCTGTTCTCCGGCTCGCCGGACGACAACAACGCCGGTGTCTTCTTCAACGGCGCCATGGACGTGCTCAAGCCGGAGATCGACAAGGGCAACGTCGTCGTCGCCTCGAAGCAGACCGACGTCAAGCAGACCGCCATCCAGGGCTGGAAGGCCGAGGGTGCGCAGGCCCGCATGGACCAGCTGCTGACCTCGACCTACGGCAACAAGGAGCTGGACGGCGTCCTCTCCCCGAACGACACCCTGGCCCGCGCGATCATCACCTCGATCAAGGGCGCCGGCAAGAAGATCCCGGTCGTCACCGGTCAGGACTCCGAGGTCGAGTCGGTCAAGTCGATCATGGCTGGCGAGCAGTACATGACGATCAACAAGGACACCCGGAACCTGGTCAAGCAGACCATCGAGATGGTGAAGTCCCTGCAGGCCGGTAACACCCCCGAGGTCAACGACACCAAGTCGTACAACAACGGCGTGAAGGTCGTGGACACCTACCTGCTCCCGCCGGTGGCCGTCACCAAGGCCAACGCGGCCGAGGCGTACGCCAACGACCCGAAGCTGGCCCCGCTCACCAAGTAATCCCTCGCACGGCGGAAGGGCCCCGGAGTTCGCTCCGGGGCCCTTCTTCGTGCGCGTCGCGGCCGGGGCGTCGGCCGCCCCGACCGCGCCGGGCGGATCACCGCAGGTGCGCCTCGATGGCGTCGATGACACGCGGGCGGAGTTCCGCCGCGCGGATGACCGCGTCGACCGAGCCGACCTCGACGGCGCGCTGGATGTGGTGCACCCGGTCGAACTCCGTGGCCACCTCGCCGAGCTTCTCCGCGCGGACCGACGAGCGCAGCTCGTCCAGCTCCGCGGTCAGCGCGGCACGGTCGGCGCCGGAGGCGGCCGCCACGCGGGCCTCCAGGTCCCGCACCCGCGGGTCGGCCGCCGTGCGGGCGTTGACGTCGCCGGAGAAGACCACCGCGGCGGCCGGGGCGCCGCCCAGCACCGAGGCGAACGAGCCCTCCAGCGCCAACACGGTCATGGTGGGGTTCAACGCCTTGGAGAACACCACGAACGCGCCGCCGTGGTAGCGGGAGATCACGCAGAACACGATGGGCCCGCGGAAGTTCACGATGGCCCGGCCGATCTCGGCGCCGTACTCCAGCTGCAGCTTGCGCATCGACTCGGGTGAGCCGTCGAAGCCCGACAGGTTCGCCAGCACCACCAGCGGCCGGTTGCCGCTGGCCGCGTTGATCGCCCGCGCGGCCTTCTTCGACGAGCGCGGGAACAGCGTGCCGGCCGTGTAGGTGTCCGGGCCGTCGGTGGGCGGGAAGCCGCGGCGCGGCACCGCCCGGGACTCGATGCCGAGCAGGCACACCGGGATGCCGCCGAGGTGCACGTCCTGCACCACCGCGGTCTCCGCGTCGGCCATGCCCGCCCAGCGTTCCAGCACCGGGTGGTCCTGGTCGGAGAGCGCCCGCATCACGGTCCGGATGTCGAACGGCTTCTTCCGGTCCGGGTTGGCCGCGGCGGAGAAGATCTCGCCGACGGTGGTGAAGTCGCTGCCCGCGACGGTGTGCGGGAAGTCCGAGATGTCCCGGTCGACCGGGTCGGTCGTGGTGGCCCGTCGCGGGGCCGTCTCGCCCGGCGCCACGTACGTGTGCTCGTAGTGCGCCATCAGCACGTCCCGGGCGGCGGGCAGGTCCGGCGCCCAGTACTGCGCCTGCCCGTTCGGGCCCATCACCCGGTCGTAGCCGCCGATGCCGAAGTTGTCCTCGGCCGACACGCCGCCGGAGAAGTCGAGCGACTGCTTGCCGGTGAGCACCATGGCCGAGTCCGGCGTCATCACCAGGACGCCCCGGGTGTGCATGAGCATCGTCGCCTCGGCGTTCCAGTACGGCTGCGCGCCGACGTTGATGCCCGCCACCACGATGTTGATCTCACCGCCGTCCTGGGTGAACTCGACGATCCGCTTGAGCGCGGCCGCCACCCAGTCCATGTTCTCCGTGCCGGAGGTCATGGAGATCCGGGCGCCGGCGGACAGCGCGTACCACTCCAGCGGCACCCCCATCCGTTCCGCCAGGTCCAGCGCGGCGATCACGCGGCGGCACTCCGGCTCGGACAGCGCGCCGAGCGCCTTCGTGGGGTCGCCGAGCAGCACGACGCGGGTGACGCCCTGCGGGTGCCGCGGGGTCGGCGTGGTGACCACGCCCGCCACGATCGCCGCGGTGTTGCGCCCCCGGGGCCGGTCGACCGGCACCAGCGCGTGCTTCTCGTCGAGGTCGTGCTCGACGAAGTCACCGAGCAGGCCGGTCAGCTCGTACGGGTACACCGTGTTGCGGCTGCTCGCGCGCAGCACCTTCAGCCGGTAGTCGTCCAGCGGCTCGACCGGTTCGACCGGCGGCTCGCCGACGCTCAGCTCGGCGCCGCCGGTGGCGTTGAACGAGATCCGTACGGCGATCTTGGTCAGCTCGCCGGTCCTCCGGTCGCGCTGCCGCGCGATGAACAGGATCTCCTCCAGCCCGGCGCCCGCGGTCGTCGGGCGGACCCGCCCGGCGATCATCTCCATCTCCTCGCGGGTCAGCTCGCTCGGCGGCCAGACGTAGATCACGATGCGGTTGGTCTGGAAGCGCGTCTTCGCCGGTCGCCGCGACTGCGCCCGCCGGATCGAGTCGAGGCAGGCGGCGACGGTGTCCTCGGTCGTCGGCAGGGCGACCAGCCGCCCGTCGTGCTCGCGCAGCGCGGTCAGGTCGCGCACCTGCGCGAACGCCACGAGGCGCTGGTCCGACGGGTTCTCCCGCGCCACGCACTGGAAGAGGTAGACCTCCTCGTCCGACGACGGCAGGCGGGTCAGGTCGAACTCGCGCAGCCGCTCCAGCTGCATCCGCTGCGCGATGTACGGGTGCAGGCCGCGGATCAGCCGCTCCTCGGCCATCCCGCTGCCCGACGGGCGGAAGGTGAAGTGGTGGTGCATCACCGCGCCGGCACGGCCCGCCACGGTGGTGGTGACCCGGCGGACCTGCGGCGGCAGCGGGTGCGCCTCGATGACCTCGTGCAGCGCGGCGGCCATCCCGTCGAAGTCCTCGGGCTGGTCCTCCCAGGCGAGGTAGATGTCGGCGTCGATGGGGTCCGCGCCACCCGCCAGCTCGGCGAGCCCGCGCAGGGCGCCGCCGAGCGCGTCGAAGCGCACCGCGGCGGAGACCACGCTCGAGTCCGCGCGCTCGGCGACCACGAACGTGCAGCCCGCGACCTCGCGGGTGCCGACGGCGGTGAGCCCCTTGTTCCCGTAGTACCGCCGGGTCAGCACCTCCAGCATCACCGCGTTGTCGAGGTGGTCGCGCACGAGCCGCTGGCCGAGCAGCCGCACCAGCGGCTCGGTGCTGCGCACCATCTCGGCGACGCGGTCGCCGCGGTCCGGGGCGTCCGGGTGCGCGTCCAGGTGGCGCAGGTGCCGGCGGACCTCGGCGTAGACGCGGGCGCGGTTGCGGCGCAGCAGCGGCTGGGCGAACCAGGCGAACACCACGCCACGGGCGAGGTCGGCGACCACCGGGAAGCGGACCTGCGTCGCGGCCACCAGCCGCTCCAGCGCGAGGCCGGCGGGCTCGCGCAGCGTGTCGTCCGGCGGCGGCTCCCGCAGCCAGGACCGCAGCAGCGCCGCGACGACCGTGGCGTCGGCGGACGCCCGCTGCTGGGCGAGGAAGATCCGGAACACGGCGGCCTCGAGCGCGGGGGAGCGCTCCAGGTCGGTGACCCCGTAGTGGCCGAGCGCCTTGGCGAGCTTGGCCTGGAACGCGTTCGGCAGCCCGGCCCGCTCGATGTCGAGGCTCTGCAGGTAGGTGTGGAAGTACTCGCGGGCGCTGGGGACGTGGCCGTCGCCGTCCTCGCCGGTCGGCCGGTTGCGGCTCAGCTCGGCGAGGTCGGCGAACACGTTGACGAGTTCGAGTTCCTCGGCCAGCGGCCGGTGGCCCTCCTCGGTCGCCGTCCGGCGGGCGGCGAGGTAGTCGTCGAGCACCCGGCGGTCGTCGTGCGGGTCGACGTCGAAGCCGAGCAGGAGGCCGCGCAGGTCCTCCTGGCCGCGCGCGGCTCTCGTGCGCGCCGGGACCGCACCGGGCTCGGCGGGCAGGTCCAGCTCGACGGTGGCCGCGGCCGGGGCATCGGTGGCCTCGGCGTCGGAGTCGGCGACCGGCTCCAGCCGCAGCAGCGGCGCGCCGGCCTCCACCTGGCTGCCCACGGAGACGGCGCACTCCTTCAGACGCGCCTTGAACGGCGCCCGCAGCACCGTCTCCATCTTCATGGCCTCCAGCACCAGCACCGGCGCGCCCGCCTCGACCTCGGCGCCGACCGCCAGCGGGGTGGCCACGACCAGCGCGGGCATGGGGGAGCGGAGCACCCCGCCCTCGTCCCGGCTGACCCGGTGCGTGACGCCGTCCACCTCGACCAGGTGGATCGGGCCGTGGGTGTCGGTGAGCAGGCGGTACCGGGCGCCGTTGACGACGATCTGCCCCGTGTGCCGGTCGAAGCGGTCCAGCTCGACGTCGGCCGTGCGGACGCCGCCGGCCGTCTCGATGCCGACCCGGAACCGGTGCGCGCCCACGCGCGCCACGCGCATCCGGTAGCCGACGCCGCGGAGCTTGAGGTCCAGCGGTCGCCCGCTCTTGTGCTGCACCTGCGGCCGGCCGCCGGCCGCCGTCGACAGCAGCCGCTGCCGCTCGACGCGCTCCTCCTCCTCGTACGCCTCGATGGCGGCGGCCGCCAGCGCGACGGCGGAGTGCCGGTGCGCGACGAGGCGGCCCTCGCCGCGGACGCGGTCGATCCAGCCGGTGTCGGCGCTGGCGTCGACGACCTCGGGCTGGTCGAGCAGATCGAGCACGAAGCTCTTGTTCGTCGCGCCGCCCTCGATGATCACCGTGGTGTTCGCCAGGGCCCGGCGCAGCCGGCCGAGCGCCTCGTCGCGGTCCCGGCCGTAGGCGATGATCTTCGCGATCATCGAGTCGAAGTCGGCGGGGATGGTGTCGCCCTCGCTGACGCCGGTGTCCACCCGGATGCCCGGCCCGGCCGGCAGGTCCAGGCGGGCGATGCGACCGGGGGAGGGCGCGAAGTCGCGGTCGGGGTCCTCGGCGTTCAGCCGGGCCTCGATGGCGTGGCCCCGCTCCGCGGGCGGCTCGCCGTCGAGGCGCCCGCCCGCTGCCACGTGCAGCTGAGCCTTGACCAGGTCGAACCCGGTGGTGGACTCGGTGATCGGGTGCTCCACCTGCAGGCGGGTGTTGACCTCGAGGAACGCGAAGAGCCGGTCGCCGGGGTGGTAGAGGAACTCGACGGTCGCCGCGCCGCGGTAGCCGACCGCCACGGCCAGCCGCTCGGCCGACGCCTTGAGCTCCGCGGCCTGCTCCGGGCTGAGCACCGGCGACGCCGACTCCTCGATGACCTTCTGGTTGCGTCGCTGCACCGAGCAGTCCCGGACGCCCAGCGCCCACGCGGTGCCCTGGCCGTCGGCGATCACCTGGACCTCGACGTGCCGGGCGCCGGTGACCAGGCGCTCCAGGAACACCACGCCGCTGCCGAACGCCCGCGCCGCCTCCTGGCTGGTGCGCTCGTACGCGTCGTCCAGCTCGGCCTCGTTCGTGATCACGCGGATGCCGCGCCCGCCGCCGCCGGCGGTGGCCTTCAGCATCAGCGGGTAGCCGATCTCGGCCGCCGCGGCGCGGGCGGCGTCCAGGGTCTCGACGGCGCCGCGGCTCCACGGCGCGACCGGCACGCCGACCTCCTCGGCGATCAGCTTCGCGCCGATCTTGTCACCGAGCTGGCGCATGGCCTCCGGGCTCGGCCCCACGAAGGCGACCCCGATCTTGTCGCACAGCTCGGCGAACGCCGGGTCCTCGGCCACGAAGCCCCAGCCGACCCAGGCGGCGTCCGCCCGGGTCTCCACGAGCGCGCGCTCCAGCACGGCCAGGTTCAGGTACGGGCGCGCGGACGCGGGACCGAGGTCGTAGGCGACGTCCGCCTCCCGCACGAACGTGGCGTCGCGGTCGACGTCGGTGTGCAGGGCGACGGTCTCGATCCGGGTCCCGGTCTCCGCGGCCAGCTCCCGGACGGCGTGGATGAGCCGCATCGCGGCCTCTCCACGGTTGACGATGGCGATACGGCTGAACACCCGACCGACCCCTCCGTTGGACCCACGATGTACGCGCCGCGAGGCGACGGCCCCCGGCAGTGATCACCTTTCCCGCTGCCGGCGGCCCGCGCCATGTCGTAACCGCCGAAGCCTGAGCGGCGCCAGTTGTAGGAACCGAACAAAACTTTTTGGCGGTCAGCGGGCGCCGCGGCACCGAGGTCGCGCGCCGACGGGACGGCCCGTGTGATCGAGACTTCCTTGACCGGTCAAGCATGCGAGATATGCTTGACCGGTCAAGGAAATGAGGTGGCAGGTATGCGGGACGACGATCTCGCCGCGGGCGTCGCTCCGGCCCCGACGGCGGCCCTGTCGTCCCGGTCGCGGGTCGCCGTGCTCGGCGCCGGGCACACCGGACCGGTGATCGCCCGGGTGGCGATGGCCGCCGGGTGTCCGGTGACGATCGCGGCTTCCGGCGACCCCGCGAACATCGCCCTGATCACCGGCGTGCTGGCTCCCGGCGCCGAGGCGCGCTGGGCGGCCGACGCCGTCGCCGACGCCGGGATCGTGGTCCTGGCGATACCGCTGCACCGGTTCCCGGACCTCGATCCCGCCCTGCTCGCCGGCAAGCTCGTCGTCGACACGATGAACTACTGGCCGCCCGTCGACGGTGTCCAGGAGATGTTCGACGACCCCCGGCACGGCAGCAGCGAGATCGTCCAGCGGCGGCTCGCCCGGTCGACGGTCGTGAAGACGCTGAACCACATCGGCTACCACGAGCTCGAGGACGACCGGCGCCCGGCGGGAGCGCCGGATCGCCGCGCGCTCGGCGTCGCCGGGGACGACCCGGCCGCCGTGCGGGCCGTGGCGGACCTCATCGAGGGCATCGGCTACGACGCCGTCCCGCTGGACAGCCTGCCCGCCGGCCGCCTGCTCCAGCCCGGTGGCCCGGTCTTCGGCGTGCCGCTGGGCCGGACCGGGTTCACGCGGGCGCTCGCCCACTCCCATCACACAGACAGGGGCTCATCGTGACCACAGCACCGTCGGACCCGGTACGCCCGGCCGCCTTTCCGCTCGTGCTCGGCCTGGACACCTTCGGCGACGTCACCCACGACGCCGACGACCGGCCCCTCTCGCACGCCCGCACGATCCGCGACATCGTCGAGCAGGGTGTCCTCGCGGACCAGGTCGGCGTGGACTTCTTCGGGATCGGTGAGCACCACACCGACGACTTCCCGCTCTCCGCCGCCGACGTGGTGCTGGGCGCGATCGCCGCCCGTACCACCCGGATCCGCCTCGGCTCGGCCGTCACGGTGCTCAGCTCCGACGACCCGGTACGGGTCTTCCAGCGCTACTCCACCCTCGACGCGGTCTCCGGCGGCCGGGCCGAGGTGATCCTCGGCCGGGGGTCCAGCATCGACTCGTTCCCGCTGTTCGGCTACGACCTGGCCGACTACGAGCAGCTCTTCGAGGAGAAGGCGCAACTCTTCGCCGAGCTGCGCAAGGGTGGACCGGTGACCTGGAAGGGCGCCATGCGGGCACCGCTGCACGAGCAGGACGTCGTGCCGCACACCGAGTCGGGACCCTTCCCGGCCTGGATCGGCGTGGGCGGCAACCCGCAGTCGGTGATCCGGGCCGCGCGGTACGACTACGGCCTGATGCTCGCGATCATCGGCGGATCGCCGGCCCGCTTCGCGCCCTTCTCCCGGCTGTTCCACCAGGCGCTCACGCAGCTCGGCAAGGATCCGCTGCCGATCGGCGTGCACTCGCCCGGGCATGTCGCGGCCACCGACGAGCAGGCCCGTGAGGAGTTCTTCCCCCGCTACCAGCAGGTGCTCGGCCGGGTGGCCCGGACCCGCGGCTTCGCCGTACCCACCCGGGAGTCCTTCCTGCGCGAGGTGGGGCCGCACGGCGCGCTGTACGTCGGGTCGCCCGAGACCGTCGCCCGGAAGATCGCCGCGAACCTCACGGTGCTCGGCGCGAACCGCTTCGAGATGAAGTACGGCATGGGCGGGCTCTCGCACGGGTCCCTGATGACCGCCATCGAGCTCTACGGCACGCGGGTCGTCCCGCGCGTCCGGGAGCTGCTGAGCTGACCGGGTCCCGGTCCGGCCGCCCGCGCCGCGCGGACGGCCGGGCGGGTCCGGGCCGCCGCGACCGCGGGAGGGCTCAGTCGGCCGTTCCGACGCGCTGGAACGCGCGGGCCAACTGGACGAGGTCGATGCCCTCGAAGTGGTCGAGGAACCGCCGCCGCACGCTGGCCAGGTGACTCGGCCAGGACTCCTGGAGCCGGGCGAGGCCGGCGTCGGTGAGGACGGCGTTCCACCCGCGGGCGTCCTCGGAGCACTTGACCCGCTCGGCCAGGCCCTGCGTCTCCAGCCGGCCGATGGTGCGGGTCATCCCGCTCAGGGAGAGCTGGCACGCGGCGGCGAGTTCGCTCATCCGCATCCGCCGGTCGGGCGCCTCGGAGAGGTGCATGAGCGCCGTGTACTCGGTGAGGGGCAGCTGGCGGTCGCCCACCATGTCGGCGTCGATCGCGCGGGGCAGCACGTGCATGATCCGGCCCAGCGACCGGACCAGCGCTTCCTCCTCGGCGTCGAGGGGGCGCGGGGATTTCGGTGCGGCGGCGGACATGCCCCCATCCTACTTGCTTGACCGAGCAACGACATGTCGGAACCGTGACGACCGCCACCGGTCCACAGATTGCTTGACGAAGCAACGAAAGACTAGCGTCTACTTGACCAGTCAAGGACTTTGGAAGGGCACCACGACATGACCAGGATCGGAATCATCCTCGGCAGCACCCGCCCGGGTCGCAACGGCGAGGCTGTCGCCCGCTGGGTGGTCGACGTCGCCAAGCAGCGCGGCGACGCGGAGTACGAGCTCGTCGACCTGCTGGATCACCAGCTGCCGCACCTGGACGAGGCGTACCCGCCGGCCATGGGCCAGTACACCCAGCCGCACACGTTGCGCTGGGCGAGCACCATCGCGTCGTTCGACGGGTTCGTGATGGTCACCCCGGAGTACAACCACTCCACGTCGGGCGCCCTGAAGAACGCCATCGACTTCCTCTACGCCGAGTGGAACAACAAGGCCGTCGGGTTCGTCAGCTACGGCTCCGCGGGCGGTGCCCGGGCCGTGGAGCACCTGCGGCTGATCGCCGGCGAGCTGCAGATGGCCGACGTGCGGTCCCAGGTGGCGCTGTCGCTCTTCACCGACTTCGAGAACTTCAGCGTCTTCAAGCCCAGCCAGTTCCAGCACGACGCGCTCAACACCACGCTCGACCAGGTCGTGGCCTGGAGCACCGCGCTCGCGCCGCTGCGCAACCGCTGAACACCGTCCCGCGACGGCCGCGGCACGGTCCGCGGCCGTCGCGGTGCCCGTCGGGCGCCGACCGGGCCGCGCCGTCACCCCCGCGCCATCCTCACGACTGCTGGCGCGGTGGCACGAACCCGGGAGCCGGCTGCGGGGACGCGCCGCTGACCTGGGTGATGATCTCGGTGGCCACGTCACGCAGCTTGCGGTTGCGGTGCTGCGACGCCTGGCGGAGCAGGGTGAAGGCCTCCGCCGCGGTGCACCGCTGCTGGCCCATGACCACCCCGAGGGCCTGGTCGATGACGCTGCGGGAGGCCATCGCGTCGGTGAGTTGCCGATGCAGGAGCGTCTGGTCGGCCTGGCGGAGGATGACGCCCAGCGCCGCGGACCCCTGATCCGTGAAGGCCAGGGCCTGCCGCCGGGCCGTGTCCGTGAAGGCGCGCGGCCGGGTGGCGTAGAGGTTCAACGCGCCGACGGTCTCGCCGTCGACCGCCATGGGCAGCGACAGCGAGCTGACGATGCCGAGCCGGAGCGCGTGTTCCCGGTAGCCGCACCACCGGTCATCGTCCCGCAGGTCGAACACCTCCACGACCTGGCCCTGGCGCAAGGCCTCGAGACAGGGCCCCTCGTCGGCCCCGTACTGGATCTCGTCGCCCTGCGCGGCGAGGTCGCCGCTGCTGGCGACCGTGAACGCGCCGTCGTCCCGGCGCACCGTCAACCCGCAGGCCACGGCCGGGGCGACGACCTCCGTCGCGACCCGGACCATCTGGTCCAGGAACACGTCGACGTGGGGCGAATCGGCGAGCAGCGTCAACAGCCGGCCGTAGGCCGAGGCCAGATGCCGGTCAGCAGTATCGGACGGCACCGCTACCTCCTGAACTCCATGTGCCGGCTCCCTGAGGGAGCAGCGACCACTGCCTTTCTTCGTTGGGGAGCGCATGTTTCCCCGATCGGCAGGGTGCCAATCGGGCGGGACCCGGCTAGGGTCGAGGTGGGTTCGGACATGAGCCCAGGACCAGTGCCGGCCGCCGACGAGCGAGCCCGGCTGTCAACCCGGTCCGGCCACCCTCGATCGAGGAGCAGCTCATGTCCGTCCATCACGCACAGCACCCGGCGGCGCCGGCGATCACCCGCCCGCCGATCCTGTCCCTCACGTGGGCCCGGGAGGGCCCGGCGGTCGTGGTGCAGGTCGGCGGCCCGGTCGACATGGCGACCGTCGACCCGCTCGTCCGCCTCGTCGACCGGCTGCTGTCCGGCCACGCGCCCCCGGTGCTGGTGCTCGACCTGAGCGGGGTGAGCTTCTTCTGCGCCGCCGGCGTCAACGCACTGCTGACGGCCCGCGGGCGAGCCGGCTCGGCGGGCTGCACCCTGGTGCTGCGCAGGCCCTCCCGGATCACCGTCGCGGTCCTCGACATCGTCGGCCTCACGGATGAGTTCACCACCGAGTGACCCTGCCCTTCCCTCCACGTCTGCCGCGGACGGGGGCGGTCACCTGGGACGCCTACCGGCCGGCAGGCCGCAGATACCCGAGGCGGGTCAACCCGAAACGGCGGCGCACCCGTGAGCCGGGCCACGGGCCGTGGCTCCCGCCGCCGCGCCGGGAGGCGGGGGTTCGAGCGCGTCGACGGCCCGGCCCATCCGGGTGACGGCCTCGGTGAGGATCGCCGGGGACGTGGCGAAGTTGAGGCGTACGAAGCCGGCCCCGCCGGTGCCGAAGACGTGCCCCGAGCTGAGGGCCACCCGAGCCCGGTCGAGGAACATCCTCGCGGGCCCCGCGACGTCGCTGGCCACCCCGGGCTCGCCGGACGGTTGCCCGGTGTCGATGCCCAGCGCCGTGCAGTCGAGCCAGGCCAGGTAGGTGCCCTCGGGGTGGTGGTAGGCCACGGTCGGCAGGTGCTTCGCCAGCAGGGACTCCAGCAGGGTGCGGTTGGCGTCGAGGCCGTCGAGGAGGAGGTCGAGCCACGGCCCGCCGGCACGGAACGCGGCGGTGTGCGCGAGGACGCCCAGGTGGCTGGGGCCGTGGCCGACCTCTTCCGGCATGCGGCGCAGGTCGGCGGCGGCCCGTGGCCCGGCGACCGCGACCGCCGCCTTGAGGCCGGCGAGGTTCCACGCCTTGGAGGCGGAGGTCAGGGCGAACGCGTCCTCGGCGCCGGCCACCGTGAGGTACGGGGTGAAGTGCGCCCCGGGGAGCGCCAGCGGGGCGTGGATCTCGTCGGAGATCACCCGTACGCCGTGGCGGCCGGCCAGGTCGGCCACGGCGTCGAGCTCGTCCCGGCGGTGGACCACGCCGGTCGGGTTGTGCGGGTTGCACAGCAGGAACGCGGGCCGGTGCCCGAGGGCCCGGGCCCGGCGGAACGCCTCGTCCAGGGCGGCGGGGTCCATCCGCAGGTCCGGTCCGAGCGGGGCTTCGATCACCTGCCGGCCGGCGTGGCTGACGAAGGCGTAGAAGGGCGGGTAGACGGGGGAGCAGACCACCACGGCGTCGCCGGGACCGGTCACCAGCCGGAGCACCTCGACGATGCCCATCATCACGTCGGGGACGACGGTGGTGTGCTCGACGCGGAAGTCGTGCCAGCCCCAGCGGTCCGCGGCGAACTCGCCGAGCGCCTCGGCGTACGCCGTCCCGTGGGGGTAGCCGGTGTCACCGAGGTCGATCACGCGGCGCAGCGCGTCGGCCACCGGGGGAGCGAGGGGCACGTCCTGCTCGGCGACCCAGAGGGGCAGCACGTCCGGCGGATGCATCCGCCACTTCACGCTGCTGCGCTGCCGAAGGTCGTCGAGGGTGAGCACGGTGAGCGGGTTCCGGGCGGCGGAGGGGGCGGGGCCTGCCATGACCACCACCCTAGGCCGTCGGGCGCCCGGTGTCGTTCCGCTGCCGCGCGGCGGCCTGGCGCCGCAGCTCGTGCCGGGCCAGGGCGTTGCGGTGCACCTCGTCCGGCCCGTCGGCGAACCGCAGGGTGCGGATGCCGGCGTACGCGGCCGCCAGCGGGAAGTCCTGGGACAGGCCGGCGGCGCCGTGCACCTGGATGGCCTTGTCGAGAATCCACTGCACGGTCGCCGGGGTGGCGATCTTGATGGCCTGGATCTCGGTGTGCGCGCCCTTGTTGCCGACCGTGTCCATCAGCCAGGCCGTCTTGAGCACCAGCAGGCGCAGCTGCTCGATCCGCACCCGCGACTCGGCGATCCACTCCCGGACCACGCCCTGCTCGGCCAGCGGCCGGCCGAACGCGACCCGCTGCTCGGCGCGGGCGCACATCAGCTCGACGGCCCGCTCGGCGAGGCCGATCGAGCGCATGCAGTGGTGGATGCGGCCGGGACCGAGCCGGGCCTGGGCGATCGCGAAGCCGTCGCCCTCGGCGCCGATGAGATTCTCCGCCGGCACGCGTACGTCGTGGAACGCCAGCTCGGCGTGCCCGCCGTGGTCGTGGTCGTCGTACCCGAACACCTCCATGCCGCGGGTGATCTCCAGGCCCGGGGTCTCCCGCGGGACGAGCACCATGGACTGCTGGCGGTGCCGCTCGGCGTGCGGATCGGTCTTGCCCATGACGATGAAGATCCGGGCGTTCGGGTTCATCGCGCCGGTGATCCACCACTTCCGGCCGTTGATCACGTAGTGGTCGCCGTCCCGCTCGATCCGGGTGGCGATGTTCGTAGCGTCCGACGAGGCCACGTCGGGCTCGGTCATGGCGAACGACGACCGGATCGCACCGTCGAGCAGCGGTTCGAGCCACTGCCTGCGCTGCTCGCCGGTGCCGAACATCGCCAGCACCTCCATGTTGCCGGTGTCCGGAGCGGCGCAGTTCAGCACGGCGGGCGCCAGGGGGCTCCGCCCGGTGATCTCCGCGAGCGGGGCGTACTGGAGGTTGGTCAGGCCGGCGCCGTGCTCGCCCGGCAGGAACAGGTTCCACAGGCCGCGCTTCCGCGCGGCGGTGCGCAGCTCCGCGAGCACGGGCGCCGAGTCCCAGGCCCAGCGGTCGGCGAGCTGAGCGAGCTGCTCGTGGAAGACCGGTTCGGCCGGGTGGATGTGGTGGTCCATGAAGTCCAGGAGGTTGTCGCGCAGCCCCTCGGTCCGCGGGTCCAGGGAGAAGTCCATCAGTGCTCCTTCAGGTAGGTCAGGCCGGCGTCGAGGAGGAGTTCGGTGACCTCGCCGAGCTGCGCGAAGCCGGCGCCGACGGTCTGGCCACGCAGGTGGCGGAAGTGGATGCCCTCGAGGATCGCGGCCAGCTTGAAGGCCGCCAGGCCGAGGTGGAAGCCGAGGGGCGGGAGGGCGCGCCCGCTCGCCGTCGCGTACCGGTCGAGGATCTCGTCCTCGGCCAGGAAGCCGGGCGCGGAGGACGCCTCGGCCACCGCCGTCCCGACGAGCCGACCGAGACGCTGGTAGAGCACCAGCAGCGCCAGGTCGGTGAGCGGATCGCCGAGCGTGGCCATCTCCCAGTCGATCACCGCGGCGAGGCGGTCGCGGTCGTCCACGAGCACGTTGTCGAGGCGGTAGTCGCCGTGCACGATGCCCGGCGCCGACTCGGCCGGCACGCCGGACGCCAGGCGGGCGTACAGCTCGTCGGCGGCCGGCAGGTCCCGGCAGTGCGACGCGTCGAGCTGCGTGCGCCACCGCCGCACCTGCCGGGCCAGGAATCCCGCCGGCCGGCCGAAGTCGGCCAACCCCACGGCCGCCGGGTCGACCGCGTGCAGGGCGGCCAGGGTGTCGACCAGCCGGGTCGAGACGACCCGGGTGCGTTCGGGCCCGAGCGGCTCCAGCTCGGCGGCGTGACGGTACGCCGTGCCGGCGACCCGCTCCATGACGTAGAACGGCGCGCCCAGCACGTCGGCGTCCGCGCAGAGCGCGTACGTCGCCGGCACCGGCACGTCGGTGGCGCGCAGCGCCGACATGACCCGGTACTCCCGCGTCATGTCGTGCGCGGTCGACAGCACGTGCCCCAGCGGGGGCCGCCGCACGATCCACGCCGTCCGCCCGTCACCGACCTCGTAGGTGAGGTTGGACTTCCCGCCGGTGAGCAACCGGGCGGTCGACAGTCCCGCCGCCCCGGGCACCTCGGCCGCGAACCAGGCGCCCAGCCGGGCCAGGTCGAGGCCCGGCGGGTCCGCCGGTGCGGTCACGGGACCAGGACGCTGACGGTCTCGACGACGCAGGCCGGCTTCGCGGCGCCGGCCACCTCGACGGTCACCTTCGCGGTCAGCTGGTAGCCACCGCCGCCGGGCACCAGCGACAGCAGCTCCACGCCGGCCCGCACCTCCGAGTCGACGGGGACCGGAGCGGGGAAGCGGAGCTTGTTGGCGCCGTAGTTCACGCCCATGCTCACCCCGTCGACCCGGTAGACCTGCCAGACGAGCATCGGCACCAGCGACAGCGTCAGGTAGCCGTGCGCGATGGTGCCGCGGAACGGGCTGCGGGCCGCCCGCGCCGGGTCGACGTGGATCCACTGGTGGTCACCGGTGGCGTCGGCGAAGGCGTCGATCTGCCGCTGCGTGATCCGGTGCCAGCCGGAGTGCCCGAGGTGGGTGCCGACCGCCCGCTCCAGCTCCTCGATGCCCTGGAAGACCTTCATCGTCTCTCCCTCCACTCAGGCCTTCGGCCCACCGGCCACGTACAGCACCTGGCCCGACACGAAGCCGGCGGCCTCGCTCACGAAGAACGACACGGCGTGCGCGATGTCCTCCGGAGTGCCGGTGCGGGCGACCGGGATCTGCGCCGCGGCGGCCCTCGTGAACTCCTCGAACGGCACGCCGAGCCGGGCTGCGGTGGCGGCGGTCATCTCGGTCTCGATGAACCCGGGGGCGATCGCGTTCGCCGTCATCCCGAACTTTCCGAGTTCGAGGGCGAGGGTCTTGGTGAAGCCCTGCAACCCCGCCTTCGCGGCCGCGTAGTTGGCCTGACCCCGGTTGCCCAGCGCGGAGGTGCTGGACAGGTTGACGATCCGCCCCCAACCCGCGCCGGTCATGTGGCCCTGCACGGCCCGGGTCATCAGGAACGAGCCCCGCAGGTGCACGTTCACCACCGCGTCCCAGTCGTCGGCGGTCATCTTGAACAGCAGGTTGTCCCGGGTGATGCCGGCGTTGTTGACCAGGACCGTGGGCTCGCCCAGCTCCCCGGCGATGCGGTCCACGGCCGCCCGTACCGCCTGCTCGTCGGCGACGTCGGCGCCGACGGCCAGGGCCCGGCCGCCGGCGGCCCGGATCTCGTCCGCGACCGGCTCGCCGGCCGCCCCGTCCAGGTCGACGACGGCGACCGCGAAGCCGTCGCGGGCCAGCCGTTTCGCGACTGCGGCCCCGATGCCGCGGGCCGCTCCGGTGACGACGGCGGTGCGGGTGATGGTCATGGCAGGTCAACTCCTCGATGGGTACGGACGGGGCAGGTCGGCGCCGTGCGGCGGGGGACGGTCACGGGACGTACACCACCCGACCGACGGTGGAGCCGTCGGCGAGCCGCTGCACCCCGGCGGCCACCTCGGCGAGCGGGAGGCGCTCGCTGACCAGGGGCCGTAGGGCGCCCTGGGCGGCCAGCGCGGTCAGGGCGCGATGGCACTCGGCGACGGCGGCCGGGTCGTGGCGCTGGTAGAGACCCCAGTGCAGGCCGACGATCGAGTAGTTCTTCACCAGGGCGTGGTTGAGCGCGGCGGACTGGATCCGGCCACCGGCGAAGCCGACCACGAGGATCCGGCCCTCGAAGGCGACACACTTCGTCGAACGCTGGTAGGTGTCCCCGCCGACCGGGTCGTAGACGACGTCGGCGCCCCGGCCGCCGGTCTCGGCCTTCACGACCTCGACGAAGTCCTCGGCGCGCCGGTCCACCACCACGTCCGCGCCGAGGGCGCGGGCCACCGCCACCTTCTCCGGGCCGCCCACGACGCCGATGACCCGGGCGCCGGCCGCCTTGCCGAGCTGCACCGCCGCGCTGCCGACCCCGCCGGCGGCGGCGTGCACCAGCAGCGTCTCGCCGGCGCGTAGGCCGGCCCGCCGGTGCAGGCCGAACCAGCCGGTCTGGTAGCCGATGTAGAGGGCGGCCGCCTCGGCGTCGTCGAGCGCCGCGGGCGCGGGGAACGTGCTCGCCGCGTCCAGCAGCGCGAACTCGGCGAACCCGCCGTGCGGCAGCGTCGCGCCGCCGAGCACCCGGTCGCCGACGGCGAACCCGTCCACCCCCGCGCCGAGGGCGATGACCTCGCCGCACAGCTCCACCCCGGGGGTGAACGGCAGGTCCGGCTTCACCTGGTATTCGCCTCGGCACATGAGCACGTCGGGGAAGTTGGCCGGGCTGGCCAGCACCCGGACCACGAGCTGCCCGGGGCCCGGGGTCGGGTCCGTCACGTCGACGAGCCGCAGCACGTCGACCGGCTCGCCGAGCGCGGTCACGCGCCATGCCCTCATCGGAGACCTCCCTGGTCCTCGAGCTGCCGCTGGAGCGTGTTCATACCGTGCAGCCAGCGGTCGGTGTCGGTGGCCCGGTGCCGGTAGTAGTCGGCCACCCGGGGATGCGGCAGGACCAGGAACCGGTCGTCGTGCAGGGCCTGCCACGCCGCCTCGGCCACGTCCTCGGGGGTGAGCGCGCCGTCGCGGCTGATCAGATCCCGCAGGGGACCGGTGTTGTCGAGCATCCGGGTCCGCACACCCTGGGGACAGATGGCCTGCACCACGATCCCGCGGTGCCGGTAGGTGGCGGCCAGCCACTCGGCGAACGCGACGCAGGCGTGCTTGCTGACCGCGTACGCCGGGTTCCCGAGGGTCGTGAGCAGGCCGGCCGCGGACGCGGTCACCACGAAGCGGCCGGCGCCGCGCTCGACCCAGCCGGGGATCAGCAGTCGCGCGGCGCGGACGTGCGCCATGACGTTCACCTCGTGGCTCGCCGCCCACTCGGCCTCGGGGGCGTCGAGCCCGCGCCCGCGGTCGATCCCGGCGTTGCCGAACCAGGCGTCGATGTCGCCCAGGTGGCCCCGGGCGGTCTCGACGAGCGCGGCGACGCCCTGCTCGCCGGCGGCGTCACCGGGAGCGGCGAAGCCGCCGATCGCCTCGGCCACCCGCTCGGCCGCCTCGGCGTCGAGGTCGTTGACCACGACCCGCGCGCCCTCGGCGGCGAGCCGGGTGGCCAGCGCGCGGCCGATGCCGTGCCCGGCGCCGGTGACGATGACGCCCCTGTCCCGCACCGGCATCAGACACCCCCGGTGAGGGTGAGGCCGCCGTCGACGACGAGCAGCTGGCCGGTGATCCAGGCGGCGTCCGCGGAGAGCAGGAACGCGACGGCGCCGCCGACGTCGGTGGGGACGCCGAGCCGCCGGAGCGGGTACGCGGCCGCGACCTGCTCCTCACGGCCCTCGTAGAGCGCGGTGGCGAATTTCGTCTTCACCACGGCCGGGGCGACCGCGTTCACCCGGATGTCCGGGCCCAGCTCCACGGCGAGCTGCTGGGTGAGGTGGGTGAGCATCGCCTTGCTGGCACCGTAGAAGCCGATGCCGGACGCCGGCCGGACGCCGGCCACCGAGGAGATGTTGACGACCGCGCCCCCGTGCTCGCCCATCCAGGCCCGGTGGACCTGCTGCACCCAGGACAGCGCGGCGAGGCAGTTCACCTCGAAGACCTTGCGGGCGGCGGCCAGGTCCAGCTCGACAAGCGGCCCGTACGCCGGGTTGATGCCGGTGTTGTTGACCAGGAAGTCGGCGCCGCCGAAGGCGTCGACCGCCCGGGCCACCACCTCGGCCTGGTGGTCGGGATCGTCGGCGTGGCCGGCGACGCCGAGCGCGCGTCCGGCGCCCAGCCGGGCGACCGCCTCGTCCAACGCCGCCTGTCTGCGGCCCGTGACCACCACCCGGGCGCCCTCGGCGACCAGCCGTTCGGCGACGGCCAGGCCGATGCCGCGGCTGGCGCCGGTGACGATCGCCGTCCGGCCGGCGAATCTGTTCGACGGGGCCTCCGACACGGCCACCTCCTCCGAAACTTACTAAGCGCTTGCTTAGAATGTGTCTGAGGGAGTGTGCGACAGCCCGGCGGGCGTCGTCAACAGGTCCGCCCCGGCCGATTTGTGGTATCAATGCCGGCCGAGGCTCAGGAGGGAAGGACGACGTGGTGACCGACAGCGCCGAGCAGTCCCGCGCCGACGTGACGCGCGCCCGGCTGCTCGACGCCGCCGTCAGCGCGTTCGCCGAGCGGGGCTTCCACGGCACGACCACCCGCGACATCGCGGCCGCGGCCGGGCTGAGCCCCGCCGCGCTCTACGTGCACCACCGGTCCAAGGAGGAACTGCTCTACCTGATCTCGCGGTCGGGGCACGAGCACGTGCTGGCGCTGGTGCGGGCGGCGGTCGCGTCGTCCGCCGACCCGGCCACCGCGCTGCGGCGGGTGGTCCACGACTTCGTCGTGACCCACGCCCGGGACCACACCACCACCCGGGTGGTGAACTACGAGCTGGCCGCGCTCAGCCCCGCGCACCTGGCCGAGATCCGCGAGATCCGCCACCACATCGAGCAGGCGATCCGGCAGCTCGTGGAGGCCGGCGTCACCGCCGGGGTGTTCGAGACCCCGGACCCCCGGATGGCCGCCGCCGCCCTGCTGTCCCTCGGCGTCGACGTGGGCCGGTGGTACCGGGACGGCGGCGACCTGGTCCCCGAGTACATCGCCGCCCGCTACGCCGAGATGGCGCTGCGGATCGTCGGCGCCGGGTCACCAGACGCAGGATCGGGGTAGGAACGCCCAGGCTATGCCGCCGGCGAACCGATTGCCGCGCCACTTCGCCATGATCCACTGACGGTCCTTGGTGACGTAGCGGATGTCGATCTGCGCGCCGGCGGGGGCCGCGCCGAGCGGGTGGACGGCGACGGCCGGTCCGGACCCGTACGCCGCGGCGGCCCCGATGTTGCCGAATGCGGAGCAGGTTGTGCGAGCGGTGGTGGCCTTGAGCCCGCCACCCTTGTTCTCGCTCCACACGCCGTAGGGGCTGCACAGCGGATCGACGGCGGTGGCGGTGCAGAAGACCTGCTCGGAATGCCACCACCGCAGCTGGTCCGGGGAGCCGTCGGCGTTGCTGGAGCCGGCGACATTGGGGCCGCCAGCGCAGCTCGACGACATGAACCCGGTGCGCTCGATGGCGAACTTGCGCGTGCCGTAGGCGTAGGCGCACCCGTCGAAGCTGCCGCCGGCGTAGCCCCAGGGCCAGCGGGTGATGCCCTCGGTGTTGCCGGCGCTGGCGTCGCCGGTGTCGCGGATGTCCATGTGGTCGAAGCTGGACTTGACGGCGCCGTCGGCGAAGACGAAGTCGCGGGCGAACAGGTAGCCGACCATCGGCCCGTTGGCCTTGTAGCTCAGCAGCACCCAGCCCGGTCCCATGCCGGTCTGCGCCCACGAGTCCTCGGCCGCCGTCTGCACCCGGTTGACGCCGTAGCCCCAGGCGGCGGCGGGGGACGGGGCGGTCAGGGCGGTCACCGCAAGGACGGCCAGCGTCGTCACGAACCGGGTCACGCCGCGCCACCGGGCCATCGTCACTCCTCGATCCGATCCTGGCGAAAACCTACATCGTTGTGGGTCGCCGTGGCAATCTGCTACGTTGCCCGCACCTCCGAACGAGGGAGATAAATATGCGAATGTTCGCCAGGGCGGTCGCGGCCGCGACGGCACTGGGCATCGTGCTGGCCGTACCTCCCGCCGCCCAGGCGTACGTGGTGCCGCGCCACGCCGTCACCATCTGCCAGAGCGCCAGCTTCTACGACAACTACGACTCGGCGTCGGGCCCCTACGGCCTCAAACGCGTGCTGGAGTACGGGAACAAGATCGGGCACACGCCCGGTGCCCACCCGGTCTACAACGGCTGGGCGGCGACCTTCGACTTCGGCCCCAACGACTGGGGCTACGTGCGCATCGAGTGCATCGGAGGCTACGACTCATGGTGACCTCGTCATCCCGGCCCGTCCGGCTGGCCCGTGTGGGGGTCGCCGCCGCGACGGTCGTCGCGCTGCTGGCGGTGTCGTCACCGGCGCGGGCCGCCAACGGCACCATCGGTGTGCGGGAGACCGTGTGCGCCGAATCGTTGTTCGTCCGCACCGAACCGCTGGGCGCCTGGATGGGCACCCTGTACGCCGGGCAGACTTTCCAGGTGAAGGGGCCAAGGAGCGGCGGCTACGTCTACGGCTTCGCCTACGGCCACGTCAACCGCAACGGCTGGGTGCAGGACGGCTGGTTCTGCTGAATCGCGGTAGCGATCAGCCCACCTTGGGCACGGCGCGGGCGATGATCGCGGCGAAGTCGACACCGCTCGGCAGGGTGCCGAACGCCTGGCCGTGGTCACCGCCGAGGCGGGAGGCGCAGAAGGCGTCGGCGACGGCCGGGTGGCCGTGCCGCACGAGCAACGCGCCCTGCAGGACCAGGGCGAGCCGCTCGACGACCCGGCGGGCCCGCAGTTCGAGGTCGTCGTGGTCGGACAGGTCGGCCTGCACCTGGCGCACCGCGGCGTCGAGTCGCGGGTCCGCGCCGGCGGCGGCGCTCACCTCGGCCCGGAACGCCTCCACGACCTGCGGTTCCCGGGCGACCGCGCGCAGCACGTCCAGCGCCGCCACGTTGCCGGAGCCCTCCCAGATCGAGTTCAGCGGCGACTCGCGGAACAGCCGAGGCATGCCCGACTCCTCCACGTAGCCGTTGCCGCCCAGGCATTCGAGGGCCTCGGCGGCGTGTGCCGGCCAGCGCTTGCACACCCAGTACTTGCCGACGGCGAGGGCGAGCCGCTTGAAGGCCGTCTCGCCGGCGTCGCCCCGCGCGGAGCGGTCGGTGGCTCCGGCGAGCCGCATCATGAGGACGGTGGCGGCCTCGGACTCGACCGCGAGGTCGGCGAGCACGTTGCGCATGAGCGGCTGGTCGATCAGGTAGCGATCGAAGGTGCGCCGGTGGGTGGCGTGGTGGGCGGCGGTGATCAGCCCCTGGCGCATCCCGGCCGCCGCGCCGATCACGCAGTCGAGGCGGGTCAGGTTGACCATGTCGATGATGGTGCGCACGCCGCGGCCCTCGTCGCCGACGCGCCAGGCGACGGCGTGCTCGTACTCGATCTCCGCCGAGGCGTTGGACCGGTTGCCGAGCTTGTCCTTGAGGCGCATGAGCCGCATCGGGTTGCGTGTGCCGTCCGGCAGGACGCGGGGGACGAGGAAGCAGGTGAGCCCGCCCGGGGCCTGGGCGAGGGTGAGGAAGACGTCGCACATCGGCGCCGATGTGAACCACTTGTGCCCGACGAGCCGGTAGCTGCCGTCCGGATCGGGGTGCGCGACGGTGCTGTTGGCGCGCACGTCCGACCCGCCCTGCTTCTCCGTCATCGACATGCCGGCCAGCAGGCCCTGCTTGGTGAGCGGCGGGCGCAGCCCGAAGTCGTACGCCGTCGCGGTGAGCAGCGGCTCGTACCGCGCGGCCAGGTCCGGGCTGTGCCGCAGGGCGGGCACCGCCGCGTAGGTCATCGAGATCGGGCAGCCGTGGCCGGCGTCGGGTCGCCACACGTAGAACTTGGCCGCGCGGGCCACGTGTGCGCCCGCCCGTTCGTCGGCCCACGGCGCGGCGTGCAGCCCGTGAGTGACGGCCGTGCGCATCAGCTCGTGCCAGGACGGGTGGAACTCGACCTCGTCGATCCGGTGGCCGTAGCGGTCATGGGTGCGCAGGACCGGCGGATGCTCGTTCGCCAGCCGCCCGTGCTCGATGGCGGTCGCGGCGCCGCCGAGCCGGCCGAGCTCGTGGACCTCGGCGGCGGACCAGCCGGCCCCCTCCCGGTCCAGCGCGTCGAGCAGTGCCGGGTCGTCGGCCGCGTCGTGACCGGCCAGCGGGGGAACCTGGTTGAACACCTCGTGTGTCGTCACGGCGATACTCCCAGCGCGCGGTGGATGAACCTGATCAGGTCGGGGATGGTGCCCGGGCCGGCGACCCCGGCGGCCAGCGGGCCGACCATGGCCTCGGCCAGGGCGCCGACCAGCGCGGTCGCGGTCAGCTCGGGGTCCTGCGCGGGCAGTTCGCCGCTCGCCACGCCCGCCGCGACGTGACCGGCGATCAGGTCGGCGTAGGCGCGGCGGAAGGTGAGCCGCTCGGCGTCGACCGCGGGGTCGACCGGCTCGGCGAGCAGCGCGTACGCCAGCCGGGGGGACTGCAGGGCGCGGCCGGCGAACGTCTCGACGACGGCCGCCATCTGCGCGGCCACGGTGGTTCGCTGCGCGGCGGCACGCGCCACGGCGTCCACCTCGCGCTGCGAGGCGGTGCGGAACACCTCGGCGAAGAGGTCGGCCTTGGTGGGGAAGTGGCGGTAGACGGTGCCCGTCGCGACGCCGGCCCGCTCGGCGACGGCCGCGACCGAGCAGCCCGCGTAGCCGTGGCCGGCCATGATCTCCAGCGCGGCCGTGATGATCCGCTGCCGGGAGGCGCTCAGGCGGGCCTTCACCCGCTCGGTGCTCCGGTACGCCACCCAAGAAGTGAACCACCATTCAGTCCTTGCCGGCAAGGTTCCCGTCCGGTTGCGTGTCGGCTGCCGGAATCATCCGGCGGAATCGGTCACAGCTTGGGTGCGGTCGCCCGCCGTGATCTTGGTGCGGCTACCCCGATCGGGTACCGTCCCCTGTCACACCGTCTTTGCACCAGCCCCTGGCTGGCTGTCATACCAGGGTCGAACGGAGGGACACTGCCGTGACTTTCCAGAGCGCAGTCCGCAGGGCTGGCATTGTCGTGGCGATCGCCGCCCTCGCGGCGAGCGCGGGATGCGCCAAGAAGGAGGACGGCGAGACCCAGGCGAGCGGAGTCAAGCTCGTCGAGAAGGGCAAGCTCACCGTCTGCACCCACCTGCCGTACGCGCCGTTCCAGTCCAAGGACGCCGCCGGCAAGGTGGTCGGATTCGACGTCGACGTGATGGACCTGGTCGCCAAGGACCTGGGCGTCGAGCAGAAGATCGTCGACACGCCGTTCGAGGGGATCAAGTCCGGCCAGGACCTGAACACCGGCAAGTGCGACGCGGCCGCCGCCGGCATGACGATCACCGAGGAACGGCAGAAGGTTATGAACTTCTCCGACCCGTACTTCGACGCCACCCAGGCCATGCTGGTCAAGACCGGCAAGGCCTACAAGTCGCTCGACGACCTGCGGGGCAAGAAGGTCGGCGTCCAGGCCGCCACCACCGGTCGCGACTACGCCAAGAAGGTCGCCGACGAGAAGGGCCTGCAGCTCGTCGAGTTCGAGGACCTCGCCGCCGAGCAGCAGGCCCTCGCCAACGGCCAGATCGAGGCCGCCATCAACGACCTGCCGGTCTGGACCGAGTACATCAAGGAGCACCAGGGCGGGTTCGAGGTGACCGCCGAGTTCGACACCGGTGAGCAGTACGGCTTCTCGGTGAAGAAGGACGGCAACCCGGAGCTGCTCAAGAAGATCAACGAGGCGCTCGCCAAGGCGAAGCAGGACGGCACCTACGACACGATCTACGAGAAGTGGATCGGCAAGAAGCCGACCGCCTGAACCACCCACCCGGCCGGAGGGCGCGCCCGGCGCGCCCTCCGGTCCGGCACCCCTCCGCACCTCTCAAGGAGCGCCGAACGTGAAGCTGCGACGCCGCCAGCGAGAGCGGCTGTCCCTCTGGCTCCAGTACCTGGCCTTCGTGGCCGTCATCGCCGTGGTGGTCCTCGCGGCGGACTGGGGCCGGCTGCGGGAGGCGTTCTTCCGCGTCGACATCATCGAGTCGATGTTCCCGACGGTCATCACCGTCGCGCTGCGCAACACGATCCTCTACACCCTGGGCGCGTTCGCCTTCGGCCTGGTCTTCGGCACCATCCTGGCCCTGATGCGGCTGTCCCGGGTGGCGCCGTACCGGTGGGTGGCGACGGCGTACATCGAGCTGTTCCGCGGCCTGCCCGCGCTGCTCGTGCTCTTCCTCGTCGGGTACGGCATCCCCATCGCCTTCCCGGAGCGGGAGATCCCGGGCGGCGTGTTCGGGTCGATCGCGATCGGCCTCGGGTTGACCGCGGCCGCGTACATGGCCGAGACCATCCGGGCCGGCATCCAGGCCGTGCCGAAGGGGCAGACGGAGGCGGCGCGCACCCTCGGCATGTCGCACTTCACCGCGATGCGCACGATCGTCATCCCCCAGGCGTTCCGGATCGTGATCCCGCCGCTGACCAACGAGCTGATCCTGCTCACCAAGGACTCGTCGCTCGCCTACGTGCTCGGCGTGACGGCACAGACCATCGAGGTCACGAAGTTCGGCCGGGACACGCTCAACGACCGGGTGAACGCCACCCCGCTGCTGGTGGCCGGGCTCACCTACCTGATCATCACCCTGCCGCTGTCCCAGGTGGTACGCCGCCTCGAACTCCGCTACGCCAAGGCTCGGTGACCCCATGACGACCAGCCCGACCCAGCCCGCCGTCGAGATCCGCGACCTGCACAAGTCCTTCGGGCCGCTCGAGGTGCTCAAGGGCATCGACTTCGAGGTCGGCCACGGCGAGGTGGTCTGCGTCATCGGACCGTCCGGATCCGGCAAGTCCACGCTGCTGCGGTGCGTCAACCTCCTGGAGGAGCCGACCGCCGGCAGGATCTGGGTGAACGGCACCGAGATGACCGACCCGGACGTCGAGATCGACGCGGTACGCCGCGGCATCGGCATGGTGTTCCAGTCGTTCAACCTCTTCCCGCACCTGACCGTGCTGGACAACCTCACCATCGCCCAGCGCCGGGTGCTCCGGCGCGGTCGCGCCGAGGCCGAGCGGGTCGCGCGGGCCAACCTGGACCGGGTCGGTCTGAGCGACAAGGCCGACGCGTTCCCGGCGCAGCTCTCCGGCGGGCAGCAGCAGCGCGTCGCCATCGCCCGGTCGCTGTCGATGGACCCGAAGCTGATGCTCTTCGACGAGCCGACCTCCGCGCTCGACCCCGAGCTCGTCGGCGACGTCCTCACCGTCATGCGCAAGCTGGCCGAGGACGGCATGACCATGATGGTGGTGACCCACGAGATGGCGTTCGCCCGGGACGTCGCCGACCGGGTCGTGTTCATGGACGGTGGCGTGGTGGTCGAGCAGGGGCCGCCGGCCGAGGTGCTGGGCGCGCCGCGGCACGAGCGGACCCGGTCGTTCCTCTCCCGGGTCCTCGACCCGACCCGCGTGGCGCAGCTCGGGCGGCCCGACGAGACCCCCGAGCCGCCCGAGGCGCCCGCCCTGCCGGCCGACGACCGCCACCAGCTCTGACCGCCGCGGCGGTGTCGTACCCCTGGTTAGGCTCGACCACATGGGAGATCCGTTCCGGGTGCGCGTCACCGTCCGCGGCTACGAGCTGGACACGCAGGGCCACCTGAACCAGGCCGTCTACCTCCAGTACGGCGAGCACGCCCGGTGGGAGTGCCTGCGCGCCGCCGGCATCCCGCAGGACCGGCTCCTCGCCGGCGGCGTGGGGCCGGTGGCCCTGGAGGTCACCCTGCGCTACCTGCGGGAGCTGCGCGGCGGCGACGAGGTGGACGTGTCCTGCGAGTTCCGCTGGGGCGAGGGGAAGACGTTCCAGATCGTGCAGGAGCTCACCCTCCCCGACGGCACCCCGGTCGCCACCATCACCGGGGTGGGCGGCCTGCTGGACCTGGCCTCCCGGCGGCTGGTCCCCGACCCCCGCGTGCGGTTCCGCCAGCTGGCCGGCGACCCCGCGCCGATGAACCTCTGAGCCGCCTAGCGGCCGGCGCGCAGGTAGGCGAGCACGGCCAGCACCCGACGGTTGGTGTCGTCGGCGGGCGGCAGGTCGAGCTTGGTGAGGATGTTCCCGACGTGCTTGCCGACCGCCGCCTCGGTGACGTGCAGCCGCGCCGCGATCGCCCCGTTGGAGTGGCCCTCGGCGACCAGCCCCAGCACCTCCCGTTCCCGGGGTGACAGGGCCGCCAGGGGATCCCGGGGGCGGCGCAGCAGGTGCCGCACCACGTCGGGGTCGACAGCGGTCCCGCCGGCCGCCACCCGGCGCAGGGTGTCGGCGAACTCGGCGACGTCGGCTACCCGGTCCTTGAGCAGGTAGCCGACCCGCCGGCCGTCGCCGCTGTCGAGCAGCGCGGCCGCGTACCCGCTCTGCACGTGCTGGCTGAGCACCACCACGGCCAGGTCGGGCCGCTCCGCGCGCAGCGTGACGGCCGCGCGGAGCCCGTCGTCGCGGTGCTCGGGCGGCATGCGGATGTCGGTCACCAGCAGCTCCGGCCGGTGGGTGCGGGCCGCGTCGAGCAGGTCGGGCGCCGTGCCGACGGCGGCGACCACGGCGAAGCCGAACCGGGTCAGCAGGCCGACGAGGCCCTCCCGCAGGAGGACCTCGTCCTCGGCGAGCACGACGCGGGTCACGGGCGGCACGGCAGCTCCACGCGGACGAGGGTAGGTCCACCGGGCGGGCTGGCGAGCAGCAACCGCCCGTCCACCGCGGCGACCCGGTCGGCGAGCCCGGTCAACCCGGTGCCCCGGGCCGGGTCCGCCCCGCCCCGGCCGTCGTCCTCCACCTCCACGACCAGGCGCCGGTCGGGACGGGTGAGCCGTACCTCGGCGCGGGTCGCCCCGGCGTGCCGGGCGACGTTGCCCAGCGCCTCGGAGACCACGTACCAGGCGGTGGTCTCGACCAGCTCCGGCACCGGCCCGGGGAGGTCGGCGCGCACGGTGACCGGCACGGTGGCCTGGGCGGCCAGCTCGCCGACGGCGCCGGCCAGGCCGAGTTCGGTGAGCTGCTGCGGGCGGATGCCCTGCACGATCCGCCGGAGCGTCACCATCAGCTCCTTGGCCTGCTCGTGGGCGACGGCCAGCGGCGTGGCGGCGGGGGAGTCCTCGGGCACGTCGAGCCGGGCCAGCCCCAGCTGGAGGGTGAGGCTCGTCAGCCTCGGCTGGGCCCCGTCGTGCACGTCCCGCTCGATCCGGCGGCGTTCCGCCTCGTACGCCCCGACCAGTCGGGCGCGGGAGCGGGTGACCTCGCGCAGCGCCGGCCCGTCGGACGGGTTGCCGAGCAGCCAGCGGGCCACCCCGGCCTGGGCCGCGACGAGCAGGCCGGCCAGGTAGACCAGCCCCGGCACGGCCAGCAGCGCCGCGACGGCGTACGGGACCGCCGCGCGCGGGGTGTCCACGGTGGTCCACCCGAGCACGATCCGGTCCGCGCCGCCGGCCAGCCACGGGCCCGCGAGCAGCACGACGTCGACCAGGACGAGCAGGGCGAACATCCCGTACGCCAGCGGCACGGCGCCACCGACCCAGGCCGCGTACGCCACCTCCCGCCACGCCGCGGCGGTGGTGTACCGCGCGGCCAGGCCGCGCAGCCCCGGCCCGGGCAGCGGACGCCCGTCGACCACGCCCAGCCGCCAGCGTTCGACCACGGCCAGCGGGGCGCTCGCGAGCGGAGCGACGGCGACCGCGGCAAGGGCGACGACGGTGAGCAGGACGACGAGGGGGAGGGCCACGGGGCGGCCCCGCTGCGCCGCGTTCACCACCGCGAGCAGCGGCGCCCCGACCACGCACAACCCGACCGCGAGGACGCCGGCGAGCGGCACCGTGGTGACCGCGTACGCCAGCGCCCGCCAGGGCCAGGCGGAGATCAGGTAGCGGGGGCGGCGCAGGGCCTCCGCCAGGTGCCGGGGTTCGTCCAAGGTCATGTCGTCACGCTAGCCAGCCGGTGTTCGCGCAGCCCAGCCGTCTGGACCCACTTCCCGGGTATGCCTGGCCCTACCCCGTCCCGGCCCGCCACGCCCCGTGCGCCGGCCGCCCCTCGCCCGCTGGACTGGACGCATGGACCGTGACCGTCTCGGCGCCGCCTGCTGGCTGCTCGCCGCACCCGTGTTCCTGGCCGCGAACGTCGTCGTCGGACTGGCCTGGCGCCAGCCGCCGTTCAGCTGGGCCACCAACAACATCAGCGACCTCGGCAACGTGACCTGCGGCCTGTGGGACAGCACCCGGCCCCGCCCGGTCTGCTCGCCCTGGCACGGCGGCATGAACGGGGCGATGGCCGCCACCGCGGCCCTGCTCGCGCTCGGGGCGCTGCTCACCTGGCCGGCGCTCGGCCGCGGGGTCGCCGCCACCGCGTCGCGGCTGCTCACCCTCGCGGCCGCCGCCGGGTACGCCCTGGCCGCCGCCGCCCCGGCGGACGTCGACGAGAACCGGCACTTCGTGGCCGCGCTGCTGATCTTCGTGCTGGGCAACCTCGGGATGCTGGTGGCGGCGCTGGCCGGGCGGTCGACCGTGCTGGGCGGGATGCGGGCGACCAGTGTGGTCCTCGGGTCCACCGGGGTGGCCGGCGTGGTGCTCTTCCTCGCGCGGGTCGACCTGGGCATCGGCGTCGGGGGCATGGAGCGGGTGGCCGTGTTCCCGCTGCTGCTGTGGACGGTGCTGGTCGCCGTCCGGGTGGTGCGGGCCGGGCGGGATCGACGCCTATCCTGAGCGGGTGGAGCTGGAGTTCAGCGGCGAGGTGTGGTTCTGGCGGGGGCCCGCGCCCTGGCACTTCGTCACCGTGCCCGACGAGCTGTGCGGGGAACTGGAGGCGGCCTCGGCGTCGGTCACGTACGGCTGGGGGATGATCCCGGTGACCGCGCGGATCGGCGGGACCGGATGGGAGACGTCGCTCTGGCCCAAGGACGGGCGCTACATTGTGCCGGTGAAGACCGCGGTCCGCCGGGCCGAGGGGATCGCGCTGGGCGACCGGGTGGACGTCCACCTGACCGTCACGCGGTGAGCGGGCGACGGGAGCGGGAGCGGATGGACCTGGCGGACGCGGCGACGGTGCTCGCGCGGGCGCGGCGGCTGGTCGTCTTCACGGGCGCCGGTATGTCGGCCGAGAGCGGCGTGCCCACCTTCCGTGACGCGCTCACCGGCCTCTGGGAACGGTTCGACCCCCAGGCGCTGGCCACCCCGGAGGCGTTTCATGCCGATCCCGCGCTGGTCTGGGGCTGGTACGAGTGGCGGCGCGGCGCCGCCCGCCGGGCCGAACCGAACGCGGGGCACCGGGCCGTGGCCACCATGGCGGCCCGGGTGCCGGAGACGGTGGTGATCACCCAGAACGTCGACGACCTGCACGAGCGCGCCGGCTCCGCCGCCCCCGTCCACCTGCACGGCAGCCTGTTCGCGCCGCGCTGTTCGGCCTGTGCCCAGCCGGCGCCATTGCCCGACGCCGGCGAGGAGCCGGGCGAGGGCCGGCGGCTGGCGCCGCCCCGCTGCGGGCGCTGCGAGGCGCCCGTCCGGCCCGGGGTCGTGTGGTTCGGTGAGGCGCTGCCGGAGCAGGCCTTCGAGGCCGCCGTCGAGGCGGCGTACCGCTGCGACGTGCTGCTCACCGTCGGCACATCCGGCCTGGTGTATCCCGCCGCCGAGATCCCGCAGGTCGCGGCCCGCCGGGGCGGCACGGTGATCCAGGTCAACCCGGAGGAGACGCCGCTGGACGCGGTGTGCGCGGTGAACCTGCGCGGATCGGCGGCCCGCGTGCTCCCGGCCCTCGTGCGGGCCGCGTGGGGTGACGCCGCCCCCACGTGACGGCCCCCGGGACCGACGGCCGATCACCGGAATCGCCGAAACGGCCCGGGCCGTCCGGCCTACCGTCGGGCGGAGGCGATCGGCCGGTCGAGGCGGCGGAAGGCGACGGACATGGGGCGGGACGGGGCACGGTGGCGCCCGGTGTGGCCGCGCCCGCCCGCCCCGGCGCCGGCCGGGCGCCGGGTGACGCCGTTCGAGATCTTCTTCGACCTGGTCTTCGTCTTCGCGCTGACCCGCATCATGGCGCTGATCGGGCAGCGGGCCACCCCGACCACCATGGTGCAGGGGCTGATCCTGCTCGTGCTGCTCTGGATCGCCTGGTCCTCGTACACCTGGTTGGGCAACCACACGCGGGCCGAGGTCGGGGTGGTCCGTGGCGGCTTCCTGGTCGCGATGGCGGCGTTGTTCGTGGCGGCGCTCGCCATGCCGGACGCCTGGACGTCCGGGCCGGGCCTGGACGGGCCGCTGCTCGTCGCGCTCGCCTACGTGCTGCTCCGCGTCGTCCACCTGACGCTCTACCACTGGGCGGCGGCCGACGTGCCCGGGCTGCGGGCGCGGATCCGGTTCTTCGCGGCGGTCAGCGCCGCCAGTTGGGTGCCGCTGCTGCTCGGCGCGCTGCTGAGCGGGACGGCGCACGCCGTCCTGTGGGTGGTGGCCTTCGTCATCGAGATCGGCGGGCAACGGCTGTCGTACGCGCGGCGCGGCACCTGGCCGCTGCGCAGCGCGAGCCACTTCACGGAGCGGCACGGCCTGGTGCTGATCATCGCGCTCGGTGAGTCGCTCGTCGCCGCCGGGGTGGGCGCCGCGTCGGCGGTGACCGCGCTGCCGGTGCTCGGTGTGGCGCTGGTCGGCTTCGCGGTCACGGCCTGCCTGTGGTGGTTGTACTTCGACCGGGCCGGGCCCGCCGCCGCCCGGGTCCTCGCCACGGCGGCGGGGGACCGGCGGGACCGGATCGCGTCGGACGCCTACAGCCAGACCCACCTGCTGCTGATCACCGGGGTCATCTACCTGTCGCTCGGCGTCGAGCAGGTGCTCGGGCTCGTCGCCGGGCTGCACGGCGGCGCCGAGCACGGCGGGCCCGGCAGGCTTACCTGGTCCGCCTCGGTCGCCCTGTACGGGGGCGCCGCGCTCTTCCTGGGCGGCCGGCTGCTGTTCCTCCGACTCACCGGGCAGCCGGTCCCGCCGGCGCAGCGGGCCGTCGCCGTGCTGGTCCTGCTCCTGCTGCCGTTCGGTGTGCTGCTGCCGCCCGCCGCGGCGCTCGGTGTGCTCGGCCTGGTCCTGCTCACCGCGGTCGCCGTCGAGCGGCTGCCCGGGCGACGCGCGGAGCCGACCCCGTCCGCCGCCTCCTGACGCCTCCGTCCCGACGTGCGGATCCGCCACCGGAGTCCGGCGGATCACGAATGATCAACCACTTCTCCGTCCCGGGTTTGAACTTCCCGGGAACCGGAGAAGTGCAGGTCGGCGCGGGCAGGGTGGCCCGGGCGACTACGGGAGGTGGCCATGTCACGGAGACTGCGGGCAACCGCGTTGGCCGGGGTGCTGACCCTGGCGATCAGCGGCTGCGGCGGAGTGGGCGGCGGGGGCGACTCCGGCGGCGGCGCCACCAAGGGCAGCGGCGAGCTGAGCACCATGGGATTCGGCCTCTCGGACGAAATCGCCAAGACGCGTGTGGACGCCTTCAAGAAGGACCACCCGGACGTCCAGCTGAAGATCACCGAGGGCGCCTTCGATGAGCAGCAGTTCCTCTCCGCGGTGGCCTCCGGCAACCCGCCGGACCTGGTGTACATGGACCGCAAGCTGATCGGCACGTACGCCAAGCGCGGGTCGATCCAGCCGCTGACCGACTGCGTGGAGAAGCAGCGGATCGACCTGGGGCAGTACCGGCAGGCCGCCAAGGACCAGGTCACCCTCGACGGCACGGTCTACGGCATCCCCGAGTTCTCGAACGTACGTGTGCTCTACCTCAACGAGGCGCTGCTGAGGGAGGCCGGCCTCACCGCCGACGACGTCAACCTCGCCGACTGGGCGAGCCTGCCGGCGGTCAACACGAAGCTGGCCAAGGTCTCCGGCGGCCGGCTCAGCCGCATCGGCATCGACCCGAAGATCCCCGAGTTCCTGCCGATGTGGGCGAAGGCCAACGGCGCCGAGATGATCTCGGCAGACGGCGCCAAGGCCAACCTGACCGACCCGAAGGTGGTCGAGGCGCTGACCACCGGCGTGAAGCTCATTCAGGACCAGGGCGGCTGGGGCAGGTTCAAGTCCTTCCGGGACACCTTCGACTTCTTCGGCGCCGAGAACCCCCTGACCAAGAACCAGATCGCCGCGTGGCCCATGGAGGAGTGGTTCCTCAACCAGGCCGCCAAGAACAGCCCCAAGGCCGAGCTGGTCGTGAAGCCGTTCACCGACCGGCAGGGCAAGCCGCTGAGCATGTCCAACGGCCAGGCGTGGGTGGTCACCAAGGGCGCCAAGAACCCGGAGGCGGCCTGCGCCTTCGTCAAGCAGATGACCGCCACCGACACCTGGTACGCCGCCGCGAAGGCGCGGGCCGAGGCACGCAAGGCGGCCAACCTGCCGTTCACCGGCGTCTGGACCGGCAACACCGCCGCCGACAAGAAGATCTTCGACGAGCTGTACCAGCCGACCGGCAACAAGCGCTTCGACGACGCGGTGGCCACCATCCGGGAGGCCCAGGACGCCGCGTTCGCGATGCCCGCCTCGCCGGCCGGCGCCGAGTTCGACAAGGCCTGGACCGACGCGGTGAACCGGGTGCTCTCCGGCCAGGCCCAGCCGGCCGAGGCGCTGGCCCGCGCCCAGCAGGAGGCGACCGCCGCGCTGGACAAGGCCGCGGGCTGACCCCGGCCATGGCCACCACCGTCACCCCTCCCGCCCCGGGCCGGCGGCGCCGTACGCCGCTGGCCCGGCGGGAGGCCCGCTGGGCGTACGTCTTTCTGGCGCCCTGGATCGTCGGCTTCCTGGCGTTCACCGCCGGCCCGATGATCGCCAGCCTCTGGCTCAGCTTCACCGAGTACGACGTCATCAACGCGCCCCGCTGGAGCGGGCTGGACAACTACCGGCAGCTCATGTCGGACCCCCAGGTGGCGCGCAGCCTCGGCAACACCGTCTACTACACGGCGCTGCACGTGCCGCTGGTGATGCTGATCTCGCTGGGGCTGGCCCTGCTGCTCAAGCGGGTCGGCCGCTGGCAGGGCTTCTTCCGTACCGTGTTCTACCTGCCGGTGATGACCCCGGCGGTGGCCGTCGGCATCCTCTTCCTGCTGCTGCTCAACACCCAGGACGGTCTGATCAACCGCGGCCTCGCGCTGGTCGGGATCGACGGTCCGAGCTGGACCACCGACCCGGACTGGGTGATGCCCGGGATCGTGCTCATGAGCCTGTGGAGCCTCGGCTCCACCGTGATCATCTACCTGGCCGCGTTGCAGAACGTGCCTCGTGACCTCTACGAGGCCGCCGACCTCGACGGGGCCGGCGCGTGGGCGCGGTTCCGCCACGTGACCCTGCCGATGATCTCCGGCTCGCTCTTCTTCACCCTGATCGTCAACACCATCGCGTCGCTGCAGATGTTCACCGAGGTCTACACCATGTACTTCGGGAACCGGCAGACCCAGGGCTCGTTCAGCAGCGACGCGGCGTCCTTCTACGTGATCCACCTGTTCCAGGAGGCGTTCCAGTTCCTGCACATGGGCTTCGCCTCGGCGATGGCGTGGCTGCTGTTCCTGATCATCCTGATCATCACGGCGGTGCAGGTGAAGCTGAGCAACCGGTTCGTCTACTACGAGGGGGAGGACCGGTGACCACGACGAGTCAGCCGGTGGGCACCGGCGCCGCGAGCACCGTGGTGGCGCCTCCGGCGGCGCCCCGACCGGCCCCGCCGGAGGAGGGCCGGCGGCCGCGCTGGCAGCGGGTCCTGTTCGTGGTCGCCCTGGCGGTCGCGGCGGTGATCTTCCTGCTGCCGTTCGTCTGGCTGGTCAGCGCCTCGCTGCGGCCCCGGGAGTACGTCTTCGCGCCCGGCTTCCTGCCCACGCCGTTCGCGCCGGACAACTACACCGAGGCCTGGCAGGCCATGCCGCTGCTCACCTGGCTGTTCAACAGCGTCGTGGTCGGGGTGGCGGCGGCCGCCGCGGCGACCCTGTCCAGCGCCTGGGTGGCGTTCGGGTTCGCCTACTTCCGGTTCCCCGGCCGGAACCTGCTCTTCGGCCTGGTGCTCGCCACCATGATGCTGCCGTTCGCGGTCACCATGATCCCGACCTACCTGATCTGGAACCGGCTCGGCCTCGTCGACACCCAGGTGCCACTCTGGGCCGGCAACCTCTTCGGGTCGGCGTTCTACATCTTCCTGCTGCGGCAGTTCTTCCTCTCCCTGCCCCGGGAGTACTTCGAGGCGGCCCGGGTCGACGGGGCGAGCTATCCGCAGCTGTTCTGGAGGATGGCGTTCCCGCTGATCCGCCCGGCCCTGCTGGTGGCGTTCGTCTTCGAGTTCAAGGCGAGCTGGACCGACCTCATCAAACCGCTGATCTACCTGCGCAACGAGCAGCTCTACACGCTGCCCCGCGGGCTCAAGGTGATCCTCGACCGGTTCGGGTACGGCGGCGAGCAGCAGTGGGAGATCGTCCTCGCCGGCAGCGTGATCGCCACCGTACCCATGATCATCCTGTTCTTCCTGGCCCAGCGGCACTTCGTGGAGGGCATCGCCACCACCGGCCGCAAGGGCTGACCGCCCTCAGCCGGCCGGCTCGTCGAGGAAGGCGAGGGTGGCCGCGGCGAACAGCGGGGAGCTGAAGATGCTGTAGTGGGTCAGCCCGGGCAGGATGGCCAGCGCGTGCCCACCCTTGGGCCGGCCCTCGCCCGCCCAGCCGCCGTCCCGCAGACCGCCGTCGAGCAGCTTGAACACCTCCACGTAGTGGCTCGGCGGCGCCATGTCGGCGTCGCCGGCGACGATCAGCGTCGGCACCCGCAGGTTGCGGACCTCCTCGGTCAGGTCGAAGTCCTCCGCCATCAGCGCGCCGATCTTGTCGAGCAGCCGGGGGAAGTCCTCCGGGCGCGGCGCCACCCGCTGGTAGAGCTGGTACATCGGGGTGTCCGTCATGAACTCCGCGGCGGCACCGGTCACCTGGCCCTGCTGCGCGCGCATCTCGGCGTAGATCGCGTCCGAGCGGACGTGCGCGGACGCCGCGACGAGCCGGCCGAGCTTCTCCGGGTGGGCCACGGCGGCGCGCAGCGCCACCCCGCCGCCGAGCGAATAGCCCACCAGGTCGGGCCGGTCCAGCCCGAGGTGGTCGATGAGCGCGGCGATGTCGTCGGCCATCGTGCGCAGGTCGAGCGGGCGGTCGACGTCGGCGGTGCGGCCGTGACCCTGCAGGTCGACGGTGATGACCTGGTGCCGGGCGGCCAGCGCCGGTAGCACCGGCCCGAACATCTCGCCCGACCCGAGCCCGCCGTGCAGCAGGATCAGCGGGTGCCCGGTGCCGTGCGTCTCGTAGTAGAGGTTGATGCCGTTGACCTCGGCGTAACGGCCGACGCCCGCGACGTCGGCGGTCCAGTCGGTGGCGGTCACGGTGACGCTCCTCCCGTGTGGGGACGTGCGGGGCGGACCCCGACGGCGCCGGCCGCGAGGTCACGGACTGCGGCCCCACCCTACGCAGGCGGAGCGGCCCGGCGCTGTCCCGCCGCGCCGGATCAGGAGAAGTGCGTCCGCGGCCGGGGAAGGCGTTCCCCGTCCACCACCAGGTCGACCTTCTCGTTGTAGAAGGCCACCAGCCCGGCGATCGGCAGCAGCGCGGCCGTGGGGAAGTCGTACGACCAGGCCAGGTCCGGGTGGACCCGGTCGCCGGCCCGCACCGACCAGTAGCCGCTGGTGCGACCCTTGTACGGGCACGCGGTCCGGGTCTCCGACGGCACCAGGTGCCGGAAGCGCACGTCGGTGCGGCTCAGGTAGTAGCGGGTCGGCAGGCCGGTCTCGAAGACCAGCACCGGCGCGGTCGACTCGGCCAGCACCGTGCCGTCCAGTTCGACCCGGACGCGGCGGTTCGCGCGCAGCGCGTCCACCCGGGAGTACGGGCTGCGCGGGTGGACGAAGACCTCCTCGTCCTCCTCGAACCAGGCGTCCAGCGCGGACCAGTCGAACCGGATCATGTCGGCCAGCCCGGACGGCGCGTCGGCGCCGTACCAGCGGGCGCAGGAGGCCCGGGCGAACTCGCCGACGCGCAGCCCGTGCAGCCGTGCGGCGCCGCGCGGGGTCTCCTCGGTGCGTCCCTCGTCGACCAGCAGGTCCCGGCGGACGTCCGCGGCCGGCACGTAGTACTGCGGGTACGGCGGCCACTCCCACACGTACCGCGCCCGGCCGGTGTCGAACACCAGCTCGCCGGCCAGGAACGCGCGGATCCGGCGGGGTGCCGGCTCGATCCGGCCGACCTCGGCGGCCGGCCGCGGATAGTCGGGCACGGTGTCTCCTCCCGGTGCGATGTGCGGCGGACGGTTCAACGAGCGGATGTGACCTGGGGCACCTTCGGTGCGGGCGGGAATGAGATCGGGCCCCGGTGATTTGCTGCCAGGTGTGACCAGTGCGCAGTCCTCTCCCGCCCCGACCGTCGAGACACCCGGTGACCTGATGAGCCGCGGGCAGCAGCTGCGCCTCGTGCTGGTGCTCGGCTCGCTGATCGCGATCGGGCCGCTGACCATCGACATGTACCTGCCCGCGCTGCCGGCCATCACCGCCGACCTGGAGACCACCTCGGCGGCCGTGCAGCTCACCCTCACCGGCACCCTCGCCGGGCTGGCCCTCGGCCAGCTGCTGATCGGCCCGCTCTCCGACGCGGTGGGCCGGCGCCTGCCGCTGCTCGCCGGGATCGCGCTGCACATCCTGGCCTCGCTGCTCTGCGTGGTCGCGCCGACCGTCCAGGTGGTGGGCGTGCTCCGGGTGCTGCAGGGGCTGGGCGTGGCGGCCACCTCGGTGGTCGCGATGGCCGTGGTCCGCGACCTGTTCAGCGGCGCCGCCTTCGCCCGGCTCTTCTCCCGGCTCATGCTGGTGATGGGCGCGGCGCCGATCCTCGCGCCCACCCTCGGCAGCGCCCTGCTCCGCTGGTCGGACTGGCGGGGCGTGTTCGTGGCCCTCGCCGTCTTCGGGCTCCTGCTGGTCGGGGTCGCGGCGGTCGGGCTCCGGGAGACCCTGCCGCCGCAGCGCCGCCGGCACGGCGGCGTCGCCGCCGTCGGCCGGGACTACCGGGCGCTGCTGCGGGACCGGACGTTCGTCGGGCTCGTGCTGGTCGCCGGGCTCGCCATGGCGGCGCTGTTCGCGTACGTGGCCGGGTCGTCGTTCGTCTTCCAGCAGCGGTACGGGCTGGACGAGCAGCAGTTCGGGCTGGCGTTCGGTGCCGGGGCGGTCGGGCTCATCACCGCCACCCAGCTGAACGTGCGGCTGCTGCGCCGGTACACCCCGCAGCGGATCCTGGTCACCGCGCTCACCGTGGGCACCGGGGCCGGGCTGGTGCTGGTGAGCTTCGCCGCCACCGGCGTCGGCGGCCTGCCGGCCGTGCTGGCCTCCCTCTGGGTGGTGCTCGCCGCGGCCGGGCTCGCCATGCCGAACGCGCCGGCGCTGGCGCTGTCCCGGCACGGGGAGGCGGCCGGCACGGCCGCCGCGCTGCTCGGCGCCGTCCAGTTCGGCGTCGGCGCGCTCGCCGCGCCGCTGGTGGGCGTGCTCGGCACGGGCGCCGCGGCGATGGCCGCGGTGGTTGCCGGTGGCATGGCGGTGGCCCTGATCGTGCTGCTCACCGTGGTCCGGCCGGCGCGGCTGGCCGAGGTCGAGCCGGCCGCGGTCGCCGTCGCCGTGCACTGAGCGGGCGGCGTCGCGCGCCCCTCAGCGGGGGGCCGGCCCGCCCATGGCCGCGCCCAGCTCGGCGCGGGTGGAGATGCCCAGCTTCCGGTAGACCCGGGCCAGGTTCGCCTCCACCGTCTTCGGGCTGATGAACAGCGCGTCGGCGATGGCCCGGTTCGTCTGCCCCCGGGCGGCGAGCCGGGCCACCCGCTCCTCGGTGGCGGTCAGCGTGGTCGACGTCGGCGCGCGCCGGCCGATCCGGGCCAGTTCCGCCTGCGCCCGCTCGGCGAACGCGACGGCTCCCAGCGCGGTGAACTCGGCGGCCGCCGCCTCCAGCGCCTCCCGGGCCTCCCGCCGCCGCCGCGCCCGCCGGTGCGCCCGGCCGGCGACCAGCAGGCAGCGGGCCCGGTCCAGGGGCAGCACGTCCGCCGGCACGGCGGCGCGGGCGGCGGCCAACCCGGCCAGCGCCGGCGCCGGGTCCACGCCGTTGGCGCTGTCCAGCAGCACCCGGCTGCGGGCGAGGCCGAGGGCGGTCCACGGGCGGGCGAGCCGCGCGTGCCGCTCGGCGAGCCGGGCGTACACCGTCGCCGCCGTCGCCAGGTCGCCCGCGCCGACGCACGCCTCGATCCAGTCCGGTTCGAAGCGCTGCGCCAGCGGCTCGGCGATGCCCGAGCCGTCCAGCTCGCCGGCGAGCGCCCCGTACGCGGCCGCGGCGGCGCCCCACTCGCCGGCGGAGAGCGCGACGAGCCCGGCGAGCTGCCGGTGGATGCGGCGGCACCAGGCGTCGTCGAACTCGTCGGCCCGGCGCAGCCCCGCCTCGGCCACCGCGCCGGCCTCGGCGAGGCGCCCGCGGTGCGCGTCCAGCATGCCCGCCAGCCAGGTCTCGCCGACCAGGCCGGTGCCGAGCTGCTCGCCCAGGTCCCGTGCGGCGGCGATGTGCGTGCCGGCGGCGGCGAAACGGCCGGCCAGCAGCTCCGCCTCGCCGAGGTGGGTGAGCGTCTCGTGCTGCCAGGGCTCGTCGCCGCGGGCCACGGCCCGGTCCAGCATCCGGTGCAGCCGGGACCGCGCCCGGTCGTGGTCGTCGACCGCCTTCCACCAGATGGCCGGGATCGAACCGGCCAGGAAGGACGGTTCGCCGGCCTCCAGGGCCAGCGCCCGGTCGAGCAGGCCGGTGCGGGCCGGCCGGCCGGCGCGTACCTCGTGGAAGAAGAGCAGCAGCAGCGCGGCGGTGAGCAGCGGGCGGTGCTCGTCCCGGTCGGTGAGCCGGGCGATCGCCGCCTCGGCGTGCCGGCGGGCGGGCTCCGGCGTGTCGTGGAAAAGGGTGAGGTGGGCGTGGATCCGCCCGGCCAGCCGGCCGTCAGGGTCCGCGGCGGCCAGCGCCCGCTCGGCGACGGAGACCGCGCCCGGCAGGTCGTCGACGCACCAGGCGACCATGGCGCGCAGCAGCAACGCCTCGGCGTGGGCCGGGCCGGTCAGCTCGGCGGCGGCGGCCTCGGCCGCCCGGCCGGCCGCCGCGTAGTCGCCGCTGTCGAGGCGGCACTGCACCGCGTCGAGGCGGCGGCGGTCCCGCTCGGCCGCCGCCTCCGGCGGGGTCAGTTCGGCGGCCCGGTCGTACCACTCGGCGGCGAGGGCGGGCGCGCCGCGCTGCCGGTGCCGGGCCGCCGCCGCGGCCAGGTCGGCGGCGACCCCGGCGTCCGGCGCGACGGCGCAGCGGGCGAGCTGCCGGGCGCGTTCCTCCGGGTCGGACACCGCGTCGGCCAGCACGCGGTGCAGCCGGCGCCGCACCCCGGGCGGGATGCTCTCGCGCACCGCGGCGGCGTAGCGGGGGTGGACGAACTCGATCCGGTCCGGTGTGACGACGACCAGCCCGGCGTCCTCGGCGGCGTCGAGCGCCTCGGCCGGCACGCCGGCCGCCGACAGGTCCTTGGCGGTGGGCACGGTCAACAGCGCGGCCAGGCGTACCGCGTCGCGGCCCGGGCCGGGCAGCGCGCGCAGGGTGTCGGCGAGGAGGTGACGCAGCGACGACGGCACGGGCAGGTCCTCGTCCGGGCCGGGTGGCCGGGGCAGCCGCAGCACGGCCCGGGCCAGCTCGATGGCCAGCAGCGGGTTGCCGCCGGCGTCCCGGGCCAGCCGGGCGAGCAGCGGGCGGCTGAGCGTGCCGCCGAGCCGCGCCCGGACGATGCGGTGCAGCTCGACCGCGCCGAGCGGGGGCAGGCCGACCCGGGTGAGCGGGCGGTGGCCGGTCGGGTCGTCGTCGAGGCCCAGCGGGACGGGGGACGGTCCGGTCTCCCCGGTGCGGCAGGCGACCAGCACGGCGGGCCGGCGGGTCAGGCGGCGCAGCGCGAACCGCAGCGCCCGCTCGCTGGGCGGGTCGAGCCAGGGCGCGTCGTCGACGGCTAGCAGGACCCGCCCGTCGCCGCCGGTCGCGGCGTCGAGCAGGGTACGGGTGGCCGCGCCCACGGCCCGCTCGTCGACCGCCTCGTCGTGGTCGCCGGTCAGCAGCACCACGTCGGCGGCGACCCGCTGCGGCGGGGGCAGGGCCGGCACCCGGTCCGCCAGGGGCCGCAGCACGTCGGCCAGCGCCGCGTACGGCAGGGCCGCCTCGGCCTCGGTCGGCGCGCCGGTCAGCACCGTCCAGCCGGCCCGCCCGGCGCGCGCCACCAGGGCCCGCCACAGCGTGGTCTTGCCGATGCCGCTGGCGCCTTCCAGCAGCACGGGCGCCCCGCCGGCCAGGGCGCGCCACACCCGCTCGACGACCGCGTCGCGGCCGACCAGGGAGGCGTCCATGGCGGGATCCTGGCACAGCGGCGCCACCCGGCCCAGCGCCGGCCCGGTTCACCGCGGGGCGTGTCCGCAGATCGGGACGCTCGGCACCACCTCCTCGTTGCGGTAGACGTCGCTGTGCCAGCTCGGGCCGGCGGTCGCCGCGACGGGCGGGATCGCCGGCGCCCGGGAGGGGCTGAGCAGGCTGAGGAACTTGTTGATCACCTGGACGACCGGTTCGAGGATGCGGTAGCCGACGCCGAACGTCGCGCGCACCCCGATCCCGACCCCACGGCACAGGGCGTACGGGGCGCCGAGGGCGGAGCCCAGCGTGGCCCCGTACGAGGTGGTCAGCTCGAAGTAGACGCCGGCGGTGAACAGGAAGGCGCTGATGCCGACGGTGAACCGGACGCCGTGGCGGATCACCAGGCCCATCACCCCGACGGGCACGCCGGTGAGCGAGTTGAGCAGGCTGCTGCGGCGCTGGAACGACCTGTCCACCCGCGGGCCGACGCTGCCGTTCGCCCAGCCGAAGCCGAGCTTGCCGGCCAGCGCGTACTCGCCGGAACCCTTCACGGTGCCGCTGCGGGCGCCGAACGCGGTGGCCACCTCCAGGGTCTGGGTCACCGTGAACGACAGCGGGATGCCGGCGGCGAGTCCGATGGGGAAGGAGATGTCGACCGGGACCGGGAACACCTTCTTGTGGTTGCGGCCGTCGGAGATGCCGCCCTCGAAGTCCACCTTGATCCCGAAGCCGCCGGTGATCTCCAGCTCGGCCCGGGTCACCGTGCCGCCGCCGATGTCCAGGTGGAAGGAGGCGTTCGGCCGGGCGAAGGTGAGCGTCACCGTCCCGACGAGGCGCACGCCGCCGTCGTCGTACGCGAAGTGCGCGCCGACGCCGTCCGTGCAGCAGGTGGTGTAGAGCTGGTAGCCGTGCGCCCGGGCGTCGCCCCGGCCACCGCGCTGCGGCGCCGGCTGCGTGCCGGGGGCGCTCGGCGCCAGCAGCGGGCGGCTGCGGCCGAGGGTGCGCTGCGGCGGCGGCTCCTCGGCCCACGACGGCTCGCCGGCCGGGTAGACGACCGGGTCGTCGAGGGTCAGGTCGCGGGACGCGAAGCTGCCGTCCCGGACGACCTCGGTGATGTCCACCGGCCCGATGGTCACCAGCAGGTCGCCGCCGGATTCGGCCAGGTCCAGCACCCGGCCCACACCCCGCCCGGTCACGAACATGACCTTCCCGGGGGCGAGCCGGTCGGCGTTGCGGGCGGCGGCGTCCAACCGCCAGGTGAGCCCGTCGGCGCTGACCGAGCGCACCGACCGGCCGCCCCCGCCCACGATCACCACGTCCGGTTGCAGGGTGACGTCCGGTCCCGGCGCCGGCGCCGCCCCGTAGCGCAGATCCGCCTCGCCGCCCGCGCCCGCGGCCCCGCCGCCGGCCCGGAGGCTGTCGCACCCGGTCAGCGCGAGCAGCACGGCGACCGCGGCGGCGAGCAGCCGGCGGCCGGGCACCGGCCGCCTCACATCCGCCCGGCGACGGTGCGGGCGAGGGCGCGAAGCGGCTCGCGGTTCTCCTGCGGGTCGTTGAGCCGCATGAGCCGCACCGCCACCCAGACCTCGCCCCTCCTGATGAAGAACGCCTCGGCGGTGAGGTGCGCCTCGTCGCCCACCCCGGCCAGGGGCAGCACCTCGTGTCCCAGCTCGCGCTCGATGTCGAGGTACTTCTTCGCGCCGTCGCCGACGTACACCTCCACCTGGGCGGTGGGGCCGGTGACCGGGGCGGTGTAGGTGCACGACTCCCGGACCGGCACGGCGGCGTCCACCGGCGTGCCGGCGAGCCGCCGCGCGTCGGCACGGGAGACCAGGGCGCAGGCGTCGGGCAGCGCGGCGGACGGGGCCACCTCGGTCGCCTCGGGCGTGGGTTCGGCCGGCGCCGCGGCGACCGGGGGACCGGCGGCGGCCGGCGGCTCGTCGGGGCCGCCGCACCCGGCGGTCAGCGTGAGGAGGGCCGCCGCGAGGGCGAGCGCCGGCAGGAGACGGGTACGCACCGGGAGCCCCCTCTCAGGCCGGGATCGCGTCGAGCAGGCGGCGCAGCGTCTGCTCGTAGCCGGCCACGTCGGTGCCGAGGCTGCTCAGGGTCAGGGTGTACGCGCCCTTGTCGCTGATCAGCACGGCCTCACCCGTGACGTCCTTGGCGGCCAGGTACGACTGGTCGCCCCGGTCGAGGTCGACCACCCGCCCGTACCGCTTGCCGGCCTGCTCGTGCTGGTAGTCGAAGGTCGCCCGGCCGGCCGTCGCCGAGGCCGTGGTGACGGTCAGGCTGGCCACCCCCTTGCCGTCGCCGAACAGGCAGCTGCCCTCGTCCCGCATCGGCTGGCCGAGCAGGTCGGACACCTGGGTCGCGGTGAACGGGCACGGCGGCCGGACGCTGCCCGCCGGGTCGGCGGCGTCGTCGCCGCCGGTGGTGTCGTCCCCGGCGTCGGCGTCCACTCCCGCCGGTCCGGCGGTCGGGGTGTCGCCCGCGTCGTCGCAGGCGGCCGGCGCGAGCAGGGCCAGCAGGAGCAGGGGCAGCAGCCCGAGCCGGACGGCGCGGGCGGTGCTCGGTCGAGTGCCGGTACGGGCCGGCGGAAGCGCGTGACGTGCCATGCGCCCGACGCTAGGGCGACGGTGACGGCCGGTAATCGGGCGTTTCCCTATGTCGTGACCCGCCGGCTGCCACCGCCGCGGCGGATCGGCGGATAGGGTCGGGAACCGTGCGGACCAAGCAGGAGCTGGGGGCGGCGATCCGGGAGCGGCGGCGGGCGGCGCTGGTCGTCAACGCGCACTCCCGCCGGGGCCGCCGGCTCTACGAGACGGTCCACTCCCGACTGCTGGCGGCGGGTTTCACCCTGCTCGGCGCCTATCCGGTGGACCGGCCCGGCGAGCTGGACCGGGTGCTCGCCGAGGCCGCCGGCCTCGGCCCGGACCTGCTGGTCGCCGGGGGTGGCGACGGCACCATCGGCGCGGCGGCCCGGCTGCTCGCCCACCGGGACCTGGCGCTGGGCCTGCTGCCGCTCGGCACCACCAACAACTTCGCCCGCACCGTCGGCGTCCCGCTCGACCTCGACGCCGCCGTCGGGCTGCTCACCGACGGCAAGGTGATCGACGTCGACCTGGGGCTGATCGGCGACACCCGGTTCACCAACCACGTCGGGATCGGGCTGTCGGCCGACATCATGCTGACCGCGCCGCCGCGGCTGAAGCGGGTGGCCGGCCGGCTCGCGTACCCGCTGACCGCGCTGGGGTTGCTCGCCCGGCACCGGCCGCTGCGCGTCACCGTGCGCGCCGAGGGGCGGGAGCACGGCTTCGACACCCACCAGGTGTACGTGGCCAACGGCGGCTTCCACGCCGGCCGGCCGATCACCGCGGACGCCAACGCCGACGACCGGCTGCTGGTCGCGTACCCGGTGGGCGGGCCGACCCGGCGCGGCCTGCTGCGCGAGACGGCGCGCAACGCGGCCGCCGGGCACCGCCGCACCCTCGGCGACGAGCCGTTCCTGGCGGTCCGGCAGCTCTGGCTGGAGACGGACCGGCCCGCGCGGATCGAGGTCGACGGGGAGCCCTACGGCGAGACGCCGGTGCGGATCGGGCTGGACCCGAACGCGCTGCGCCTGATGGCCGCGGCGGACAGCCCGGACCGCTGAGCGCTCAGTCCCGGCGGTCCTCGTCGGGGAGCGGGATCTCCTGGTTCTGCTCCAGCGCGTCGGCCGGCGTGAGGTCGCCGCGCACCGCGTCGGGCAGGCCGGTGGCGTCGCTCGGCGGGGTCAGCACGCCCTGCTCGGCCAGGTCCGCCTCGGTCGCCTCCGGCACCGCGTCCGCGATCGTGTCCGGCGGGCCGACCACCGTCTCGTCCTGCCGCTGCTCCTGCGCGTCGGCCTCCGGGGGCCGGCGCAGCGGATCCTCGTCGCCGATGCTCATCGCGGTTCCCCGCCCGTCACCGGCTGCGCTGGACGTACGGCGCGGTCTGGTCGGTGACCTCGCCGTACTCGGCCGGAAGCTGGGCGACCGCCTGCGCGTAGCCGGCCGGGTCCACGGCGTCGCGGAGCACGTCGAACACCGCCGTCACGCCGTCCTTGGCCCGGCCGACGTCGACGTCGGCCCGCCCGCTGACCCGGTCCAGGAACACGTCGAGCCCGAACCGCTCGCCGGTCTCGCTGCCGCCGAACGCGTACGCCCGCAGCGCCTCGGGGAGCCGGTCGGCCAGATCCCGGGCCTCTCCGCCGTCGATCCGTTCCGCAAGTGTGGTCAACGTGGCCCTTGTGACGGCCGTGGCCTGCTCCGACGACATGCCGCAGCGTTTCGCCACCGCGCCGATGAACTCGTCCTGGTCCACCTCGACGCCTCCCTCTCGGCTGGGAGAAGCCGTCTTCCCGCGCTCCGCCCCCGCAAACGACGCGGCGGCCCCGGGCGCGCCGGGGCCGCCGTCGGGTGACCGTCAGCGGTAGACGTGCACCGGGGTGCCGACGCCGATGGTGGCCCAGAGCCGGTTCATCGCCGGGACGGGCACCCGGACGCAGCCGTGGCTGGCCGGGTAGGTGGGCACGGAGGTCGCGCCGTGCAGCGCGTAGCCCCGGTAGAAGTAGTTCGGCCGCCACAGCAGGCCGAGGTCGCTCTGCCGCCAGCCGTCGATGCGGCGTTGCACCGTCCAGGTGCCGGTCGGCGTGGGGGTGCTGGCCTTGCCGCTGGAGGCGTCCAGGATGCGGACCACCGCCCCGCCCTTGGCCAGGTAGACCACCTGCCGGGTGAGGTTGGCCTCCACCGAGTAGCCGGAGTGCGTGTACTTCGGCTTGGGGACGACTGGACGGTCGAGCGCCGCCCAGGTGCGCGGCCCCACGATGCCGTCGCGGACCAGGCCGTTGACCTTCTGGAAGGCGACGACCGCGTGGTGCGTCGACGGCCCGAAGATGCCGTCGACGCCGCCCACGTCGTAGTGCAGGGCGGTGAGCCGCGTCTGCAGCGTGCTGACCGCGGCTCCCCGGGAGCCCTGCCGCAGCATCGGCCGGCTGGTGGCGGCGAGCGTGACGGTCGAGGCGGCCGAGACGGCCGAGGCGTGGGCGGGGGCGGCCGAGGCGGCGGCGGCCGGGCCGGTCACGCCGGCCAGGCCGGCGGCGACCAGGAGGGCCGTCCCGAACGCGGCGGGGTGGCGGTGGCGCCTGGTGTGTGACGAGACGGGAATCATCGTCCCTCCCTTCCGAACTCCTACCCGGAAGGTAGTTCGCGGAAGGAGAAAAGTCCCCGCGTTAGTCCGGTTTCCGCCCGGTCAGGCGACCCGGGGCGCGGGCACGGGCGGCAGGGGTACGCGCCGGGCCGTACCCGAGACGTCGCCCGTGCGCTCCACGGCCGGCTCGGCGGCCGCGGTGCCGACCTCGACGGCGGCCGTCCCCGGGCCGGCCGGGTCGCTTCCGTCGCCGGTGGTCCGCACGGCCGTGAGCAGCGCGACGAGCCGGTCGACGTCGTCGGCGGGCATCCGGAACGAGCCGCGGCACAGCGTGCCGCTCCACAACGACAGCACCACGGCGCCGCGGTCCGGGTGGTAGCTGACCCGCAGCGTCCGGTCCTCGCCGCGCAGGTCGGTGAACAGGTCCCCGAAACTGGGCATCGGTCGCACCTCTCCCATCCATCCAGGATGCTCTCCGACCGTGCCCGGCGGAAGGGGCTTCCCGCGCCGGGCCCCGGGGGCGGGGGTAGCGTGCACCGCGGGAAACCGCAGCGCAGGGAGGTCCGGAGAGTGCAGACGACGACCGTGGACGTGCCGACCGGCGACGGGGTGGCGGACGCCCTTCTCGCCCGACCCGACGGGGACGGGCCCTTCCCGGCGGTCCTGGTCTTCATGGACGCGTTCGGGCTCCGGCCGAGGATGGCCGAGATGGCCGAGACCATCGCCGCCCGCGGATACGTCGTGCTGGTGCCGAACCTGTTCCACCGCTTCGGCCGCGCCCCGCTGGTCGACCTCTCCGGCCTGCACGACGAGAACCGGCGCGGCGCGCTGTTCGAGAAGATCTCCCCGATGATCGGCGCGCTCACCCCGGACGTCATCGCCCGGGACACCGCCGCCTACCTGGACTTCCTCGCCGCGCAGCCCGGCGTCGCGCCCGGGCCGGCGGCCGTTGCCGGCTACTGCATGGGCGGCACCAACGCCCTGCGGGCCATCGAGGCGCACCCGGACCGGATCGCCGCGGCGGCCGCCTTCCACGCCGGGCGCGTGGTGTCCGACGCCCCGGACAGCCCGCACCTGGGCGTCGGCGCGGTCACCGGCGAGCTGTACTTCGGGCACGCCGACCAGGACCCGTCGATGACCGCCGAGCAGATCGCCACGCTGGAGAAGGCCCTGGACGCGGCCGGCGTCACCTACCGCTCGGAGGTCTACGCCGGGGCCCGCCACGGCTACACCCAGTCCGACACCCCCATGTACGACGAGGCGGCCACCGAGCGGCACTGGGCCGCCCTGTTCGACCTGCTCGACCGCACCTTCCAGCGCTGATCCGACCCCGGCCGTCCGCAACCGGACGATTCACCCGCGCCGCGCCGGGTAACCGCCGCCATGGCCGACGAGCGTCCCGACACCGTCCGCTCGCCTTTCAAGAAGGCCGCCGAGCGAGCCGGGCGGGAGCTGGCGCACGCCCGCGCCGAGGGCTCCGCGGCGGGCCGGCTGCGGCTGCGGCAGCTGGAGCTCACCGTCGTCATCGCCGTGCAGGCCGGGCTGGCCGCGGCGCTTGCCGCGCTGCTGGCCCAGCGCCTGCTCGGGCCCGGCGCGCACGTCTTCGCGCCCGCCGCCGCCGTCGGCACCATCGCCACCGCCATCGGCCAGCGGGCCCGGCGCACCTTCGAGCTGCTGGTCGGGGTGGGGCTCGGCATCGTGGTCGGCGACGTGCTGCGCGACCTGCTCGGTTCCGGGTCCTGGCAGACCGGCCTGGTGGTGACCCTGGCCATCGCGACCGCGCTGCTCGTCGCCGGGCGCGGCGGCGCCCTGGTCGGCCAGGCCGGCGGTACGGCCGTGCTGATCGCCACCCTCGCCCCGGTCGAACCCGGTCTGGAGCTGCCCCGGATCTTCGACGCGCTGGTCGGCGGCATGGTCGGCCTCCTCGTGGTGGCGCTGCTGCTGCCGGTCAACCCGCTGCGGGTGCTCGACCGGGCGACCGAGCCGATCGTCACCGCGCTCACCGCCGAACTCGACGCCGTCGCCCGGGCGCTGACCACCCGGGACGCCGACGCGGCCATCCGCTCGCTGGAGCGGATGCGGGGGCTCGACGCCGACGTGGGGCGGCTCAACGACGCGCTCAGCGGAGCGGAGGAGGTGGTCACCCTCGCGCCGGTCCGCTGGCGCCGGCGCGCCCAGTTCCACCGGTACGCGGCCGCCGCGCAACACCTGGAGCGGATGATCCTGTACGCCCGCTCGGTGGCCCGCCGCTCCGCCACCGCCCTGCAGTACGACGAGCCGATCCCGCCGATCCTGGCCGAGTCCGTGACCCGCCTCGGCGAGGCCGTCCGCGTCATGCGCCGCGAGTGCCGCGAGGGCGAGGGGGACCTGACCGACACCCGCCGGTTGGTCCGGGAGAGCGCCGAGCTGGCCGGCCGGGCCTGGGCGCAGGGCGTCCGCTCCTACGGCGACGGCGTGATCACCGACCTGCGCACGGCCGACAGCGAGCTGCTGCGGGCCACCGGGTGCGATCCGGACGACGCCAACCGGATGGTGCGTACGGCGGCCGGCGCGGGCGAGGCGGAACTGCGCCCGCCGCAGCGGGCACACATGTCCCGGGCGGTCCGGCACACCCCACGGGCCCGGCGGCGGACCCGGATGGGCCGGCGCGGCCGGGGCCGCCCGGACGCGTTCCGCCCGCCGACGCGCACGCCCCGCCCGAGCTGACCTGGCCCGGCGGACCGGAGCCACGAGCCCGGAACTGGCCGCTCCCACCGCGGCGCCCGCTGGCTAGCGTCGGCCCATGAGCATCGACCGCGCAGAGCTGTCCCGGCGGTTCGCCGCGCTGACCACCGCCCACGTCGCCGACGCCTGCCTGCGGGCCGCCGTCCCGGTGCGCTGCGCACCGGCCGGCGTCCGGCCGGTGCTGGCCGGTGGTCGGCTGGCCGGGCGGGTGCTGCCGGCCCGGCACGTCGGCAGCGTCGACATCTTCCTGGAGGCGATCGGGCGGGCGGCTCCCGGCGACGTGCTGGTGGTGGACAACGACGGGCGCACCGACGAGGCGTGCGTCGGTGACCTCGTGGTGCTGGAGGCACGGGGCGCCGGCCTGGCCGGCCTGGTGGTCTGGGGCCTGCACCGGGACACCGGCGACATCCGGGCCGTCGGGCTGCCGGTGTTCAGCCTCGGCGCCACCCCCACTGGGCCGCGCCGGCTGGACCCGCGGCCGGTCGAGGCACTGGCCTCGGCGCGGGTCGGGCCCTGGACGGTCGACCCCGGCGACGTGGCCCTGGCCGACGACGACGGGGTGCTCTTCGTGCCGGCCGGCCGGGCCGACGAGCTGTTCGACCTCGCGGAGTCCATCCGGGACACCGAGCGGCGGCAGGCGGACCGGATCCGGGCCGGTGAGCCGCTGCGGGCGCAGGTCGGGTTCGGGGCGTACCTGGCGGGCCGGGCGGCGAACCCGGCGCTGACCTTCCGGGAGCACCTGCGCGCGGTGGGCGGCGCCATCGAGGAGTGAGGCCGGCCGGGCGCTCAGGCGCCGCGGGCCCACAGCGCCAGGCGCACCCGGTTGGGGCTGTCCGTCTTGGTCATGAGGCTGGTGATGTGGGTCTTGACCGTGGTGACGCCGATGTGCAGCCGGTCGGCGATCTCGGTGTTGGACAGGCCCTCGGCCACCAGGTTCAGCACGTCCCGCTCGCGCGTGGTCAGGCCGTGCACCGGCCGGGGCGCCTCGGCGCGCGCGTGCACCGCCCGCTGGACCAGCCGCCGCAGCACCTCCGGGCTGAACGGGCTGTCCCCGGCCGCCGCCCGGCGCACACCGTCGAGCAGGTCGGCGGGCGGTGCGTCCTTGAGCAGGAACCCGCAGGCGCCGGCGGTCAGCGCTGGGTAGAGGTGGTCGTCGTCGCCGAACGTGGTGAGCACCAGCACCCGGGTGGCGGGGCGTTCGGCGAGGATCCGGCTGGTCGCCGTGATGCCGTCGACGCCGGGCATCCGCAGGTCCATCACGACCACGTCGGGCAGCAGCCGCGCGGCCAGGCCGATCGCCTCCCGCCCGTTGTCGGCCTCGCCGACCACCTCCAGGTCGGGCTGGGCGTCGCAGAGCATGCGCAGGCCGGCGCGGATGAGGTGCTGGTCGTCGACCAGCAGGACGCGGATCACGCCGGCTCCGGCGCGTGCGGGCCGGCGGGCCGCGGGCGGGGCGCCGCCGGCTGGTGGGCCGGGGCGGCGGGCGGCCCGTCCGGTGCGGGGACCCCGGCCGGAAGGACGGTCCGGACCCGCCAGCCGGCGCCGGTGGGGCCGGCCTCCAGCCGCCCGCCGAGCACCTCGACCCGCTCCCGCATCCCGGTGAGGCCGTGCCCGCCGCCGGCCGGCACCACGGCCGGCGCCGAGCCCCGCCCGTCGTCCGACACCTCCCAGTGGACGGATCCGTCGACCACCGCCACGGCCAGCCGGGCCCGCGCCGCGGCGCCAGCGTGCTTGGCCACGTTGGTCAGTGCCTCCTGGGTCAGCCGCAGGACCGCCTGGCCCCGCACCGCGTCCAGCGTCCCGACCGCCGGGGCGACGTCGGCCTCCACGATGACGCCGGCCTGGCGGGCCCGGTCCACCGCCGCGTCCAGCGCCGCCGGGAGCGCCGACGGCTCGATCGCGGTCAGCGCGGCGTCGCGGACACCGTCGGGGTCGCGCAGGACCGCCACCAGGCGGCGCAGGTCGTTCAACGCCGCCGTCCCGGTGCCGTGCACGTCGTCGAACACCTCACCCACCCGCGGATCCAGGTCCGGCAGCACGTGCCGGGCCACGCCGACCCGCAGCACCATCGACGCGACGTGGTGCGCCACCACGTCGTGCAGCTCGCGGGCGATGGCGGTGCGCTCGTCGGCGCGGGCGGCGCGGCTCTCCGACTCCCGCCGGCGCTGCTCGGCCGCGGCCCGCTCCTCGGCCTGCCGCGCCAGCTCCCGGGTGGTCCGGATGACCAGGCCGAGCAGCAGCGGCAGGCCCACCTCGACGGTCAGGCCGAAGACACCGGAGAGCATCCGCCGGACCGGGTCACCGATCGAGTCGGTCAGGTCGACCGCGACCAGCAGCCCGGCGGCCAGCCAGACGGTCCGGGGCCGCTCGGCCCACATGGTCAGCTCCAGCAGCGCCCAGCTGGCCCCGACCTGGTTGATCGTCGTGTCGTCGACCAGCGGGAAGGCGACCGCCAGCAGCGCGGCCTGCGCCACCAGGTTCACCAGCGGCCGGCGGTGGAACACCAGCGCGGCGGCGAACGCGAGCAGGGCCAGCGCCCACTGCGTGGCCGTCGGCGAATGGTGGCCCTGGGCGCCGAAGACCAGGTAGCCGAGGCCGCTGAGGTCCAGCAGCAGCATCCGCGCGAGCGTGTCCCGCGCGTCGAAGAGGCGCCCCACCCAGCCCACGACGCCAGCCTAGGCGGTGGGGCCGGCAGCCGGGGTGACGGCCGGCCGGCCACGGCCGGGAGACGGGGTCACGGCCGGCCGGCCCCACGCGGCGCGCAGCCCCAGGTGGACGGCCAGGCCGAGCGGTCCGAGCAGGATGGTCAGGACCAGCACCGGCGCCATGAGCAGCGCCGGCATGCCGCGATCCCGGCTGTCCCGCCACATCCACCGGCCGGCGAACAGGTCGAACCCGACCAGGTGGGCCCAGGCCGCGGCCGCGCCGTCCACACTGCCCAGCAGGTCCCGGACGCCGGCCAGGGTCGGTGCGGTGACCACCGGCAGCACCCGGCCGAACGCCGGGAGGACCAGGATCGCGTAGATCAGCAGAACGGGGAGCACGATGAGCGGCGAGCCGACGATCCGGGCCGTCCACGACCAGCGCGGGGCCAGGATCATCAGCGCCCAGAACGGCGCGGCGACCGCGAACGTCAGGCTGAACAGCGTCCCGGTCACGCGGCCACCACCGTCTCCGGGCGGCGCTGGCCGCGGGCCAGGACCGCACCGGCGGCGGTCGCCGTGGCTGCCACCAGGGCCGCCGCGACGGCCAGGGTGAGCGCGTCCGGGCGCAGCAGCGGCTGCCCGCGCAGCGCCTGCCAGGTGAGCAGCAGCGTGGCCGCGCCGTACGCCGCGCCGGCGACGAGCAGCAGGCGGGCCCGGGTCGGCTCGTCCAGCCGGGTGGCGAGGAACCGGTTGAGCAGGATGGCCAGCAGCGGCAGCACCTGGAGGGCGTGCAGCCCGACGAAGTGCCCGATCCGCAGGTCACCGCCGGTGGTGCTCCAGCCGACCAGGGGCAGCCCTGGCCCGCCGTCGGCCACGCCGACGCTGTGCGCCCCGCTGATCTCCTCGGCCGCCGACTCGGGCGTGCGGGTCACCATGGGGACGGCGACCAGCATGCCGAGCAGGGACAGGCCGAGGCCCAGCCGGACGGCGTACCCGGCGACCCGGTCCGCCGCGCGTCGGATCAGCGCCACGATCCCGATGACCAGTTGGGCGACGAAGAGCACCATGATCGCGATGCCCATGGCCGAGAACAGGGCGGCGTTCAGCGGCGTGGTGCCGTTGAAGTGGCTGGTGGTGCCGCGCAGCACCTGCGTGACGATGATGGCCATCTCCACCACGGCCATCGCGACGATCAGGGTGGCCGCCCACTCGGCGACCCGGCTGCGGCGCGGCAGCAGGGTGAGCATCCAGGCGAGGGTGGTGCCGTAGAGCACGAACGAGATGGCGAACTTCAGCGGCTTGAGCCAGATCGGGGCACCGGTGAGCACCCGGGGGTCGGCCACGACGCCGATGGCCGCGACGACGGTGAGCACCGCCATCGCCGCGACGAACAGCATGAGGGGGCGGTGCCAGTGGGCCGCCCGGTTCAGCACGGTAGTCATGCCTGTAGATGCTCGTGACCGGGCCGCCCGGTCGCGCCCGACCAGCGGCCCCGATGCCGGCCGCAGGTCGGAGACGCCGCCTCCTACCGGGGGAGGAGGCGGCGCGCTCAGGTGGCGTCGGCCGGCAGGGGCTGGACGAGTTGGACGGGGTTGCCGTCGGGGTCGGCCGTCCAGGCGATGAGCAGCCGGTCCAGCCACACGTGCGGGGCGGCGAGAGCCGGCGCGCCGGCCGCGGTCAGCGTCGCGTACGCGGCCGCGGTGTCGTCGGTCCAGAGGATCACGGCGGCGCGCTGCCCGTTCGGCACCGGGTCGAGCCCGTGGTCGTCCCGGGTGGACGCCACCGAGGCGATGCCGATCCGGTAGCCGTCCAGCGTCAGGTCGACGTGGATGGGCGTGCCCTCGGCGGGCACCCGGAAGGTCTCGGTGAAGCCGAGCCCGGCGTAGAAGGCGACGGCCCGGGGCACGTCCTCGCTGAACAGGATCACCTGGGGAGCGCGGAACATCGACATCGGGGGACCGTACCGTCAGTCGGGCAGCATCGGCATCTCGAGTCCGGGGTCGCGCCCGACCAGCACCCCGCGGGTCAGCGCCCGCGACCCGAACCGGTCCCGCACCGCGTCCACGGCCTCGTCCAGCGCGGGCCCCGGGTCACGGGTGAAGGGCAGCGTGAGCTGCACGTGCCCGTCGTCCAGGTTGCCGACGGCGACCCCGATGAGGGTGACGCCCCGGGTCTCGATCTCCGGCAGCGCCGCCCGCAGCAGCGACCGGGCGGCGGCCCGCAGCGGCGCGGTCTGCGCGGTCGGCTTGTCCAGCGTGTGCGCTCGGGTGGCCCGGGCGTAGTCGGCGAAACGCAGCCGCAGGGTCACCGTGCGACCGGTGCGCCGGGCCGCCCGCAGCCGCCCGGTCACCCGGTCGACCAGCCCGGCCAGCACGGCGTCCAGCTCGGCGGGGGAGTGCGGCTCGCGGCCCAGCGCGTGCTGGGCGCCCATCGAGGAGCGCCGGCGGCCGACCTGCACGGCGCGCGGGTCGCGGTTGTGGGCGAGGGCGTGCAGGTGGCGGCCGGCGCCCGCGCCCAGCAGCGACACGAGGGTGGGCTCGTCGAGGCGGGCCACCTGCCCGACCGTGCGCAGGCCCCGCTCGCGCAGCTTCGCGGCGGTGACCGGGCCGACGCCCCAGAGCCGCTCCACCGGCAGCGGCTGCAGGAAGGCCAGCTCGCCCTCCGGCGCGACGACCAGCAGCCCGTCCGGCTTGGCCACCCCGCTGGCCACCTTGGCGAGGAACTTGGTCCGGGCCACCCCCACGGTGATCGGCAGGCCGACCTGCCGGCGTACCTCCCGGCGCAGCTCGGCCGCGATCCCGGCGGGCGGGCCGACCAGCCGGCGCAGCCCGCCGACGTCGAGGAACGCCTCGTCGATGCTGAGCCCCTCGACCAGCGGGGTGGTCCGCCGGAAGATCTCGAACACCGCCCGGCTGGCCGCCGTGTAGGCCGCCATCCGCGGTGGCACCACGACGGCGTCCGGGCAGAGCCGCCGGGCCTGCCGGCCGCCCATGGCGCTGTGCACCCCGCGTGCCTTGGCCTCGTAGCTGGCGGCGAGCACCACGCCGCCGCCGACGATCACCGGCCGGCCGCGCAGCCGGGGGTCGTCGCGCTGCTCGACCGAGGCGTAGAACGCGTCCAGGTCGGCGTGCAGGATGGTGGCCTCGCTCGACACGACCACATGTTCGCACAGATGTTCGAAGAATGTGCTGATCAGGGCATGCTGACCGCGAGCTTGCCCAGGGCGCCGCCGAACTCGGCCAGCGCCCGGGGCACCTCGGCCAGCTCGTAGCGGCGGTCGACGGGTATCCGGACGCGGCCGGCCAGCACGTCGTCGGCGAGCCGGTCGAGCGTCTTCCGCTCGGGCTTGCCGAGGATCGAGACGGCCGCGGGGTGCTGGTCGGGGCCGAATCCGATGGTGGAGGCCAGCCGCCCGTCGGCGGCGAGCAGCCCGGCCAGCGGCGCGCCGTCACCGGCCAGGTGCACCACCGCCGAGACGCCGTCGGGCGCGAGCGCGCGTACCTGCCCGGTCAGGTCGGCGGTGTAGTCGACCACCTCGGCGGCGCCCAGGTCCCGGACGAAGTCGGTGGCGGGCCCGGGGCGGGCGGTGGCGACGACCCGGGCGCCGGCGAGCCGGGCGTACTGGACGGCCAGCGTGCCGACCCCGCCGGTCGCCCCGGCCACCAGGACCGTGTCGCCGGGGCGGACGGCCAGCGCGTCGAGCGTGTCGAGCGCCGTGGCGCCGGCCAGGCCGAGCACGCCCGCCGTGGCGAGTTCGATGCCGTCGGGCACGCGGGCGACGCCGTCACCGCCGCCAACCGTCACGTACTCGGCCCACGTGCCGTCGCCGAGGTAGGAACGCATGAGCACCCCGAACACCGGGTCGCCGACCCGGAACTCGCTGGTGCCGCCGATCGCCTCGATCTCGCCGGCGAAGTCCTTGCCGAGCACCACCGGGTACCGGTAGTCCATGGCCCCCCGCATGGCCCCGTCCGCCGCCTTCCGGTCGAAGGCGTTGATCGAGGACGCCCGCACCCGCACCAGCACCTCGTCCGGGCCGGGGCTGGGACGCGCCAGGTCGTCCCGGGCGGTCGGCGCCGCCCCGTCCCGGTCGAGAGTGATCGCCTGCATCCGCTCGTCCCTTCTCCCGCGCCCGGCGGCGCCCGGCGGCCGCCGGGCCGGGGCGGGTTTCCCGGCGGGGCAGTGGCTACACCCGGCCCACGCGGCGGGTCAGGCGCCGCGGGCGCGGGGCCGGTGGGACAGCGAACTCGGCGCGTTCACGCCGGCGTCGTCGCTCACGCTCATCCCCAGCCGCTCGACCAGTTCGCCGCCGAGCCACCCGGTGAACCCGGCCAGCACGATGCCGGCGAAGCTGCAGATCAGCGCACCGGCGTTCGGGTCCCAGTTGTCCGCGCCCCGGCGCAGCAGCCAGCTCACCGCGAACAACACCAGCACGACCACGTTGCCGAGGCCGTGCGTCGCGCCGACCCGCTTGGCGCGGGTGCCGGCCGGGATGGCCCGCCAGTCGATCAGGCCGAACACCGCCGCGACCAGGCCGCCGATCACGCCGGCGGCGATGGTGTACGCGGCGGACACCTGGAAGCCCGTCCGGTCGGTGATCAGGTACAGGATGTCGAAGATCACCGAGGTGGCGAGCAGTCCGAGCGGAAACACGATCAGGATGGGGTGGATTGCGTGCCCCATCGACTTCGCGCGACTCTCCATGCCGATCCTTCCTTCTCGGCCCCCAGGCGCGGGCGGATTCCCCGTCCCGTGCCGGCTACACCTCCCGGCGGGCGAGGGTGACGGCCTGCCGGGGCGCGCGGCGGACCACCGCGAGCCGGTCGCCGCGTACCCGCACCGAGGTACGCCCGCCGCGCCGCCGCCGCACCGTGAGGTCCACCGTCGCGCCGCCCACCCGTACGCCCTCCAGGCGCAGGTCCGGCAGCCACTCGGGCAGGTGGGGGTCGACGAGGACCGCGCGCAGCGGCGCGGCCGGACGCAGCGCCAGCAGGGCCTGGACCAGCGCCACCACCGCGCTGGCCGACCAGGCCTGCGGGGAGCACGAGTTCGGGTAGACGCCCGGGTGCGGGTGGGCCGCGTCGCGGGGCAGGCCGCTGAGCACCTCGGGCAGCCGGTGCTCGGCGAAGAGCGCCGCCGCGCCGAACATGCCCTCGGCCAGCCGGTGCAGGTGCGGCCAGCAGCCGTACCGGGCCAGCCCCACGCCGATGGTGCCCGCCTCCACCGGCCAGACGCTGCCCCGGTGGTAGCTGAACGGGTTGTAGGCCGGGTGCTCCGCCGACAGGGTGCGCACCCCCCAGCCGCTGAACATGTCCGGCGCCAGCAGCCGGTCGGCCACCCGCTCGGCGACCCGGGCGGGCACGATGCCGGTGGCGAGCAGGTGACCGTCGTTGGAGTTGGTCGAGCGGACCGGCCGCTTGTCCGGCCCCAGCGCCATGGCGTAGCAGCCCCGGTCCGGCAGCCAGTACGCCCGGTGGAACCGCCGGCGCAGCGCCCGGGCGCGGGCCAGCAGGGCGGCGCCCCGGGCCGGGTGGCCGGTCACGGTGAACACGACGGCGGCGTGGCGCAGGGCGGCGTACCAGTAGCCCTGCAGCTCGCTGCTGGCGATCGGGTTCGGCACCACCTCGCCCCGCTCGTCGACGATCGCCGTGTCCGAGTCCTTCCAGCCCTGGTTCTTCAGCCCGCCCGGGGAGCGGCAGTGGTAGTCGAGGAAGCCGTCGCCGTCCGGGTCGCCGTACCGGTCGATCCACGCCAGCGCCCGGCCCGCCGTGGGCAGCAGCTCCCGCACGGTGTCCAGGTCGCCGGTCCAGGCCAGGTACTGGCCGAGGAACACCAGGAAGTCCGGCGCGGTGGACCAGTCGCCGTAGTAGGCCGTGAAGGGGTTCAGCCCGAGCTCGGAGACCGGCCCCTGCCGGGCCTCGTGCAGCGGCTTGCCGGGTTCCTCGTCCCGCCAGTCGTCCAGCCGCCGGCCCAGGTGCTCGGCGTTGAGCCGGAGGCTGTCGGCCAGCATGGTGGGGCCGGCCAGCAGCGCCTGCCAGGAGGCGGTCATCGTGTCCCGGCCGAAGATCTCCTGGTAGATGGGCAGGCCGGCGATCGGCGCGGTCGGGCCGGCCGGCTCGCCCAGCGGCAGCACGGCCAGGTCGCGCACGGCGCACCGCCAGGCCGCCGTGACGTCGAAGTTGCTGCTGGACAGGCGGGCCAGCTCGGCGTCCAGCCGCGCCCGGGCCCGGGCGGCCGGGTCGTCGGGCTCGGCGTAGGTGGCCGGGGGCGCGGGCAGCCGGGTCCCGTCGAAGACCGGCTCGACGAGCAGGTCCACGCCGGCGCTGCCGCCCGGCGGCACGGCCAGGTCGACGGTGAACCCGCCGTCGGCGTACGCCACCGGGGCGTCGGCGCGCAGCCGGACGGCCACCGCCCGGTCCAGGCCCTCGTGCCGGTAGCCGAGCAGCAGCTCGGCCGCGTCCGGATCCCACCGGGCGCGCACCTCGCCGACCTGGAGCCGGCGGCCCGCCTCGGCCTCGCTGGTGTCGGCGAAGTCCGCCTCGACCGCCATCGCCAGCCGGAACCGCAGCGGCTCGGCGGCGTAGCTGACCACGGTGAACCGGCTGCGCAGCCCGGGGCCGACGAACCGCTCGACGGTCAGGTACGCGGCCCGCGACGGCAGCACCTCCCCGTCGCCCAGCTCCGCGTAGGAGAGCTGGGCGTGCCCCCGCACGTTGGCGGTGGCGAACGGCACCGGCTCGCGGCCGTCCACGGTGATCCGCTCCCGGTTGAGCACCCGGGTGTTGCGGGCGAAGAAGCCCTGCGGGTCCGTCCCGGTGATCCGGCCGCGCACGTCGGTGACGAGCGTGCTCCACCCGCTCGCCACGTAGAGCAGGTCGGGCCGGACGCGCAGGTTGCCCACCCAGGTCATCCGCCCGCCGTTACCCGTTGGCGCCCCCGCTACACCGCGGGGTCAGGGCGCGGTGCGGGCCCGGTCACGGACGAGCAGCTCGACGGCCACCGCGATGGCCACCGCCTCCACGGCCAGCAGGGTGAGCAGGATCAGCAGCTGGGTGGCTCCGGCGCGGACCGGACCGGCGCCGCCGAGCAGCACGCCGACGAACGCGCCGGGCAGGGTGACCAGCCCGACCGTGCGGGTCTGGTCGAGCGCCGGGACGAGGGCCTGCCCGGCGGCCGGGCGGCAGATCTCCAGCGCGGCGTCGCGGGGGAGCAGCCCCAGGGCCAGCCCGGCCTCGTACTCGCCGTGCCGGGTGCGCAGCTCGTCGAGGGTCCGCCGGCCGGCCAGGCTGGTCGCGGTCATCGCCCCGCCGATCAGGATGCCGGCGGTCGGCAGCACCACGAGCGGGGTCGCCGGCAGGGCCCGGCTCGCCAGGAGCACGGCCAGGCTGGGCGCCACCCCGGCGGCGATGGCCAGCGGAGCGACCCGGGCCGGCCCCTCGGCGCCGATCCGCCGGCGCGCGGTGAGCGCGGCGACGGCGTACATGAGCAGCACGAACGCGGCGGTGCTCCACCAGGCGCGGAGCACCGCCACGATGACCACCGAGACGGCGCCGAGCTGGACCGTGGCCCGGGCCGCCGCGGTGAGCACCGTCCGGGCCCGGCCGAGCCCGGTGAGCCGCAGCACGGCGGCGCCGGCCAGGGTGAGCGCGGTGAGCGCGACGACCAGCGCCGGGCCGATCGGTACGGTGCCACCGCTCACCCGGTGATCGTAGGCCGGTGGCCGGCCGGCGGGTGCGGTCCCGCCGGCCGGCCGGCCGGTGTCACCGACCGTAGACCTCGAACTCGTAGAGCGAGAAGCCGTACGAGGTGGCCCGCTTGACCCCGTACATCCGCACGTAGCGGGCGCTGACCGGGGCCAGGGTGACGTTGTCCGTCCCGCCGTTGCCGGCCGTGGTGCTGAACACCGGCTGCCAGGCGCTGCCGTCCGCGGACACCTCGATCCGGTACGCGCTGCCGTACGCGGCCTCCCAGCGCAGCACCACCCGGCCCACGGTGCGGGCCGAGCCGAGGTCGACCCGGATCCACTGGTTGTCGTTGTAGCTGCTGGCCCAGCGGCTGCCCAGGCTGCCGTCGACCGCCTTGTCCGGGGTGTGGCTGGTGAGGAACTGGGTGCTCGACGCGGTCGCTGCGCGCCCCTGGGCCAGGTTGGTGACGTCGTCGCCGCGGCGCGCCGGGAACGAGACGACCTGCTGGTAGGTGGGGCGGTTCTGCCAGGCGATCAGCGGGTGGGTGATGCCGCCGAGCCCGGACTGGGCGATGGCGTCGGCGCACCACTGGTCGCCCGCTCCGCACGACTTGTCGCCCGGGTAGACCGTGGTGGCCGGCGCCGCGGCCGCCTGCGCGAGGGTGTCGAGCAGGCTCTGCCGGCAGGCCCCGAGGTTGCCGTTGCCGCAGTACGGCCGGCCCAGCCCACCGGCCACCGGGTCGCCGAGCACGGTGCGGATGTCCTTGTCGACGTAACCCCACCAGCCGTACTGGAAGGAGGAGCCCTTGTGCGGCTGGCCCGCAAGGGCCCAGACGGCGCTGCCGTCGCGGCCGCCGTTCTGGCCGCCGGACGGCGCCTCGTTGACCTCGATGGCGTCCACCAGCGCGGCGTACAGGTCGGGGCCGAGGCCGGGCCGGAACTCCGCGGCGGCCAGCAGCGGCCACCAGGCGTCGAAGATCCGGATGGCGTCGGCGTGCTGGTAGACCTTGGATCCGGGAGCGGTCTCCACCCGGCGGGCGCCGGCCTGCTGCCAGGCCCGCAGCTTGGCCACCGCGTCGGCCAGCCCCGGGTCGGTGACCGGCGCGCTGCCGAGCACCCGGAGCAGGTCGCCGAGGACCTGCTGGCCCCGCAGGTCGGTGACCGCGGCGTCGGCCATGATCCGCACCACGTCGGCCCGGCCCAGCTTGCGCTGGGCGATCGCGGCGCGCACCGGGCCGTCCAGGAGTTGCGCCCGGTGCACGGCCCCGAAGCTGAAGTTGCCGTCGGCGGCGCCGAAGTCCCGGGCCTGCTTGTTGTTCCAGCTGACGTAGTAGTCCTGGTTCATCGACTGCGGGTGGGCGGCGGCCGGGGTGTAGGTGGCCGTGTTGGTGTCCGCGTTCCAGCCGACCCACTCGTTGGCCGCCTCGGCCCGGGTGGGCAGGTTGGGGTCGGCCGTGGACGGCCGGACCGGGTTGGCTCCGGAGTTGAAGTAGGCGGCCTCGGTCGAGTTGACGTAGAACCAGTTGAACGCGTAGCCGACGTTCGCGGCGGACTGCTGGAACGCGGCCGCCGAGCCCATCGCGGCCGGGTCGTTGTACGCCTGGAAGCCGATCGCCGAGTCGGCCTCGTGCCGGTAGGTCGAGCGCAGCTTCGTGAACGCGGTCGGCTGCCCGTTCACCAGCCCCCGGTAGGCGACGAGCCCGTAGCGGGTGCGCAGGGCGCGCAGCGTGTACGAGCCGGCCGGCGTGGAGTCGGCCAGCGTCGGCGACCACGAGTTGCGGTGTTCGATGACCTCCATGGCCACGCACTGCCCGTGCCACAGGTAGCGGGTCGACGCGAGCGTCGGGGCGCTGCCGTCGGTGGTGCACAGCGGCACCGCGTACGTGTCGGTCAGGTCCTGGGCGGCGGAGGTGGCGCTCCACGCGTAGTCCTGGCCCCGGCCGAGCAGCACGTACAGGTTCAGCCCGGCGAAGGCGGCGCCGCGGGCGCTCACCCCCGGCCCCTGCAGTTCCTGGAGCATGAGCAGTTGCGGCGCGAAGTAGCCGGTCTGCGGGCCGAACACGGCGATCGGGTTGCCGGTGGTGGTGTGCCGGCCGGAGACCACCACGGCGTTGGACATCCCGTGGGACCGCAGCCCGGTGAGGCCGCTGAGCAGGCCCTCCGTGCTGGCGCTGCCGCCGCCGGCCCGGGCGGTGGTCGCCCCACCGGTCGGGTCGTAGGCGAGCGGCTCGGCCACGACGCTGCCGGCGTCGGGGAGCACGGCGCCGGTCGCGCCCGGCGGGGTGGCGCCGTACGGGAAGCTCTGCCCGTCGTGGAGGGTCAGCACGGTCTCCGGGTCGTTCTGGGACCGGAACGCCTGCCAGACCCGGTCGCCCTCGGTGGCGCCGTACTTCGCCCGGGCGGCCACCCGGACCAGGGCGGACTGGATCTCGGATCCGCCGCCCCCGCCGAACAGGCCGCCGACGACGCCGGCCGTGGCGATCAGGTCGGTCATGGTGAAGTGCGTCGGCTTGCCGGCGCCGGCCAGGACGTACTCGCCGGGGTAGTTGTCGTCGGCGATGGACTTGTCGACGTAGGCGTTGACACCGGCGATGTAGTCGATGACGTCGTCGTAGAGCTGCTGGCCCCGGGCGCCCTTCTGGCGCAGCGCGTCGACCTGGGCCTGCAGGTCCGCCTCGGTGTAGGGCGAGTTGGCCCAGATGCTCTGCTCCAGCTCGCGGTTGCCGGGAGCGCCGCCGGCGAAGGAGGTGAGCGTGCCCCGGCCGGCGTGCCGCAGCAGGTCCATCACCCAGAGCCGGTCCTGGGCCCCGGCGTAGCCGGCGCCGAACATGGTGCCCGAGCGGGTGGTGCCGGTGACGTGCGGGACGCCGGTCGCCTTGTCGCGCACGATGGTGACGTCGGCGCGGGGCCGCACGGTGCTCTCGACCTGCCCGTCGGGCACGCCGAAGGAGGCGTCGTTGTAGAACTGCGCGATCTGCTCGTCGGTGAGCCCGGCGTAGCCGTAGACCAGGTTCGCGTACTCGTCGAGCTGGTCGCTGGAGTGCGCGGGGCGGGTGCCGAGCGCCTGGTGGGCGAGGATCGCGGCGAGGGTGGCGTTGCCGTTCTCGCCGGGCGGCAGGATGTCGGCGCACTGGCCGAGGCAGTAGTCGCCGGGGGCGAAGGTGGTGGCGGCGAGCGCCGGTGACGGTGGGACGACCGTCAGGGCGCTCGCCGCCGCGGTGAGGGTCGCGACCAGGGCCGCGAGCCGGGCACGGGTGGTGGGACGGGGCATGCGGATCCTCCGGTGTGCGGAGTCGGGCCGGGGCTGCGCCCGGCTACCGCTTGCCGACGTCTCGCCCTCCGTGCCCGGGCGTCACACCCGGAGGTGAGAGTGACTCATGTCTACCTCCGGGTAATGATTGATGGCGTTCCATGCCTCGGGATAGGTGCCGTTCACCAGGCGCGAATGCCGACGTTTCGGATCAACTACGGCAGGGCGAGCACGGCCTGGTGTCCCAGGTGGTCGGACGGCCACCGGCCGGCGGGGGTCTGCCGCTCGGTGCCGAAGACCTCGCTGGACACCGGCACCACCGTGCCGCGGACCAGCACCATGTCGATCCGGTGCTCGACGTCGTCGGCCGGCTCGGTCAGGTCGTCGCCCAGGCCGGAGGTATTGCCGGGATCGCCCGGGTGCAGGATCGGCCAGGTGTCGACCATCCCGCCGGCGACCAGGGCGAGGTATGCCAGCCGGTTGTTCGGGTCGGGCAGGTCTGGCCCGCTGTTCAGGTCACCGAGGAGGATCAGCCGGCCGGGCACGCTCAGCGGGCCGCGCAGCAGCTCCTGGGCCTGCAGCAGGCGTACGCCGGGGTGGAACGCCTCCAGGTGGGTGTTGACGAACCGGAAGGCGCGGTTGCCCAGCGTGGCGTCCACGGCCGTCCAGCCGCGGGTGCTCGTGGCCGTGCCGCCGGTGGCGGCGAGCGGGAAGACCAGGTTGTTGACGAAGTTGCCCGACGAGGTGGCGTTCACCTTGATCCGGCCGCCGTGCCGCACCAGGATCACGTCCCGCATGGTGAGGCGGACGTCCCGCAGGTGCGGCGCCCCGGCCGGGGCTTCCAGGTCCGCCTCGTCCCGCACCACGACGACGTCGTACCGGTGGCCGGACCCGGCCAGCTGCGCCATCAGCAGGGCCAGGTAGTCGTAGCGGACCTCGGTGGCCGGGGCCGGGTCGCCGAGCGGCCCGGTGCGCCAGAGGGCCACCTCCTGGAGGCCGACCAGGTCGGGCTTGCGCTCGCGGATCTCGTCGGCGATCAGGGCCGCCCGGGCCGGGAAGTCGACCAGGTCCACGTGGCTCAGCAGGGCGGCGTTCGCGGCCAGGAACGCCGGCAGGGTCGGCGCCCCGATCGACGGCGTGAGATCGCCGCCCAGGTAGAGGTTGCGGGTCAGCACCGAGACCTTGGGCCCGGCTTCCGCGTGTGCGGGCGGGGCGACGAGGCCCAGGCCGGCCACCGCGAGGGCGGCCGCGGTGGCCAGCCTGGCGAGGCGTCGGAGGTGTGCGCGAAGGCTGCCGTCCATGACTGTCGTCCTTCCCGGCGGGATCCTTGATCGGCGTACGCTAACGCCGGTCACGCCACCGTGGACACCGCCGTTCGGGCCACCTCAGCCCGGCGGTCAGGCCTGGGGCTGACCGATGTCCACCATCCAGGACATGCCGAACCGGTCCACGCACATGCCGAACTCGTCGCCCCACATCTGCTTCTCCAGCGGCATGGTGACGGTGCCGCCCTCGGCGAGCTGCTCCCACCAGCGGCGCAGGTCGTCCGCGTCGTCGCCGCTCAGGCTGATCGCCATGTTGGTGCCCGGGGTGGATTCCATCCCGGGCGGCGTGTCGGAGGCCATCAGCGTGAAACCGCTGGGCGTCTCCAGTTGCGCGTGCATGATCCGGTCGGCCAACTGCGGGTCCGGGTTGCCGAACTCGCCGAAGGTGTTCATCCGCAGGTCGCCGCCGAACACCCGCTGGTAGTACTCCATCGCCTCCCGGGCGTTGTCCCGGAAGCTCAGGTACGGATTCAGTCTGGACGTCATCGTCTCGCCTCCTCGGTGTCGTGACCTGGGCATCGTCGCAGAGGGACGGGCCGCGGCCTACGAGGCGCGACGGGCGAGTGTGGACGGCAACGGTGGGGGTGGCGCCGTTGCCACCCCCACCGTCTTCCCCGCCGGTGCGCCGTCAGTTCTTCTGGAACGACTGACGCACCACACCCCCCACCAGGGCGCACCAGGTGGTGGTGCTGACCTTGCCGTTCGGCGCCAGTCCGTGCAGGCGCTGCAGGTCCTGGAGGGCCTTCTTGGTCGGGTGGTCGTACACGCCGGTGACCGTCACGTCGGCGTAGCCCTTGAGGTTGAGCATGAACTGCACGGCCTGCACCGGGATGCCGGTGGCGTCCTTGTCCAGCTCGGGCGCGAGGGTCTCCCACGTCGGGGCCGTGAGGGTGGCGTCGATGTCGACCGGGATGCCGTTGCGCGCCTGCCAGTCCGCCACGGCCGCCACGGTGGCCGCGTCGAACACGCCGGTGACCGGGACGGTGTAGCCGCGGAAGGTGAGCAGGTACTGCGCCACCTGCACCACCGGGCCGCCGACGAAGCGCCAGATGTCCGGCCAGCGGCGGGCCGGCACGTCGGCCAGGTGGGTGCCGAGCTTGCGGAAGACCCGGCGGCGCAGGGCCGGGAACTCCCGGTAGAACATCGCGCCCGGGCACTGCGTCGCCCGGAAGTCCCAGTGGCCGAAGATGTCGTGCGCGTGCAGGCCGTACTGCCGGCAGATGGCGGTGCAGAGTTTCACCAGCGAGTCGAACAGCTCCTCGGGCGGCGTCTCGGTGACGTAGGTGCCCTCGTTCTCGATGCCGATGGCCCGGCCGTTCTCGCCGGGGCAGTGCGCCGAGATCATCTGCCGGTCGCCGGCCTGCAGGCGCTCCAGGCTGCCGTGCCGTCCCTCCAGGACGTGGCCGCCCCGGCTGACCGTGAAGTGCTGGCCGGTGTCCGACCAGCGGTTGGTGTCCATGTGCAGGTCCTGGCAGTCGCGGGCGAGCTGCTTGGCGTGTTCCTCGGAGTAGTCCGTGCTGTTCGGGAACGCCATGTGGTGCACGATGATCTTGTTGGTCGCGATCGCGCTGATCGACAGCGGGTCCGCCGGCGGGCGGGCGCCCCATTCGTCGCAGCTGATGATCCAGTCGAGGTCCGCGCCCGGCGCGGCCTGCGCGGCGGCGGGGAGGGCGAGTTCGCTCCCGACGACCGCCACCGCGGCGGCGCCGAGGCCGGCCCGCAGCAGGGTACGACGGTCCAGCTCGGGGTGGTCGAAGTGCATGGCATCTCCTCAATGGCCCGACGGGTGTGCGGGCATGTAAAGGAACTCCAACTGCTGCGCGCGAAGTGGAGAATATTGCCAGAATCGGCCGGCGCGCCAGAGGACAAATGCGACTATCGCTGATCGCGGGACCTTCTCTCCTACCGCGGGAGTAGGCGATGTCACGTCCGGTGGCTGGGACGGCGAGCCCTCCGCCGCCGGTCGCCGTGGCAGCCTGGAGCCGTGCAGCCGCCCCGCCTGACCGGTGTCCTGGTGCTCGTCGCGGTGCTCGCGACCGCCGCCGCCTTCGGCTGGTGGCGACGCCGCCGCGACGGCCGGCTGCGGGCCGTGTCCCCGGCCGGCCACGCGCCGCACCGGGCCGCGCTGGCCGCTCTCGGGGTCCGCCCCGGTGTGGTCACGCTGGTCCAGTTCTCCGCCCCGGTCTGCGCGCCCTGCCGGGCCGCCCGCCGGGTGCTCGAGGACGTCGCAGCGCGGCTCGACGGCGTCACCCTGCTGGAGGTGGGCGTCGAGGAGCACCTCGACCGGGCCCGCGAGCTGGACGTCTGGCGTACCCCGACGGTGCTGCTGGTGGACGGCGGCGGCCGGATCGTCCGGCGGGCCGCGGGCGTCCCGGACCGGGCGGACCTGCTCGCCGCGCTCGCGCCGCTCACCGCCGGGGCGGGGGCGTGACCGGGGTCCGGTTGATCCGGCGGCGGGTCGTGGACCACGGGCGGCTCGCGGCGAGCCTCTGTGCGCCGATCGCCACCGCCTGACCGACCCCCACGCCACCGAACGGAAGCCCTCATGCTGCTCGACCCTCGCGGGCCGCGGTTCGCCGCCGCCGTCACCACCGTCGTCCTCGCCGTCGCCCTGGTCACCGGCTCCGGCTGGCTCGTCCTGGCCCAGGCCGTCGTCTTCGCGCTGACCGCCGCCCACCCGCGGACCGGCCCGTACGGCCTGCTCTTCCGTGCCCTGGTCGCGCCCCGGCTGGCCCCGCCGGCCGAGCTGGAGCCGGCCGCCCCGGTCCGCTTCGCCCAGCTCGTCGGCCTCGCCTTCGCCACGGCCGGCGCGATCGGCTGGCTGGCCGGCGTGCCGCTGCTCGGGCTGGTCGCCACCGCGGCGGCGCTCGCCGCGGCGTTCCTCAACGCGGCGTTCAGGCTCTGCCTCGGCTGCGAGGCCTACCTGGCGATCCGCCGCCTCACCGGCCGCCCGCTCGCCGCCCACACCCCGGCAGCCCGACGCTGACTTGCCGCCATCTCGCCGAGCTGGCGGGGTCGGGGCCGGCGGGATGCCGCTACCTCGGCGACCTGAAGTGGACCTAGCTAGGCCAGCACTGTTGGAAACGTTTTCGTAACGAGCCCTTGACCTCGTCGTTCCGTTGGGCGCAGACTCCCGGAAACGTTTACAGCAAGCAGCTGGAGGTGCGGGGCGTGGGTCGTAAACGTTTACAGGAGTCGGCCGACGGCCGGCCCACCGTCCACACCGTCGCCGCCCGCGCCGGTGTCTCCATCGCCTCCGCCTCGCGCGTGCTCAACGGCGTCGGCGGAAGCCCGGAGACCATCCGTAAGGTGCGCGAGGCCGCGGCCGAGGTCGGGTACGTGCCCAACGCCATCGCCCGCTCCCTCCAGTCGCAGCGCACCGGCCTCGTGGCGCTCGCCGTCGAGGACATCGGCAACCCGGTGTACGTCGAGATGATGCGGGCCATCGAGTCCGTGGTCGCCGCGTCCGGCCGGCAGCTCCTGGTGCACGCCACCGGCGGGCGGATCGACAACGAGACCGCCCTGCTGCGCCGGCTGGCCCACCGCTACGTCGACGGGATGATCGTCTCGCCGATCCGGGTCACCGACGACCACCTCGCCGCGCTGGTCGACAGCCCGGTGCCGGTGGTCGTGGTCGGGCAGCTCGCCGCCGACGCGCCCGTCGACAACGTCCGCACCGACTCGCGTACCGGCGTGGGGTTGGCCGTCGACCACCTGGTCGCCGCCGGACGGCGGCGGATCGGATTCGTCAACGGCCCGCTCGACACCGTCCCGGGCGCGGCCCGCGACGCCGGCTTCCGGGCCGCCCTCGCCCGGCACGGCATCGCGCTCGACGAGCGCCTCGTCGAGGTCGGCGACTTCCGCTACGCGGCCGGTCGGGCCGCCACCGAACGCCTCCTCGCCCGGGCCGCCCCCGACGCGCTGGTCTGCGCCAACGACCTCATCGCCGTCGGCGCGCTGCACGCCCTGCTCGCCGCCGGCCGGCGCGTCCCCGACGACGTGGCGCTGGTCGGCATGGACGACACCGAGCTGGCCCGGATGACGTTCCCGCAGCTCTCCAGCGTCTCCCTCGGCTCGGCCGAGCGCGGTCGCCGCGCCGCCGAACTGCTGCTGTCGCGCATCGCCGACCCGGCCCTGCCGCCGCGCCGCGAGCAGGTCGCCCCCAGCCTCGCCGTGCGCGCCTCCAGCGCAACGGCACCGCTGTCCGTTCCCGCGCCGGCCGAGCCGGCGCCCGCGCCGCGTACCCCGGAGGTGACGGCATGACCACGGTGGCCGAACGGCCCGACGTCGCCCGCGCCGACGGGCCCCGCAAGGCCCGGTCCCGCTCCGACCGGCTCGGCATCTACCTGCTGCTGCTCCCGTCCCTGCTGCCCATCGTGGTGCTGTCGGTCTTCCCGCTGGTGCGGGGCATCTACCTCGGCTTCACCGACGCCCGGGCGGGCCGCAACGTCGAGATCAGCTTCACCGGGCTGGCCAACTACCGGGAGCTGCTCGGCGACGAGCTGTTCTGGAACTCGTTCAAGATCGGCCTGCTCTGGGCGGTCGGGGTGACCGTGCTCCAGTTCGTGCTCGCCCTGGGCCTGGCGCTGCTGCTCAACCAGCAACTGCGCTTCCGCGGCCTGGCCCGGGTGCTGGCCGTGGTGCCGTGGGCGATGCCCCCGGTGGTGGTCGGGATCCTGTGGAAGCTGGTCTACCACCCGGACGCCGGCCTGCTGAACGAGTTCTTCCACCGGGTCGGCGCGGACGGGCTGCGCACCAACTGGCTCGGCGACTTCAGCACGGCGCTGCCCGCGGTCATCCTCGTCGGCGTCTGGGCCGGCATGCCGCAGACCACCGTGGTGCTCCTCGCCGGCTTGCAGGGCGTGCCGCGCGAGCTGCACGAGGCGGCCGCCGTGGACGGCGCGAGCACCTGGCACCGGTTCCGCAACGTCACCCTGCCCGCCATCGCGCCCGTCGTCGTGGCGATCACCTCGCTGGACTTCATCTGGAACTTCAACTCGTTCGGCCTGGTCTACGTGCTCACCGCGGGCGGGCCGGGCGGCAAGACCATGCTGCCGATGCTCTTCGCCTACGAGGAGGCGTTCCGCTACGGCAACTACGGCTACGCCGCCGCCCTCGGCAACGTCATGGTCGTGATCATCGTCGCGCTGCTCGCGGTCTACCTGCGGCGCCGACTCCGGGAGGCGAACTGACATGTTCGGAAAGCCGAGCCGCACCGGGCGGACCCTCCAGTACGTCGCGCTGACCGGCTACCTGATCTTCCTCGGGTTCCCGCTGGTCTGGCTGCTCTCCACCGCGTTCAAGCCGCCGCGCGAGCTGGTGCGGCTGCACCCCACGCTCATCCCGAGCAACCCCACCGTGCAGAACTTCGTGCAGGCGTTCACCGAGCAGCAGCTCGGCCGGGCCGCGCTGAACAGCCTTCAGGTGTCGCTCGCCTCGGCGGTGCTCACCGTGCTGGTCGCGCTGCCCGCCTCGTACGCCCTCGCGCGGTTCCGGACCAGGCTCGGCACCGTCGCGCTGGGCTGGGTGCTGCTGTCGCAGCTCTTCCCGTTCGTGCTGCTGATCATCCCGATCTTCCTGATCCTGCGGCAGGTCGGGCTGGCCAACACCCACGCCGGGCTGGTGCTGATCTACGTGGTCTGGGCGCTGCCGTTCGCCCTGTGGATGCTCCAGGGCTTCGTCCGCAACATCCCGCGCGAGCTGGAGGAGGCGGCCAGCGTCGACGGCGCCAGCCGGCTCCAGGTGCTGCGCCGGGTGGTCTTCCCGCTGCTCGCGCCGGGCATCGTGGCGACCGCGCTGTTCTCCTTCATCTCCGCCTGGAACGAGTTCTTCTTCGCGCTGGTGCTGGTCAAGACACCCGAGCTGGCGACCCTACCGGTCGCCCTGGCCCGGTTCGTCGGCATCGAGGGCACCGCCCGCCTGGGCCCCCTGGCGGCCGGTTCGCTGCTGGCCACCCTGCCGAGCCTGATCTTCTTCGCGGTCATGCAACGCCGCCTCTCGTCCGGGTCGCTCGCCGGCGCGGTCAAGGGCTGACCACCACATCCCCCACACCCATCACCAAGGAGGAATCCCCCATGCTCCGTAGCAGGTTCCGTCGACTCGCCGCGGCCGCCGCGGTCGCGGTCGTCGGGCTCGGCGCCCTCACCGCGTGCGGTGACGGCGGCGGTGAGGACGAGAACTCGTCCGGCCCGGTCAAGCTGCGCTTCCTCAGCCTCGCCTGGCAGAAGGAGTCGCTGCAGGCCAACAAGGACCTGGTCGCCAAGTGGAACGCCGAGCACCCGGACATCCAGGTCGAGTACGTCCAGGGCGACTGGAACTCCATCCACGACCAGCTCGTCACCTCGTTCGAGGGCGGCGACGTGGCCGACGTCGTGCACTACGAGGCCTCGGCGATCGGCGAGTTCAGCAAGCAGGGCTACCTGACCGACGTCTCCAAGCTGCTCAGCGACGACTTCAAGGGCCAGATCGACCCGGGCGTCTGGGACACCGCCACCTTCGACGGCAAGGTCACCGGCGTGCCGTTCCTGCTGGAGTCGCAGGTCGTCATCGCCAACAAGAAGCTCCTCGACGCCGCCGGGATCGCCGTGCCGCCCGCCGACGGCGGCTGGACCTGGGACGAGTTCCAGGCCAACGCCCAGAAGCTCACCAAGCCCGGCCAGTACGGCGCCGCGTGGGCGCTCAAGTCGCCCACCAACCGGGTGCTGAACCTGGCGCTCAACTACGACGGCAAGTTCTTCTACAGCGACGGCGGCAAGACCGAGGTCAAGGTCGGCGACGCGGAGAAGGAGGTGCCGAAGCGGATCCACGACATGCTCTACACCAGCAAGTCGGCCTCCCCGGAGGCGCTGGGCATGAGCGGCGCGGACACCCTGCCCGGCTTCTTCGGCGGCAAGTACGCCATGCTCCCCGGCTCGGTCTCGCTGCGCCAGCAGATGGTCGAGCAGGCCCCGGCCGGCTTCGAGTGGGTGACCCTCCCGCCGATCAAGGGCCTCTCCGCCAAGCAGGCGGCCAACCCGCAGACCCTGTCCATCGCCGAGGACAGCAAGCACAAGAAGCAGGCCGCGCAGTTCCTGGAGTGGTTCCTGAACCCGACCAACATGGCCGCCCTGGCCAAGGGTGACTGGCTGGTGCCCACCGGCAAGCAGGCCAACCAGGAGCTGGTCAAGCTCACGAACGGCAAGCAGGGCTGGGACGTCGCCGCGGACAGCGCCGCCGACCTGACCGTCGCCCCGTTCCAGAAGGCCGACGGCTACCCGGAGTGGAAGACCAAGTACGCCACCCCGGCCCTCCAGCAGTACTTCGCCAACAAGATCACCCTGGACCAGCTCGGCACGCAGCTGGTCGACGGTGGCAAGCAGGTTCTGAGGTAACCATGTCACTCTTGCTCGACACGTCGGTCGGTTGCCTGGTCGGCGCCGCCGTGGGCGACGCCCTCGGCGGGGCCACCGAGACGGCACTCCCGGAGCAGATCCGCGCCCGCTTCGGCGGCTGGGTCGAGGGGATCGTCCCCCCGTACCACGCCGACTGGGCCACCGCGCGGCCACTCGCGCCGTACCACAAGGGCGACGGGCACATCACCGACGACACGTTGATGACCCACGCCCTGGTCCGGGCGTACGCGGCCAAGCGGGACCACCTCGACGCGTACGACGTGGTGGAACTGCTCGTACCCGACCTGATCGAGCGGGTGGTGTACATCCCGGACCTGGAGCGGGAGGGGGTGACCTTCCACCGCCTGGCCGCGGCCGAGCGGTGGTTGGTCACCCGCCTGCACCACGCCCACGCCGACCCGCGCGAGGCGGGCGTCGGCAACATCGTCAACTGCGGCGCCGCCATGTACATGGCGCCGGTCGGCATCGTCAACGCCGGCGACCCGGCCGGGGCGTACGCCGAGGCCGTGGAGATCGCCGGGGCGCACCAGCACAGCTACGGCCGGGAGGCCGCGGCGGTCTTCGCCGCCGCGGTCGCCGCGGCCGCGACCCCCGGCGCGAGCGTCGACGACGTCGTGGCCGCCGCCCTCGACCTGGCCCGCGACGGCACCCGCGCCGCCATCGACGCGGTGGTCAAGGAGGCCCGCGGCCACGACGACTGGAAGGCCGCCATCCCGGCGCTGCGCGCCGCGGTGGCCCCCTACGACACGGTGGGGGAGGAGTACCGCAGCCCCGGCCTGGGCGCCCGCCGCCCGAGCCGGCTGCACGCCATCGAGGAACTGCCGGTGGCGCTGGGCATGCTCGTCGTGGCCGGCGGCGACTACCGGGCGGCCGTGCTCGGCTCGGTCAACTACGGCCGGGACGCCGACTCCACCGCCACCATGGCCGGCGCCATCGCCGGTGCGCTCGGCGGCGCGACCGCCGTGCCGGCCGAGTGGTCGGACGTCGTCGCGACCGCGTCCCGCACCGACCTGATCGAGCCCGCGAGGGTCCTCGCCGAGGTCGCCACCGAGGTGTTCGACCGCGACCGGGAGCGCTTCGCCCGGCGCGCCGAGCGGTTCGGCGGGCTGGCATGAGCGCTGCCGGCGCGGCGGCCGCCGGCCGGCCGAGGGGGACGGCCGGCGGCCTGCGGCTGACCTGGGTGCAGCCGGAGGACCTGCTGCCGCACGAACTGGCCGCGAGCCGCGACGAGGGCCGCGACGTCACCGCCCTGGCCGACCGCTGGGCGGCGGCCGGCGGCGACGTCACGGCCCCGGTCAGCGGGGCCTCGCCGGTGCCGGCCCCGCCGGCGTTGCGGGCCCTCGCCGTCGACCTGCTCGACGCGGCCGACGCGCTGCCCGGCCCGGACGCGACCGACGAGCCCGACGACCTCGACGGGGTCCGCAAGACCTGGCCGGGCGCCTGGGACCTGCCGACCACCGTCGAGCGGGACCGGCTGCACGGCGGCTGGCTCGGCCGGGCGGCCGGCTGCCTGCTCGGCAAGCCGGTGGAGAAGATCCCCCGCCACGGGATCCGGGAGATCCTCACCGCCACCGGCCGGTGGCCGCTGCGCGACTGGTTCACCGCGCAGGGGCTGCCGGCCGACGTGGCCGCCCGCTGGCCGTGGAACCGGCGCAGCGCACCGACCAGCCTCGCCGAGAACATCGCCGGCATGCCCGAGGACGACGACCTCAACTTCCCGCTACTGGCGCTGCGGGTCCTGGAGACCCACGGACCCGGCTTCACGAGCGCCGACGTGGCCCAGGCCTGGCTGGACTGGCTGCCCGCCGGGCGGGTCTTCACCGCCGAGCGGGTCGCCTACCGCAACCTGCTGCTCGGCCTCACCCCGCCGGACACCGCCCGCCGGCACAACCCGTTCCGGGAGTGGATCGGCGCGCAGATCCGCACCGACGTGTACGGCTGGACCAACCCGGGCCGCCCCGACCGGGCCGCCGAGGCCGCCTGGCGGGACGCGGCCGTCAGCCACGTCCGGGCCGGGGCGTACGGGGCGATCTGGGTGGCCGCCCTGGCCGCGGCCGCGCCGGTGGCCGGTGACGTCGACGCGGTGCTGGACGCCGGCGAGTCGGTGCTGCCCCCGGGCAGCCGGTTCACCGCCGCCGTCCGTGAGGCGCGCGCCCTGGGCGCCGCCGGTGACGACTGGGAGAGCATCGTGGACACCCTCTACGCGCGGCACGGCCACCTGCACTGGGTGCACGTCCGCAACAACGCGGCCCTGGTCGCGGCGGCCCTCGCGTACGGGCGGGGCGACCTGGAACGGTCCATCTGCGCGGTGGTCGCCGGCGGCTGGGACACCGACTCCAACGGCGCCACCGTCGGCGCGGTCACCGGCGCGCTCACCGGCGCCGCCCGGCTGCCGGGGCGCTGGGTGGCGCCGCTGCGCAACCGGCTGGCCAGCAGCATCGCCGGCTTCGACGGCATCGGTTTCGACGCCCTGGCCGACCGTACCCTCGCCCTGGCCCACCGGGGTGCGGCGTGAGCGCGAGGAGTGAGCCGGGCCTGCGAGCCCCGCAGTCGCGAACAGAGCCGACCCGGAGCGCCCGGGTGGTCGTGGTCGGCAGCGCCAACCTGGACCTCGTGGTCACCGCGCCGCAGCTGCCCCGCCCCGGCGAGACCGTGCTCGGCGACGACTTCCGGATGGTGCCCGGCGGGAAGGGCGCCAACCAGGCGGTCGCCGCCGCCCGGGCCGGCGCCGACTGCGCCTTCGTGGGCGCGATCGGCGGCGACGGGTTCGGCGGGCTGCTGCGGGACAACCTGGCCTCCGCCGGCGTCGACGTGGCCGGCCTGCGCACCGTCGACGGGCCGTCCGGGGTCGCGCTCATCGCCGTCGACCACGCGGCGGAGAACTGCATCGTGGTCGCACCCGGCGCGAACGGCGCGCTGACCCTCGACGACGCCGACCGCGACGCGGTGGCGGCGGCCGGCGTGCTGCTGCTGCAACTGGAGGTGCCCCTCGCGGAGGTCACCCGGGCCGCCGGCTGGGCCCGCGCCGGCGGCGCCGCCGTGGTGCTCAACGCCGCCCCGGCCCGGCCGCTGCCCGCCGAACTGCTCGACCTCGTCGACGTGCTGGTGGTCAACGAGCACGAGGCCGCGGTCGTCGCCGGGGTGTTCACCGACAAGCCGGCGGCGCTGCTCGACACGCTGGTCGGCCTCGTGCCCCGGGTGGTGCTCACCCTCGGCGCGCGCGGGGCCGCCTACGCCGACCGGGACGGCGCCCGGATCGAGGTGCCGGCCCCGAAGGTCGACGCGGTGGACACCACGGCCGCCGGTGACGCGTTCACCGGCGCGCTCGCGGTCGCCCTGGCCGAACGCGGCGGGCTCACCGGGGACACCGCCACGGCCGTGCTGCGCTGGGCGTGCGCCGCCGGCGCGGCCTGTGCCGAGCGACCCGGCGCCTCCACCGCCCTGCCCGAGCGGGCCGCCATCGACGCGCTCGCCGCCGCCACCTACGGAGAGGTCCAGTGAGTTTCAACCCGTACGTGCCGCGGCCGATCGACCAGCCCACCGAGGTCCCGCTCGGCGGGCACGCCGACCTGACCACCCTGGACGAGGCGAAGATCTTCGCCGCTCCCGACGACCCCGCCGACTGGCCCGCCTGGCGGGAGCAGCTCACCCGGTGGCGGGCCGACGCCCGCGCCCGGCTCGGCTACACGGGCGCGCACTACGACGAGATCGCCGGGGACTGCTTCAGCGTCTGCCTCGCCTGGCTCTGGGACGAGACGCTGTACGACCACGACCGCGGGGAGTTCACCGTCGAGGCGTTCCTCGACGCGGCGCGGCGCGACTTCGGCGGCTTCGACGGGGTGGTGCTCTGGCACGCGTACCCGGTGATCGGCCTGGACGAGCGCAACCAGTTCGACTGGTACCGCGACGTGCCGGAGCTGCCCGAGGTGGTCCGCGCGTTCCAGGCCGCCGGGGTCCGGGTGTTCGTCGACTACAACCCGTGGGACACCGGCACGCGGCGGGAGCCCGGCGCCGACGCCGAGGAGGTAGCCGCGCTGGCCGACCGGCTCGGCGTCGACGGCGTCTTCCTGGACACCCTCAAGGAGGGCGCGGGCGAGCTGCGCAAGGCCCTCGACGCGGTCCGCCCCGGCCTGGTCCTGGAGGGGGAGAGCCGGGTGCCGCTGGCCCGGATCGAGGACCACGCCATGTCCTGGGCGCAGTGGTTCGCCGACTCCGACACCCCCGGCGTGCTGCGGGCCAAGTGGTTCGAACGCCGGCACGTCCTGCACCACACCCGCCGCTGGCACCGCGACCACCTCGACGAGCTGCACTCCGCCTGGCTCAACGGCTGCGGCGTGCTGGTCTGGGAGAGCGTCTTCGGCGTCTGGGTCGGCTGGAACGAGCGGGACCGGGCCGTGCTGCGGGCCATGCGCCGGGTGCAGGCCAGCCACACCGCGTGGTTGCGCGCCGAGGACTGGGTGCCGCTCGCCGACCACCCCGGCGCCGGCCAGGTTTACGCGTCCCGCTGGACCCACGACGACCAGCCGCTCTGGACGGTGGTCAACCGGGGCGCCGACCACGACGGCCCCTGGCTGCTCACCGACGCCCGGCCGGGGCGTTTCGTCGACCTGGTCACCGGCGCCGAGCTGACCGTCACCGAACAGGAGGACGGCCGGGTCGCCGTCGGCGGGACGCTGCCCGCCGGGGCGATCGCCGCCGTGGTCGCCACCGAGACGCCGGTGCCCCGGCACGAGCCGCCGACCGGGGACCCGTCGTTCCCGGCCCGCGCCGCCGTGCGCGCCCGCACCCCCTGGTCGCCCCTCGCGGCCCTGCCCGACGGCATGGTCACCGTCCCCGGTGGCCGGCACGAGCTGACCGTGCGTCACCGGGTCCGGGAGACCGGCCTCTACGGCGAGGCCCCGTACGTCGACGAGTGGAAGCCGCTGCCGCCGCGCCTGCACCACACCGGCACCCTGCGCCGGCAGGTCCGGCTCGGCCGCTTCGCCATCGACACCCACGAGGTCACCCACGGCCAGTACGCCCGCTTCCTCGCCGCCACCGGCTACCGGCCGGTCCGGCCCGAGCGGTTCACCGCCGGGCAGGGGCCCGCCGACGCCCCGGTCACCGGGGTCGACCTCGCCGACGCCCGGGCGTACGCCGACTGGGCCGGGCTGCGGCTGCCCACCGAGGACGAGTGGCAGGTGGCCGCCCAGGCGGGCCTGCTGGCCCGGCGGGAACCCCTCGTCTGGAACCTTACCGAGAGCGAGCACTCCGACGGGCGTACCCGGTTCGTCATCCTCAAGGGCGGCTGCGCCTACCGGGCGGAGGGCTCCGACTGGTATCTCGACGGCGGCCCGCAGCCGCCGGACGTGTCGGTGAAGCTGCTGCTCACCGGCGCCGGCCTGACCCGCTCTGCCTCGATCGGCTTCCGCTGCGCCGCCGACCTGCCCCAAGGAGCCCTCGGATGAGAAGAGCCTGGCGCCCCGGCGCCGCCCTCGTCGCCCTGCTGACCGCCGTCGGGCTCGCCGGCCTCGCGCCGGAGACCGCCGTCGCCGGCAAGGAGCGGTCCGGCACCCTCACCACCGCCGCCGCCCCCTCGCCGGCCCTCGGCGCCGACATCGACTACACCGTCTACCTGCCGCACGGCTACGCCGACGCGGCGAACGCCGGCACCCGCTACCCGGTGCTCTACCTGCTGCACGGGCGCGGCGACACCATGCAGGCGTGGACCCGGGTGAAGAGCGACCTGGACCGGCTCATCGCCGACGGCGAGGTGCCGCCGGTGATCGCCGTGCTGCCGGACGCGCCGTGGAGCGAGCGCGGCAACTGGTACGTCGACTCCGCGTACACCGGCGCCGACCGCCCCGGCCGGCCGGTGGAGACCGCGCTCACCCGCGACCTCGTGGCCCACGTCGACGCCACCTACCGCACCGCCGCGCACCGCGACGCCCGGCTGGTCGGCGGCTACTCGATGGGCGGCGCCGGCGCGCTGCGCTACGCGCTCGCCCACCAGGACCTGTTCGCCAACGCGCTGGTGCTCAGCCCCGCCGTCTACCGGCCGCTGCCGCCGGCCGACTCCTCGGCCCGCGAGTACGGCGCGTTCGGCGACGGCGACCAGCCCTTCTCCGACGAGGTGTACGAGCGGCTGAACTACCCGGCCCTGCTGCCCGGCCTCGACCCGGAGTCGCCGGTGCGGATGTTCATCGCCGTGGGCGACGACGAGTGGGCCAACCCCGACCCGGCCGACGCCGCGCACGACCTCGACTACGAGGCGGCGACCCTCTACAACACCGTTCGCCGCGCCGACGGCGTCGCCGCCGAGTTCCGCGTCCTCGACGGCGGGCACGACTGGGACGTCTGGCGGCCCGCGTTCGTCGACGGCCTGAAGCACCTGGCCGCCACGCTCAGCGTCACCCCGCCGGCCGGGCTGCCCGCCCCGGTGCACGGCACCGCCGGCGCCGACTGGGCCGGCGGGGTCGCCGCCCACGCCGACGGCGACGTCACCCTCGGCTACGCGGCCTCCGGGGCCGTCGCCGGCCAGCCGTACGCCGGCGGCCTCGACGCCGTGGTCACCCGGCTCGCCGCCGACCACCGTACGGTCCGCTGGACCAGCCAGTTCGGCACCACCGCCAACGACCGGCTCTACGGCACCGTGCCGCTGCCCGACGGCGGCGTGCTCACCGCCGGGTACACCCGCGGCGACCTCGACGGCCGGCACCCGGGCAGCCCCGCCGACGACGCGTTCGTGGCGAAGCTGACCGCCACCGGGCAGCGGGCCTGGCTGACCCAGGCCGGCGATCCCGCCAAGGCCGACCGGTTCTACGCGATCGCCGCCGCCCCCGACGGCGGGGCCTACGTCGCCGGCTACACCAGCGGCGCGTTCGGCGGGACGAGCGCCGGCGACAAGGACGCCGTGCTCGCCCGGATCGCCCCGGACGGCACCCTCGCCTGGACCCGGCAGTTCGGCGGCCCCGGCGAGGACAAGGCGTACGCCGTCGCGGCCGACGCGAACGGCGTCTACGTGGCCGGCGGCACGTCCGGCGCGCTGCCCGGCACGACAGCGCTCGGCGGCGCCGACGGCTGGCTCGCCCGGTTCACCCCGGACGGCACGCGCGACTGGCTCACCGTGGCCGGCGGCACGGGCGACGACCTGCTCGGCGGCGTCACCGTCACCGGCGCCGGCCAGGTCGTGGCCACCGGCGCCACGGCGGGCGACGTGCTCACCGTGGCGTACACCGCGAAGGGCGCGCAGCGCTGGCGGACCGTCACCGGCGGGCGCGGCGCGGACGCCGGCACGGACGTGCTGGCCCTCGCCGACGGCACCGTCGCGGTGGTCGGCTTCACCGGCAGCACCCTCGGCGTGCCGGCCGGCGGCGCGGACGTGCTCACCCTGCGCCTCGACGGCAAGGGCCGGCAGGTCGCCGTCGCCCAGTACGGCACGGCCCGCGACGACGCGGCCGACCCGTTCGGCGAGGAGAACGTCTACGCCACCGTCGGGCCCGACGGCCGGCTGCTGGTCAGCGGCCGCACCGCCGGCACACCCGCGGGCGGCGCCGCGCTCGGCAACGGCGACGTGTTCCTGGCCGCCGTCGACCCGGTGAAGGGGACGCCATGACCACGACCGCCCCGCTGCACGGCGTCAAGGTCGTCGACCTGGCCACCCTCTTCGCCGGCCCGCTGGCCGCCGCGTTCCTCGGCGACTTCGGCGCCGACGTGGTCAAGGTGGAGCATCCCGCCAAGCCGGACCCGTCCCGGGGGCACGGCCCCGCGAAGGACGGCGTCGGCCTGTGGTGGAAGGTGCTCGGCCGCAACAAGCGGACCGTCACGCTCAACCTCTCCGACCCGCAGGGCGCCGAGCTGCTGCGCCGGCTGCTCGCCGACGCCGACGTGCTGGTGGAGAACTTCCGCCCCGGCACCCTGGAACGCTGGGGTCTCGGCCCGGACGAGCTGCACGCGGTCAACCCCCGGCTGGTCATCGCCCGGATCAGCGGCTTCGGGCAGATCGGCCCGTACGCGCCCCGGCCCGGGTTCGGCACCCTCGCCGAGGCGATGAGCGGGTTCGCCGCGGCCACCGGGGAACCCGACGGGCCGCCCACGCTGCCCCCGTTCGGGCTGGCCGACTCGGTCACCGCGCTCGCCGCCGCGTACGCGGTCATGCTGGCCCTGCGCGGCCGCGACCTGACCGGCCGGGGCCAGGTGGTCGACCTCGCCATCATCGAGCCGATCATGGCGATGCTCGGCCCGCAGATCACCTGGTACGACCAGCTCGGCTACGTGCAGCCCCGGCTGGGCAACCGGTCCAACAACAACGCCCCGCGCAACACCTACCGCTGCGCCGACGGGCGGTGGGTGGCCGTGTCCACCAGCGCGCAGAGCATCGCCGAACGGGTGGTCCGGCTCGTCGGCCGCCCGGAACTGGTCGACGAGCCGTGGTTCGCCACCGGCAGCGGCCGGGCCGCGCACGCCGACGAACTCGACGCTGCGGTCGGTGCGTGGGTGGCGAAGCGGGACCGCGACGAGGTGGTGGCCGCGTTCGAGGCGGCCCAGGCCGCCGTGGCCCCCGTCTACGACGTGCGGGACATCCTCGCCGACCCGCAGTACGCGGCGCTCGGCACCGTCGTCACCGTCCCCGACGAGGAACTGGGCGAGGTGCGGATGCAGAATGTGCCGTTCCGGATGTCGGAGAGCCCGGGGGAGATCCGGCACGCCGGCCGCCGGCACGGTCAGGACACCGACACGGTGTTCGGCGCGCTCGGCCTGACCGGCGACGAACTGGCCGCGCTGCGCGAGCGCGGGGTGATCTGATGCTGCTCACCTGGCTCTACGTGCCCGGCGACCGGCCCGACCGGTTCGCCAAGGCGGTCGCCGCCGGGGCCGACGCGGTCATCCTCGACCTGGAGGACGCCGTCGTCGCCGGCCGCAAGGCGTACGCCCGGGACGCCGTCGCCGAATTCCTCGCCGACCCGCAGCCGCTGCCTGTGCAGGTGCGGGTCAACGAGCTGACCGGCCCGGACGTCGACGCCGACCTGACCGCCGTCGCCGGCCGGCCGGGGCTGGCCGGGCTGCGCCTGCCCAAGGTGGAGTCACCGGCGACCGTGGCCGCGGTGGCCGCCCGGGTCGACGCCCCGCTGCACCCGCTGGTCGAGTCGGCCGTCGGGCTGGAGTCCGCGTACGCCATCGCGGCCGCCCACCCGGCGGTGGCCTCGCTCGGGCTAGGCGAGGCCGACCTCCGCTCCGACCTGGGCGTCGCCGACGACGACGGCCTGCTCTGGGCCCGCGGCCGGATCGTGGTGGCGGCCCGCGCGGCCGGCCTGCCGCCGCCGGCCATGTCGGTGTACGCCGACGTGGCCGACCTCGACGGGCTGGCCGCCTCCTGCGCGGCCGGCCGGCGGCTCGGCTTCCTCGGCCGGGCCGCCATCCACCCGCGCCAACTGCCGGTGATCGCCGCCGCGTTCCGCCCCGCCGGCCGCGAGGTGGACCGGGCCCGGGAACTGCTCGACGCGGTCGCCGACGCGCAGCTGCGCGACTCCGGCACCGTGGTGCTGCCCGACGGGCGGTTCGCCGACCGCGCCATGGTGGCCGCCGCCCGCCGCGTGATCGACCTGGCCGCCCGCTACGCCGCCTGAACCCGCAGTCCTTTACCGATCGCTACGCGGCCCGGCCCTTCGCCGCCCGCTACCCGCACTGGCCCGCCGTGCTCCGCGGTCCGCACGATCGCCGGATGCCGGGCCGGCGCGGACGTCCGTACGCTGGCCCGGGCCGGCACGGGGAGCGGGGGAGCGGCATGGGCGAACGGGCGCGGCTGGACCGGCGGAGCCTCCTCGCCGCCGCCGGTGGCCTCGCGGTCGCCGGGATCGGCGTGCCGGTCGGCCTGGCCGCCACCGGCGACCCGCCGGCGCCGGCCCGCGGACGGCGGCCGATCAGCATGGCCATGCACCTGCACGCCTCGTTCAGCGAGGGCGTCGCCAGCTACGCCGCCCACCTCGACCAGGCCCGCCGCAACGCCGTCGACGTGCTCTGGTGGACCGACCACGACTTCCGCGTCGCCGCCCACGACCACCGCCGGACCGTCCACTTCGACGGCCCGGAGGAACCCGAGGGCGGGCTGGCCTGGACCTGGAAGGCGTCCACCGAGGGCCGGCTCACCGCGTCCGCCGCCGACTTCGTGCCCGCCCCGCACGCCGACGGCGACCCCGGCCGCGCGCTGCGGCTCACCGCCGCGGGCGCCGGCATTCTCTGGTACGCCGGCAAGGCGTGGAACTGGACGCACACCGGGAACATCTCCGACACCACCCTGCACCTCGACGTCCTGCCCGAGGCCGCCGGCCCGGACGCCACGCTGATCGTCGAGATCGCGTTGTCCCACCACCCGGCCGGCGCCGGCCGCCCCGCCGGCCAGCTCGTGCTCCGCTATCGCCTCGGCGCGGCGGCCGAGCCGCGGCACCGGGCCGACGGGCGGCACGGCACCGTCGACCTGCCCGCCGCGGCTGGCGCCTGGCGGCGGCACACCCTCGACCTGCTGGCCGACGTGCGACGGCTCTGGCCGGACCTGGTGGCCGGGGACAACTCGCTGCGCGGGCTGCGCCTCGGGGTGCAGGTCGCGGCCGGCGCGCGCGGGGCGTTCGTGGTCGACCGGCTGGTCTTCGACCGGGCCCGGCGCGCCGGGCAGGGCGGCGAGGAGCTGCGGGCCGAGGTGCTGCGCGGCTACGCCGGGGCGTACCCGGGCGTCACCCACCACCGCGCGTACGAGGTGTCGATGGTCCGGCACCTCAACTGGTTCGGCGGCGACCAGACGCTGCCACCCTTCCCGTCGCCGCCCTACCGGGACAACGACGCCGGGGCGACCGAGCGGATGGTGGAGTTCCTGCACGGCCACGGCGGGGTGGTCTGCTGGAACCACCCGCTCGACGTGGAACGCCGCGAGTCCCTCGCCCGGCTGCTGGTGGAGCGGCACGCACTCGGCGTCGACCTGATCGAGATCGGACGCAACCCGGTCGACGACCACCTCTGGGCGTACGACGTGGCGGCCCGCAACGCCATCCCGGTCACGGCCGTCGGGGTGACCGACGACCACGACGGCACCGACTGGCGGGCCGGGCGGGAGCGGCACGTCACGTACGTCTGGGCGGCCTCAACCGGCCGCGACGACCTGGTGGCGGCGCTGCGCGCCGGGCAGGCCTGGTTCACCGACCTGGCGCGCTACCGGGGCGCCCTCGACCTGGAGGTCGGCGGCCGCAGCGCGATGGGCGCCGTGGTGCTCACCGACGCCGACCCGACCGTCCGGCTGCGCGCCACCGACCTGCCGGCCGGCGCGACCGTGGAGGTGGTCACCGGCACGGTCGACCGGGCCGGCGTCGCGGACCCGACCCCCGCGATCCGGACCGGACAGGTGCCGTGGCGGCAGCTTCGCGAGGGCTGGCACGACCTGTCCGTCGACGTCGGCGCCGGCGTGTACGTCCGCACGCAGGTCCGGGGACGCGACGGGGAGATCGTCGGCGCGAGCAACCCGGTCTGGCTGCTACGCCAGGCCCCACCGCACGGCATCCCGATCGACCGCCGCTTCTGAACCGCCGCGACGAGGGCTCACTCGACCAGCCGTCGCCGTGTCCACCCCACAAACCGCACGTACAAGGCATCCGCGCCGGGCATGTCGTCGGGGTTGAGGCGGTACAGGTCGCTCGCGGCGTCGAACAGGCAGCCGGCCATGTGTACGGCCAGTCCCACCGGATCGCCGTCGTAGCTCGCCCGCAGGGCAAGCCTCGCCGTCTGGCACGGCCAGGTCCCGCAGCCTCGTCGGCAGTGCCAGAGCGGACGGATCGCCTGGTGCGCGAGCAGGGCGGGAAGGGCATGGACGCCGGGTGATGTGTCTAGCCGGGGCATGCCCCCATGCTCCCCGTCGCTGTAGTCACATGTCAACGTCTCGTGACGTTGGCGCTCGCATAACACACGCCGCTGTCTACCGTCAATGTCATGGACCTCGTCGGCGCGGCGGAGATTCGGGACATGCTCGGCGGCATCAGCCGCCAGCGCGTCAACGTCATCACGAACGCCAAGGGATTCCCCGACCCGGTCGCCGTTCTCCAGATGGGCAAGGTCTGGCGCAAGCGGGACGTGGAGCGGTGGATCGCCGAGCACCGCCCGATGCAGGACTGACCAGGGCGCACACTCCGATCTTGGAGAGTTTCCGTTCGCTGCAGACGGTAAGTCGCCAAGATTCGCGGCCGCGGCGGCGGGCGGGCGGACCGGTGCGGGCCCTGCGGCAGGCGTGAAGTGCGGGGGAGCGGGTACGCGCGCGGCCGGGAGGCGGGCGCCTCCGGGATCGAGGGGGACCATGGCAGCCGCCGCCGTCGTCGTGCTGGTCATCGTCATCGTGCTCGTGGTGCTCGTGGCCTCGCTGAGCATCCGGCTGGTGCAGCAGTACCAGCGCGGCGTCGTGTTCCGCTTCGGCCGGGTGCTGGAGCGCATCCGGCAGCCGGGATTCCAGCTGATCATCCCGGTTGCCGACCGGATGGTGCGGGTGAGCATGCAGACCACGGTGATCGGGGTGCCCGCGCAGGGCGTGATCACCCGGGACAACGTCACGCTCACCGTCGACGCGGTCGTCTACTACCGGGTGGTCGACCCGGTGAAGGCGCTCGTGAACGTCCGTGACTACCCGTCGGCGGTGCTCCAGGTCGCGCAGACCGCGCTGCGGTCGGTGATCGGCAAGGCGGACCTGGACACCCTGTTGCGCGACCGGGACCGGATCAACGCGGAGCTGAAGACGGTCATCGACGCGCCCACGGAGAAGCCGTGGGGCCTGCTCATCGAGCGGGTGGAGGTCAAGGACGTGTCGCTGCCGGAGGGGATGAAGCGGTCGATGTCCCGCCAGGCCGAGGCGGAGCGGGAGCGCCGGGCCCGGGTGATCGCGGCGGACGGCGAGTTCCAGGCGTCGCGGCGGCTCGCCGACGCCTCGCGGGCGATGGCGAACACGCCGGGGGCGTACCAGCTCCGGCTGCTCCAGACGGTGGTGGACGTGGCGGCGGAGAAGAACAGCACCCTGGTCATGCCGTTCCCGGTCGAGTTGCTGCGCTTCTTCGACCGGCTCGCCGGCGAGGGCCGCGAGCAGGCCGGTCCGGGCGGGCAGGCCGGTCCGGGCGGGCGCACCGGAGCGGGCCCGACGGAGCAGGCGACGCCGGTCGGGCCGGTGCTCGGGCCGGTCACCGAGAGCGTCGCGGCGGCCGCCGAGGGGGACGGCAGCCGGCCGGCCAAGTGACGGTACCGCGTATATGCCGATAGTCGGTATATGCTCGCCGGCATGACCGACAGTCCCCTCCGGGAACCGACGTTCCTGGTCCTCACCGCGCTGGCCGAGACACCGCGGCACGGCTACGCGGTCATCGAGGACGTGCTGCGCATCTCCGACGGGCGGGTCCGGTTGCGCGCCGGCACCCTCTACGCCGTCCTCGACCGGCTCCGCGCCGACGGTCTCATCGAGGTCGACCGCGAGGAGGTGGTGCAGACCCGGCTGCGCCGCTACTACCGCCTCACCGCGCTGGGCGCGACCCGGCTCGCCGACGAGGTGACCCGGCTGCGCCGCAACGCCGACACCGCCGGCCGCCGGCTGCGCGCCGCCGGCCTGCTGCCGGGGGGAGGGGTGGCGTGAGCGCCGCCGAGCTGGAGCGCCGCTACCGCCGGCTGCTCGCCGTCCACCCCTGGGAACACCGCCGGGCGTACGAGGAGGAGATGGTGACGGTCCTCCTCGCCGACGCGCGGCCGGGGCAGACCCGGCCCGGGCTGCGGGACACGGTCGACCTGGTCGGGGCCGGTCTCCGGGCCCGGCTGCGGGTGGGCGCACGGGGGTTCACCGAGCCGGCCTGGGTCGACGCCGCCGCCGTCACCGGCGTCCTGCTGGCGCTGATCCTCTGCGCCGCGGCCGGGCGGAACCTGCTCGACCAGCTCCTGGTCGACCCGTCCCTGCCGCCGCCGATGCGCGGCGTCGGCCCCGATCTCGTCGACTGGCTGCGGGTGGCCGGCTGGGCGGCGGTGGCGGTGACCGCGCTGGCCGGGTTGCCCCGGGTGGCCGCCGGTCTGGCGTGGGCCGGGGTGGCCGGCTGGGCGGTGCTGGTCGGGCCCGGCGTCGTCGACCAGCCGACGTACGTCGTCGACACCCTGCCCCAGTTCGTCCTCGCCGTGGTGGCCGCCGCCGCGCTCACCGTGCCCGCGCCGCCGCGCCGGGCGCCCGCGGTGCTCGGGCCACGGCGGCTGGCCGCCCTGGTGGCCGGTCCGGTCGTGGCGCTCGCCCTGCTGGAGCTGAATCGGGTGACCAGCCCGCTGTTCGAGGTGCGGGACGGCCTGACGAGCTACCAGAGCTTGTACGGGCTGGAAGCCCGCAGCGAGCTGGTGATCTGGCTCTACGTGGCCGGGCTCGGTGCCGCGGCCCTGGCCGTCGTGGTCGCCGTGGCGACGCTCGCCGCGCCGGTGCGCCGGCGGATCGCCGTGCTGCTGGCGCCGGTCGCCGCGCTGGCCCTGGTCATCGACACCACGCTGGCCGGCTGGTCGGTGTCCACCATGCACATGGGACACACCATCCCGCTGGTGCCGGCCCAGTGGCTCATGCTGGTGCTCGTGCCGCCGGTCGCCTTCCTGGCCGGGGTGCTGCTGGTGCGCCGGCGCGAGGAGACGCTGCGGATGGTGGCGCTGGGCCGGGCCGCCGACCGGGAACGGGCCGCCGGCTGAGCCGTCGCCGGTGGCCCCGCGCTCAGGCCGGGGCCACCGCCGCGCGCTCGCCCGCCTGCTCTGGCACGGCGGCTGTGGCGGCCGGCCTCGGCAGGGTGAAGACGAACCGGGCGCCCTCGGCGTAGCCGTCGTCCAGCCGCAGCGAGCCGCCGTGGTACTCGATGATCTTCTTGCAGATGGCCAGGCCGATCCCGGTGCCGTCGTAGGCGCCGCGCGGGTGCAGCCGCTGGAAGATCAGGAAGATCTTGTCGGCGTAGCGGGGGTCGATGCCGATGCCGTTGTCCGCCACGGCGAGCTCCCAGCCGGCCTCGTCCTCGGTGACCGCCACCCGGATCCGGGGTGCCCGGTCGGACCGGCGGAACTTCACGGCGTTGCCGAGCAGGTTCTGCCAGAGCATGGTGAGCAGCGTCGGGTCGCCGTGCACCACCGGCAGCGGGTCCGCCACGATCTCGGCGCCCGCCTCGGCGATCCGGTCGGAGAGGTTCGACTCGGCCTGGGCGAGCACGGCAGCCAGGTCCACCTCCCGGTCGTCGCGGTAGACGCGGCCGATCCGGGAGAACGCCAGCAGGTCGTTGATGAGGTTCTGCATCCGGGTCGCCCCGTCCACCGCGTAGTCGATGTACTGCCGGGCCCGGTCGTCGAGCTGGCCGGCGTAGCGGCGGTGCAGCATCTGGCAGAACGACGCCACCTTGCGCAGCGGCTCCTGGAGGTCGTGCGAGGCCACGTAGGCGAACTGCTCCAGGTCCTCGTTGGACCGGCGCAGCTCGGCGGCCTGCTGTTCGAGGGCGTCCCGGTGCCGGCGGCTGGTGTGCAGCGCGTCGACCACCCGCTGCCGCATGGTCTCCACGTCGGCGGTGAGCCGGGCGATGTCGGCCGGCCCCTCCGGGGCGAGGCGGTGCTCGAAGTCGCCGCCGGCCACCCGGCGCACCGAGGCGCCCAGCCGGTCCAGCGGGCGCAGCACCGTGGTGCGGACCAGCACCGAGATGACGATGCTGGACAGCAGCAGGGTGGCCAGGATCGCCACGAAGAGAAGGTCCCGCAGCGCGCGGGCGCCGTCGAGGTCGGCCCGGCCGGCCACCTGTTCCCGGTCCAGCCGCGCCTCCAGGCCGGTCAGCCCTGCCTGCGCGGCGTCGAACGCCACCCCGCCCTGCCGTACCACCGGCGCCAGCTCCGCCGCGCCCGCGCCGGCCCGCCGGCCGGCGATCAGCCGGGCCGGGTAATCGGCCCGCCAGCGCTCCGCGAGGACGAGGGCGGCGTCCAGCTCACGGCGCGCGTCCGGCTCGTCGGCGAGCAGTTCGCGGGCCCGCCGCGCGGTCGCGCGCTCGGCGGCCACCCCTTCCTCGTACCGGCGCAGCAGCTCCGGGTCGCCGCTGATGACGTACCCCCGGACCGCCGCCACCTGCTCCAGCAGGCCGCTCTCCAGCCGGCTCACCGCGGTGCGGGCCGGGGAGATGGTGTCGGCCAGCCGGTTGGAGACCGCGGCGGTGTGGGACAGCGCCACCGCGCCGATCCCGCCGCCGGCGAGCACCAGCACGGTCATCCCGAGCATCATGACGCTCAGCCGCCGGCTCGTGGTCATCCGCGCCCGGCGTCCCTCGTTGACGGTCGTCGCTGCGCTCACGCCAGCACAGTAACCGAGCGCCGGTCCGTGGCGCGGACGCGCTCAGTCGAGCAGCCCGCCGCCGGTGGGCAGCGGCAGCTCGGGCAGCGGCAGCCCGGAGATCGACACCGACGGCAGCGGCAGCGGCAGCCGGGGCAGCGGCAGCAACGGACTGCCGGCCGGTGCCGGCGAACCGCTCGACCCGGGTCTCGGCGTGCCGCCCCGGGTGGCGGGGGCCGGCCGGGGCGTACCGGTGACGGTCGGGCTCGGGACGGCGGTGGGCGCGGGGGTGGCCGGGCCGGTCGTGGCGGCCGGCGCCGTGCTCGGCGGCGCCGTTGCCGCGCGGGCCGCCGCCAGATCGCTGGCCAGGACGTCGAGCGCGGCGCCCAGCCGGGCGACGGCCGCCGGGTCCTCGACCCGGGCGAGGTCCCGCCGGCCCTGCGCGACCAGCGCCTCGGCGTCGTCGAGCCGGCCGGCGTCCAGGGCCGCGCGGGCGCGGTCCACGGTGTCCTCGATGCCGCGCACTTCGGCCTGCTGCGGGTGCAGCAGCCGGGTCAGCGACCAGAGCGGGCTGCCCGGTCCGGCGTCGCGGCTGCCGATGCCGAGCCCGGAGACCAGGGCCAGCAGCGCCACGGCGGCGGCCGCCAGCCGCAGCGTCCAGGGGCGGGGGCGGCGGACCGCCCGTCGCGCGGGCACCTCCTCGGCGGGCGCGGGCGCGCCGGGGCGTACCGCGGTGGCCGGCTCCTCGGCGAGCTCGGCCCGCCAGAGGGCGAGCATCCCGGCGAGCGCGTCGCCCTCGGGCGCGGCCTCGCCGCGGCCGAGCGCGTCGAGCAGCGCGTCGTCGCGGGCGATGGTCCCCAGGTCCATCGCCTCGTCGCCGTCGCCCGGCATCCGCCCGGTCATGCCGCCACCTCGTCCAGTGAGCCCCCGGCCAGGGTACGGAGCCGGGCCAGCGCCCGGGACTGGGCCATCCGGACCGCGGCCGCCGACATGCCGACGATGCCGCCGACCTCCTCCGCGGACAGCCCCGCGGCGACCCGCAACAGGATGATCTCCCGCTGCGCGTCGGGCAGCCGGTCGAGCAGCGCGGAGAGCCGCCGGGCCAGGTCGCTCGCCACGGCCTGCTGTTCAGGACCGGGCGCGGCGTCCGGCCGGTCGACGGGGGTGTCGGTGGGGCTCACCGCGGCGTCGCGGACGGCGGAGCGCTGGGCGTCGGCCACCTTGTGCGCGGCGATGCCGTAGACGAACGCGGCGAACGGGACGCCCTGCTCGCGGTAGCGGGGAAGGGCGCGCAGCACGGCCACGCACACCTCCTGGGCCACGTCGTCGGCGGTGGTGTACGCCCCGCCCACCCGGCCAAGCCGGGCCCGGCAGTAGCGGACCAGCCCCGGCCGTACGCCGACGAGCAGCTCCTCGACAGCCGCCGGGTCGCCCGCGGCGGCCCGGCGGACGAGCTCGGACTCGATCACTGTCGTCATGGCGTTCGTGGAACATCCTCATCGCCGGCCGTTTTCCGGCACGTTATCGACACCTCCGGGGTTTTGCATAGCTCGCCGGTCGTCCCGAAGAGGTGACGGAAAGTAGTTGTTGCGTCCGGCCGGCCCCGCCCGATGTCCCAGTGGGACACGAAGGGAGGGGAACGATGGGCGTCGAGGTCGCGGTACGCGGACTGACCAAGTCCTTCGGCGGGCACCCGGTCTGGTCGGACCTCACCCTGACCCTGCCCGCCGGGGAGATCTCCGTCCTGTTGGGACCCTCGGGTACGGGCAAGTCGGTGTTCCTCAAGACGCTGGTTGGTCTGCTGAAGCCCGACCGGGGCTCCGTCCTCATCGAGGGCCGGGACCTGCCGAGACTCTCGGAGCGCGAGCTGTACGAGGTGCGCAAGCTGTTCGGCGTGCTGTTCCAGGACGGCGCGCTGTTCGGCTCGATGACCATCTACGACAACGTGGCGTTCCCGCTGCGCGAGCACACCCGCCGCTCCGAGTCGGAGATCCGGGCCGTGGTCACCGAGAAGCTGGAGATGGTCGGCCTGGTCGGCGCCGAGCACAAGCTGCCCGGCGAGATCTCCGGCGGGATGCGCAAGCGGGCCGGGCTGGCCCGGGCGCTCGTCCTCGACCCGCGGATCGTCCTCTTCGACGAGCCGGACTCCGGGCTGGACCCGGTGCGCACCGCCTATCTGAACCAGCTGATCGTCGACCTCAACCAGCGCACCGGGGCGACCTTCCTGATCGTCACCCACGACATCAACACGGCCCGGACCGTGCCGGACAACATCGGCCTGATCTACCACGGGCACCTGGCCATGTTCGGGCCGCGCGAGATGCTGCTGTCCAGCACCGAGCCGGTGGTCCGGCAGTTCCTCAACGCCCAGCGCATCGGCCCGATCGGGATGGCCGAGGAGAAGGACGCCGAGGAGCTCGCGGCCGAGGCGCAGGCCGGCGTGGAACTCCCGCCGCTGCCGCCGATCCCGCTGCAACTGCCCCCGTCGGACGGGCGGCCGCGCCGGGCCGAGCGCCCGCCGGGGCAGTGGTGCCGCGAGCACGGCGTCACCCCGCCGCCCGGGTCGTTCGAGGGCCGCTGGGCCGCCGACCCGAACGAGGAGGTGGTGGTATGAACGCCCCTGCCGCCGCCGTCCGGAACACCGGCGAGTTCTTCGCGTTCTGCCTGGACACCCTGCGCGGGCTGGGCCGCCGGCCGGTGCAGGTCCGCGAGTTCGTGCAGCAGGCCTGGTTCATCAGCTCGGTGTCCATCCTGCCCGCCGCGCTGGTCTCCATCCCGTTCGGCGCGGTGATCGCGCTCCAGCTCGGCTCGCTGGTCCGCCAGCTCGGCGCGCAGTCGTTCACCGGCGCCGCCTCGGTGCTCGCCGTGGTCCGTGAGGCCGGCCCGATCGTCACCGCGCTGATCATCGCCGGCGCCGGCGGCTCGGCCATCTGCGCCGACCTCGGCGCCCGGAAGATCCGCGAGGAGCTGGACGCCATGCAGGTGCTCGGGATCGACCCGATCCACCGCCTCGTGGTGCCCCGGGTGCTCGCCTCGATGCTGGTGGCGGTGCTGCTCAACGGCCTGGTCAGCGTGGTCGGCGTGACCGGCGGCTACGCGTTCAACGTGGTGCTCCAGGGCGGCACGCCCGGGGCGTACCTGGCCAGTTTCCAGGCCCTCGGCCAGCTGCCCGACCTGGTGGTCGGCGAGGTGAAGGCGCTGCTGTTCGGTGCCGCCGCCGCGCTGGTCGCCAGCCATCAGGGAATGACCGCGAAGGGCGGGCCGAAGGGCGTCGGCGACGCGGTCAACCGCAGCGTGGTGATCACCTTCATGTTGCTGTTCGCGCTGAACTTCGTGGTCACGGCCGTGTACTTCCAGGTCGTCCCGCAGAAGGGGAGCTGACGTGGCGGTCCTGCGGTATCTCGACGACCTGGGCGGGCAACTCGCCTTCCACCTGCGCGCCCTGGCCTGGGCGCCGCGCACCCTGCGCCGCTACCGGCGCGAGGTGATCCGGCTGCTGGCCGAGGTCAGCTTCGGCACCGGAGCGCTCGCCGTGCTCGGCGGCACCGTCGGGGTGATCTGCTTCCTCACCTTCTTCACCGGCACCGAGGTCGGGCTCCAGGGCTACCAGGCGCTCGACCAGATCGGCAGCAGCGCCTTCACCGGCTTCGTCTCGGCGTACTTCAACACCCGCGAGATCTCGCCGCTGGTCGCCGCGCTGGCGCTGTCGGCCACGGTCGGCTGCGGGTTCACCGCCCAGCTCGGCGCCATGCGGATCTCCGAAGAGGTCGACGCGCTGGAGGTGATGGGGGTGCCCTCGCTGCCGTTCCTGGTCACCACCCGCATGATCGCCGGCTTCATCGCGGTCATCCCGCTGTACGTGGTCGGCCTGCTCGCCAGCTACCTGGCCACCCGCACCATCGCGGTCGGCTACTTCGGACAGTCCGCCGGCACCTACGACTACTACTTCCACCTGTTCCTGCCACCCGAGGACGTGCTCTGGTCCTTCGGCAAGGTGCTGGTGTTCAGCGTGATCGTCGTGCTCGTGCACTGCTGGTACGGCTACACCGCCAAGGGCGGGCCGGCCGCGGTCGGCGTCGCCGTCGGCCGGGCCGTGCGGACCGCGATCGTCGCGGTCAACGTCGTCGACTTCTTCCTGTCCCTGGCCATCTGGGGCGCCACCACCACCGTCCGGATCGCGGGGTGACCATGCGACACCGTCTGCTCGGCCTCGTCTTCGTCGCCCTGCTCACCGCGGCGCTGACCGCCGCCGTGCTCCAGTACCGCGGGGCGTTCACCCCGGTCGACCGGGTCACCCTCCGCGCCGACCGCGCCGGCCTGCACCTCCTGAAAGGCGCCGACGTGAAGGTACGCGGCGTGGTGGTCGGCGCCGTCCGCTCGGTACGCAGCGACGGGCACGGAGCGGTGATCGGGCTGGCCCTCGACCCGGCCACCACCGGCCGGATCCCCGCCGACGTGACCGCCCGGCTGCTGCCCAAGACCCTCTTCGGCGAGCGGTACGTGGAACTCGTCCCGCCACCGGGCAGCTCCGCCGGGCCGATCCGCGACGGCGCGGTGATCACCCAGGACCGCAGCCGCACGGCCGTCGAGCTGGAACGGGTGCTCGACGAGGCGCTGCCGCTGCTCCAGTCCGTCCGCCCCGACCAGCTCGCCACCACCCTCGGCGCGATCACCACCGCCCTGGAGGGGCGCGGCGACCGGCTCGGCGTGAACCTGGTCCGGCTCGGCGCGTACCTGCGGCAGCTCAACCCGCAGCTGCCGACCCTCACCGAGGACCTGCGCCAGCTCGCCACCGTGCTGGACAGCTACGACGCGGCGCTGCCCGACCTGATCGCCCTGCTGCGCGACGTGACCGTCACCGCCCGCACCGTCGGCGACCAGCGCGACCAGCTCGCCGCGTTCCTCGCCGACACCACCGACACGGCCGACACCGCCCGCGGCTTCCTGGACCGGCACGGCGACCAGCTCATCCGGCTCGGCCAGGTCAGCCGCCCGGTGCTGGAACTGCTCGCCGCCTACGCGCCGGAATACCCGTGCCTGGTGCACGGGCTGGTCGACCTGCAACCGCGCGTCGAGGAGGTCTTCGACGGCGGCCGGATGCACATCACCCTGGAGGTGACCCGCGACGGCGGCCCGTACGAGCGGGGCCGCGACGAGCCCGCCTACGCCGCCCACGACGGCCCCGACTGCCGGGGCCTGCCGAACCCGAAGGTGCCCGCACCGGAGGTGGCCGTCGCCGACGGCTACGACTACGGCGGCACCCGTACCCCGAAGCCCCTGCCCGTGGGGGTGCCGGCCGGCGGGGCGCCCGCGGCGCCGGCCTCCCCGGCGATGGGCCGGGCCGGCACCGGCGAGGAGCGGGCGCTCGTGAAGCCGCTCGTCGGCGGGCTCACCGGGACGCCACCCGCCGAGGTGCCCGACATCGCGGTGCTGCTCTGGGGCCCGCTGCTGCGCGGAGCGGTGGTGACCGCACGATGACCGGGAAGACGACCCCCGCGCTGGTCAAGCTGCTGGTGTTCGCGGCGGTCACGCTGCTGGCCACGGGGCTGCTCGCGCAGACCCTCGGCGCGTTCCCGCCCGGCGGCACCACCTACCGGGCCCGGTTCACCGACGTGACCGGCCTGCTCTCCGGCGACGACGTGCGCATCGCCGGGGTGCGGGTGGGCAAGGTGGCCGGCATCCGGGTGGTCGACGACACGACCGCCGAGGTGGCCTTCACCGTCGACCGGACGGTGCCGGTGGCCGTCGGCGTGCGCGCCGCCATCCGCTACCGCAACCTGGTCGGCCAGCGCTACCTGGCCCTGACCGAGGGTCCCGGCGACCCCCGCCCGCTGCGCCCCGACGGTCTCATCCCGCTCGCCCAGACCAGGCCGGCGCTGGACCTGACCGTGCTGTTCAACGGCTTCCGGCCGCTGTTCACCGCGCTCGACCCCGCCGAGGTCAACAAGCTGGCGTACGAGATCGTCCAGGTGCTCCAGGGCGAGGGCGGCACGGTGGCCAGCCTGCTGCGGCGCACCGCCTCGCTGACCAGCACCCTGGCCGACCGGGACGCGGTCATCGGCCGGGTGGTCACCAACCTCAACGAGGTGCTGGGCACCCTGGCGAGCCACGACCGGGAGTTGGACCAGAGCGTCGTCCAGCTCCAGCAGTTCGTCTCCGGGCTCTCCGCCGACCGCACCGCCATCGGTGAGGCGCTGGTCAGTCTCGGCGAGCTGACCGACACCACCGCCGGGTTGCTGCGCCAGACCCGGCCGCCGCTCGCCGCCGACGTCCGCGCCCTCGACGACCTGGCCGGCACGCTCAACCGGAACTCCGCCGTCATCGACGCCACCCTGGGCCGGCTGCCGGAGCGCTACGAGTCGCTGACCCGCGTCGCCTCCTACGGCTCCTGGTTCAACTTCTACCTCTGCGACTTCGACGGCCGGCTCGCCGTCGACGGCCACGCGCCGCTCACCGTGCCCGGCGTCGACGCCACCGCCGCCCGCTGCGCCACCGGAGGTGCCCGGTGAGGCCGTTCCGCGAACGCAACCCGGTGGTCGTCGGCGCGATCGGGCTGACCGTGCTGGTGGCCGCCCTGCTCGGCGCGTTCCAGCTCGACCGGATCGCCGCGCTCACCGGCCGGTCGTACGCCGCCGCGTTCCACGACGCCAGCGGCCTGGCCACCGGCAACGAGGTCCGGGTGGCCGGGGTACGGGTCGGGCAGGTCACCGCCGTGGAACTCGCCCGCGACCCGCAGCCGCACGTGCGGGTCCGGTTCCGGGTCGACGACGACGGCGTCCGCCTCGGCCGGGACACCGGCGCGACCATCCGGATCAAGACGGTGCTCGGGCAGAAGTACCTGGCGCTCGCCCCGGCCGGCCCGGGGAAGCTGCCCGAGCGCGCGCAGATCCCGCTGGACCGCACGGCCGCCCCGTTCGACGTGGTGCAGGCCGTCACCGGCCTCGCCGACACCCTCGACAAGGTCGACACCGACCAGCTCGCCCGGGCGTTCGCCACCCTGTCGGAGACCTTCGCCGACACCCCGCCGAGCGTGCACACCTCGCTGACCGGGCTGTCCCGGCTGTCCCGCACCGTCTCCTCCCGCGACGCCGAGCTGCGCACCCTGCTGTCCCGGGCCCGGGGCGTCACCGGCGTGCTCGCCGAACGGGACGAGGAGTTCCGCAAGCTGGTCACCGACGGGGAGAAGCTGCTCGCCGAGGTCAGCCGGCGGCGGGACGCCATCCACCAGCTCCTGGTCGGCACCGACCAGCTCGCCACCCAGCTGTCCGGGCTGGTCGCCGACAACCGTACCCAGCTGCAACCGGCGCTGCGCAAGCTGCGCGACGTGGTCGCCGTGCTGCAACGCAACCGCGACGACCTGGAGCAGACCATCCGCCGGATGGGCCCGTTCGTCACGGCGTTCGCCAACGTGGTCGGCAACGGGCGTTGGTTCGACTCGTACGTCGACGGACTGCTCCAGCCGTACCTGCCCGCCGCCACCGGAGGTCGCTGATGCCCGGTCGGATCCAGCGCTGGCGGCGACCGCTCGCCGCGGCCACCGTGCTGCTCACCGCCGTCGCCGTCGGCGCGGCCGTGTGGCGCCACGAACCACCCGACCGGCGGGTCGTCGCCTACTTCACCCGCGCCGTCGGCGTCTACGCGGGCTCCGACGTGCGGATCCTCGGCGTCCGCGTCGGCGAGGTCGAGAAGGTGGTGCCGCAGGGGCGGATGGTCCGCGTCGAGATGCGCTACGACCCGGAACTGCGGCTGCCGGCCGGCGCGCAGGCGCTGATCGTCCCGCCCAGCGTGGTCAGCGACCGGTACGTGCAGCTCACCCCGGCGTACACCGGCGGCGCCGCGCTCGGCGACGGCGCGCAGATCCCGGTCGACCGGACCGCCGCGCCCATGGAGATCGACGACATCTACGCCGCGCTCGACGAGTTCAACCGGGCCCTCGGGCCGCGGGGCGCCAACGCCGACGGTGCCCTGTCCGGCCTGGTCGCCACCGGCCGCGCCAACCTGGAGGGCAACGGCGCCGACCTGCACGACACCCTCGACGGTGCCTCACGCGCGCTGACCACCCTGTCCGCCGGGCGCGGCGACCTCTTCGGCACGGTGGTCAACCTGCAACGCTTCACCACCACCCTGGCCCGCAGCGACCAGCAGGTACGCCGCTTCCAGCAGCAACTCGCCGACGTCGCCGAGCAGCTCGCCGGGGAGAAGGAGGAGCTGGCGCGGGCGCTGCGCAACCTGGCCGCCGCGCTCGGCGACGTGACAACCTTCGTCCGACAGAACCGGACCGCCCTGACCTCGAACGTCACCGCGCTGACCGACATCACCCGGGTCCTGGTCCGCCAGCAGCAGGCGGTCATCCAGATCCTCGACGTGGCGCCGCTCGCCATCGGCAACCTCAACCTCGCCTACAACCCCCGCTCCGGCACCCTGGACACCCGGGACAACCCGCTCGGCCCGTACGACCCGGCCACCTTCGCGTGTTCGCTCATGGTCGACCAGCTTCCCGTCGCCCAGGTGCCGGCGATCTGCACCAAGCTCGCGCAGACCCTGCGCCAGCGCGGGCTGCCCCTCACCGATCAGCTGCGCAAGCTGCTCAAGCTGCCGCCCGGCGCCCCGGCGGGAGGCGGGTCCTCACCGGGATCCGTCAGCTCCCCCGGTGCGCCGACCGCCGACGAGGCGCCGGGCGGCTCCTCCATCCCGAGCGACCCCACGCTCGGCGGCATCCTGCGGGGCCCGGCGTGACCGCCCGGCCGACCGGCGCGGGGGTCGCGGCCCGGTTGCTGGCCGGCGCGCTGGCCGTGGCCCTGCTACCCGCGGGCTGCGGCCTGCCCGAGGTGGCCGACCTGCCGCTGCCCGGCGGGCGGCCGGCCGGGCCCGGCTACACGGTCACCGCGGAGTTCGGCGACGTGCTGGACCTGGTGCCCCGGGCCGCCGTCAAGGTCGACGACGTCACCGTCGGCAGCGTCGAGAAGATCTCCCTGGACGGCTGGCACGCCCGGGTCCGGCTGCGCATCGACCGGGCGGTACGGCTGCCGGCCAACGCCACCGCCGCCGTCCGCCAGAGCAGCCTGCTCGGCGAGAAGTACGTGGCGGTGGCCCCGCCGCCGGCCGAACCGGCCCGCGGCGACCTGGCCGACGGCGACCTCATCCCGCTGTCCCGCACCACCCGCGGCGCCGAGGTCGAGGAGGTCCTCGCCGCCCTGGGCCTGCTGCTCAACGGCGGCGGCCTGGCCCAGCTGCGCACCATCAACGCCGAGCTGAACCGGGCCCTCGCCGGGCGCGAGCCGGCGCTGCGCGACACCCTCACCCAGCTCGACACCTTCCTCGGCGGGCTGGACCGGCAGAAGGCCGACATCGTCCGCGCCATCGACGCCCTCGACCGGCTCAGCGGCCGGCTGGCCCGGCAACGCCAGGTCGTCGGCGACGCGCTGGACTCCCTGGCCCCGGGCCTGACCGTGCTGGCCCGGCAACGCGCCCAGCTCACCAAGGCGCTCACCGCGCTGGGCCGGCTCGGCACCGTCGGCACGCGGGTGGTGCAGCGCAGCCGGGCGGACACGGTGGCCGCCGTGACCGCCCTGCAACCGATCCTGGAGCAGCTCGCCCGGGCCGGCGACGACCTGCCGAAGTCACTGGACTTCATGCTCACGTTCCCGTTCCCGCCGAACGTCACCGGCGCGATCGTCGGCGACTTCGTGAACCTGTCCATCACGGCCGACCTGGACGCCGCCAGCATCCTGGCCAACCTGGTGGCCGCCGCGCCCGCCCCGGCGCCGCGGACCACCCGGCCGGCGACCCCGACCGCGCCCCGACCGCCCGCCAGCGGCGGCCCGAGCCGGCCCGGCACCAAGCCCGGCGGCGGCATCCTGCCCGGCCTGCCCGACCTGCCGCTGCTCAAGTGCCTGCCGGACCTGAAGAACTTCCCGGCCATCTTCACCCCGCCGAAGGAGTGCGGCCTGCCGGAGGGCTGCAAGCTGCTCAAGCCCGGCTCCACCGTGCCGCTGGGTGGCCTGCTGCTGCCCAAGGGCCTCGTGCCGCGGGGCACGGCGCTCCCCGTCGGCACCGAACTGCCCGACGGCACCGTGCTCACCGCCCAGTGCGTGCTCCCGCTGACCGGCGCCGTCACCGGACAGATCGGCGACCTGACCGACGTGCTCGGGGGAGGGCTGATCCCGTGATCGGACGCACCGTGAAGCTCCAGGTGCTCGCCTTCGTGCTGGTGAGCATCCTCGGCGTCGGCTACGTCGGCGTCCGCTACGTCGGCCTCGGCGAGCGGCTGTTCCACACCGGCTACGTCGTCCACGTCGACCTGACCCGCGCCGGCGGGCTGTTCGCCAACGCCCCGGTCACCTACCGCGGCGTGCCCGTCGGCCGGGTCACCGCGGTCGACCTGCACGGCGACGGGGTCCGCGCCGACCTGCGCCTCGACCGGGGCGTCCGGGTCCCCGACGCGCTGCGCGCCGTGGTCGCCCAGCGCTCCGCCGTCGGCGAGCAGTACCTCGACCTGCGTCCCGAGCGCGACGGCGGGCCGTACCTCGCCGACGGGGCGGTGATCCCGGCCGACCGGACCGGGCTGCCGCTGGCCCCGGAGACCCTGCTGACCAACCTGGACGCGCTGGTCCGCTCGGTCGACCCGGACGACCTGACCGTGCTCGTCACCGAGCTGGGCACCGCGTTCGAGGGCAACGAGCAGGCCCTGGCCCGCATCCTCGACGCCGGGGACGCCCTGCTCGCCGAGGCGGACCAGCGGCTGCCCGAGACCCTCGCGCTGATCCGCGACGCGCGCACGGTGCTGACCACCCAGGCCGAGTCCACCGAGGCGCTGCGCCGCTGGTCGGCCGGGCTGGCGCAGCTCGCCGCCACGCTCCGCTCCGCCGACCCGGACCTGCGCCGGCTGCTGGCCGGCGGGCCGCCCGCCGGGGTCGAGCTGCGGGCGCTGCTGCGCGGCCTGGAACCCGACGTCGGCGTGCTGCTCGGCAACCTGGTCACCGTCAACGGGATCGCCGCCCGGCGGCTGCCCGGCATCGAGCAACTGCTCGTCGTGTACCCGATCGCCGTGGCCGGCGGGTACACCGTCACCCCGGGCGACGGCACCGCCCACCTCGGCCTGGTGGTCAACGTGGGCAACCCGCCGTCCTGCGTCTACTCCGGCGGCGCCACCGGCTGCGACTCCGGCGAGCGGGCCGCCGGGGCGAGCGTGCGCGGCGCCGGGAACGCGCCCCGGCCCGGCGGCGCCGACCCCGCACCCCCGCCCCAGGCCGAGCAGGGCGGCGACCCCGGGTACGACCCGGCGACCGGCCTGGTGCTCGGCGCCGACGGCCGCCCCCTGCAGTTCGGCGGCACCGGCGGCCAGTACCGCACCGCCGGGGCCCAGTCCTGGAAACAGCTGTTGCTCGCCGGGGTGACCCCGTGACCGGCGTACCCGAGGAGGTGGCGGTGCCCAGCCGCAGGAACACCACGTTGAAGGTCATCAAGGGCGCGAAGGCCGGCCCGGCCACACCGCGCCGCCGCCTGGTCAACCGCGCGGTCCCCGCACCCGCCGAGCCGATCGAACGGGTGCTGGAACGACTCGACCGGGAGCCGGTCGAGGACCCCACCGAGGCCGGGGACCTCACCGTCGTCGGCGACCCGGCCGAGGTCGAGGACCTGCCCGAGCCCGATCCGGAGCCCGCCGAGCCGGACGCCGACGCCGAGCCGGCCGGCACCGCCCCGCCCCGGCGGCGTCGGGCGCTCACCGCGCTGCTCGTGTTGCTGCTGGCCGCCGCCCTGGCCGGCGCCGGCGTACAGGGCCACCGCTGGTACGTCGACCGGGCCACCGACCAGGCCCGCCGGGAGGCCGTGGCCGCCGCCCGGCAGGCCGCGGTCAACTTCGTCTCGGTCAGCGCGGCCAGCGTCGACCGGGACCTGAGCCGGATCACCGCCGGCGCCACCGGCGACTTCAAGGACGAGTTCACCCGCGGCCAGGCCCAGGTCCGCGCCGCCGTCGTGGAGAACAAGGTCCAGTCGCAGGGCACCGTGCTGCGCGCCGGGATCGTCTCCGGCGACCGGCGGCGCGCCGTGGTGCTGGTGGCGGTCGACGCCACCGTCCGCAACGTGAAGGCGCCCGACGGGCGGCCGTCGCACTACCGGGTCCAGCTCGACCTGGTCCGGGACCGGGACTCGGGGGACTGGCTCGTGACCAGGCTCCAGTTCGTCGGATGACCGACAGGAGAAGACCGATGCGCCTACCGACCGTCCTGCGTCGACCCCGGCTGCGGCTGCGGCTGCGGCCCGTGCCGCTGCTCGTCGTCGCGCTGCTGCTGGCCGCCGCCGTGGCGGTGGCCGGCTGGACCGCCGACCGCCGCGCCGGCCAGCGCGACCAGGCCGTACGCCAGGCCCTGGCCACCGCGCCGGCCGCCGCCAAGGCCCTCTTCTCGTACGACTACCGCACCTTCGACGACAGCGTCGCCAACGGCCGCACCTTCGCCACCGGCGCGTTCGCCGACGAGTACGCGCAGACCACCACGGCACTCAAGGCGACCGCCACGAAACAGCAGGCCGTGGTGCTCGCCGAGGTGTCCGCCACCGGCGTGGTCGACCCCGGTCCGGACCGGGTGGAGCTGCTGCTCTACCTCAACCAGTACCGGCGCAACGTGACCACGGCGGGGGAGAAGGTGGACCAGAACCGGGTCGTGCTCACCCTGGTCCCGGTGCACGGCGAGTGGAAGGTCGTCCAGGCCACCGCCATCTGACCGGCGGGCTTGCCCGGGTCTGCTAGCAGTGGCGGTGTGTCCGTTCTCGACCATCCGCCGGCCGACCGGCCCGCCCCGCCCACGACCGGCCCCGGAACCGGCCGGCACCCCGGTTCCGGGGCCGCCGTCCGGCGTGCGGAAGCATCCGTTGCGCCGATGGACGGCGGCGCCGGCGCGACCAGAATGACCAGCGAGGCGGAGGCCGACACCCGCCCCTGGAACGCCGTGGAGGCCGTCGCATGAGCGGCTGGCAGCTGTCCGGCTACACGCCGGTCCGTCGGCTCGGCGCCGGTGCGTCGGGCAGCGTCATGCTCGCGACCCACGACGCCACCGGCACCCCGGTCGCCATCAAGTACCTGGTGCGCGACATCGGCGCCGACCCGTCCTTCCGGACCGCCTTCCGGGAAGAGGCCCGGCTGCTCGGCGAGATCGACGACCGGCACGTCAGCCGCCTCTACGAGTACGTCGAGTCCTCGCACGGCGCGGCCATCGTGATGGAGCTGGTCAACGGGGTCTCGCTGCGCCAGATGCTGCGCGCGCACGGCCCCACCACCCCCGAGGCGGCGCTCTGCGTGCTGAAGGGCTCGCTCGCGGGCCTCGCCGCCGCGCACGCCCGTGGTGTGGTGCACCGCGACTACAAGCCGGAGAACGTGCTGGTCACCGGGGAAGGGCTGAGCAAGCTCGCCGACTTCGGCATCGCCATGCCGGTCGGCCAGGGCTCCGACACCACCGTCTCCGGCACGCCCCGCTACATGGCCCCGGAGCAGTGGACCGGCGCGCCCGCCAGCCCGGCGTGCGACATCTACGCGGCCACCGCCACCTTCTTCGAATGCCTCACCGGCCGGCCCCCGTACCCGGGACCCGACCTGTTCAGCCTGCGCGAGCAGCACGCCTCCGCGCCCATCCCGACGGACCCGGCGCCCCCGCCGGTGCACGAGCTGCTCCGGCACGGCATGGCCAAGAGCCCCGACGAGCGGCCCCAGCCCGCCCAGGTGTTCCTGGAGATCCTCGACCGGGTGGCCGGCGCGGGATACGGCGGGGAGTGGGAGGAGCGCGGGCTCCGCGAGCTGGCCCGCCGAGCCGCCCTGCTCGCCGCACTCTGGCCGTTCCCCGACGGCGCGGGCGGCGCCACCAGCCTCGCCAGCACCACGCTCGGCGCGGCGGCGGGGCGCGGCGGCCGGCTCCGCCGGGGCCGGGCGCGAACGGCGCTGGCCGGCGGCGCGCTGGTCGCCGCCCTGGTCGCCGGCGGCGCCGGCTACAGCTACGCCGCCAACGACGGACCCGCCGCGGACGACCCGACCGGCCCGGCCGTCGCCGGCCCCACGGTCACCGACCCGACCGGCGCCACCCCGACCGGCGCGCCCGCGCCGACCGCGACCGCCGTCCCGTCCGCGTCGGCCACCCCGTCGGCGACGCCGAGCGCCACCCCGAGCGGCTCCCGGTCCGCGACGCCCACCCGCTCACCGGTACGCACCAGCGCGCCCGCACCGACCCCGTCGACCAGCACCTCGCCGCCGCCCCCGCCCGACGTGACGGCCCCCGCCGTCGACGGCGTCGCCGCCGACCCGGGCCAGCTGGAGCCGCAGGGCTGCCCGTACGGCTACAAGACCAGCACGGTCACCGCCACGGTCAGCGACGACCGCAGCGGCCCGGCCGCCCTGAAGGTCACCTTCCGCTACACCCTGGAGGGCGCCACCCGCACGGGGTCGATGGCCTCCGCCGGGCGCGGCGTTTTCCGCGGCACGCTCGGCCCGTTGCCCGCGCCGAAGCAGAGTAGCCGCATCCCGATCCAGGTCACCGCCGTCGACGCCGCCGGCAACGCGACCACCTCGGCGTCCCCAGTGTACGTGACGCTCTACAACTACTGCACTCCCGGCTAGGAGTCGTGACCGTGCCCGTAGCCCAGACCCGCACCCTGACCCGGGGACGGCCGGCGTGACCCGGCCGGAGGAGCCGACCGAGGCGCTGCCCACCCGGGCGCTGCCCGCCGATCCCGGCGCGACCGTCGACCTGGGTCGCGACCCGGACCCCGCACGTGGTGACGCGACCGTCCACCTCGGCCCGCCGGCCCGGCCCGCCCCACCCCTGAACCCGGACGCGACAGCGCACCTGGGCGCCCCGGCCGTGGACCCGCCGGCCACGGCCGACCCGACCGTGCACTTCACCGCCAGGCCCGAGCCGACCAGACCGTTCGGTGCGCCGGCCGTCGGCGCTCCGGGCGGTGCCGAGCCGACCGTGCACTTCGGTGCGGCGCCGGAGCCGACCAGACCGTTCGGTGCGCCGGCCGTCGGTGCTCCGGGCGGTGCCGAGCCGACCGTGCACTTCACTGCGCCGCCCCGGCAGCACGGGCCGGCCGCCGCGGCCGGAGGCGGGGCGACCTCCGGGGCGTACCGAGGGGCGACGGCGGACGCGCGGGCGGGGAGCGGCGCCGCGGCGCCCGGCGGGGAGCTGCGGTTCGGGCCCGGCGTGCCGGCCACCCCGCCGCCGGCCCCGGCGTGGCCGGCGATGCCCCCGGCGCGGCGGTCCCGCCCGGTCTGGCGCCGGGTCGTCTCCGTGCTGTCCACCCTGCTCACCGCGGCGCTGCTGGTGGCGGTCGGGCTCTACCTGTGGCAGCGGCTGCGCCCGCTGGAGGTCGAGGGCGTCACCGTGGCGGTGCCCCGGCCGCCCGGCGTGGCCTGCGACGTCACCGTCGACGTGGTGGCCACCGTGCGGACCAACGGGCGCGGCGGGGTGATCCGCTACCAGTGGTTCCGGTCAGACGCCCCGCCGGGCGGCCTGCTCACCGAGCGGGTCGGCCGCGGCCAGCGGACCGCCACCCTCACCCTCAAGTGGACGTTCAGCGGGGTCGGCGCGACCACCGGGATCGCCACCGTGAACATCATCGAACCGTCGCCGGTGCAGGCCGGCGCGCAGGTCCGCTACCGCTGCCCCGGCGGCTGACCGCGTTTCCCCGAGGGCCGCGCAGGGTAGCTCCAGGCCAACCGAACCTGACCCTGTGCGTGGAGGCCCTTCGATGAAAGACAACTTCGGGGACGCGGTGGGCGACGCGTTCCGCTCGGTGATGCTGTTCCTGCCCAAGGCGGTCGCCTTCGTCGCCATCCTGGTCGTGGGCTGGCTGGTCGCCAAGGCCGTGCTGAAGATCGTGGACAAGGTCCTGGAGCGGGTCCACTTCGACCGGGCCGTCGAGCGCGGCGGGATCAAGACCGCCCTCGCGCGCTCGAAGTACGACGCCAGCGACATCGTCGCGAAGCTGGCCTACTACGCGGTGCTGCTGGTCACCCTCCAGCTCGCCTTCGGGATCTGGGGCCCGAACCCGATCTCCGACCTGATCACCGGCGTCGTCGCCTGGCTGCCCCGGGCGTTCGTCGCCATCGTCATCGTGGTGGTGGCCGCGGCCATCGCCCGGGCGGTGAAGGACATCATCTCCAGCGCCCTCGGCGGCCTCTCCTACGGCCGGGTGCTCGCCAACATCGCCTCGGTGTTCATCCTGGGCCTCGGCGTCATCGCCGCGCTCAACCAGATCGGTGTCGCCACCACGGTGACCACCCCGGTGCTGATCGCCGTGCTCGCCACCGTCGGCGGCATCCTGGTCGTCGGCGTCGGCGGCGGCCTGGTCCGCCCGATGCAGAGCCGCTGGGAGAACTGGCTGGCCCGGGCCGAGGAGGAGTCGCGGACCATCGCCACGCACGCCCGGGCGTACCAGGCCGGGCGGCGGGACGTCGAGGCGCGGTTCGGCGGGACGGCCGGCCCGTACGCCGAGGCCGAGCTGACCCGCCCGGTGGCCGGCGAGACCGAGGCGGACCGGACCCAGCCGGTCGCCCCGTACGGCGCGGCGGAGCCGACCCAGCCGGTGCCGGCGTACGCCGACCCGGACCGCACCCAGCCGACCACCCCGCGGCAGCCGACGGCCGAGCAGGCCGCGGACAGCGAGGCCACGATGGTCATCCCGCAGGCGGACGTGGACCGGTCCCGCCGCTGACCGACCCGCATTCCGACCGGGGTGGGGCCCTTCCGGGTCCCACCCCGGTCCGTGTGCGCGGGGCGGCGCGGGGGCCGGCCGTCCGGTTACGATCGGCGCATGCACTGGCGACATTGATGCCCTGCCGAGGGTCGAGCCCGCGGGCCACCGCGGACACCGCACGTCCGGTGTCCGTCACGTCCCCGTGGGAAGGCCCTCATGCTCGTCGTCTCCGCGCGCGTGCCCGCCGAGCGCAGGCTCGCCGTCACGCTCTACGCCTACGCGTTCCTCACCGACCTGGTCCTGCTCTATCCGGTCTACACGCTGCTCTTCGCCGACACCGGGCTGTCGGTCGGGCAGATCTCCTCGCTCTTCGTGCTCTGGTCGGCCGCCGGCATCCTGCTGGAGGTGCCCTCGGGCGCCTGGGCCGACGCGGTCTCCCGGCGGCTGCTGCTCTGCCTCGCCCCGCTGCTGACGGCCGCCGGCTTCGCCCTCTGGGTGCTCGTCCCGTCCTACCCGGCGTTCGCCGTCGGCTTCCTGCTCTGGGGCGCGGGCGGCGCGCTGCGCTCCGGCGCCCTGGAGGCGCTGGTCTGGACCGAGCTCGACCGGCTCGGGGCCGCCGGCCGCTACGCCCGGCTGACCGGCCGGGCGAGGACCGCCGAGCTGCTGGGGGTGGTCGGCGCCATGGGGTTGGCCGCGCCGGTGCTGGCGCTCGGCGGCTATCCGGCGGTCGGCGCGGCGAGTGTGGCGGCGTGCCTGGCGGCCGCGGCGGTCGCCACCCGGTTCCCCGAGCACCGGCCGGGTCACGGCCCGGGAAACCACCGCCAGGCCGGCGCGGACCAGCCCGGCACCGATCAGCGCGGCACCGACCGGCCCGGCAGCGACCAGCGCGGCACCGACCAGCCCGGCGGAGACCAGCCCGGTACCGACCGGCCCGGCGGGGACCAGCTCGACGCGGCCGAACCCGGCTGGCTGGCCAGCCTGCGTGGCGGCCTGGCCGAGGCCCGCGCCGACCGGTCGGTGCGGGCGGCGCTGCTGCTGGTGCCGGCGGTCGCCGCCGTCTGGGGCGGCCTGGACGAGTACACGCCGCTGCTGGCCCGGGACACCGGGGTGCCGGCGGCGACCGTGCCGCTGCTGCTCCTGCTCGTGTGGGCCGGCACCACGGTGGGCGGGCTGCTGGCTCCGGTGGGGGAGCGGCTGACCGACCGCGGCTTCGCGGCCCTGCTGGCCGGTGCGGCCCTGGCCCTGGCCGCGGGCGCCCTGGTCCGCCACCCGGCCGGGTTCGTCCTGGTGGGCGTCGCGTTCGCGGCGTTCCAGCTCGCCACTGTGCTGGCTGACGTCCGGCTCCAGGCCCGGATCAGCGGACCGGACCGGGCGACGGTCACCTCGCTGGCGGGGATGGCCACCGACCTGGCGATCGTCGGGGTCTACGCCGGGTACGGCGTCGTGGCGGGCGCCGCCGGCCACGCGGTCGCGTTCGCGGTGGCCGTGCTGCCGTACCTGCTGCTGGCCGGCCGGCTGGGCGCCCGCCGTCCCGCCCGCCGGGTTCGGTCGAATCGGTCGTTGCCCGAAAATACCGGTGTTTCCTGATTACGGTATGGGCGGAAGTGGCCGGCGCCGGTCGTTCCCGGGGCGGCTCGGGCGGACCGGCGGTGGCTGGCCGGGAACGGAGGCGACGCGGCGTGACGATGGAAGCAGAGCGCACCCTGCGCGACGAGGAGCTGGCCGGGCTGGCGGACCTCGCCGCGCAGCTCCGGGTCGACTCGATCCGGTGCAGCACCCGGGCCGGCTCCGGCCACCCCACGTCGAGCCTCTCCGCGGCCGACCTGCTCGCCGTGCTGGTCGCCCGCCACCTGCGCTACGACTGGTCCTACCCGGGCAACCGCGCCAACGACCACCTCATCTTCTCCAAGGGGCACGCCTCCCCGCTGCTGTACTCGGTCTTCCGGGCGACCGGCGCGATCAGCGAGCAGGAGCTGCTGGAGTGCTACCGGCAGTCGGGCTCCCGCCTCCAGGGCCACCCCACCCCGGTGCTGCCCTGGGTGGACGTCGCGACCGGCTCGCTCGGCCAGGGTCTGCCGGTCGGCGTCGGCATCGCCCTGGCCGGGCAGTACCTGGACAAGCTGCCGTTCCACGTCTGGGTGCTCTGCGGCGACAGTGAGACGGCCGAGGGCTCGATCTGGGAGGCCCTGGACAAGGCCGGCCACTTCGGGCTGCGCAACCTCACCGCCATCGTGGACGTGAACCGGTTCGGCCAGCGGGGGCCGACCGAGCTGGAGTGGGACCTGGACACCTACCGCCGGCGGGTCGAGGCGTTCGGCTGCCACCCGATCGTCGTCGACGGCCACGACCTGGCCGCGATCGACGAGGCGTTCGGGCAGGCCCGGCAGGCGACCGGCCCGACGGTGGTGCTCGCCCGGACGGTCAAGGGCAAGGGCGTGCCGGAGATCGAGAACCGGCCGGACTGGCACGGCAAGGCGCTCGAACCGGAGCAGGCCGAACGGGCCGTCCAGGCGCTCGGCGGCGCGCGGCAGATCCGGGTCGCCGGGCCGCGGCCGGCCGCCGCGCCGCCGGCACCGGCCCCCGCCGGGCCGCCACCGGAGCTGCCCCGCTACGACAAGGGGGCGAAGGTGGCCACCCGCAACGCGTACGGGGACGCGCTGCGCGCGCTGGGCGTCCGGCCGGACGTGGTGGCCCTCGACGGCGAGGTCAGCGACTCGACGCGGGCGGACAAGTTCGGCGAGGCGTACCCGGACCGGTTCTTCGAGATGTTCATCGCCGAGCAGCAACTGGTCGCCGCCGCGGTGGGCCTGCGGGTCCGTGGCTACCGGCCGTTCGCGGCCACGTTCGCCGCGTTCCTCTCCCGCGCGTACGACTTCATCCGGATGGCCGGCATCTCGCGGGCCGACATCGCCCTCGCCGGCTCGCACGCCGGCGTCGAGATCGGCCCGGACGGCCCCTCCCAGATGGGGCTGGAGGATCTCGCCGCCCTGCGCGCCGTGCACGGGTCGACCGTGCTCTACCCGAGCGACGCCGTCTCCTGCGCGGCCCTGGTCGCCGCCATGGCCGACCGGCAGGGCGTCAGCTACCTGCGCACCACCCGGGGCAAGTACCCGGTGCTCTACGACAACGGCGAGGACTTCCCGGTCGGCGGCAGCAAGGTGGTCCGCGACGGGACCGACGTGGCGCTCATCGGCGCCGGGGTGACCGTGCACAACTGCCTCGCGGCCGCCGACGAGCTGGCCCGCGAGGGGATCGACGCCCGGGTGATCGACCTCTACTCGGTCAAGCCGGTCGACCGGCAGCGGGTGCTCGACGCCGTGCGGGACACCGGCGGCCGGCTGGTGGTGGTCGAGGACCACTACCCGCAGGGCGGGCTGGGGTCCGCCGTGCTGGAGGAGCTGGCCGACCTGGCCGAGCCGGTGCGGGTCAGCCACCTGGCGGTACGTGGGCTGCCCGGCTCCGGGACCCCGGCCCAGCAGATGGACCGGGCCGGCATCGGCGCCCACGCGATCGTCAGCGCGGCGCGCGCCCTGGCCTGACGCTCGCCCGGCCGGGCCGGACCCGGCGGCGGGCGCGGGTCACCGGCGCGGCGGTGTCAGCTCGCCGCGCCCGGTCCGGGAAGCAGATCGACATCGCCGGCGTGCATCGGTTCGCCGCAGTGCGCGCAGCTCAGGTCGACCCGGCTCACCTCCCCGCACGCGTGATGGCGGTACAGCACCGGCGCGCCGGCCTGACCGGCGAGCCAGGTGTCGCCCCAGCGGACCATCACCATGAGCAGGTCGACGAGCTCGGTGCCCTTCTCGGTCAGGACGTACTCGTACCGGGGTCGCCGGTCGTAGGGCCGGCGCTCGAGGACCCCCTGTTCGACGAGGTGGTTCAGCCGCTCGGTCAGCACCTTGCGCGAGATGCCGAGGTCAGCCTGGATCTGCTCGAACCGGGTGAAGCCCGCATAGACGTCACGCAGGACCAGCGGCGACCAGGGCTCGCCGATCACGTCGAGCGTGCGCGCGATCGAGCAGGCCATGTCGCCGAAGTTTGTCCGCTGCATGACGCCAGTCTAGCAATCAGGGTTCCCTGAAGGAACTTTGACTGCTACGGTCGCGGAGTCTCTTGAAGGAACTCCGGAAGGTCACGGACATGAGCGTGGTGCTGGTCGCCCTGTCGGTCTCGGTGGACGGATACATCACCGGCCGGGATCCCGGCGCCGGGCGCGGGCTCGGCGACGCGACCATGCTCTTCGACTGGTACTTCGACGGCGACACCCCCAGCCAGGTCTTCGACGGGTTCCGGCTGAGTGAGCCCAGTGCCCGGGTGTTCGACGCCCTCGCCGGTCGCGTCGGCGCCAGCCTGGTCGGCCGCAACACCTACGACGACTCGGGGTGGGTCCACGGCGGGGCGCCGCACCCGACGGCGCCGCTGTTCGTGCTCAGCCATCGGCCGGTGCCGGGTATGAGCGACGGTCAGACGCTGGTCACCACCGGGATCGAGGACGCGGTCGCGGCGGCCCGGGAGGCCGCCGGCGACAAGGACGTCGCCCTCATGGGCGGCGGCGTCGCGACCGCGGCGCTGGCGGCGGGCCTCGTCGACGAGGTGATCCTGCACCAGGTCCCGATCCTGCTCGGCGGCGGCCGGCCCTTCTTCCAGTCGCTCCCCGGGCACGTGCGGCTCCGTGCCGTCGAGGTCGTCCCGGCACCCGGCGTGACCCACCTCCACTACGAGGTCCTCCGATGACGCTCGCTGCCAACCCCGCTGAGAAGGAGCACCCGCATGCTTGACCCCGACGTCCGCCGCGTACTCGACGGCACCTCCATCGCCCACCTCGCCACCGTCTTGCCGGACGGCTCGCCCCACGCCGTTCCCCTGTGGATCGGCACCCTCGGCGACCGGATCGTCGTCTTCACCGGTCCTGGCTCGCGCAAGGCCCGCAACCTGCGCCGTGACCCCCGGGTGGCGCTGTCCATCGCGCCCGTCGACAACCCGTTCGAACCCGTCGTGATCCGCGGGCACGTCGTCGAATGGATCGAGGGCGATGCGGCGTGGCCGATCATCGACGAGCTGGCCACGAAGTACACCGGCGGGCCCTACCCCCGTGGGCAGGCACGCGTCGTGGCCGTGATCGAGCCCCGGCGTCAGACCGTGGGGGTCGGATGAGTACCCGCAGCCTAAACGGGTAGCCACGCGGTCTCCGGGACGGAAGGACCGAGCGATGGCGGAGCTGGAGTTCGTGGCGAAGGTGGCCACGCGGGCCGGCGTACCGGCGGAGACCGCACGATCCCTGACCGAGGCCACCCTGCGCACCCTGGCCGAGCGGATCAGCGGCGGCGAGGCGGCGGACCTGGCCGACCACGTGGCGCACGAGCTGCGCCCGTTGCTGGCCCGGGCCCGTCCGGAGGAGCCGGAGGCGTTCGGGTACGACGAGTTCCTGCGCCGGGTGGCCGACCGCGCCGGGACGGCGCCGGATCTCGCGGAGCGGGGCGCGCGGGCCGTGCTGCAGACCCTGCACCGGGTGGTCGGGCACGTCGAGTTCGAGCAGGCCATGTCGGAGCTGCCGCGGGAGATCGGCGCGCTGGCCCAACCGGTGCCCCGGACCCCCTGACCGCACGGGGCGGGACGAAACGCCCACCGACGGCTCCCCCCGGTGCGGCCGGCCGGCCGTTACGGTGGGCTGATGGCCGCCCTCAGCTTCGAGCGTCACCGCGCGGAGATCGTCGCGCAGAGCGACCTGCTCCGCACCCATCTCGACGGCGCCGACCTCACCACGCCCGTCCCCTCCTGTCCGGGGTGGAACGTCGGCCAGCTGGCCCGGCACCTCGGCGGCGGTCAGCGCTGGGCGGCCGAGGTGGTGCGCACCCGGGCCGAGCGGCCGCCGTCGGACACCCACTTCCGCGACCTGTCCCCGTACGCCCGGGAGGAGCCTGCGGTGGTCGGGCCCTGGCTGGTGGAGAGCGCCGCCGCCCTGGCCGACGCGCTCGGGGCGGCCGGGCCCGACGTGGCCACCTGGACGCCGCTGGCGGTGCCGGCGGCCGGAGTGTTCTGGGCGCGCCGGTTCGCCAACGAGACGCTGCTGCACCGCGCGGACGCCGCGCTCGCCCTCGGGGTCGACTTCGCCGTCGACCCGGCCGTGGCGATCGACGCGCTGGACGAGTGGATGGAGCTGGGCTCGCTGCCGCAGATGCTGGACTTCCACCCGCACCAGCGCGAGCTGCTCGGCCCGGACCGCACGCTGCACCTCCACGCCACGGACGTGCCCGCCGAGCTGGGCGCGGAGTGGCTCGTGGACCTCACCGGCGACACCCTGGCCTGGCGGCGGGCGCACGAGAAGGCGACCGTGGCGGTGCGCGGCCCGGTGACCGAGCTGCTGCTGATGGTCTACCGGCGGCGCCCGGTCGACACCGCGGTCGTCGAGGTCCTCGGCGACGGCAAGCTGCTGGACTTCTGGCTGGAGCGGGTCGCGTTCGGTTGACGGTGGTGCCGACGGCCGGGCGGCCGCCGGCACCGTCACCCGTTCAGCCGGGCAGGTGCAGGAACGACCACTGGTGGCCGTCGAGGTCCCGGAACCCGCGCATGTACATGAACCCGAGGTCCTGACCGGGGCCGAGCGCGGCGCCGCCCGCGCGGACCGCCACGTCGACCAGCGCGTCGACCCGGTCCCGCCGGTCGACGGCGAGGCCGACGATCACCTCCCGGCTGGTGGCGGTGTCGCACACCTCGGCGCCGGCGAACGCGGCGAAGGCCGCCGGGTCGTGCAGGATCAGGTGGGTGTCGCCGAGGGTGAGCTGGGCGCTGCCCGCGTCGGCCTGCCGGGGCCGGGCCGTGAAGCCCAGGGCGGTGAAGAACTCGACCGCCCGGTCGAGATCGGCCACCGGCAGGTTGATGAACGTCGCGGCGCTCATCGGGTGGCCTCCGGCTGCTCCAGGAGCTGCTTCAGAGCGGCGAGGCGGTCCCGCCAGTACGCCTTGAGCCGGCCGGCTTCCTCGGCGCCGGTGAGCTTCTCGTGCTGCACGGCCACCCGGGCCTTGCTCTCGCTCACCGGGGTGAAGCCGGCGACGATCCGGCTGGGCCCGCCGGCCCAGTCCGCGCGGAAGCTCTTCGGTGCGGTGGCCGTGCGGACCCGGACGGCCACGTCGGGCAGCCACCGCCGGCGTACCGCCTCGTCGGCGAACGCCTCGTACAGCACCGTCACCGGCACCGCGACGGTGCGGCTTCCGGTGGCCTCGAAGCCGCCGCCGCGGCGCTGGCCGGGTGCCCGGAGGCCGCGCGCCTGCTCGTAGCCGACGGTCACGGTCTGCGCCCACCAGCCCGGCACCTCGTGCTCGGTGACCAGCCAGCGGGCGATCTCGGTGTGGGTCCGGCCGGCGGCGCCCCACGCGTCGAGCCGGACGAACCATTCGTCCCAGTCGCGGCCGGTCCGTTCGCGCAGCAGCGCAGCGGAGATCCGGTCCTGCTGGCCGCGGCCCGCGTCCACGGTGGGCGCCGGGGCGGGGGCGGCTGTGGCCCGGGTGAGCAACTGCCGGCGGGCCGTCGTGTAGCTCTCGCCGGTGCGGGCCATCCGGGCGCGTACCCGGGACTTGAACGACCTCTGACTCGTCATCTCATGCTCCCTGTCGACGGCGCGGTCGCAGGGACTCACGCTCCCGGTCGACCTCGCCGTGGGCAGGTGGCGCATGTCGGGTGGGCCGGACGGCACCGCGCCCCGAGGGCTCGGGGCCCCCTTTGCCTCCGCGGAGCCGGTGGCGTGAGCACCGGGCTGGAGGTGAGGCGCGGGACTGCGCCGAGCCCAGCGTACGCCGCCGAGAGCGGGAGGGGGAGCGGGTCAGCTCACCGGACGGGCTCGGTGGTCTGCTCCCACATCGACTTCATCTCGTCGAACGCCTGCTCCATGATCTGCACCATGGCGCGGCGGGCGGCGTCGCCGTCGCGGCGCTGCAGCGCGGAGGCCACGTCGGCGTGCAGCTGCAACGCCTGCTGATCCGGGTGGTGCGGCATCAGGTGGTAGTGGTGCCGGCCGGTGAGCACCTCGGCGACCAGTTCCCGGAGCTTGCCGAACATCTCGTTGCCGGAGGCGGCGAGGACCCGCCGGTGGAACTCGATGTCCAGGCGCAGGAAGCGGTCCTCGTCCCCGGCCTGCCCGGCGGCCCACATCTTCGCCGCGATCCCGACCAGGTCGCTCGCGTCGTCGGGGGTGATGCGGCGGGCGGCCAGCCAGGCGGCGTGCGGCTCGACCGCGGTCCGCAGCTCGGTGATCGAGCGGAGCTGCGCCATCCGGCCGGCGGAGGCGAGCCGCCAGCGGATCACCTGCGGGTCGAAGACGTTCCACGCCTCGGCGGGGCGGATCAGGACGCCGACCCGGCGGCGCGTCTCGATCAGGCCCATGGACGCGAGCACCCGGAGGACCTCGCGGATCACCGACCGGGAGACCGCGTGCCGCTCGACCAGCTCGTCGATGTTGAGCACCGAGCCGGCGGCCAGTTCGCCGCCGCAGACGGCCGTGCCGAGTTCGTCGAGCACGCGGGCGTGCAGCCCGGTCTCGCCCCCGGAGGAGGAATGATCCACGCGTCGGAGCATATCAGTTAGGGGGCACCCCTTGAATAAGTCAGCTTTTTCGGCCTAGCATCCCGTGGTTAAGCGGACGTTACAGCGTTGTGGCGCTCTTCCCCCGGGGCGGCGACCACGAGAAAAGGAGAGATGACGTGCGACGTCGATCGATATTCGGTACGTCTCTGGCCGTGGTCGCAGCCATGGGCCTGGCCGCCTGCGGCGGCGGTGGCGACGACAGCGGCGGGTCCAAGACGGTGCGCGTGACCCTGGCGAACCACGTCTGGACCGAGAACATCAAGGCGGCCCTGCCCGAGTTCGAGAAGCAGACCGGGCTCAAGGTCGAGATCACCCAGCTCGGCGAGGACCAGCTCTCCGACCAGTACAACGTCAAGCTCAACGCCGGCTCGTCCGACCTCGACGTGATGATGTACCGGCCGCTGCAGGAGGGGAAGCTCTTCGCCAAGAACAAGTACCTGGCCGACCTCTCCGACCAGGTCAAGTCCAGCAAGGACTGGGACTACTCCGACTTCCAGTCCGGCCCGGTCGAGGCCACCACGTACGAGGGCAAGTCGGTGGGCGTCCCGATCATCACCGAGCAGGAGGTCCTGTACTACCGCAAGGACCTGCTGGCCAAGGCCGGCCTGAGCGCCGCGCCGAAGACCCTCGACGAGCTCAAGGCCGCCGCCGCGAAGATCAAGGCCAGCGTCCCGGGCACGGCGGGCTTCGTCGCCCGGACCGGCAAGTCGCCGGCGGTCACCCAGTTCTCCAGCTTCCTGTACAGCTTCGGCGGTGACTTCGTCGACGGCAGCGGCAAGGCGACCGTCAACAGCGACGCCGCCAAGCAGGCGTACGCCTTCTACGGCGGGCTGATCAAGGACTCCGGCCCGGCCAACGTCAGCACCGACATGAGCTGGCCCGAGGCGATGGCAATCTTCACCCAGGGCAAGGCGGCCTTCTACACCGAGGCCAACTCGCTCTACAAGAACGCCACCGACCCGGCCAAGTCCAAGGTGTCCGACACCGTCGGCTTCGCGCCGTTCCCGGCCGGCCCGGCCGGTTCCAAGCCGTACAACATCCCGTCGTGGGCGCTGGGCGTCAACGACGCCTCGAAGAACAAGAGCAACGCCTGGAAGTTCGTCGAGTGGGCCACCGGCAAGGAGCAGACCCTCGCTCAGCAGAAGGCCGGCGTGCCGGGCGCGCGTACCTCGGTGTGGGCCAACCCGGAGGGCACCGCGAACTACCCGAAGGACCTGGTCGAGGCCATCAACGCCAGCACCCAGGGCGGCGTCGCCCATGACCGGCCCGTGGTCGTGAAGGTGGGCCAGGCCCGCGAGCTCGTCGGCCAGCCGATCGTCGACGCGATCACCGGCAAGGACCCGGCGGCCGCGGCCGACACCGCCAACGAGGCCTTCCAGAAGTTCCTGGACGACGAGGCCAAGTAACACAGGCGCGGGTGGTGGGGCGGCTCGCCCCACCACCCGCGTACCCCTGTCGGTCCGCCCACCCCGGAGATCCCATGGCAACCGTCACCACCCCCCGCCGCGCGCCCGGCGGCGCCGGCGTCATGCCCGACACGCCCGGCTGGGCGCGCTGGGCCAACGACCACCGCAAGTGGCTCTTCGCCGCGCCCGCGATGGTCTTCGTCGCCGCCCTGATCGTGATCCCGCTGGGCTGGACCGCCTGGCTCAGCCTCACCGACGCCGAGGGGTCCGTCCGCGCCGAGAGCGAGTTCGTGGGGTTCCAGAACTACCTCGACGTGCTGTCGGACACCGACCGGTTCTGGCCGGCCGTCGGCCGGACCGCCGCCTTCACCGTCGTCGCGCTGCTGTTCGAGGTGGTCCTCGGGATGGCCGTCGCGCTGCTGCTGTGGCGGCCGTTCAAGGGCCAGAAATGGGTACGGGTGGCCATCCTCATGCCACTGGTCGCCACCCCGGTCGCGGTCGGCATGATGTGGCGGCTCATCTTCGACCCGAACATCGGCCTGGCCAACCAGGTGCTCGGCTGGGTCGGCATCGGCCCGCAGCCGTGGCTCGCCGGCCAGCACTCCGCGCTGCCCACCACGATCTTCATCGACGTGTGGCAGTGGACGCCCATGGTGGTGCTGATCCTGCTCGCCGGTCTGACCTCGCTGTCCGAGGAGCCGCAGGAGGCGGCCCGGATCGACGGCGCCAGCAGCTGGCAGCGGTTCCGGCACGTCACCCTGCCGCTGCTCATGCCCACGGTGATCGTCGCGATCCTGCTGCGTGGCATCGACGCGCTGAAGACCTTCGACATCCTCTACGCCACCAAGGGTCGCGGCGGCGGCTCCTTCCACGAGGTGGAGACCCTCAACGTGTACGCCTACGGGCTGAGCTTCGACTACAACGAGTACGGCGTCTCCTCCACCGTCCTCATCCTCTTCTTCCTGATCATCATCGGGTCGATGTGGGCCCTGACCGCACGGCGCAAGGAGGCCAAGCGATGAAGGCCAGTCCGTCGTACCGGGTGTTCCGGGTGGTGGCCCTCGTCGTCGTGGTGCTGTCGCTGGTCACGCCGCTGCTCTGGATGATCGCCGCGTCGTTCAAGACCAACGTCGACATCTACGACACGGGCAAGGCGCTGGTCTTCTCGCCCACCCTGGACAACTACGCGACCGTGCTCCAGCAGTCGCACTACGTCTCGTTCATCGGCAACAGCCTGTGGGTGGCGTTCGCCGCCACCGTGCTGTCGCTGATCCTCGGCGTGCCGGCCGCGTACTCGATGAGCCGGTTCAACATGAAGAAGTCGGCCCTCGTCGTGCTGATGGCCCGGGTCATCCCCGGCGTCTCGCTGCTGGTGCCCTGGTACTACGTCTTCTCGAACCTGCAGCTGGTCGGCGGCTTCACCGTGCTGATCCTCAGCCACATGTTCGTCTCGCTGCCGTTGATCGTCTACATCATGATGGGCTTCTTCGACGGCCTGCCGGACGAGCTGGAGGAGGCGGCGCTGGTCGACGGGCTCACCCACATCGGCGCGTTCCGGCGGATCACCCTGCCGCTGTCCGTGCCGGGCATCGCCACGGCCGGCATCCTGTCGTTCATCTTCTCCTGGAACAACTTCATGTTCGCCCTGGTCCTGTCCGGCGCGGACACCAAGACCCTGCCCGTGGCGATCTTCGACTTCGTCGGCTACGCCAGCATCGACTGGGGCGGCCTCATGGCGGCGGCCACCGTGGTCACCCTGCCGATCATGGTGATCGCCCTGTTCGTGCAGAAGTACGTGGTCTCCGGCCTGACCGCCGGCGCGACGAAGGGCTGAGCACCGTGACCACCATCGCGCGCATCGAGACCTTCCTGGTCGCGCCCCGCTGGCTCTTCGTCCGGGTGGAGACCGAATCCGGGATCGTCGGCTGGGGCGAGGCCACCTGCGAGGGGCGCTCCGAGACCGTCCGCGCCGCCGTCGACCAGCTCGCCGAACTGCTGATCGGCCGGGACGCGCTGCGCATCGAGGACCACTGGCAGGTGCTCACCAAGGGGTCGTTCTACCGGGGCGGGCCGATCCTGGCCAGCGCCGTGGCCGGCCTCGACCAGGCGCTCTGGGACATCGCCGGCAAGCACTGGGGCGCGCCCGTGCACCAGTTGCTCGGCGGCCCGGTCCGGGACCGGATCCGGGTGTACGGCTGGGTCGGCGGCGACGAGCCCGGCGAGGTCCGCGACCAGATCAGTGCCGCCCTCGACACGGGCCTGACCGCGGTCAAGATGAACGCCTCCGGCCGGATGAGCGCGGTGGCCTCGGTGGCCGAACTCGACGGGGTGGTCCAGCGGGTGGCCGCCGCCCGCGAGGTGCTCGGCGACCACCGGGACGTCGCGGTCGACTTCCACGGCCGGTTCAGCCTGGCCAGCGCCCGCCGGGTCGCCCCGCTGCTGGAGCCCTACCGGCCGTTCTTCCTGGAGGAGCCGGTGGTGCCGGAGAACTCGCACCTCATCGGCGAGTTCGTCCGCTCCACCACCACGCCGGTGTCCACGGGGGAGCGGCTCTACAGCCGGCAGGAGTTCCTGCCCGTCCTCCAGGCCGGCATCGCGGTCGCCCAGCCGGACCTCTCGCACGCCGGCGGCATCACCGAGGTTCGCAAGATCGCCGCGCTGGCCGAGGTGTACGACGTCCAGCTCGCCCCGCACTGCCCGCTCGGCCCGATCGCCCTGGCGGCCTGCCTCCAGGTCGGCTTCGCCACGCCGAACTACCTGATCCAGGAGCAGAGCATCGGCATCCACTACAACCTCGGCGCCGAGGTGCTCGACTACTGCCTCGACAAGACGCCACTGACCTTCGTGGACGGGTACGTCGAGCGGCTCACCGCCCCCGGCCTGGGCATCGAGATCGACGAGGCGGCGGTGCGCGCCGCCGACAGGCGCGGCCACGCCTGGCGCAGCCCCATGTGGCGGCACCGGGACGGCTCCTACGCGGAATGGTGACCATGACCCTCGACCTCACCGCCGAACTCGCCGCCACCCGCCTGCTGGCGGTCATCCGCGGCACCGACCCGGCCGCCGCGATCGCCACCGGCACCGCCCTGCTCGCCGAGGGCGTCCGCGTGGTCGAGGTGGCCCTGACCACGCCCGGCGCGCTGGACGCCATCGCCGCGATCCGGGCCGCCGCCCCGCCCGGCTCCCTGGTCGGCGCGGGCACCGTGCTCACACCGGCCGCCGTCGCCGACGTGGCCGCGGCCGGCGCGCAGTTCGTCGTCACCCCGGCCGTCGTCGACTCGATCGGCGCGGCGGCCCGCCGCGGGCTGCCGGTGGCCGCCGGCGCGCTGACCCCGACCGAGGCGTACGCGGCGGTCCGGGCGGGAGCCGCCGCGGTCAAGCTCTTCCCGGCCTCGGTGGGCGGGCCGGCGTACCTCAAGGCGCTGCGCGACCCGTTCCCGGACATCCCGTTCGTCGCGGTGGGCGGGGTGGGGCTGGCCGAGCTGCCCGGCTATCTCGCCGCCGGGGCGATCGCCGTCGGCGTCGGCGGTCCGCTGGTCGGCGACGCCGCCTCCGGCGGCGACCTCGACGCCCTGCGCGAGCGGGCGCGGGCCTACCTCGCCGCGGTGTCATGACCAGCGTCGATCTGCTCACCTTCGGCGAGGCGCTGGTCTCGCTGCGGTCGACCGGCCCGCTCACGGCCGGCGGCGCGCTCACCCCGCACCTGGCCGGGGCGGAGGCCAACGTGGCGATCGGGCTGGCCCGGCTCGGCCACCGGGCGGCCTTCGCGGGCCGGATCAGCGACGACGAGCTGGGCACCTTCCTGCTGCGCCAGCTCCGCGCCGAGGGCGTCGACGTGACCCACGTGGTCCGCGACCCCGGGCGCGCGGCCGGGCTCATGTTCCTGGAGCGGCGCACCGCCGACCTGACCCGGGTGCTCTACCAGCGGGCCGGCTCGGCCGGGTCGGCGCTGGGCGTCGACGACCTGCGGCCCGCCCTGGCGGCCGGCGCCCGGGTGCTGCACCTGACCGGGATCACCCCGGCGCTCTCCGCGGGCGCCCGGGAGGCCGCCGGCTTTGCGGCCGAGGCCGCGGCCCGCGCCGGGACGCTGGTCTGCCTGGACGTCAACCACCGGGCGAAGCTGTGGTCCCGGGACGCCGCGCGGGCCGTGCTCACCCCGCTCGCCGGGCACGCCTCGGTCGTGGTCGCCTCGGCCGACGAGCTGGACCTGGTCGGCGCGCCCGGCGCGGACGAGGAGACCGTGGTGGCCGGGCTGCTGGCGCGGGGCGTGTCGACCGTGCTCGTGAAGCTCGGCGGCGACGGCGCCCGGGCGTACACCGCCGAGGGCCGCCGGGACGCGGCGGCGCTGCCCGTGACGGCGGTCGACACCGTCGGCGCGGGGGACGCCTTCACGGCCGGCTACCTCTCCGGCCACCTCGACGGGCTCGACCTGGCCGGGCGGCTGCGCCGCGCGGTCACCCTCGGCGCCTTCGCCGTCGCCGGATCCGGCGACTGGGAGGGCCTGCCGCGCCGGGACGAGCTGTCCCTCCTGGACTCCCGGCAACCCGGCGACACCCTTCGCTGACCCACCCCGAGCCGACCCACCCCGAGAAAGGCACCCGCGTGAAGATCGTCGCAGCGGACGTGATCGTCTCCAGCCCCGACCGCAACTTCGTCACCCTCCGGATCACCACGGACGAAGGACTCACCGGGCTGGGTGACGGCACCCTCAACGGCCGGGAGCTGGCCGTCGCGTCCTACCTGGCCGACCACGTCGTCCCGTTGCTGATCGGGCGCGACCCGCACCGCATCGAGGACACCTGGCAGTTCCTGTACCGGTCGGCGTACTGGCGGCGCGGGCCGGTGACCATGGCCGCCATCGCCGCCGTCGACGTGGCGCTCTGGGACATCAAGGCCAAGGCCGCGGGCATGCCGCTCTACCAGCTCCTCGGCGGCGCCTCCCGGACGGGCGTCATGGCGTACGGGCACGCCTCCGGCCGGGACCTGCCCGAGCTGTTCGACTCCATCCGCGCACACCTGGAGCTGGGCTTCCGGTCCATCCGGGTGCAGACCGCGGTGCCCGGCATCAACGCCGTGTACGGCGTCGCCGCCCAGCCCAGCGTCGACGGCAAGCGGTACGACTACGAGCCCGCCCAGCGCATCCCGCTGCCCGCCGAGGAGGACTGGGACACCCGCGCCTACCTGCGCCACCTGCCCGCCGTGTTCGAGGCGGTGCGCAACGAGTTCGGCCCCGAGCTGCCGCTGCTGCACGACGGTCACCACCGGATGACCCCCATCCAGGCCGCGAAGCTGGGCAAGGCGCTGGAACCGTACGACCTGTTCTGGCTGGAGGACTGCACCCCGGCGGAGAACCAGGAGGCACTGCGGCTGGTCCGGCAGCACACCACCACCCCGCTGGCCATCGGCGAGGTCTTCAACACCGTGTGGGACTACCAGACCCTGATCCGCGAACAGCTCATCGACTACGTCCGGTCCGCGGTCACCCACACCGGCGGCATCACCGCCATGCGCAAGCTGCTCGACTACGCCGCCCAGTACCAGATCAAGTCCGGCATCCACGGCCCGACCGACATCTCGCCGGTCGGCATGGCCGCCGCGCTCCACCTGGACCTGGCCATCCACAACTTCGGCATCCAGGAGTACATGCAGCACGGCCCGCTCACCAACGAGGTGTTCCGGCAGTCGTTCACCTTCGCCGACGGGTACCTGCACCCGGGCGACCAGCCCGGCCTCGGCGTGGAGCTGGACGACGAGGCGGCCGCCCGGTTCCCGTACCAGCCGGCGTACCTGCCGTTCAACCGGCTCAAGGACGGCACCGTCCATGACTGGTGACCGGCCGCCGACCCGGCACGTCGTGGTGATGGGCGTGTCCGGTGCGGGCAAGACGACGGTGGCCCGGGGGATCAGCGAGCTGACCGGCCTGCGGTTCGCCGAGGCCGACGAGTTCCACACCGAGGCCCACGTGGCCCAGATGCGGGCCGGCATCCCGCTGACCGACACGGACCGGTGGCCCTGGCTGCGCGCCCTGGCCGCCTGGATGGCCGAACGGCACGCCGAGGGCGTCTCCACCATCCTGACCTGCTCGGCGCTCAAACGCGCGTACCGGGACGTGCTGCGGCAGGGGCCGGCGGACGTGGAGTTCCTGCACCTGGACGGGTCCGCCGCGCTGATCCGGGACCGCCTCGACCGGCGGGTGGGCCACTACATGCCGGCCAGCCTGCTCGATTCGCAGCGGGCCATCCTGGAGCACCTGGGGCCGGACGAGTCCGGCGTGGTCCTCGAGGTGGCGGCGACGCCGGACGAGCTGGTGCGGGAGGCGGTCACCCGACTCCGGCTGCCGGTGCGCTCCACGGTCGCCGGCCCCTGACGGGCGCTCGCGGGGCGGGCCCGACGGGCCGGGGATCAGTCGGGTAGGGCGTCCAGGTAGACCCAGCGGCCGTCCTCGCGGACGAACCGGCTGTGCTCGGCCACCGTGCCGGGCCGGCCGGCCTCCCGGTAGTGCGCGCGGAACCGGACCGTGCCCTCGGCGTCGAGCAGCCCGCCCCGGTCGGTGTCGAGCACCTCCAGCCGGGTCCACCGGGTGCCCGGGTCCAGCCGCAGCCGGGGCGGCCGGGTGGTGGAGTGCCAGCTGCGCAGCAGGTGCTCGGCGTCGCCCATGGCGAAGGCGCTGTACCGGGAGCGCATCAGCGCCTCGGCGGTCGCCGCCGCCGCGGTGCCCCGGTGGAGGGGGCCGCAGCAGTCCGCGTACGGCAGGCCGGAGCCGCAGGGACAGGGCCCGCCGGTCGGGTCGGCCGCGCTCCGGCGGGCACCGCGTTTCGCCATCCGGTCATTCTCGCCGACGGCTCACCGGCCGCTCGTCCGGGCCGTCCGCCGGTTGCCGAACGACTCCATGGTGGTCGCCTTCCGTGCCGGCGTGCGGGTCGCGGCGACCCGTTGGGCCTTGGCGGCGCGGTCGGCGGCCTTCTTGACGGTGGCGGCGTGGGCCGTGCCCTTGGCGGCCGGCGCCTTCTTCGCCGTGGTCCGCGTGGCCGGCGCCTTCTTCGCCGTGGTCCGCGTGGCCGGCGCCTTCTTCGCCGTGGTCCGCGTGGCCGGCGCCTTCTTCACCGTGCTCCTGGTGCCGGGCGCCTTCTTGGCAACGGCCTTCTTGGCGGGCGCCTTCTTCGCCACGGCCTTCCTGGCGGGCGCCTTCTTGACCGCGGCCTTGGTGGCGGGGGCCTTCTTCGCCGCCGTGGTGGCCTTCTTCGCGGCGACCGCCTTGGCGGTGGGCCTGCGGGTCGGCGTGGCGGTGCTGGCGGAGGTGGCCTTCTTGCGCGCCACCCGCGCGGTGGTCGGCGTCGGCTTCCCGCCGGGGGTCTTCGCGGCGGTGGCGCCGGTCGCCCGCTTGCTGGCGGTCGCGACCTTCTTCGCCGCCGCCTTGTTCGGCATCGGGGCCTTGCGGGCCCCGGTGGCCTTCCTGGCGCTGCTCGGTCTGGTGGCCGCCTGGGCCATCGGTCCTCCTCGCGGTCCGCCGCGGCCCGGACGCGTACTGCCGTCCGGCGACGCCGGGCCGAGCGGCCCGCGCGGCGCGCGTGTCTTCCCGCCGCGCCGGTGGTCAAACCCGCGACGGATTGGCCCACTGAAACGTGTGTGGATCGGCACTGCCGGTGGGCCGATCGGGCGCCTAGCGTCGGAACGGCAACGGAGAACGAGAGGACCTGGACGACCATGACGACCGTCGACATGTGGTTCGACCCGCGCTGCCCGTGGGCCTGGAACGCCTCCCGCTGGCTCCTGGAGGTGGAGCGGGTCCGCGAGGTCCGCCTCCGCTTCCACGTGATGAGCCTGTCCCTGCTCAACGAGGGACGCGAGGGGCTGGAGGAGTGGTACCGGGAGTGGCTGAAGCCGGGAATGGGCCCGGTCCGGGTCTGTGTGGCCGCCGCCCAGAAGTGCGGCCCCGAGGTGCTGCGCGACCTCTACACGGCGCTGGGCGAGCGGATCCACCACGAGCGGATCCCCGTCGGCCGGGAGCTGTACGTGGCGGCGCTGACCGAGGTCGGCCTGCCCGTCGACCTGGCCGACGCCGCCGACACGACCGAGCACGACGCGGCCCTGCTGGCCAGCCACCAGGCCGGGCTCACCCCGGTGGGCGAGGACCTCGGCACGCCGACCATCCACGTCACCGGCAACGACGGGCGGGTCAACGCGTTCTTCGGACCGGTGGTGGCGCCGATCCCGCGCGGCGAGGACGCCGGCCGGCTCTGGGACGGGGTGCTGCTGGTCTCCGGCACCGACGGGTTCTTCGAGCTGAAGCGGGCGCGCACCCGCCGGCCGATCGAGCGTTGACCGTGTCCGGCCGCCTGCTGCCCGCCCCCGGCCCGGCCCGGACGCTCGCCCTGGCGCAGCTGGCCAACTCGGTCGGGGACGGCGCGTTCCTCGTCACCTCGGCCCTCTACTTCACGCAGGTGGTGGGCCTGTCGCCCGGCCAGGTCGGGTTCGGGCTCTCCGCCGGCTGGGCGGTGGGCCTGCTGGCCGGCGTGCCGGCCGGTCACGCCGCCGACCGGCGCGACGCCCGCCGGGTCGCCGTCGGGCTGGCCGCCGCCACCGCGCTCGCCGTCGCCGCCTTCCTGCTGGTCCACCGGCCCGTCGGGTTCGTCCTCGTGGCCTGCCTCTACGCCGGCTGCCAGACCGCGCTGGCGGCGGTCCGGCAGGCGCTGCTGGCCCGGCTGGTCGAGCCCGACCGGCGGACCGGGGTACGGGCCCGGTTGCAGTCGGTGACCAACGCCGGGCTCGGCCTGGGTGCGGCGCTCGGCGGCCTGGCGCTCTGGGCCCACACCGCCGGGGCGTACCGGTCGGTGCTCCTGCTGGACGCGGCGGCCTTCCTCGTCACGGCGGTGCTGCTGCGGCGACTTCCCGCCCGCCGCGGCCCGGCGGTCCCGGCCGCGGCCGGCGGCGGGCGCCTCGCGGTGCTCCGGGACCGGCGGTACGCGCTGCTCACCGCGCTGAACGCGGTGCTCATGCTGTACCTGCCGCTGCTCAGCCTGGTGCTGCCGCTCTGGGTGGCCCGGCGCACCGCGGCACCGGCCTGGCTGGCGGCGGCGCTGCTGATGGTCAACACGGCGGCGGTGATGCTCGCCCAGGTGCGGGTGGCCCGGCGGGTGACCGACCCGGCCGGCGCGGTGCGGGCGCTGCGCCGGGCCGGCGCGGCCATGGTCGTGGCCTGCGCGCTCTTCGCCCTGTCGGCCACCGCCGCCGGGCCGTGGCCGGCGGCCGCGCTGCTGCTGCTCGGCGCCGGCGCCCAGGTGTACGCCGAGATGGCCCACGGCGCCGGCGCCTGGCAGCTCAGCTTCGACCTGGCCCCGGCCGACCGGCACGGTCTCTACCAGGGCTTCTTCGGCGTCGGGGTGCCGTTCGCCCGGATGCTCGGCCCGGTGCTGCTGACCTGGCTGATCGTCGACGGCGGCGGACCGGGCTGGCTGGCCTTCGCCGCCCTCTACGCCGCCGCGGCGGCCGGTGTCGGCCCCGCGGTGCGGGGCGCGGGCCGGCCCGCGCCGGTGACGGCGGCCGGCTGATCGGGCGCTCAGGACGCGGGCAGCTCCACCGGCAGCGGCACCGGCCGCTTCGCCACCCGGTCGTCGCCGGAGGAGCGCCCGCGCAGGTGTCGGCCCAGCCAGGGCAGCAGGTGCCGCCGGGTCCAGGCCAGCTCGGCGCGGACCGCCCGGTGCCGGGGCAGGCGGTCGGCCGCCGGCAGCGGGTGCGACCACGAGTCGTCGTACCCGGGCAGGCCGGCGGTGTGCGCGAGCGCCGCGGCGATCCGCTCGTGGCCGGCCGTGTTGGCGTGCAGCCGGTCGTCGCTCCACAGTCGCGGGTCCGAGGCCACCGGGTGCGCGCCCAGGTCGAGCAGGGTGGCCCCGGTCTCGGCGGTGGCCGCCCGGACGGCGTCGTTGAGCGCCAGCACCCGGCCGCGCAGCGGGCGGGCCAGCGGCATCACCGGTGCCGGGTCGGGCAGGGTGAACGTGAGCACCGTGGCGCCCTGACCCACCAGCGCCCGCTGCATGGCGCGCACGTCCTCGGCCACCCGGTCGGCGTCGAACGACGGCCGCAGCACGTCGTTCATGCCGGCCACCACGGTCGCCAGGTCGGGGGCCAGCTCCAGCGCCACCGGCAGCTGCTCGCTCCGGATCAGCGCGGTGGTGCGGCCGCGGATGGCGAGGTTGGCGTATTCCAGGCCGCCCTGGGCCCTGGCCACCGCGAGGGCGAACCGGTCGGCCCAGCCCCGGTAGCCGCCCGCCCCGTCCGGGTCGTCCAGGCCCTCGGTGGTGCTGTCGCCGATCGCCACGTACCGCCGCCACATCATGCGCGCCAGCCTACGAAATTCGCCGCCGTCGGTTTCGGGGACAGCGCCGGCCCGCCGCGGCCGCTAGCGTGGTGCGGGACATGAGCCCGACCCAACGCCGCCTCGACCCGGATCAGGTCCGGCGTTACGTGGCCGCGTCGCTCGGCGCCACGCCCGGCGTGACCGACTGCGGGCCGCTGGACGGCGGCGGGTTCGCCGCCGTCTGGTGGGTGCACCTCGACGACGGCCGGGCCGTGGTGCTCAAGGTGGGGCCACCGCCACACGTGCCGCTGCTGCGCTACGAGCGCGACATGATCGGGGCGGAGGCCCGCTACCTGCGGCTGGTCGCCGCGCGGGCGCCCGCCGTGCCGGTGCCGCCGCTGCTGCACCACGGCCGCGACGCGGTGCTCGGCGACTGGCTGCTCACCGGCCTGCTGCCCGGCCGCACCCTGTGGGACCTGACGCGGGCCGGCGCCGAGGTGGACGCGGTCCGGGCCGAATTCGGCCGCGCGCTGGCCGCGCTGCACGGCGTCACCGGCGACCGCTACGGCTATGACGGGGGCCGGGCCGCCGCGCCGACCTGGCGCGGCGCGTACACGGCCATGCTGGACGACCTGCTCGCCGACGCGGCGGACTGGGCGGTGCCGCTGCCCGTCCCGGCGGCCCGCATCCGCGAGCTGGTCGACCGGCACGCCCACGTCCTCGACGCGGTACGCCGGCCGGCGCTGCTGCACTTCGACGGCTGGGCCGGCAACGTCCTCGCCGTCGACGACCCCGGCGGCACACCCCGGCTCAGCGGGCTGGTCGACGGCGAGCGCCACCTCTGGGGCGACCCGCTCCTGGACCTGGTGTCGCCGCTGCTGTTCCGGCGCGCCGAGGACGAGCCCGACGACCCCCTCGTGCGGGCCTACCGGGCGGCCGCGCCGTTCCCGCTGGACGCCGGGGCACGCCGCCGGCTCGGGCTCTACCGGCTGCACCTCTACCTGCTGATGACCGTGGAGATGCCCAGCCGGGGCATCACCGCCGAGTCCGACCCGGGGCGGGTGGCCCGCCTCGCCGAGCTGCTCGACGCCGAACTGTCCGACCTGGACCGGCCGGGACCCCGCCTCAGAGCCAGCCGGAGCGCCGGAACAGCCGGTGCAGGGTGACCGCGGCCGTCGCCATCAGCAGCAGCGCCCCCGCGTAGCCGTAGCGCCAGCCCAGCTCCGGCATGTGCGCGAAGTTCATCCCGTAGACGCCGGCCACCGCGGTCTGCGTCGCGGCGATCGCCGCCCAGGCCGCGATCTTGCGCATGTCGTTGTTCTGCTCGACGGCGAGCTGCGCCAGCCGCGACTGGAGGATCGAGTTGAGCAGGTCGTCGTACGAGCCGATCCGGTCCACCGCCCGGGTCAGCCGGCTCTCCACGTCGGCGAACCAGCGCTGCAGCCCCGGCGGCGGGCCCTCGCCCCGCTGCTCCAGCAGCACGCGCAGCGGCGCCTGCAACGGCAGCACCGCCCGCTTGAACTCCACCACCTCCCGCTTGAGCTGGTAGATGTGCTGGATGTCGGCGTCCCGGTCGCGGGCGAAGACGCTCTCCTCGACGCGTTCCAGGTCCCGCTCCAGGTGCCCGGCGACCTCCAGGTAGAGGTCGACCATCCGGGCGCAGACCGCGTACGCCACCGCCCACGGCCCCTCGGCCAGCAGGCCCGGCCGGCGCTGCACGTCCTCCCGCACCGGGGTCAGCGCGCCCGTGGCGCCGTGCCGGACGGTAAGCGCGAACCGGTCGCCGAGGAACACCATCACGTCGCCGGTGTCGATCACCTCGGAGGTGGCGGTCAGCTCGGTGTGCTCCACATAGCCCGCCGTGCGCAGCACCAACAGCGTCACGTCGCCGTGCCGCTGGACGGTGGGGCGGTGCCCGTCGGCCAGGGCCTGCGCCACGGCCAGCTCGTCCAGCCCGAAGGTCCGCCCGACCGCGGCCATCACGGCCGCGCCCGGCTCGTGCAGCCCGAGCCAGACGTACGCCCGACGGGTGCGGCGGGCCCGGTCGTACGCGTCGGCGTAGTGCGGCCGGCCCGGCTCCCGCCGGCCGGCCACGTAGACCGCGCAGTCCACCACGGCGTCCGGATTGGCCCGGCGCGGCGCGGGCCCGGTCACCTCGTCGGCGCGCCCGAGCAGGCGGGTCAGGAGGCCGGGCAGCAGCCGCCCGCCCCACCGGGTCCGTGTCGCCGACCGGCCCACCGCGCACCTCCGCCGCCGAGGAACTGACGGCCTACCGTACGGCGTGCCCCGGCGCGGTGGTGTCCGGCCCGCGTCAGCGGGCGGCGGTCGCGAAGACGACGATGTTGTCCGGGTAGCTGCCGGTGCGCGGGTCGAACCGGCCCCCGCAGGTGATGAGCCGGAGCCGGGCCTCGGCGCCGCCGCCGTACACCCGCTCGGTGGGGAAGTGCTCCTTCGGGTACGCCCCCACGCCGTCCACGGTGAACGCCGCGACGCGGCCGTCGGCCCGGGTGACCTCGACGGTGTCGCCGGGGCGCAGCCGGCCGAGGTCGAAGAAGACCGCGGGGCCGCGCAGCGAGTCGACGTGCCCGACAAGCACCGCGTTGCCGGCCTCGCCCGGGGTGGGGCCGCGGCGGTACCAGCCGGCGATCTCCGGGTGGTCCAGGGGCGGCACCTCCAGCGCGCCGTTGGCGTCGGTGGCGACCGGGACGATGTCGGCGTCGACGCCGATCCGGGGAATGGTGACGCGGACCGGCTTCGCGCGGGGAAGCACCGGGCCGGCCGCGCCGGAGGGCTCGGCGGTCGGCGCGGCCGAGGCGCCCGGCTGGGGCGGCGGGTTCGCGGTGGTGCCGAGGCCGGCGGCGACCAGTCCGGCGCCGGTGGCGCCCGCGAGGGTGACCGCGGCGACGATGACGGCGGTGCGGGCTCTCGACCGTCCGTCCGCGGGGTGGCGCTGCGACGACAGGGTCCCACCTCCGTCCGTCGTGGACGCGGCGCCCGCGCCGGTCGGACCGGCGCGGGCACCCGCTCAGGGATGGTGTGGCGGGCCGTCAGGACACGGCGGTCGCGCGCCGGCGGCGGCGCACCATCACGTACGTCCCGCCCGCGACCGCCGCGGCGGCCAGCGCGCCGCCCGCGACCAGCACGCCGGTGTCGCCGTCCCGGCCACCGGCGCCGGCCTGCGCGCCGCCGATCGGGGTGACCGTGAAGCTGGCCGTGCCGCCGTTGCTGCCGTCGCCGCAGGTGGCCGTGACCGTGTACGTGCCGAGCGTGAACCCGGCGGTGAACAGTTCGGCGCTCAGCCCGCCGCCCGCCGCGGCGGTCGTGGATCTGACGTTCTGGTCCCGGTTCGGACCGGTGACGCGGAAGAGCGCGTCGCCCGCCTTCGGGTTGCACGACGTCGTGGTGAGCACGACGGTCCCGCCGACCGGGGTGGTGGCCGGTGAGACGGTGGTGTCCGCGAGGGCGGCGGCCGGGAGCAGGAGTGTGCCGAGGCCCACGCCGACCGCCGCCGATCCGAGAACTGTCTTTGCCTTCATCCGCGTCTTCCCTCACTTTTCGTCCGCTGTCTGCGTGGGACGCCGTTCGGGTGGCCAACTCCGTGACTAGCACCGGTGTGGCCAACACTAGGAGGGTTGCGGCGGTCACTAGGCGTAATTGAGAAATCTTCGTTGCCGTCACGTGTTCCCGGTCGGTCCCGGCTGCGACGGACATGCCCGCACAGGGCGGGCAACCGGGCGACGCGACCCGTCCCGGACCACGTGGAACGTCCCGTCCCGACGGTGCCGGCGCGTCTGTCCGGTTCGACCCCGACTGCGCCGCTCCGCCCGGCCCGGGACGGCGTCAGCGGTGGCTCGGCGGCTCCGGGCGGACCAGGCCCACGTCGTAGGCGAAGACCACCGCCTGGATCCGGTCGCGCAGACCGAGTTTGGTGAGGATGGCGGAGACGTGCGTCTTCACCGTGGCGGTGCTCAGGAACAACCGTTCGGCGATCTCCGCATTGGACAGTGCGCGCGCGGCGAGCGTCAGCACCTCCACCTCGCGGGCGGTGAGCGCGGCGAGCCGCCCCCGGTCGGCGGGCGCGCCGGGCAGCCGGTCGGCGAACCGGTCGAGCAGCCGGCGGGTCACCGTCGGCGCCAGCAGCGCCTCACCCCGGGCCACCACCCGCACCGCCTCGGCCAGGTCGGCCGGGCGGGTGTCCTTGAGCAGGAACGCGCTGGCGCCGGCGCGCAGCGCCGCGTACACGTGCTCGTCGAGGTCGAAGGTGGTCAGCATGACCACCCGCGCCGGGTTGCCGCCGGACACCAGCTCCCGGGTGGCGGCGATGCCGTCCTGCCGCGGCATTCGCACGTCCATGAGCACCACGTCGGGGCGGGTCCGGTTCGCCACCGCCACCGCCTCGACCCCGTCGGCCGCCTCGCCGACCACGGTCAGGTCGGGCCGGGCGTCGATGACCATGGCGAGCCCGGCGCGGATCAGCTCCTGGTCATCGGCGATCACCACACGAACGCTCATTGGCCAACCCCCACCGGCAGTTGGGCCGCGACGCGGAACCCGCCGGCGGGCAGCGGGCCGGCCTCCAGCGTGCCGCCCAGCAGCCGGGCCCGCTCGCGCATGCCCACGATGCCCCGCCCCCCACCCGCGCCGGGTCGGCGCGGCGGCGCCGTGCCGTCGTCGACGACCGCCAGGCTCAGCACACCGTCGCCGTAGCGGACGCTGACGTCCGCGCGGGTGGCGTGGCTGTGCCGGAGGGCGTTGGTCAGCGACTCCTGCACGATCCGGTACGCCGACAGCTGCACCCCGCCGGGCAGGTCCTCGGCGCCGGCGTCCCGGTCCATCGTCACCTCCAGGCCCACCGCCCGGACGGCGTCGGCGAGGGCGTCGAGTTGCGCCAGCCCCGGCTGCGGCCCGTCCGGATCCGCGCCGTCGTCGGCGGCCAGCGCGTGCAGCATCGCCCGCAGCTCGGTGAGCGCGGACCGGGCCGCCGTGTTGATGGCGCCGAGCGCGGCGCGGGCCCGCTCCGGGTGCGCGTCGAAGACGTCCTCGGCGGCGGCGGCCTGCACGGCGATGACCGCCACGTGGTGGGCCACCACGTCGTGCAGCTCGCGCGAGATCCGCTCCCGCTCCCGGGCGAGCACCTCCCGCTGCCGGTCGCGCCGGCGGTGGAAGTGCCCCCGCTGCAGCTCGCCGAGGGTCCAGCCGAGACCCAGCGCGGTCACCGCGAACAGCAGGTCGCGCCAGCCCCCGGTGACCAGCTCCCACGGTGTCGGCAGCAGCAGCAGCCCCAGCGCGACCAGCGAGAAGCGGGGCGGGCGGAGCCGGGCCACGTACGCCAGCGGCACGTTGACGAGGCCGAGCCAGCCGAGCGGGGGGCAGAGCACCTCCAGCCCGACGCCGGCCAGGGCGGCCACCGCGAGCGCGTACCCCGGCCGCCGGCGGATCCACAGCAGACAGCTGGCCTGCACGGCGGCGAGGCCGACCGCAGCGGCGGTCCGGGACGCCGAGTCCGGCGGGGTGCCGGGGGCGAGCACGACGGTCAGGGCGACGGCGAGCATCAGGGCGGCGATGCCGCTGTCGAGCAGCAGCAGGAAACGGGAGTGGGGCCGGCAGTTCACGTCCCGGATGCTAGGCCGCGTACCCGCTCGGAATCATCGGTCGCCAGACGGAGATCCAGCCCGGACCTGGTCCCCGAGAGGGAGGGGCGAACCGGTCCGCGGCGCGATCCGCCGGCCCCCGGTGCGGGCCTAGCGTCCCTGGTGACCGATCCCCGCTCATGGAGGTACGCACCGATGGACACCACGACCACCCCCGCCGTCGTCGCCGCCCGCCCGACCCGCCGCCGCGACCGCGCCCTCGCGGTGCTCGCCACCACGGCGGCCACCCTCGCGGTGTGGGTCGCCGCCGTCCCCGTGGCGGGGGTGGACCTGGCCGTGCGCAACGGCGGGACGGAGCAGGACGTGACCGCCGTCGCGGTCGGGGCCAGCACCCTGCTCGCCGGCCTGGCGGGGTGGGCGCTGCTGGCCCTGCTGGAGCGGTTCACCGCCCGGGCGCGGGCCGTCTGGACGGGCGCGGCCGCGCTGGTGCTGCTGCTGTCGCTGCTCGGCCCGCTGGGCGGGGGAGTCGGCGCGGCGGCGACCCTGACCCTTGTCGCCCTGCACCTGGTGGCCGCCGCCGTGCTCGTGCCGCTGCTGCGGCGCACCACCCGCCGCTGAGGCTGCCACGCCGGGGCCGCCCCCACGGGGGTGGGCGGCTCCGGCCCGGCGGGCCCGGTCGGCGCCCGCCGCCACGGGGGCGGGCTACTCCGGCCCGGCGGTCCGGCCGGCGCTCAGTCGGCCGCGACCGGCTCCGGCAGCGGCGCGCCGGTCTCCAGCAGGCTCTTGAGGCTGGCCAGCAGCTCGGGCCAGCCTCCGCTGCCGTCCAGTTGGCCGCTGATCGCCCGGTGCATCTCGCTGTCCGGGGAGAAGTCGTCGTGGGTCACGGTCAGCCGGACCGTCTCGCCCTGCGGGGCGAGGTCGAAGGCGACCTTGGAGCGGCGCTCGCCGAGCCGGGCCCCCAACTCCTCGTCGGACCAGCCGAAGTGCGCGGCGTGCTCGGCCTGGAAGCCGTGCCAGGTGTACGCCAGCCGCCGGTAGGGTTCGGCCTCCAGCACCCGCTGCCCGAGGTCGCGGGGCTCGGCGTCGGGGGAGTCCTGCCAGAGCAGCGGCGAGCCGGGCCGCCAGTCGGAGACCAGGGTGACGCCGCCCCAGTAGCGGCGGGTGAACTCGGGCGCGGTGAGCGCCGTCCAGAGCCGCTCCGGGGTGGTGCGGATGTAGGTGGTGTAGACGAACGTCGGGCTCCCCATGGGCTGCCCCTCCAATGCTGTCTGCAGGTCGGCGAGGGCCTGCGCCCGGGCCCGGTCGTACCGGCCGATCCACCGGTCGGCGACGGCGTTGATCGGGGCGGCGTTGAGGTGGTGCAGCTTCTCCCGCCCGCGTCGCGTGGTGGTGACGAGGCCGGCCGCCTCCAGCACCGCCAGGTGCTTGCTCACCGACTGTCGGGTCATGTCGAGGCCGGTGCACAGCTCGCGCAGGCTCTGGCCGTTGCGGAGGTTGAGGCGGTCGAGCAGCCGCCGGCGGCTCGCGTCGGCCAGCGCCCGGAACACGTCGTCCACCCGTCCTCCTGATCGCCACAGGCAACCGTTGGGCTGCCTGTGGCGATCATAGGCAGCCTCCGAGCTGCCTGTCCAGCGACCGCCGCCGCGATCGGGAGGGCAACCTCCTAGGATGCCTTACAGGGTGTGTGGCCTCGCATCGATCGAGGTCGCCGGCGCCGGCCGCCTCGAATGTCGAGTGACATCAGGTCCGGGTGCGGTACAGGCGCATGGTCAGCGGCCCGAAGACCGCCACGAGCAGGCCGGAGGCGATGAGGACCCCGCTGACCTGACCCGCCTGTGCCGTGCCGTGCATGAGGCCGCGTACCGCGTCCACGAGCAGGCTGACCGGATTGACCTCGACGAACGCCTGCAGCCAGCCGGGCATGGTCCGCGGGTCGACGAAGACGTTGCTGGCGAAGGTGAGGGGGAACTGGACGAGGAAGCTCACCGCGCTGATGGCGCTCGGTGTGCGCAGGATGAGCCCGAGCGTCGCCCAGACCCAGGACAGGCCGAAGGCGAACGCGAGGACGAGGGCGATCGCCAGCAGCACCCCGGTGACGCCGCCGTCGGGTCGGAAACCCATGGCCAGTCCCAGGCCGACGACCAGTCCCGCGGCGAGCAGGTTGCGGGCGGCGTCGCTGATCAGGCCGCCCACGATCAGAGCCGGGCGCCAGACCGGCATCGACCGGAAACGGTCGATGACGCCACTGATGATGTCGGTCTTCAGGTTCACGCCCGCGTACACGGTGATGAGCAGCACGGCGAAGACCATGGTGCCGGGAAGGAGGAACTGGAGGTACGCGCGGGCCGAGCCGACCATGGCCCCGCCGAACAGATAGGTGAACATGACCGTGAACAGGACCGGGATCATGATCGCGTCCGCGAGCTGTTCCGGAACGTGCTTGATCTTCAGTACGGCCCGGTGGGCGAACGTCACCGACGCGGACAGGGCGCTCGCCCGAGGCGGCCGTGGGCGGGTCGACAGGGCGTCGCGCAGGGCCGGGTCGATCCAGCCCGGCGCATGATGGGTGGTCGATTCCGTCGTCATGGTGCCTGCTCCCGGTGAGCGTCGGTGGCGGCCCGTGCGGGTCGCCCGGTGAGGGCGAGGAAGACCTCGTCGAGGCTGGGGTGGCCGAGTGCGAACGTGGTGACGTCGATGCCGGCGCGGGCCAGGCCGGCGAGGGCGAGCGAGGCGCGGCCGGGGTCGTCGACCCGCGCGGAGAGCGCGTCGCCGTCGGATCCGGTCTGGACGGTGGTGCCGAGGGCTTCGGCGAGAAGCCGTCCGGCATCGGGCCGGCGTGCCGGGTCGGAGACGCGGACCTGGACGGTTCCCGCCCCCACCGAGGCCTTGAGCTGGGCGGGTGTGCCCTCGGCGATGATCCGGCCGTGGTCGATGACGGCCAGCCGGTCGGCGAGCTGGTCGGCCTCGTCGAGGTACTGCGTGGTGAGCAGCACCGTGGTGCCCTCGCCGGTGAGGGCCCGAATGGTGTCCCACACCTGGTTACGGCTGCGCGGATCCAGGCCCGTGGTCGGTTCGTCGAGGAACAGCAGGTCCGGGGTGACGATGACGCTCGCGGCGATGTCGAGCCGCCGTCGCATGCCTCCCGAGTACGTCTTGACGGTTCGGCCGCCCGCCTCGGCGAGGCCGAAGGCGTCCAGCAGTTCGTCGGCGCGGCCCGCGGCCCGGGTCCGGTCGAAGCCGAGCAGCCGGGCGAGGATCACGAGAGTCTCGGATCCCGTCAGCTCCTCGTCGATCGAGGCGAACTGACCGGTCAGGCTGATCCGTTCGCGTACGCGGTCGGCCTCCCGGACGACGTCGTGGCCGAGCACCCGTGCGGCACCGCCGTCCGGTGGCAGCAGGGTGGCCAGTATCCGGATGGTCGTGGTCTTGCCGGCACCGTTCGGGCCGAGGAAGCCGAACACGCCGCCGGTGGGCACGACGAGGTCGACGCCGTCGACGGCGCGGGCGGCGCCGAAGGTCTTGACCAGGCCGGTGACCTCGATCGCGGGTTCGGTCCCTACGCCGACCGCCGGCGGGGACAGGTCACCCCTCATCGATGATCTCCATCTGCTCGACGGTGACGTCCCGGGCCAGCGAGAACGCGGCGGTCGACTCGGGCCGGGCCGGCGCGATCTCGCGGGCCGCTCGGAGCCCTTCCGTGGACTCCCACCGCCAGATCCCGATCCAGGTCTCGTCGTCGAGCTTTCCGAGCCGTGCCTCGGCGAGTCCGGGCGCCGCCGACCTGATGGCGGAGACCAGGGCGGCGTGCCTGAGGCGCAACTCCGCCGCGTCGGCGGGATCGATTCTGAACCGGGTCAACGTGACAACGGACATCGCTGGAACCTTTCGCTAGAAGCGTTCACTAGTAACGACTTCTAGAGGTACGCTATAGCGGTGACCGAAGTCAAGCGAGTGAACAAGCGGACCCAGAAGGCCGCGGAGACCCGTCGAGGCATCCTCGACGCCGCCCGTGACCTGTTCGTCGACCAGGGCTACGGCGCGACGAACATGCAGGAGGTCGCCGCGCGTGCGGGTGTGGCCGTGCAGACGCTCTACTTCGTCTTCGGCAACAAGCGGTCGCTGCTGAAGGAACTCGTCGACGTGACCATCGCGGGCGACGACGAGCCGGTCGCCACCATGAGCCGACCCTGGTTTCGTGAGGCCCTGGCGGCGGCAACCGCCGACGACCAGCTGAGGGCGCACGTCCGGGGCACCCGACAGGTCCTCGAGCGGGTCGCGGAGATCACGAAGATGGTCGCCACCGCCGCCGCGACCGATGCGGAGGTCGCGCAGCTCTGGCCACACGGCGAGGACCCCAGGTTCCAGGTGCACACCGTGGCCGCGGAAGCCCTGGTCGCCAAGCCGGGAGCGCGTGCGGGAGTCTCGGCCGGGACCGTCGCCGATCTCCTGTACGCCCTCCTGAGCACCGAGCTGTTCCTGCTGTTCGTGCGCGACCGCGGCTGGTCACCCGAGCGGTGGGAACAGTGGACCTACGACACCCTGCGTCCCCAGGTCTGCTCCACCTAGACGGTCAACGCGAATGGCCGTCAGCCCTGGCCGCGCCCGAGCCGCGCGGCCACCCGCTCGTGCAGCGCTGCCAGCGCCGGGCTGACCGTCGCGGTCGGCGGCGCCGGATCGGTCAGCCGGCGGGCCGGCTCCGGTAGCCAGGCCAGATCGGCGTCGAAGCGGGCGCGGGCGGCGCGAACCGCCTCGGCGGGGTCGGCGGGGTCAAGTCGGCGTCCACCGCGCATGACCGGCACCAGGAGCGGCTCCCGGCCCCCCGCTGGTGGCTCGTCGCGCAACCCCACCACGTCCCCCGCCGCGCCGGTCGGATCACGGAAGACCTGCTTGGCGGCGGGCAGCGTCGCTTTGCCCGGGGACAGCTTCAGCACCGGCCGGTCGCCGTAGGCGACCAGCTTGTAGGCGCTGTCCAGCGACGGCGCGTCGTACGAGACGCCCATCTTCGTGCCCACGCCGTATCCGTCGATCGGTGCGCCCTGCGCCACGAGCCCCGCGATGACGTCCTCGTCGAGGCTGCCGCTCGCGATGATTTTGGCCTGCCGCAGCCCGGCGTCGTCCAGGATCGCCCGGGCCTGCCGGGCCAGCGCCCCGAGGTCGCCGGAGTCGAGCCGTACGCCGAGCGGGCCGCTCAACCCGAGCTCGGTGACGATGTCGACGGCGGCCCGGACTCCCGCCGGCGTGTCGTAGGTGTCGACCAGGAAGATCGGGTTCGTGGGGAAGTCGGCGGCGAACGCACGGAACGCCGCCCGCTCGTCGGGAAACGCCTCGACGTACGCGTGGGCCATGGTCCCGGACGGGGCGATCCCGTACCGCATGGCGGCCTCGACGTCGCTGGTCGCGGCGAAGCCGGCGATGGCCGACGCCCGTGCCACCCCCGCGCCGGCCTCGATGCCGTGGGTACGGCGGAACGCGAAGTCGATCAGCTGCGCGCCGCCGGCGGCGAGCCGGCAGCGGGCCGCCTTGGTGGCCACCGTGGTGTGGAACGTGATCAGGTTCAGCACGCCCGTCTCCACCAGCTGCGCCTCCGCGATCGGCGCGGTGACCTCCAGCAGCGGCTCGTCGGCGAAGACCACGCGACCCTCCGGCACGGCCCACACGTCCCCGGTGAACCGCAGCCCGGCCAGCGCCGTCAGGGCCGGCTCGTCGAACCCGACGACGTCGCGCAGGTAGCCCAGCTCGGCGTCGTCGAAGGCGAAGCCCTCCAGGAACGCCAGGGCCTCGGCCAGCCCGGCGGCGACCAGGAAGCCGCGCCGGGGCGGCAGCCGGCGGACGAAGAGGCTGAACGTGGCGTGCTCCGTCATGTCCCGGCGCAGGTAGCTGGCCGCCATCCGCAGCTCGTACAGGTCGGTACGCAGTCCCGTCATGCCACCTCCTCCACCACGCCACCACTGTGATCCATCCGGTTGCGAGGCGTACGGGGAATGGCAGATCCGCCACGGGCGGTGCCCGGCCGGCGTCCAGCGGCTCAGCGGGGATCGGCGGCCCGCCAGAACTGGCGGGGCGCGTACCCCTCGCGGCGCAGCCAGTGTTCGGTGTAGACGATCCGCTCGGCCGGCACCACGACCAGCGGCCCGGCCGGCGGCTCGTCCAGCGACCGGGACCGCTCCACGTGGTCGGACTGCCACCGGTACGCCGGCCAGTGCCGGTCGAAGTCCGGCTCGCCGGGGTGCAGCACCCGGGCCCGCCCGAAGACCTGCGCGCCGCGGCTGCTGGCCTGGCCGACCAGGGGCGCGAAGACGCCGATCGAGACGCGGGGGTCGGCGGCGAGGTTGCGCATCTTCGGTGAGTCGGCGACCGCCGTGAACATCAGGGTGAAGTCCAGGTGGAAGTAGCGCACCGGGGTGGCGAGCGGGCCGTTCGGGCCGGTGGTGGCGAGCACGCACATGTTCTGCGTGGAGAGCAGCTGGAGGATGCGCTCCTCCAGGCGGTCGCGGTCGAGGCGGGCGGTGGGGGAGGGGCCGGCGAGCCAGGGGTTCGTGACGGGCATGGTTGATCTTCTCATCCGCGGTGCGACGTGGGAAAACCGCTCGGGGCGACGCCCCGGGGGCTGGTAGGTTTCCTCGCCGTGACGGGGATCGCGGGGGATCGGCTGGACGGGCGGTTCGCCCGGCTCTGGACGGCCAGCACCATGTCGGCGCTGGGCAGCGGGATGGCCACGGTGGCCGCACCGCTCTACGTGGCCTCACAGACCGACGATCCGCTGACCGTGTCGGCCGGCGCGGCGGTGGCCTGGCTGCCGTGGCTGCTGTTCGCGCTGCCCGGCGGGGTGCTGGTGGACCGGGTGGACCGGCGCCGGCTCATGGTGGTCATCGACTGGGTGCGCGTCGCCGTGCTGGCCGTGCTGGCCGCCGCGCTGGTCACCGACCGGGCCGGGGTGCCGCTGCTCTACGCGGTGCTGTTCGTGGTCAACACCGGTGAGGTGGTGTTCCGCACCGCCGCCCAGGCGGTCGTGCCGGCCGTGGTGCCCCGGTCCCGCCTGGAACGGGCGAACGGCTGGCTGGGTGGGGGCACCCAGATCATGCAGAACATGGTGGCCGGGCCGCTCGGCGGTTTCCTCTTCGTGGTGGCCGCGGCCATCCCGTTCGCCGTGAACGCCGGCACGTACGCGCTCAGTGCCGTCCTCGTCGGCCTGCTCGCGGGGTCGTACCGGAGCTCGCCGGGGGCGGGCGGGCGCCGCTCGGTGCGCGCGGAGGTGGCCGAGGGGTTCCGCTGGCTGCTGTCCCAGCGGCTGCTGCGCACCATGACGCTGCTCATCGGGCTGCTCAACGTGACCCTGACCGCCGCCCTCGCGGTGCTGGTGCTGCTCGCCACCGACCGGCTCGGCCTCGGCTCGGTCGGCTACGGCGCGCTGTTCACCTGCATGGCCGTGGGCGGGCTGCTCGGGTCGGCGGTCGGCGACCGGCTGATCACCGCGATCACCGCGACCTGGACGGTCCGGGTGGGCCTGCTGATCGAGGCGGGCCTGCACCTGGCGCTGGCCGCCTCGCGCAGCGCCGCGGTGGTCGGGCTGGCGCTGTTCGCCTTCGGGGTGCACAGCGCGTTGTGGAACATCGTCGCCAACTCGCTGCGCCAGCGGCTCACCCCGCCCGCGCTGATGGGCCGGGTGGGCAGCACCACCCTGTTCATCGCGGCGGGCGGCAACTGCGTCGGCGCGCTGCTCGGCGGGGTGGTCGCCGACCGGTTCGGGATCACCGCGCCCTACTGGGTGGGGCTCGCCGTGGCCGTCGCGGTGATCGGCATGACCTGGCGGGTGTTCGACCGGGCCACGGTGGCCGCCGCGTACGCCGACCCGGCCCCGGAGGGCCGGGACACCCCGGCCGCCGTCGCCTGAGCGGGCAGGCCGGCTCAGGGCAGCGGCGGCACCGGGAGGGTGACGCCCTGCGCCGCGGCCTGGTGCGCCAGTTCGATCAGCTCGACGACCCCGACCGAGTCCGCCGGGTCCACCGGCAGCGGCGCGCCGTCCCGCAGCGCCGCCGCCAACTGCGCGTAGAAGTCCTGGTAGCGCCCCGCCTCGGTGGGCACCGCCCGCAGGTCGCCGTCGGCGCCGAGCCGGCCGTACGCCTCGGGGTCGACCTCGCCCCAGCCCGGCATGCCGGGACGGCCGCCGTCGCGCAGCGCCGCCTCCTGCGGGTCCAGCCCGTAGGTGGTGTAGGCGGCGCGGTCGCCGAGCACCCGGAAGCGCGGGCCGAGCTGGGCGGTCAGCGCGCTCATCCACAGGTGGGAGTGGACGCCGTTGGTGTGGGTGAGCGCGACGAACGCGTCGTCGTCCACCTCGGCGCCCGGCCGGCGCCGGTCCACCTCGGCGTAGACCCGCTGCACCGGGCCGAACAGTTGCACCGCCTGGTCGACCAGGTGGGCGCCGAGGTCGAACAGGGCGCCGCCGGCCTCGCCGGGCGCGGCGCTCTCCCGCCAGCCGGGCTTGATCGCCGGTCGCCACCGCTCGAACCGGGACTCGAAGCGGGTCACCCGGCCCAGCTCGCCGGCCTCGACCAGCCGGCGCACGGTCAGGAAGTCGCCGTCCCAGCGGCGGTTCTGGAACACGGTCAGCGGCACCCCGGCGGCGGCCGCCTCCGCGACCAGCGCCCGCCCCTCGGTGGCGGTCGGCGCGAGCGGCTTGTCCACCACCACCGGCAGCCCGGCCGCCACGGCGGCCCGGGCCATCGACACGTGCTGCCGGTTCGGCGTCGCCACCACGACGAGGTCGACCGTGTCGCCCTGCCAGAGCTGGTCGGCGCCGTCGAGCACCCGGGCGTCCGGGTGTTCGGCCTGGACCTGCGCGCGGCGCTCCGGGTCCCGGGTCACCACCGCGTCCAGCCGTAGGCCGGGCGTGGCGGCGACCAGCGGGGCGTGGAACACCCGCCCGGCGATCCCGTACCCCAGCAATCCCACCCGCAGCGGCGCCTGCGCCATGCCGTCCCCCGTCCTCGATGATCCCCTGCGAATCTACGCGCCGCGCGCGGCCGGGGACGGCGGGTCCCGGGCGGCGGCCCACCGGGGCGTGTGGCAGCGTGGGCGGGTGCACCCAACCCCGGTCGAGGTCGACGTCGCGCTGGTGGGCGGCGGTGGCGCCGCCTCCCTGGTGCTGGCCGCGCTGGACCGGCACGACCTGACCGGCCTGCGGGTCGCCGTGGTCGATCCGGTGCGCAAGCGCGGCCAGGACCGCACCTGGGCGTTCTGGGGCGCTCCGGGCGGCGACCTCGACCCGCTGCTGAGCGCGAGCTGGTCCCGGGTCGACGTGGTCACGCCGGCGGGCCGCCGCGTCCTGCCGCTCACCCCGCTGAGGTACGCCATGCTGCGCTCCGCCCCGGTCTACGACCGGGCTGCCGCGGCCGAGCGGCGGCTGGGCGCCGTGCGGATCGGCGCGCCGGCCGGGGTGCTGGCCGACGACGGTCACCGGGTGACGGTCCACGATCCGGAGGGGCGGCCGCTGGTCCGGGCCGGCTGGGTGCTCGACTCCCGGCCCCGCCCGCCGGCCCGGCCCGGGCGGACGAGCTGGTTGCAGCACTTCCGCGGCTGGTGGCTGGCGGCCGACCGGCCCACCTTCGACCCGGACCGGGCCGTGCTCATGGACTTCCGCACGCCGCAGCCGGCCCGGGGCGTCTCCTTCGGCTACGTGCTGCCGGTCGACGACCGGTACGCCCTGGTCGAGTACACCGAGTTCGGCCCCGCCGTGCTCACCGACGCCGGCTACGACGCGGCGCTGCGCGGGTACGCCGGCCTGCTCGGCCTGGACCTGTCCGGGCTGCGGGTGCGGGAGGTGGAGAACGGCGTGATCCCGATGACCGACGGCCCGTTCGTGCCCCGCCCCTCGCCGCGGGTGGTCCGGCTCGGCACGGCGGGTGGGGCCACCCGCCCGTCCACCGGGTTCACGTTCTCGGCGATGCTCCGGCAGGCCGAGCAGGTGGCCGGGGCCCTGGCGGCGGGCCGGCCGCCGGTGCCGGTGCCCGCCTATCCGGGGCGGCACCGGTGGATGGACGCGGTGGCGCTGCGCGCCCTGGACCGGGGGCACGTCGGCGGGGTGGCGTTCTTCGAGCGGCTCTTCGACCGCAACCCACCGGAGCGGGTGCTGCGTTTCCTCGACGGGGCCACCTCACCGGCGGAGGACCTGGCGGTGATGCGGTCCAGCCCGCTGCTGCCGATGACCGGCGCGGTGCTCGGCGACGCGGCCGGCCGGCTGCGCGCCCGGCTGCGCCGCGGGCCGGCCCCCGCCCCCGTGCCGGAGGCCGGCTCCCGCGCCGCCGGTCAGGCCGGTTCGTAGCGGGCGATCACCACCCCCGTGGTGGTGGTGACGCTGTCGGTCAGCCGCAGCGCGCCCGGCTCGTCGCCGGGGTCGAACAGCCGCCGCCCACCGCCCAGCACCACCGGGTGGACCAGCAGCACGTACGCGTCGACCAGCCCGTGCCGGCGCAGCGACCGGACCAGCGCGCCGCTGCCGAGCACCGCGATGTCCGGCCCGGGCTGCGCCTTCAGCTCCCGTACCGCCTCGATCACGTCGCCCTTCAGCAGGTGCGAGTTCACCCAGGGCAGCGGCTCGTCGAGGGTGGTGGCGGCGACGTACTTGGGCAGCGCGTCGAGCACGGGGGTGAACGGGTTGCCGGTCTGCCGGGGCCAGTAGCCGGCGAAGTCGACCCAGGTGCGGCGGCCCAGCAGCAGCGCACCGGTCGAGGCCATGCCCTCGCCCATCTTCCGCCCCAGGACCGGGTCGTTGTGGGGAACCGCCCAGCCGCCCCGGGTGAAGCCGTCCCGGGTGTCCTCGTCGGGACGTCCGGGGGCCTGCATCACCCCGTCCAGGCTGACGTTCTCGGTGACGATGATCTTCCGCATGCCGCTCCCTCGGGCGGGGCCGGCCCGGTGCCGGCCCGTCACCCCTCACACGAACGGCGACCGCCGATGTCGACAGCGGTCAGCGGCCGAGTTCCGCGGCGACCCGGTCGCGGACCAGGACCCGCAGCCGCTCCATCGGGTCGCCGTCGCCGGCGCCGAGCCGGTTGCGCACCGCCGCCACGGTCAAGCCCAGCTCCGGGTACGCGAACGCCAGGCTCCCGCCGCTGCCGGCCGTGCCGAACGACCCGTCGGCGTCGACCGCGTAGCCGAGGCCGAACGTCGCCTCCTGCCCGAACACCCACTCCTCGGCGCGGACCGCCACGGCGGAGACCTCCCGGAGCCGGTCCGGCGAGATGAGCCGCACCCCGTCGACCTGGCCGAGCAGCGCCGCGTACATCCGGGCGACCGCGCGGGCGGACATGGTCCCGACCGCCGGCACGTCGGCGCGCAGCACGTCGGGGTGGCTGCCGGTCGTGGCGTCCGGGCGGACGTGCGGCGGGGCCACCGCGTCGAAGTTGGGCAGGTTCGCGCCCGCCCAGGTCATGAGGGCGGCCAGGCCGGCGTCCTCCAGCCGGGCCAGCCGGGGCAGGTCGGTCTCCGGCACGCCGAGGAACAGCTCGCCGGTCACGCCGAGCGGCCCGGCAACGTCCTCGGCCAGCACCTGCGACACCGGCTTGCCGGTGACCCGCCGGACCACCTCGCCGACGAGCCAGCCCCACGTCCAGGCGTGGTACGCCAGCCGCTCGCCGGGCGCCCACCGGGGCTCGGTGTCGGCGAGCAGCCCGCACATCCGGTCCCAGTCGGTGAAGTCCGCCGGGGTGATGTCGGCGGGCAGGGCCGGCAGGCCGGCGGTGTGGGTGAGGGCGTGCCGCAGCGTGATGTCGTCCTTGCCGTGGCGGGCGAACTCCGGCCACACCTCGGCGATGCGCAGGTCGTAGTCGAGGCGGCCCCGCTCGGCGAGCACGTGCACGACGGTGGCGGTGAGCCCCTTGCCGGTGGAGACGGCGTGCACCGGGGTGTCGGCGGTCAGTGGCCGGCCCGTGGTGCTGTCGGCGAGCCCGGCCTGCTCCTCGACGATCGGCGCGCCGGCCACGTACGCGGCCACCTGCACCCCGGTCTCCCGCCCGGAGGTGACCAGCTCGTCGACTGCCTCGCGCACCTCGGCCCGCAGGCCGTCCCAGCGTCCGTCCATGATCAGCGACCCTGCCAGACCGTCGCGCGGGTGTCGTGCGGTTTTCCGCCGCTGGTCAGCAGCGGGTGGCCGCGCCTTAGCCCGCCCCGCGCGTTCGGCGACCGCCGGGGCGGGTCCATCCGGGTGGGCGCCTACCTCATGACGTCACGTCCAACAGCAACACCGGTGGAGTGTCGGACTCCCGGCTGCCGTAGCTGCTCGACGAGGCGCCGCTCGAGGTCAGGCCGACGGTGAACGTGCCGTTGCCGCTCACCACCGGGGTGATGTCGAGGGTGACCCAGGAGCCGCTGGTCGTCCGGCCGCTGGCCGCGACCGCGGTGCTGCCGATCGGGGGTGCGTTGTTCCAGGTGGTCTGGGTCTCCGACCAGGTGGAGTCGGCGACCGGGCGGACCACGAAGCCGCTGGACGAGCCGGCGGCGATCCAAATCTTCAGCCGTGCGCGGCGCACCACCCCGGTCTGCCCGGACACCGCGAACTTCAGGTAGCCGTTGGTGACCGGATCGCCGTCGACCCGTACGAGTGTGGCGGTCCCGTACTTGCTGGTGGGACTGGACGCCTTGACGTAGGTGTCCGCCACCGCCGCGATCGGCGTGACCGCCGGCGTGGTGACCACGGCCGGCGTGCCTGGGCCCGACGAGTTTCCGGCGGCGTCGAAGGCGGAGACCGCGTACGAGTAGGACGTCTCGGAGAGGGCGGTGGTGTCGGTGAAGGTCTGGCCCGTCGTGGTCGCGATGGCTGTGCCGTCGCGGTAGACCTGGTAACCGGCCACGCCGGAGTCGTCGGTCGCGGGCTCCCAGGACAGCTCGGCCCGGTTCGGGCCGGCGGCCGAGGCCTGCAGGTTGGTGGGGAGCGTGGGTGGGTTGCCGTCCGGGGTGGTGACCGACACCGGCCCGCTCGGCCCGGACACGTTCCCCGCGGCGTCGACCGCCGCGACCACGTACGTGTACGAGGTGCGGGCGGTCCCGACCGTCTCGTCGACGAACGTCTCGCCGGACGAGGTCTCCGCCAGCAGGCTGCCGTCGCGGAAGATCCGGTACCGTGCGGCGCCGACGTTGTCGGTGGCCGCGTCCCAGGCGAGACCGACCGCGCCGGGCGCCACGCCGGTGACCCGCAGGTTCGACGGCGACGACGGTGCCAGCGTGTCGCGTACGGCGGTCACCGGGTTCGACGCGGCGCTGGTGTTCCCGGCGGCGTCCCGCGCGCGGACGCTCCAGGTGTGCGCTTCGTTCGCCGGCACGTCGTTGTCGGCGTACGTGGTGGCCGGCACGGTCGCCACCGGCGCGCCGTCCCGGAGCACCTCGTATCCGCTGACGCCGACGTTGTCGGCCGCAGCCGACCAGGTGAGGCTCACCGTCTCCGGCGAGGTTACGGCAGCGAGCCCGGCCGGAGCGGTAGGCGGCGTGGTGTCCGGGCCGGGGGTCGTCACGGCCACCGGTACGCGGTCGGAGCGGTTCCCGGCCGCGTCGACCGCGTCGACCGCGTACTCGTACCGGGTCGCCCCGGCGACGGCGGTGTCCGTCCAGGCGGTCGCGGTGGCGGGCAGATCGGCCACGGCGGCGCCGTCGCGGTAGACGCGGTAGGCGGTCACGCCGTAGTTGTCGGTCGCCCCGGTCCAGCTGAGATTCACCGACGGGATCGGGGTCGGGTTCGCGGTCAGCCCGGTGGGCGCGGTCGGTGTGATGCCGTCCGCGCCCTTGCAGGAGACGGTCGACGAGTCGACCAGGGTCGTTGCCCCGGCACCGGCCGCGTGGTAGCGCAGGTCAGCGCGGTTGCCGAAGAGTTCCATCCGCATCGCGCCGTAGCTCTTGTTCGTCTTGACCACCCGGGCGTCCGAGCTCAGGAAGCCTTGACTCGAGTGCCCGCCGCCGCCCACCACCAGTTCGACGATGCCGTCGGCGGCGGGCACGCCACCCGCGCCCATCGGAGTCCAGCGCTGGTAGTTGTGGTCGTGTGCGCTGAGCAGCAGCGTGACGCGATGCGCGGCCATGAGGTCCCACATGGCCTGCATCCGCGGCGCAGGGTCCTCCGAGCCGATGCTGAATAGCGGGTGGTGCCAGAACACCATGGTGCACGGGCTGCGGTTTGCGGCGAGGTCCGCCGCCAACCACTCGTACTGCGGCGTGCCCGGGGCGACCCGGTTGTAGTTGCTGGTCGAGTCGATGGCGACGAAGTGCCATCCGTTGGCGTCGTAGCTGTAGTAGTGCGGAATGTTGTCCCAGAAGTGGAAGTAGCCGTCCGCCCTGTTGCCGGTGTACTCGTGGTTGCCGACGACCGGGGTGGTGACGCCGCGCAGCCGCCCGAAGAAGGCGTCGGCGCCGCCGTACCAGTTCTTGAACTCGGTGAGCGTGCCATCCTCGTAGACGTCGCCCAGGTACAGGAACAGGTCCGGGTTCCAAGCGACGAGCGAGTTGGTGACGTTCACCGCGTTGGTCTCGCCGCCGGCGCCGTCGCCGACAGCGGTCACGACGAAGGGTTCCTGGGGACCGCGCGCGCGAATCGGTGGGACCGACCACTGCCGGGTGTTCTCCGGGGCGGTGACGTTGCCGTTGGCGAAGGTGACCGTGATGAGGCTTTCCGGGCCGGCATATCCGTCGCGCATCTTCGCGGAGACGCCGAGCACGTGTTCGCCGTCGGCGAAGTCGGCGGAGGAGAGGGCGAACTGGTGCGGCGACTGGAAGTCCGTGAGCAGGTACTGCCCGTCGAGAGACCATTCGGTCTTGGCTACGCCGGGGCTGGTGCCGACCGTCACGTTGACGGTCGCGGTGACGACGGCATCGCCCTCGATGGTGCTGCCGTTGGGTGGATGGGTGACGCAGACCAGCACGGTGTAGGCGCCGCTCGGCGGGCTCGACGTACGGCAGGTGGGGGAGGCGCTTTCGGCGCGGCCGCCGAGGGTCAGGGCCAGCCCGGCGGCGACGAGTACGGCGACGACAGTCACTGCGGCCCGCGGCCGGGTCGCGCGGCGAAGCTTCATCGCACGTCGGTCCTCTCCGGGTGGTGCGAGATCCTGTTGCCGGTGAGGACGCTGCGGTTGGGCTTCGCTCGGTGGTGTGATCGTGACAAGGCAATCCCTCCTGGTGAAGACGTTGCGGGTGTGGAATGTGCCGCCCGCGCGACAGTGCGCGCCTCCCCAGGAGCGAATCGTTGTCACTGATCGGCGGTACCGGCCTCCGTTCCGGAGGTCCGGCCCGGCGGGGACGGTGATGAGCGGCGGCGCTGGAGGAGCACCCCGAGCGGTAACAGCACCGCCGCCGCCCCGGCGACCAGGAGCGCCGCCCAGGCGCTCAGCCCCCAGTGGTCGCCGTCGCCCGGCTCGCTGCTGTCCGCCGGTACCGCGATGTCGACGCGGACGCCGAGCAGGTCGGCGAGCACGTTGATGTCGGCGGCGCTGAAGCGTTCGCTCGGCTCGATGTGGGTGTTCTCGCTGAACTCGTTCCAGCTGATCACCCCGATCGCGTCCGGTTCGGAGAGGCGCGCCGCGGCGAACGAGGCCCGCAGTGTGTCACCCGAGCGGCGCGGCACCTCCCGCTTGCCGCCGACCAGGCGCGCGTCGAAGCCGGGCGTCACCGGGGCGATCCACAGCCCGCCCCGCTGGTGCACCGCCCGGGACATCTCCGCCAGCTTCTTCCCGCTGGTGCCGGCCGTCGGGTCCACCGAGGACCAGTAGTAGGCCTGGCCGTCCAGCGCGCCCTGACTCGACTCGATGTCCTCAAGGCTCTTCGCGTTCCCGAGGACCAGGAGCTTCCCCCGTACGCCGCCGACCGTGGCCCCGATCTGCGCCGCCGTGAAGCGGTCGCTGCCGGTCCAGATGACCACCGGCCGGCCGAAGATGTCGAAGACCGGGTCGGTGGCGTACCGGGTCGCGAAGTACGTGAGGTCCGTGCGGACGGTGTCGAAGGCCAGCGGGGTACGGGCGAAGTCGAGCCCCTGGTACACGATGCCCAGGCGGAAATGCTCCTCCCGGGCCACCTCGACGAGCTTGGCCAGCCGCTCGTCGAGCTGCGGGCTGTGCTTCCACGACACCAGGAACCCGTTGATGCCAGCGGACTTGGCCATCCGCACGTGCCGCCGCATGATCTCGATGTCATCGCTGGAGTAGCGACCGAGCAGCGGGTAGTCGATCTTCGCGCGGTTCCAGGACGTCGGGTTGAACCAGATGTAGTAGTAGGCGAGGACCGGGACGGGAGCCGCCGCCGGCTGCGGGGTGATGTCGCCTCGATGGCCGACGTCGGCCCGGGCGGGCGCGGGTGGCAGCAGCGGGACGGCCAACGCGGCGAGCAGCGCCAGGGTGACCCCGGCCCGCAGTGGCGCGGACCGGTCGTCCTCGGCCGGGAGCCTCGGGGGTGCGCCGGCCCGCGGCCTCCGCCACCGCCGGCGGTGCCTCGACCGGGGGCGTCGTTCCCCGTCGGCCGTCACGGCCGGGCCGGCGCGGCGCAGCCGGGCCAGCAGGTGCGGCCGTCCGAGCAGGATCAGGCCCACCGCGACGACGAGGACCGCGAGGGTGACCAGGGTCATGTCGGCCAGGCTGATCACGGTGAGGGTCACCTCCTGGTCCTTGCTGATGCTGACCGGACGCCCGAACGACACGCCGCCGCCGAACACGGTGATCGTGTACGTGCCGCGCGGCAGGTCGGGCACCACGGCCGTGCCGTCCCGGCTGAACGGCAGCCGCTCGACGCCGCCGTCGGCGCGGGTCAGTTCGATGCCGTCGCCGACCTGACGGGTGAAGAACATGTCGGTGGCCGTGAACGCGACGCGGAAGAAGAGCAGTTGCACCACCCACGCCGGCTGCTCCCACGGCACGAACTTCTGTCCCGCCCGGTTGACCACCGAGGTGCCGTCGACCATTGCGCTGTCGACCACGTAGTAGAGCTGCTTGGACACCAGCCCCTGCGGGCCCTGCTGGGTCCGGCTCTCGGAGACCCAGCGTGGCTGGGCCACCCCGGCGCCGGTCAGATCGTGGATCTCACCGGTGTTGCTGCGCAACCGCATGGCGGAGACGCGGTCCGCCGGCACGACGTTGCCGAACCGGTCGAGGAAGCTCCACGACACCAGACGCGCGGTGCGCAGACCGAGCTCCACGGCCCTGCCGCGCGCCCCGGCATCGGGGTTTCCTCGGAACCGGTCGAAGATGACCTTGCGATCGGGGCTGATCCGGGTCTCCGGGACGACGAGGCGTTTCTCCAGGCCGACGAAGTCGCGGACGCGGATCCGGAGCCGGCCTCTGGCGTCGGATCTGGCCACCTGCCCGTCCACCTTGACCACCACGCCGGGCAGCGGGGGCACCGTCTGCAGGTGCAGCGTTCCCGGCCGCGCCGACGGAGGCCGGGCGCTCGCGGCGGCGGGCAGCACGACCACCGTAAACGCGGCCGCGACCAGCGACAGCAGGGCGGCCCGCACGACCCGCCGGGTCACGACCATCGCCGCCGCCGAAGCGCCGCGACGCCGACCAGCGTCGCCACCAGGCTGCCCGTGACGGCGTACGAGGCGAAGACCGGAACCGGGTTCGGTCTGGTCACGACCGGGGGCGTGCGTTCGGTGCCGAGGAAGGCGGCCGGCCGTGGTGGTCGGTCGAAGTCGAAGGCGTCGAGGAATGTCTTCGACTTGCGGTCGCGTTCGGCCAGCGGCTTCAGCCGCCAGTTGACCTCGATGAACTTCAGGGCCGAGGTGAAGTCGAGGGTGGTCGAGTCCACGTACCCGCGCCTGGCGTACGGACTGACCAGCAGGGCGGGCACGCGGAAGCCGTATCCGTAGGCGTCGACCTGCGGCGGCGGCACGTGGTCGTACCAGCCGCCCCAGTCGTCGTACGACCACAGGAAGGCCGACGAATCCCAGTCCGGCGAGCGCATCAGCTGGGTCACCAACGTTCGGACGAGGTTCTGGCCGGCCCGGATGCTGCCGGGTGGGTGTTCGCTGTCCCCGGCCGGAGCGATGAAGGAGACGGCGGGCAACTGGCCCTTGGCGGCGTCGTCGTAGTACTGGTCCAGGTCGACGATCTTTCTGAACAGTCGGGGGTCGTCGACATAGCGCGCGTAGCCGAGCAGCGGCACCCAGATGACCTGCGCGCCCCGGTCGACGTCCTCGGCGCTGGTGCGCGAGCGGAAGGTGATCGTCGGGTCGTAGTTCTCCACATAGAACTTCCAGCTGATCCCCGCGGCCTCCAGCCGGTCGAAGATGGTCGGGATGTCGCCCCAGCCGTCCGCGGGGATCGACTCCGACGGCCCGGTGGCGCCCGGGCCCCCGGTCACGCGGAACATGTGGTTGCGGATGCTGCCCGAGTTGGACGAGCTGAAGAAGCGGTCAAAGAGCACGTACTCGTCGGCGATGTTCCAGTAGTACGGCAGGTCCCGGTCGTCGTAGTAGGCCATCGCGAGCTTGCCGTCCTTGCCCTGCGTGCTCACCCCCTCGACGAAGCCGTCCATGCGGCCGTTGTTGTACTGCACCCGGAAGGCCTCGGCCGTGTGGTCGAGGTCGAGGCTGCCCAACTCGCCCAGGTGGAAGGGCTTGACGCAGGGCTCGGCTCGGCCCCGGCTGACTGGCATGCAGGTGCCCGGGGGGATCCCGTCGACGCCGGGCCGCGTGCCGAAGTAGTTGTCGAAGGTGTGGTTCTCCTGCATGAGGAAGACGAAGTGGTCGATCGGCGTGGTGGGGCTCGGTGCGGCCGCCCCGGCGGCGTGCGCGGCCGCGGGCGGGTTCGCGAGCACCAGCAGGCCGGTGATCAGCAGCGCGCGACGGAGCAGGCGCCCGACGTGCCGGTGACGCGCGGGGTGGGGATCGGTCATGGACGCACCTCGTAGATGATGATCACGGGAACCGGGACGCGAGCCCCCGTGGAGTCGGTCCCGTTGACGAACTCGGTGTGCACAACGCGGCCGTGGTAACGGCGGATCAGGACCATCAACCGCTCGGAGAAGAACGCCGAGCGTCCGGCGGAGAACGAGTCCCAGACGACGTAGTGCAGGTCGTTGTGGCGAAGCCACCAGTCGGGGTTGGGCAGCGGCTCGTACGACGGGTTGCGCCGCAGCGGGTTCGGGCTCACCGAGAGGCCGTAGCTGCGACGGTGGCCGTAATACTGGATGATGTTGGCCATTGAGGGGCCCAGGGTCAGCACCACGGACCCCTGCGGCGTGTTCCTGGCCAACCACCGCCCGGCCTCCCGACCGCCGGGCACCCCGCCGGACCCGGCGAGGAAAGTGGCGTTGTCCGCCCGGTTGACCGCGTGCCAGCTGGGCACGAGCAGGCTCAGGACCACCACCGCGAGCACCGCGGTTCGCACGGTCCGGACCGCGCGGGACGGCCCGACGCCCACCCGGTCGACCGGGCGGAGCAGGCGGCGGATCCGTGCGGGCACCGGCATCCCGGTCAACGCCCGCGCGGCGAGCACCGCAACGGGTGCCACGGCGGGCAGCAGATACTGGAAACCCTTGACCGGCCACAGTTGGAAGAACAGCACCGGCGCGGCGATCCACGACAGCAGCAGTGTCTCCCGCCAGGACCGGCGCCGCCGCAGCCACCACAGGCCGCCGGCGGCCGCGGCCACCACGAGCAGCCCCATCGCGGGCGGCACCATCTCCAGGTAGAACCCCATGGAGTGGTTGGGCCGCCGGAACAACTGCCACACCAGGTAGCTCTTGCCGGTCTGGGTGCGCCCGGCCATCGCCTGCGAAACCGGATGGGTCGCGAAGACCGCCGCCATCGCGGCGACGGCCAGCAGCGACAGCCGCACCGGACGACGCACCGTCGGGGTCAGCGCCAGGAACGCGTAGACCCCACCGGCCAGGACGACGCTCGTCTCCTTCGTCAGCATCGTCAGGCCGAGCATGCCACCGGCCGCGACGTACCAGAGCGCCTGCTGGCTCTGCACGAAGCGCACCAGGCAGTACAGCGTGAGCGTTGCGAACAGCACCATCGGACCGTCGAGGAGGACCTGCCGGGTGACGATCACGTGGTACGGCATGACGGCCACGAGCAGTGCCGCGACCAGCCCGACCCGCCGGCCGTAGAGCCGGGCGCCGAGCAGGTGGACGGCGAGTACCGTCGCCATGCCCAGCACCGCCACGACCACCCGCCCGGCCACGTCCGCCTCGCCGAACCGGAAGAACGGCGACAGGAGGGTCTGGAAGAGCATGGGGTGGGCGCGGAACACCGGGAAGAACGGCGTGTAGTTCGGGTTGCCGGCGAGCGAGGCGGCCTGTCCGGCGTAGACCGCCTCGTCGCTGTTGAAGCCGAGGGCGTCCAGCTGCCACACCCGCAGGTACAGCGCCAGAGCCGCGATGGCGACGAGGGCGGACGGCGTGGCCCAGCGGCGCCGCCCGCGGCCCTGCCCGGTGTCCGCGGGGCGCGACACCGACGAAGGCGCGACGGGAGGGAGCACGACCGTTGCGGCGCAACGGTCGTGCTCCATCTCCTCGACGGAGGATCGGGTGACGCTCACGCACGAGCTCCGCTCGGGGCCAGCGCCCCAGGCCAACTCGGCCAGGTCGGCAGGAGCACCTGCTGCTCGGCCGGCAGGTCGCGACGTTCCGTCCGCAGCAGGTCCGGGATCTCGTCCGCCCAGCCGAACCGGTCCGAGGCCAGTACCCGGCTGCGCACGTGGGACAGGAACGCGGCGAGGATCTCCCGCTCCCGCTGGCGCAGCTGCGCGTATCCCTGCCCGTCGATGGTGATCGCCGGCGCCAGGTAGCGGAACGGCGGGAAACCGTACGCGTCGTCGGTGTTCTGGATCATCCGCTCCAACGTCTCGTCGGCGCCGAGCTCACTGAGCCGCGGCGTGCCGCGTTCGATGATGAACAGCTCCTCCACCCGGGTGCTGGTGCCGATGCGGCAGGGGACCAGCCGGTCGACGCTGTACTTCGGTGGCGGGATGAGCCGTTGGGTGATGGCGTTGATGCCCATGATCGGCACGTTGAACCGGCTCAGGGTTAGGGCCAGCGACCGGCCGCCCTTCGAGTGCAGCCGGCTCTGGAACTGCAGCCGGCGCCACTCGGCGGGGGTCAGGTCCTGGGCCTGCACAGCCCGCAGGGTGTGGGCGCTGATGGTCAACGGCTTGGGGAAGCACGTCGCGACGCCGTCCGGACCGATCAGGGTCATGTCGTCGGAGAGGAAGTGCCCGCCGTGGTCGCGCAGCAGGCGCAGCACGGTGGCGGTCTTGCCCGTGTCGGTGAGGGCGGAGAGCATCACCCCGACGCCGTTGAGGTTGACGCACGCGGAGTGCAGGAGCATGTACCCCCGGGAGACCAACACGAACCGCAGCAGCGCCTCGATGATGTTGGTGTAGACCACGTGCGGCGACCGGGCGAGCAGCGGTCCGACCTGGATGTCGATCGGCGAACCGAGCTGGATCCGGAAGTTCGCGCCCAACCGGCCCAGATGCTCTTCGTACCGCAGGACCGACTCGTTCGCGTACTCGGTCATGGCGGCTCGGCGCTGCGGCCCCCGGCCTCCCACGTCACTGACCCGCACCGCGATGTCGACGTCCGAGTCCGCCACCCACTGCGCGCGGAAGAACTCCAGCTCCGGCAGCATGATCTGGGAGCCGATGGTGACCACCCCGGCCACGTCGTACCGGTACGCCAGGTACTGGTACCGCTTGCGGGAGGGGGTCGCGGCGGCCTCGGGAGCCCGGAGGTTGACCAGCATGCGGACCGGATCGCGCCGGCCGGTGCTGCCCGGGGAGTAGATGACCCGATCGTTGATCAGGAACCGGACGAGGAAGAGCGCGGCCAGCGTGAGTGCGTTCGCCGTCAGGATCCCGACGCCGGCCCAGACCAGGGCCTGCAGCACCGGCAGGCGTACCAGCAGCAGCACGTTGTTCAGCAGGAAGAAACGGCTGGCCCGGCCGGCCCGCGAGCCCTGCCGGGTACGCCGGTAGATGAGCAGGTCAACGAGGACGAAGTTCCACGCCGTTGACAGCTGGGTCGCCAGCGCGGCGCCCAGCAGGTGGTGCAGGTTGGCCGGCTCGTAGAAGAACCAGAGCGCGGCCGTGTTCACCACCATGCCGCTCAACCCGACCAGCCCGAAGGCGACCATCCTGATCAGCTCCGTCAGGCGGTCACGGGCGCCGGAGGGGCGCTCCCTCATCTGGCCAACCAGCCGCTGGCTGCGCAGCCGCCCCAGGTGCCGCAGGAAGGTCAGCCCCTCCCGCACCGACGCCTTGGACCGGCCGGCGTGCCGGTGCGCCATCTCGTAGGCGACCTCGGCGACGCGGGCACCAGGGTGGCGGACGACCAGTTCCAGCAGCACCTTGAAGCCGATGGGGTTCATCCGGTCCAGGTCGACGGCCGCCCGGCGGAAGGCGAACAGGCCGCTCATCGGATCGCTGATGGTGGTCAGGCGACGCGGGAAGAGGCTCTTTGCCAGGCGGGTGGCCCACGACGAGGTCGCCTCACGAGCCGCGCCGCCCAACCCTTCGGTGGAGCCCTCGCCGGCGTAGCGGGTGCCGATAACCACGTCGACGTCGTGCCGCATCGCGATGTCCGCCAGCCTGCCGGCCGACTCCGGCGGGTGCTGCAGGTCCGCGTCCATCACCATGACCCACTCGCCGCGGGCGTGCCGCGCGCCGAGCAGCACCGCGCCGCTCAGTCCGCCGGCCCGTGCACCCGGCGGTCGATGCAGCAGGCGTACGGTGACGGGGGCGTCGGCAGCGTGTCGGGCCATGACGTTCACCGTGTCGTCGTCACTGTCGTCGACGAAGATGATCTCCGCGCCCAGCGCCGCGACCGCCCCGCCCAGGCGGGACAGCAGCGTAGGAATGTTCTCCGCCTCGTTGCGGGTTGGTACGACGACACTCAGGCGTACCTGCTGGTCGGACGCCGGCCGGTGCAGGTCGTGCGGCGCCGGCTCGGAGGCGCGGGAGTTTCGGCGCCGCCGGATCTCGCCGTCGGATTCTCCGGCCTCCTCGTCGTCCTTTGCGAGCGGGGACGCGTGCGCAACTTCGGTCATTCCACCCTCCATCAGATGCGCTTCCAGGCAGCGCCGAGCCGTCGCAATTGCCGCTCGGACACAGCGCAGAAGCCGGTCGAAAATATGCGCGGAACCGGCTCTGTTCCGGTCCCGATGCGATAGGCGTTCAAGGGGATGGCCGCGGTGTCGTCAGAGATTACGAAGAGCGAACACGAGGTGTCTAACAGCAGAACAGTCGTGAAAGTGACAGTTGCTCGCCCGGGCGCAGTTTCCCCGAATCACGGCTCCCACCTGCACCGAATATGGTTAGGCAATCCTCTCGTCGCGCTGAGTGATCGCTCAACGGAGACGGTGGTGCGCGGCGTGACCGGCGCACGGCGGGCCGGGAACCGTCTGCCGTAGCGGCGATCGGCGGCGTCGCAAATAAACGGCCGATGCGGCGGGAGCGCGATTGGGCTTCACCTACAGCTACCAACCTGAATTGTTTAGGATGACGCCGCGGTGACCATTCGGCTGATTGTTTGCCTCGTAAAGTATCGGCCGGTGTCCACCTGGCCACCGGGGAATTCTCCGAACGGAGTCGCGGGTTTACCGGTTCGCCGTCGGCCGTGATGGCCGAGCAGACCAGCGCCGGCCGGACCAATCGGAGGGCTCGTGGCACCTGATTGGTGGGACAGGCCGCCTTGTCCGGCGTGCCGACCCGTCCGTGTCGACGACGGAAGCCTGCATCCGGGCCCGTGTGCCGGTGCGGGACGGGGGTTGGGCCGGGCGGCGGTTCCCTGATCGGGATGTTGGCGCCGCGGTCCGGGTCGGGTGGTCGCCAGCGGGGGCGTACCGGGTAGGTTGCCGGCATGGTGGAGGCGGCGACCGGTGGGGTCGTGGAGATCTGGACCGACGGGGCGTGCAGCGGCAACCCGGGCCCCGGCGGTTGGGGCGTGCTGCTGCGGTGGGGCGGGCACGAGCGCGAGCTGTGCGGCGGCGAGGCCACCCCGACCACCAACAACCGGATGGAGCTGACCGCCGCGATCCAGGCGCTGGAGAGCCTCACCCGCCCGGTCACCGTGCGGCTGCACACCGACAGCACGTACGTGCGTAACGGCATCACCGGCTGGCTGGCGTCCTGGAAGCGCAACGGCTGGCTGACCGCGGCGAAGCAGCCGGTGAAGAACGCCGACCTGTGGCAGCGGCTGGAGGCGGCCTGCGCCCGGCACGACGTGACCTGGCTCTGGGTGAAGGGCCACAACGGGCATCCGGAGAACGAGCGGGCCGACGCGCTGGCCAACCGTGGGATGGCCGAGGCGCGCGCCGCGGTGTCCAGCCGAGCCTGACACCGCGCCGCGGCGTCCGCTCACCGCTCGGGGCGGCCCTCCTCGATCTCCTCCGGCTCGTTCGCCGGGTCGGTGGTGCCGGAGACCTCGGCCACGTCGTAGCCGGCCCGGCTGACCTCCCGGGCCGACCGGCGGTCCTCGGCCGGCAGGTCGGCGAAGTCGTCACCGGTGTCGTCGGTGGTGTGCAGGGACTCGCCCGGCGGTCGCAGCGACGCCTCGTACGCGGTCGCGCCGTCGGGCTCGTCGGTGCTGGCGCGTCCGAAGGACTCTTCACTCGTCATGTGGCACTCCTGCCCGCCCCGGCCGGGGGCAAACGCTCAGCGGGCCGCGTCCGGGTGGGTCGGCATCGAGGAGCCGCCGGAGCTGCTGCCCGACGCCCCGCCGGCCACGCCGGAACCGTCGTCCTCGGTCACTTCGTCCGGTTTCGGCGCGCCCGGCTCGGGCGCGGGCACGTCGGTGTCCGCCTCCACCTGGACCAGCCGGGCCTGGCCGGCCTCGTCCTCGGCGTGCGCCGGGTCGACCGGCTGCTTGCTCTGCCGTGTCTCGTATTTCACTGGCCGTGTCTCGGGCTTCACCGGTCCGCCTCCCGTCCGTCGCGCGGTGACGCCGCCTACCCGGCGCGCTCGCGGCGAAACCCCGGCCGTCCGAGGGTGGGTGGTGTGGTCAGCGGCGGCGTCGGCCCGCGGACCGTCCGCCCGTCGGACGCCCGCCCGCCGGCCGCCCGGCCGACGACCGGGTGCCGCCGGGCGAGCCGACCGGCGTGACCGTCAGCGACCAGTGCGCCGGGCGGCGCAGGCCGCGCGGCAGGACCGTGCGGTGGTCGCCGCGGGCCGCGTCGAGCTGGGACTGGTGCACGAACAGGCAGTCGCCGAGGTCGGCGCCGCGCAGGTCCGCGCCGCGCAGGTCCGCCCCGGTCAGGTCGGCGGCGCCGAGGTCCGCGCCGCGCAGGTCCGCGCCGATGAGGCAGGCCCCGCGCAGGTTCGCGCCGGCCAGCCCCGCCCGCCGCAGGTCCACCCCGATCAGCGCGGCGCCCCGCCGGTCCACCCCGGCCCGGCCGGCCCGGGCCTGCTCGCCGGCCCGGGACAGCAGCCGGTTGACCCGCTCCCGCTGGGCGTCCACGTCGACGGCGAGCACCTCCTCCGGGGCGCCGTCGGTGAGCCGTCCCGTCTCGGCGAGGGCGGCGGCCAGCTCGTCGCGCAGCGGCCCGGCCGGGGTCAGCGCCAGGGCCTCGGTCAGATACCAGAGCAGCTCGTGCAACGGCCGCATCACCGCGAAGGTGTCGAACATCCGCCGCGCGGTCGCCGGGTCCTCCCGCCAGTCCCGGCCGCCGAAGGTGCCCTGGGTGACGTGCTGCCCGGCGCCGAAGCAGTCGAAGACGGTGCAGCCGGGGAAGCCGCGCTGCCGCAGGTCCCGGTGGATGCCGCAGCGGGAGTCGGCGCCCAGGTTCGGGCAGGGCCGCCCGGCGGGCTTGTCGATCGCGAAGTCGGCGGAGGCGGCGAAGGCGGGCGCGACGCAGCAGATCCCGACGCAGCGCGCGCAGTCGGCGCGCAGCTCGCGGGCACCGCCCGCCACCTGCCGGTCCACCGCCTCGGACACGCCGCCCGGCCTCCCGCCCGTCACCGTCGGGCACGCCCCTCGCACCCGCCGCCATTCTCCGCCCGGGTCCGCCGGGGCCGGCCGGCGGGGCACGGCGGTGTGACGGACCGGGGCGCGGCGCCCGCGCGCGGCGGGCGCCGGCCTCCGGCTCAGAAGTCGAACAGCACGTCGGTGCCGCGGAGCAGGTGGCACCGGTTGTCGAAGGTCCGGGTGTACGCGACGGGCCGGTCCTGCCAGAAGCCCACGGCGCGGGCGGTGACCGGGGCGTACTCGCGGGTGCAGGGGCCGGGCTGGACCTCGAGCGCGTCGAGGTGGCCGTCGACCCGGGCGACGAGCCGGCACGCGGTCGCCGGGTCGGGGTGCAGCCCGCCTGCGGGGCCGCAGACCAGCACGGTGGCGCGGACGTCGTCGCCGCCGGCGTCGACGGTGAGCAGCAGCGCCGACGGGGTCTCGGGGCCGGGGCGGGGCGCCGCGCCGGCCGCCGTGGGGGCGGCGGTCGCGGCGAGGCTGCCGAGCGCGGCGGCCAGGGCCAGCGCGGCGGTACGTCGGGCGAAGGGCATGTGTGGTCCTTCCGTCGGGGCCCCGGGGTGGGGGCCGGGCGTCGGCCCGGCCGTCGTGCGACCGGACCGACGAGAACCCTAAGTGGACGGTGTGAACGCACAGCGTCACGAAGTGTTACACCGTTTCGCCCCGGCCGCCGACGGCTGTGACACGTACCCTCACACCGACCGCCATCCGTCGTCCGGCAGCGACGACGCCTGGGGACCCATCATCAGCATCCCGCCGTCCACCGGCCAGGACGCCCCCGTCACGTACGCGGCCGCCGGCGAGGCGAGCAACGCCACCACGGCCGCCACCTCCCGGGCGTCCCCGGGCCGCCCCACCGGCACGCCCGGTCGCTCCTGGGTGAACGGGTCGACGTCCTCCTGCCCGGTCATCGGGGTGGCGATCTCGCCGGGGGCGACCGCGTTGACGGTGATCCCGTCCGCCGCCAGTTCCTGCGCCATCACCTTGGTGAGCAGCCCCAGCCCGCCCTTCGCCGCGCAGTACGCCGACGAGCCGACCCGCGGGGCGTGCTCGTGCACGCTCGTGATGCTGATGATCCGGCCGCCCCGCCCGGCCGACCGCATCCGCCGGGCGGCGCGTTGGGAGCAGAGGAAGGGCCCGTCCAGGTCCACGGCGAGCACCTCCCGCCACTGCTCCCACGCCACGTCGACGAACGGCGTGGCCAGACCGGTGCCGGCGTTGTTGACCAGCACGCCGAGGCCGCCCAGCCGGTCGGCCAGCTCGTCGACGACCGCGGCCCCCTCGGGCAGCCGGGTCAGGTCCATCTCGGCCACCTCGCAGCGGCGGCCGGTGGCGCGCACCTCGGCGGCGGTGCGTTCGGCGCCGTCCGGGTCGCCGTACCAGGTGATGCCGATGTCGAAGCCGGCCTCGGCGAGCGCCACGGCGCAGGCCTTGCCGATGCCGGAGTCCGCGCCGGTGACGACGGCGATCCTGTCGTATTCCTCGTATCGCTGGGGCATGCTGGCGCACTACCCGGATCCGGCGGGCCGAACCGGGCGGGGTGTAACGGGTCCCGGCCGGGGTAGCCGGGCCGGATGGACCTGGTCGAGGAGTCGCCGTACCGGTTCCGGATCGACCGGCACGAGCCGATGCGGGTGCCGGGCGTGGTCTTCGCCTCCCGCGCCCTGCTCCCGGACGCCGGGGCCGACAAGTCGCTGGAGCAGGTGGCGAACGTGGCCACCCTGCCGGGCATCGTCGGCGCCTCCTACGCCATGCCGGACGTGCACTGGGGCTACGGCTTCCCGATCGGCGGGGTCGCCGCCACCGCCGTCGAGGACGGGGGAGTGGTGTCGCCCGGCGGGGTCGGCTTCGACATCTCCTGCGGGGTGCGGCTGCTCACCGCCGACCTGGACCGGGCCGCGCTGCGCCCACGGCTGGACGCCGTCATGGACGGCCTGAGCGAGTCCACCCCGCGCGGCATGGGCAAGGGCGCCGTGTGGCACCTGACCGACCGGGCCGAGCTCGACGCGGTGCTCCGCGGCGGCTCCCGGTACGCCGTGGAGCGGGGCTTCGGCGTCCAGCGGGATCTGGACCGCTGCGAGGACCACGGCGCGGTGGACGACGCGAACCCCGCCCAGGTGAGCGAGCGGGCGGTGGAGCGCGGCGCCCGCCAGGTGGGCAGCCTCGGCTCCGGCAACCACTTCCTCGAGGTGCAGGCGGTCGAGGAGGTCTACGACGAGGCCGTGGCGGGGGCCTTCGGGCTGCGCGCCGGCCAGGTCTGCGTCATGATCCACTGCGGTTCGCGGGGGCTGGGCCACCAGATCTGCACGGACTACGTCCGGGAGATGGAGAAGGTGATGCCCCGGCACGGCATCCAGGTCCCCGACCGGCAGCTGGCCTGCGCGCCGGTCGCGTCCCACGAGGGCCGGGCCTACCTGGGGGCGATGGCCGCCGCGGCCAACTACGCCCGGGCCAACCGGCAGCTGCTCGCCCACGCTGCCCGGCAGGTCTTCGCCCGGATCACCGGCTGCGACCTCGACCTGGTGTACGACATCTCGCACAACCTCGCCAAGATCGAGACGCACGACGTGGACGGGTCGGCGCGCCCGCTCTGCGTGCACCGCAAGGGCGCCACCCGGGCCCTCCCGCCGGGGCACCCCGAGCTGCCCGACGACCTGCGCCCGGTCGGGCAGCCCGTCCTCATCCCCGGCTCCATGGGCACCGGCTCGTACGTGCTCACGGGCGTGGCCGGCTCCCCGGCGTGGGCGTCCACCTGCCACGGCGCGGGCCGGGTGCAGAGCCGCAAGCAGGCCACCAGGGCGGTCGCCGGGCACGACCCGCGCCGGGAGCTGGAGGCGCAGGACATCGCGGTGCGGGGCGCCAGCCGGCGCGGGCTGGCCGAGGAGATGCCGGCCGCGTACAAGGACGTGACCGCCGTGGTGGCGGCGGCCGAGGGGGCCGGCCTGTGCCGGAAGGTGGCCCGGCTCGTGCCGCTCGGCGTGGTGAAGGGCTGAGCCCGCCCGGTGGTGAAGGGCTGCGCCCGCCCGGGTCGTGAAGGGCCGACCCGGCTCACACGTCCAGCGTCACGGCGCAGCGCCAGCCGGCGGGCTCCGCGGCGAAGCGCAGCTCGTGCAGGGAGACCGCCTTGGGGACCGCGCCGATCAGCTCGACCGCGTCGGTGCCGGTGGTCCGCCAGCGCACCGCCAGGCCACCGTCGGCCGCCCGCACCTCGGTCTCCAGCGGCAGCGCACCTTCGGTCTCCAGCCGGAAGATCACTTCGTCCAGGACGCCGACCAGCAGGTCCGCGTCGGCGCCCGGCGGCACCCGGAACCCGGTCTCCCCGTCGGCGACCGCCGCCGTGGTGTCCACGAAGGTGTCCACCAGCGCGGTGACCGCTTCGGCCACGCACCCCTCGCGGTCCGGCGCCCACGCCTCGATGCGGACGTCGGCGGTGTGCGGGACGTTCCGGTGCCCGCGGGCCGGTCGTCGCTCCATGCCCCGATCATGCCGCCGCCGGTCGGGTGTCCCACCGGATTTGTCGCAGCCGGTCGCTAGTGTGCCGGCATGATCGCCGATGACTCCGACGCCGTCACCGTCACCTTCCTCCGCATGATGCGGGCCGAGCTGCGGGCCGAGCGCGTCGGCGAGGACAGCCTCGGCCGCACGGTCGATCTCGCCCGGCGCTGGTGGGGCGCCGGCGACGTGGCCGATGCCCGGCTCGCCGCCGCGCTGCGCGAGCTGCACGACGAGCCGGTCGACACCGACGACCCCCGCCAGGTGGCCGACGAGGTGACCGCGCTCGCCGCCGACTCCGGCCTGCTGACCCCGCCCGACCCGCGGGGCGCCGCGATCGCCCGGTTCGCCGCGAACGCCCGCCGCCTGCGCACCGGCGACATCACCCCGGCCCAGTTCGAGGAGCTCATGCGCACCGACGACCCGGACCACCCCACGGCCTGACCCGCCGCCGCGCGCACCGGCTCGCGGCTATCGGCCGCCGGTGGCGGCCGCGCCGGTTCGCCCGGACACCACGAAGTCGGGCGCCCCGGCGGTGAGCACCGCCGTCCGGGGCCGCACCCCCCACTCCTCGGCCAGCGCGGCGGCCAGCTCCGCGAGCATCCGGTGCACGACGGCGGGCCCGTCGTCGTGCATCGCCTCGACCACCACGAGCACCTCCGTGGTCTCCGCGCGCACCGCCGACGCCCCGCTCTGCCGGTGCGTCCAGCGCCGGGAGTGGGCCCGGCCGGCCGCGTCGGCGAAGATCAGCTCACCCGGCTCGGGGTGCTCCTCGTCCCCGCCGAGGGTCAGGTAGGTCTCCTCGCCGGTGGCCGGGCGCACGCTCAGGTCCCCGGCGATCCGCGCGAGGTCCAGCACGGCCACCGGCACGGCGTACCCGAGGGAGAGGGCGTTGCCCAGGTCGACCAGCGGGTGCAGTCGGGGCAGCGCCCCGTCGCGACGGAACCGGCGTAGCAGCGACTCGGCGGCGCAGCGGTAACGGGTGGGCGGCGAACCCATCCGGGCGAAGGCCCGCCGCCACGCCTGGATCTCGGGGAACCCGCCCTCCGCTCCGGCGGCCAGGCGGGCGCGGGCGGTGTCGGCGTACCGGGCGAGGCGCGCGGTGACGTCGACGCCGGGGGTGATGCCGGCGGCGTGCAGGACGCCGCAGGTCAGCTCGGGGAAGGTCGACCAGACGTGCGGGGCGTGCCGGAAGCGCACGGGAGACTCCTAACGGGCGGTGAGGGCCAGGCCGAGGCCCAGGGCGAGGAAGCTGCCGGCGAAGCCGTGCCGCAGCAGCGCGGTCAGCCGGGGCCGGGCCAGCACCCGGCGGCGCAGCGCGCCGGCCAGCAGCGCGTATCCGGCGAAGACCACCATGGTGGCCAGCATGAACACCGCGCCGCAGGCCAGCATCCGGGCCGGCGCGTCCGGCGCGTCCGGCGGGACGAACTGCGGCAGGAACGCCACGAAGAAGACGGTGACCTTGGGGTTGAGCAGGTTCATGAGCACCCCGTCGCGGAACAGCCGGCTGGCCGGGCGCGGCGGGTGGTCCCCGTCAACCGGCAGCAGCGGGCCGCGGTCGCGCAGCGCCGCCCAGGCCATCCAGAGCAGGTACGCCACCCCCAGCCAGGTGACCACCCGGAACGCCGGGGTGCCGGCGCGGAGCAGGGCGGCCAGCCCGGTCACCGCGGCGACCAGGTGCGGGACGAGGCTGACGGTGGAACCGGCGGCGGCCACCAGACCGGCCCGGCGGCCGGCGGACAGGCCGGTGGCGAGGGTGTAGACGACCCCGGTGCCCGGGGTGATCACCACGACGAGCGTGGTCAGCAGGAAAGCGATGCTCATGCGGTCCAGCCTGCGACCATAATGGTCTGATGGACAGGGCCAAACCATCGGCGACGGAGGGGTCCATAACGGCCGGTGCCGACTTCCTCCAGCTCGACGTCGGCGAGGCCCCACCGGGTGGGCGGGCCGACTGGCTGGCCGCCCGGCTGCGGGCCGCCATCGCCGACGGCCGGGTGCCGGTGGGCGCCCGCCTGCCGGCCAGCCGGGTGCTCGCCGCCGAGCTGGGTGTGTCCCGGGGCGTGGTGACCGAGGCGTACCAGCGGCTGACCGAGGACGGGCACGTGATCGGGCGGGGCCGGGCCGGCACCGTCGTGGTGGCCACCCCGGCCACCGTGGTCACCCGCGCGCCGGTGCCGCGTCGCACGCCGGAGGTGTTCGCCGCGCGGCCGGACACCGCCGTCTTCGACGCGTTGCGCACCGCCCCGGCGGAGCTGGACCTGACGCCCGGCGTACCCGATCTGGCGGCCTTTCCCCGCGCGGCCTGGCTGCGCGCGGAACGGGCGGTGCTGCACCGCCTGGCGCCCGCCGCCTTCGGGTACGGCGACCCGACCGGCACCCCCGCGCTGCGGCTCGCGGTCGCCACCTGGCTGGCCCGCAACCGCGGCATCCGGGTCGACCCGGCCGAGGTGGTGGTCGTGGCGGGGGTGTCCCAGGCGCTCGGCCTGCTCGCCCAGGTGCTGCACGGCGACGGCGTGCACACGGTCGCCGTGGAGGACCCGGGCTCGCTGGGCGTCCGCCAGCACCTGAACAACTGGCGGCTGGACACCCCGCCGGTCCCGGTCGACGCCCAGGGCCTGCGGGTCGACCGGCTGGAGGAAAGCGGGGCCCCGGCCGTGCTTCTCACCCCGGCGCACCAGTTCCCGACCGGGGTGGTGCTCGACGGCGACCGGCGCCGCCGGCTGCTGCGCTGGGCGCGGCGCGGCGGCCTGGTGATCGAGGACGACTACGACGCCGAGCACCGCTACGACCGCCCGCCCGTGCCGGCGCTGCGCGGGATGCTGCCGGACCGGGTCTGCTACACCGGCAGCGTCTCCAAGCTGCTCGCCCCGGCGCTGCGGATCGGCTGGGTGCTGGTGCCGCCCCGGCTGCACGCCGACCTCGTGGCGGCCAAGCGGATGGCGGACCTCGGCAACGCCGCCCTGCCGCAACTGGTGCTGGCCGAGCTGATGGACTCCGGCGCGCTGGAACGCCACCTGCGGCTGCTGCGCCGCCGGCACGTCCGCCGCCGGGACGCGATGATCCGGGCGGTCCGCGCGCACCTGCCCGGCGCGGTGGTGCACGGCGCCGCGGCCGGCCTGCACCTGCTGGTGACCCTGCCCGGCGAGGTCGACGACACGGCCCTGGCCGCGGCGGCGCTGCGCCGGGGCGTCAAGGTCCAGCCCCTCTCGTGGCACGCCCAGCGCCCGCAGCCCCCCGGCCTGGTCCTCGGCTACGCCGCCAACCCGCCGTCGGACATCGACCGCGCCCTCGCCATCCTGGCCACCACCCTCCACGACCTGCCCTGAGCCCCGGCCTCGTTGATCAAGAGGCTTGCGTCACCGGGGCGATCGATCCCGACGCGAACCTCTTGATCGACTACGGCGCGGGGGGATGGTAGAGGGCGGCGAGGGCGGCGGCCGTTGCCGCCAGGCGGTCGCGGAGGGCGGCGGGGGAGAGGACCTCCACCTCGGCGCCGAGCCGCAGCAGGTCGCCGTGGGCGTGGGTGAGCGACTCGATGGGTACGGCGGCCCGCACCCAACCCGTCGCGTCGGGCGGGCCGGCGCTGGCGTCCACCGCCCCGACCACCGCGTCGCTGGCGACCTCGCGCAGCCGCTCCCGGCCGGCGGGCGAGAGTCGGATGACCGCCTCGTCCCGGTGCAGCCCGGCCCGGAAGGCGACCACGTGCGCCCGCCACCAGGCCGGCAGGTCGAACTCCGGGCGGTCGAACGGCTCGTCCAGCGGGGCCAGGTCGAGGATCTGGTTGACCCGGTAGGTCGCCGGCTCGGCGCGGTCCGGCCGGCCCGCCACCACGTACCAGCGGCCGCCCTTGAGCACCAGCCCGTACGGTTCGAGGACCCGGCTCACCTCGCCGTTCCAGCTCCGGTAGCGGACCCGGATCCGGTGCTCCCGCCACACCGCCTCGGCCGCGGCGGCCAGGTAGGGCGACGGGTCGCCGTCGGAGTACCAGCCGGGGGTGTCCAGGTGGAACCGTTGCTCGAGCCGGGCGGCCCGGTCGGCGAGCGGCGGCGGCAGCGCGGCGCGCAGCTTGAGCTGCAGGGTGGCGACCACCGACTCGTAGCCCAGCTCGGCGGCCGGACCAGGCAACCCGGCGAAGAGCAGCCGGTCGGCCTCCTCGGCGGTGAGCCCGGTCAGCCGGGTCCGCCAGCCGTCGACGAGCCGGTAGCCGCCGGCGTGCCCGGCCTCGCCGTAGAGCGGGATGCCAGCGGCGTGTAGCGACTCGACGTCCCGGTAGACGGTGCGGACCGAGACCTCCAGCCGGCTCGCCAGCTCGGCGGCGGTGAGCCGGCCGTGGGCCTGAAGCAGCAGCAGGATGGACAGGAGGCGACTGGCCCTCATTCCACTGACACTAGCTGTCAGGGGAGTGGCTCTACCGTCCCGGCATGGCATTTCGGAACAAGGAACTGACCGTGCCGGGGACCGTCGAGGTCGCCGGCCGGCACGTCAAGCGCTACCACATCGACCAGCCGGACCGCCGCCTCGAACCGGAGGTGGTCGAGGCCGCGTACGCGTACCTGCCGAAGCTGCTGCCCGGCCCGGACGGCGGCACCCCACCGGCGACGTGGGTGGTGCTGCACCGGGGCGCGGACACCGGCGCGTACCTGCTGGCGTACAGCTGGTTCTTCGACAACGTGGTGGAGTGCCGGATCGCGATCGCCGGCCAGCCCGCGCTGGACTGCCCGGACGACGACCCGGCGCACTTCGTCCCGCTGGACCGGCCCGGCGTCGGCTGTGTCTGGGAGCTGGGCGTGCTGGAGCACGAGCGAACCGCCTGGGTGCGGCACGTGCTCGCCCCCGACCGGCCGGACCTGGCCGGCTACCTGGCCGACACCCGGGCCGAGGGAAAGGTGGGTTTCTGATGGGCGACTTCGACTTCTTCGTCGGCACCTGGGACGTGGTCAACCGGCGGCTGACCAAGCGGCACGTGGGCAGCGACGAGTGGGACGAGTTCCCCGGCACCTCGGTGGCGCGCACGTTCTTCGACGGCGCCGGCAGCTTCGACGAGATCCGCTTCCCGACCCGCGGTTTCTCCGGCTCGACGGTCCGCATCCGCGACGCGGAGACCGGGCTGTGGTCGATCTACTGGATGAACAGCAGGCGCGGCGTGCTCGAACAGCCGCCCATGGTCGGCCGGTTCGTCGACGGCGTGGGCACCTTCCACGCCGACGACACCGACGAGGGACGGCCGGTCCGCTGCCGGTTCATCTGGTCGCGGATCACGCCCACCTCCTGCCGTTGGGAGCAGGCGTTCTCCACCGACGGCGAGCAGACCTGGGAGACCAACTGGATCATGGACTTCACCCGGACCGGCTAGCCTGACCGCCGTGTGGCGATGGCGGCGGGTCGATCCCTGGGGGCTGCGGCAGGCGGTTACCGGGTTCATGACCCTGTGCGGCGTGGCGGCGGTGTCGGTGCTGGTGGTGACCGTCCTCCGGGTGGTGGCCCGCGGCACCGACCTGAGGACTGCGGCGGGAATGCTGGGCGCGGTCCTATTCCTGGCGGTCTGGCTGACCTTCGTGGTCCGGCTGTACCTGGTCGGCATCTACCGCAACGAGTGCGGCCTGCTGCTGCGCCACGTGCACCGCTCCCGGCTGCTGCCCTGGTCGGAGGTGACGGGTTTCGACGTCCGCGCGGCGCGGTTCCTCGGGTCGGCGACGGTCCGCAACGCCGCCTGGGTGCTCACCCGGGACGGCGCGTGGGAGACGCCGGTGCAGCGGCGGTCGAGGCTGGCGGGCTGGCGCAAGAACAACGGGCCGGTGCTCTCCGCCGCGGACTTCGACCTGATGATGGCGCAACTGCGCGAGGCGCACTCCGCCGGTCAGAGCGACGGCGGCGTGGTGGTCCGGTAGATCGCGGTCAGCCAGACGTCGAGCAGCACGTCGACCACGTCCCGCTCGGCCACCGCCGGCCCGTCGCCGGCGAAGGTCGCGTACCAGACCCGCTCGTTCATGGAGTTCAGTGCGATGGCGAGGTCCCGGGCGGGCAACCCGTCCGGGGCCGCGCCGCGCGCGCGTTCCCCCTCGATGGCCGCCTCGACGGCGCGTACCCAGCGTTCCAGGACCTCGGCCCAGAGCCGGCGCACCTCGGCGTTGGTGCCGCGGACCTGGGCGCAGGCCAGCACCACGTCGCGGTGGCCGCCGAAGGTGGCGTGGAAGCGGGCGATCAGCTCCCGCCAGCGGGCCCGCGGGTCCTCGGCGAGCCGGACCAGCGCGTCACCCGCGGCCGCGTTCGCCTCCTCGGTCACCCGGTCGAGCAGGGTGAGCAGCACCGCGTCCTTGGAGGGGAAGTAGAAGTAGAAGGTGGGCCGGGAGATGCCGGCACCCCGCGCCAGGTCGTCGATGGAGATGTCGCCGAAGGGTCGCTCCCGCAGCAGCCGCTCGGCGGTGGCGAGGATGGCCACCTCGCGGTCGTCGCCGGTGGAGCGGCCGGGTCGCCGCCCGCGCGTCGGCGCGGCGCCGGTCGGCGTACGGGCGGGTGTCATGTCGGCCGATGTTACACCCGCTCGACACCCTGTCGATTCCACTCGACAGGGTGTTGACTGGTGTCGACGGGGGTGGATAGTGTCCGGTCCACTGCCGGCCGAACGGGAGATGTCATGGCCTCCGACCACGTCGACGTCCTCATCGTCGGCGCCGGGCTCTCCGGCGTCGGCGCCGCCGTCCACCTGCAACGCCAGTGCCCCGGCAAGACCTACGCCGTGCTGGAGGCCCGGGGCGCCGTCGGCGGCACCTGGGACCTGTTCCGCTACCCGGGCATCCGTTCCGACTCCGACATGTTCACCCTCGGCTACTCGTTCAAGCCGTGGACCAACCCCAAGGCGATCGCCGACGGTGACGCCATCCGGTCCTACGTCCGGGAGACCGCCCGGGAATACGGCGTGCAGCAGCACATCCGCTTCCACCACCGGGCGCTGCGCGCCGAGTGGGACAGCGCCACGGCCCGCTGGACGGTGCACGCCCACCGCGACGACACCGGCGAGGACGTGGTCCTGACCTGCGGGTTCCTGTTCACCAACTCCGGCTACTACCGCTACGACGAGGGCTACACGCCCGAGTTCCCCGGCGTCGAGCGGTACGCCGGCCGGCTCGTGCACCCGCAGCACTGGCCCGAGGACCTGGACTACGGCGGCAAGCGCGTCGTGGTGATCGGCAGCGGCGCCACGGCGGTCACCCTGGTCCCGGCCATGGCCGAGCGGGCCGGCCACGTCACCATGCTCCAGCGCTCACCCACGTACGTCATCTCGCTGCCCTCGCGCGACCCGGTCGCCGACGCGGCGCGGCGCTGGCTCCCGGCGAAGGCCGCGTACGCGGTGACGCGCTGGAAGAACGTCGCCCTCGGCGTGGCCAACTTCCAGCTCAGCCGGCGCGCCCCGGGCCTGGTGAAGAGGTTCCTCCGCCGGGCCGCCCGGGGCAAGCTCCCGGTCGGCTACGACCTCGACCGGCACTTCTCGCCCCGCTACAACCCCTGGGACCAGCGGCTCTGCGTGGTGCCCGACGGGGACCTGTTCGCCGCGCTCCGCGCCGGGACGGCCTCGGTGGTCACCGACACCATCGACACCTTCACCGAGCGGGGCATCCGGCTCGCCTCCGGCGAGGAACTGCCCGCCGACGTCGTGGTCACCGCCACCGGCCTCAACCTGCTCGCCCTCGGCGGGATGACCCTGGTGGTGGACGGCGCCGAGGTCGACCTCGCCTCGACCGTCGCCTACAAGGGCATGATGCTCTCCGGCGTGCCGAACTTCGCCATGACCATCGGCTACACCAACGCCTCCTGGACGCTGAAGGCCGACCTGGTCGCCACGTACGTCTGCCGGCTGCTGCGCCACCTCGACGACACCGGCCAGCAGATCGTCACGCCGCTCGCGCCGGACTCCGACGACCTCGTGCCGATCATCGACCTGCAGTCCGGCTACGTGCTGCGCGCCGTCGACCAGCTGCCCAAGCAGGGCCCTGAGGCGCCCTGGCGGCTGCACCAGAACTACCCCCGCGACGTGCTGCTGATGCGCCACGGCCGGCTCACCGACGCGGGCGTGCGCTTCTCCCGCGCGGGCACGCCCGCCACCCTCGCCGACCGGCCCGCGCCCGTCGCCTGAGCACCGAGGAGCGTCATGCGTGACTTCGTCTTTCCCGGCGGCACCGCCGTGCTGACCGGCGCGGCCAGCGGCATCGGCGAGGCCCTGGCCCACGGGCTGGCCCGCCGCGGCGCCGACCTGGTCCTGCTCGACCGCGACGCCGAACGGCTGGACACCGTGGTCGCCGCGATCCGCGCCGCCCATCCCGACCGGCGGATCGAGACCCACCTGGTCGACCTCGCCGACGCCGACGCCACCGACCGGGTGGCGGCCGAGATCCTCGGCGCCCACCCGCGGATCAGGCTGCTGGTCAACAACGCCGGTGTGGCGCTGGGCGGCCGGTTCGACCAGGTCACGCTGGACGAGTTCCTCTGGGTCATCGACATCAACTTCCGGGCCGTGGTGCGGCTGACCCACGCGCTGCTGCCCGCGCTCAAGGCCGAGCCCGGAGCCCACCTGGTCAACGTCTCCAGCCTCTTCGGGCTGATCGCGCCCGCCGGGCAGGCCGCCTACTCGGCCAGCAAGTTCGCCGTGCGCGGCTTCACCGAGGCGCTGCGGCACGAGCTGGCCGACGACGGGATCGGGGTCACCTCGGTGCACCCGGGTGGCATCCGCACCCGCATCGCGAGCAGCGCCCGGGTGGGCAGCGGCGTCGCGATCGAGGAGTACGAGGCCGGCCGCGAGCAGTTCGAGAAGCTGCTCTCCATCGCCCCGGCGAAGGCCGCCGAGGTGATCCTGCGCGGGGTCGGGCGCCGCCGCGGCCGGGTGCTGATCGGCTGGTCGGCGAAGCTGCCCGACCTGCTCGCCCGGGTCGCCCCCGCCGGGTACGGAAAGGTGCTGGCCCTGGGGATGCGCCCGCGCCCGGCCCGGGTGCCCGCCCCGCGGCCCGCCGCCGAGCCCGCCGCCGAGCCCGCCGCCGAGCCCGTTGCGCGGCCCGCCGCCGAGCCCGTCCCGTCGGACCCGGGACGGCCGGCGTGACCCTCGCCCTGCCGCCGGCCGACGAGTTGACCGTCGCCGGGCGGCGGATGCGCTGCCGGATCGCCGGCGACGGCCCGCCGGTGGTGCTGCTGCACGGGATCGGCCGGACCATGGAAGACTTCAGCGCCGTCCAGGAGGCGCTGGCCCGCGACCACCGGGTGCTCGTCATGGACCTGCCCGGGCACGGCGGCTCCGCGCCGCTGGACGACCGGCACACGCTGCCGACCCTGGCCACGGCCGTCGCCGGGTTCCTCGACGCCGCCGGGGTCACCGGGCCGGCGCACCTGGTCGGCAACTCGATGGGCGGGGCGGTGGCCATGCGGCTCGCCGCCGACGCGCCGGAGCGGGCGGCCAGCCTGGTGCTGGTCAACAGCGCCGGCTTCGGCCGGGAGGTGACCGCCGCGCTGCGGCTGCTCGCCGTGCGGCCGCTGGCCAAGCTGCTGCTGCGCCCGCACCCGGCGATCGCCCGTCGCACCGAGCGGGCCATCTTCTACGACCCCGCGTACGTGACCGAGGCGCGGATCGCCACCGCCCTGGCGGCGGCCCGGCAGCCCCACGCCGCCCGGGTGATGCTGGAACTGGTCCGCAGCCTCGGCACCTGGCGCGGGGTACGCCCCGAGTGGCGGGCCGAACTCCTCGACGCGGTGGCCGCGCTCGACCTGCCCACCCTGGTCGTGTGGGGCGACCGGGACCTGATCCTGCCCGCCGCCCACCTCTCGTACGCGCGGTCCCGGCTGCCCGGGGCGCAGGGCCACCTGTTCCGCGACACCGGGCACATGCCCCAGATCGAGCGGGCCGCGGAGTTCGCGGCCCTGGTCAGGCAGTTCTGGTCGCCGTCCGGTGGTGCAGCACCAGCGTGACGGCCACGAGGGCGACCAGCACCCCGGCGATCAGGTCGACCGGCGCGACGAGCCACGGCGTCACGAGGACGAGCGCCGCCGCACCAGGGAACAGCACCAGCCCGGCGCCGTGCTTGGTGGGCAGGTGCAGCGCCCAGAGGGCGACCAGGAAGACGGCGACCGGCACGGCGACCGCGTAGCCGGCCACCCGGCCGGAGACGTGCCCCGCGTGCAGGTCGTGGTCGACCGCCACGGCCAGCCCGGCGCCGACCGCGGCGACCGAGCTGAACGCGAAGTAGTGGCCGTAACCCCAGAAGATCGCGCCGCGCACCGACGCCGGCGGCAGCGGGTCGGGCCGGTCGAAGTAGAGCCACCAGATCGCGAAGACGATCAGCGTGCCGGCGGCGGCCAGCGACCACAGCTGACCGTTGCCCGCGTCCACCCCGCGCTGGATCGCCACCGACGTGGAGAGCACCACCTCGCCGAGCACGATGAGGGTGAACAGCTGGTACCGCTCGGCGATGTGGTGCGGGTGCCACGAGGTCTGCCGGCGGCGTTCGCCCAGCACCGGCACGAGCAGGTCGGCGGCGACCAGCACCAGGTACGCGGGCAGCAGCCACTCCGGCGGCAGGAGGAGCCGCAGCAGCCAGCCGACCTGCACCACGCCCACGCCGATGGCGAACGTCAGGGCGGTGGCCCGGTGTGCCGGGTCGCCGGCGGCCGCCCGCAGCCAGTTCACCGTGGAGGCCAGCCGCATCACCACGTACCCGTAGGTGATCGTGGTGAAGTCGGCGTCGGCGAAGGCGCGGGGCACCCCGGCGGCGAGGACCAGCGCCCCGGCGATCTGCACCAGCACGGTCAGCCGGTAGACGTCGTCGTCGGTGTCGTAGGCGGAGGCGAACCAGGTGAAGTTCACCCAGGCCCACCAGATCGCGAAGAACACGCTCAGGTACGAGCCCACGCCGTGCCCGAGGTGCCCCTCCGCGACGTCGTGGTGCAGGCCCTCGGACGCCAGCGCCACCGCGACGACGAAGCAGAGGTCGAAGAAGAGCTCCAGCGGGGTGGCGGAGCGGTGCTCCTCGTCGCGCCGCCGGGCCCGCATCGGCCGGTACCAGGCCCGGAAGGACCCGCTGCTCTTCACCCGGTGCTCCTCGCCGACGGCCGGTGCGTCCACACGATAACCAAGGAGATCAGCTCACCCGGCGAAGGCGGTGGAAATCGTGCTGGGCAGAGCGCCGGCGTCCCGCGCTCACGGTCCCTTCAGTGCGCCGTGCCGCACACCGTGGTCGATGGCCTGGTAGGCCTCCTGGGCCAGTCGTGGCATCACGTCCTCCACCATGCGCACGCGGGCTCGGACGTCCGCCGCCTGCACGCCATGGCGCTTCCAGGACGAGTGGTCGAGGTTCCTGCTGTTGAAGAAGACGGGCAGCAGCACGTCCAGCGCGAGAACATACCGTGCCTCGGGGGTGGCGGCGCTCTCGTACTCCTGCCACAGGTCCACCAGCTCGCTCTTGACGGATCCAGGTCCTGCTTCGGCGAGGAAGGAATCCATCGCCAACCGTTCCCGCGTCGAGCGCGAGTCGGCTTCGTGACCGTAGACGAACGTGTCTCCGACGAAGGCTTCCGGCAGGTCGTGTGCGACCGCGAGCGCCAAGGCATGTCCGAGATCGACCGGCACCGTGGCCAGGCCGTGAAAGATGATCACGGCCAGCGCCACGGACCACGAGTGCTCGGCGGTGTTCTCCCGACGGGCGCCATTGCTGAGTGGATTCTGGCGTTCCACGATCTTCAGGCGTTCAAAGGTGAGCTGAAGATCCAACAGGTCGACGTCGGTGGTCGCGTTGGCGTTCATTCGAGAATTTCCCATGTCTTCCACGTGGCGCGGTCATCCGCTCTGTGTTCCCGGCGTGCCCGAGGTGTCGATCATTGTCGCGCCGACCGCGCGGAGGTCCGAGGCGGCTGGTGACGGGAAAGCCAGCCTATCCGCGCTGCTCGACGCTTTCAACGATCCTCGCGGGTCAGCAGCCCTGCGCCGTTGCCTGCCACCGCCGGACGGTTGATTGGTCGACCCCTCTGAACTGGCCGAGTCTCGGTGGAGAGATGTCGCAGCCAGCGGCGACCAGGATGAGGCAAGCGGCACGATCAGCCCATTCAGCGTTTCCGATCTGCGTGTTAACCTCCGGCAATGACGCGCAATTCCTCCACAGTGAAGCCTGCCAGACACGCGGTGGCGGTGGTCCTCTATGACGATCAAGGGCGTTTCCTTGCCGTACGGCGCAGCGATGATGACGAATCATTGCCCGGTGTCTGGGGATTACCTGCCGCCAGTCTGAGAGCGGGCGAGTCCGACGAGGACGCGGTGGTGCGCGCCGGGCGGGAGAAGTTGGGCGTCGAACTCAGAGTCCTGGATCGGGTCGGAACTGAGAAGGCCGAGCGTGAGCATTTCACGCTCACCCTCTCGGATTATCGCGTGTTGTTGGAAAAGGGGGTTCCTGCCGTTCCCCAACCGTTCGACGATGTGAGCCAGTACGTCGACATGAGGTACACGAAGGACCTCGGCCTCCTCGTGGAGGCAGCACGGAGAGGCTCTCTCTGCTCGCGCGTCCTGCTCAACAGCGAGGGCTACGACTGGCATTGATACCTCCTCACTGCACCCTGGTCGCGGCCCTCGTGACGACTCCGTCTCCCGCGCCGTCGCCCGCCACTGGTCAAGCGTCGGCGATCCAGTCGCTCATCGCGGTCGGTGGTGTCCTGGTGGGCCTTGTCGTCGGCTTTGGGGTTCCGATCGTCAATTCGCTGTTGACCGGCCGGACCAGCCGAGGCCGGGAACAACACGCCGTGTCCGATCAGATCCTGCAGCTCTGGCAGCGACCGGAGAGCATCCGGGAGTTGCTGGTCGACGACCTGTACGGCACGAGGAGGAGCCTGCTGCTGCTGGGCAGTCGGCTCCAGGATCTCGAGGCCCGGAAGGCCTGCCTTCTCCTCGTGCACCTGACCGCTCGGCCGGATCCGCCGGAGGCCGAGGTCGTGGACGGCTGGTCGGACGTGGTCGCGCTCGTCTCGAAGGTGTTCCGCAAGACCGAGAACTGAATCGGCGAAAGGCTGTGGCACAGTGCCGAACCTGCACAGCGACGATGCCCGGGCTGCGGCGCGCCTTGTCGGCATCCCCATCCAGGCCACGCCAGCCGGTCAGGGTGAACTCCTGCTGCGCGGCACCGTGACAGAGAGCGGGTGGCGGAGTCTCGCCGGGCTGATCATCGACGCGACGAGGATCTGGGTCGTCGGTGTCATGCCTCAGCCGCTCGTCGAGGCACTGCAACGTGAGGTCGAGGCGATGGCCGAGCCGCGACTGCCCGACATCGAGTACTACACCCCCCGATCGGAACTCGCGCTCAACCTCGGGCGAGAGCTTCATTGCTATGTGAACCGCTGGCAGGCGGGCTACATGGGGTTGCGCAATCTGGTCAACGCGGCGCACGGCCAGCGGGCCCGCGGAGAACTGGCTCGGGTGGAACACCGCCACTTCGGTACGGGAATATCCGCGCTGTCCTTCAACTGCCTGTTGCATGTCGTCGTCAACGACGGTCCCGCGCGATCGATCATGCTGTCCGAGCTGCTCGAAGACGGCGATCACCCGGACCACATCGCCCAGGTGCTGCCGAGCAGCGACGCGGGCCTCAACGACTATCTCGAGCGGTTACGGCGGGACGGAAAACCGATCAGACTGCGCGAGGTGCGCTGCCGCGGCATGGAGAATCCGACGTCGGGTGAGGTGGAGCCCGACCGGCTCAGGATCGGAGAGCTCGTCCCGCTGGGCGGCGTGAGCAGGAATCCCAACCTCCTCAGACCGATCTCGATCGTGGTCGTCCGGTGCCACTCGCCGGCTGGTCTCGAGGTGTTGCTGAAGCGACGGACGCCGCTCACCGACACCGACGACTTCGGCAAGCTCAGCCTCCTGAGCGCCCGGGTCCAGGAGGTCGACGTGGCATCGGCCCTGGGCGCGACCGTGTCGCCCTCGGAGGAGAGCGACATCGCCGCCCTGGAGGACCTGTGGCTCGCCGCCGGGTCGCCGCACCCGTTCGTCCTTCCAGCCGAAGCCTTCCGGCTCGCCGCGCGTCGGGAGGTGTCGCTGACGCTGGGCCTGCACGTCGAGCTGGACCGGTTCGAGCGTAAGGGCTTTCATCTCGTGCAGCACGAATCGGAGTCGGTGCAGCTGGCCTTCATGGTGTTCACGCTCGACCTGGTCCGTTCGGGGCAACTCGACGAACTGCGGGTCGCCCTGTCGCGCGGTCCCAACCTGGTCCGGGTGCTGGCTCCGGACCTGTACAACGACGAGGGCCAGCTCAACCGGCTGCTCAGGCAGCGCCGGAAATGGTTGACGAAGGCGTGTTTCTCGGACGATTCGGAGGTGCTCGATGATTCTTCGGGGCATTGACCTGGACTCGGTGGTGCCCGTCGTCTCGCTGCTGATGTACCGGGACGACTCCAGGAGCCAGGTCCTGCTGGGGGTCCGGCGTCAGTCGGCGACGAGCACGCGCCATCCGGACGTGTTGAGCACGCCGACCATGCGCATTCCGGTCTCGACGATGGTCGACCTTCTCTCGGCCGAGAGTGAACGGTCGGTGGAGTTGGTGCCGCCCTACTTCATGAGCCTGCCGCAGCGGCGGGCCTGGCAGGTGGGGGTGCCCTACTCGTTGGCGACACCGCAGGCATTCGTCGCCGAGGCCCTGATCGCGCGGAAGCTCGGGCTCGCGCCGGCCCTCGTGGACGGCGACCTCCGGGCCGAACTGCGCCAGTCGGCCCTCGCCTATGACCTCGTGCACGACGACGAGGGCGGGTACGAGCAGACATTGATGTTGACCATGAGCTGTCAGCCTTCCGTGTCCCCGCCCGCCCTGCCGTCCTCGTCGCCGGGCTATTCACTGCTGGCCTGGGTCGACGCAGGGGAGGTGGGCACCGCCGTCACGACGAAGGACCCCGTTCGTCTGGTGCCCGGTGTCTCGCCGCTTCAGGTCTGTATCCACGGTCTGTGTGTCCGCAGTGCCGCCTTCGCCCTCGCGAACGGCGGATGAGGGGCTCGCTGGTGGACATCGAGGGCTGTCCATTCATCGTCCTGTGTGGGGGTGACAATACGCGGCTCGAGGTACTGCGCGGGACGATTTACAAACCGTTTCTGCAACTCCGAGACACGACTCTGGTCGCCAAGCACGTCACGCGGGCGACGATGGCCGGACACACGCGGATACGGATTGTCGTCGACAGCCGGGACCCTCTGGTCGAGGCGTATGTGGCCGGGCTGGCCGGTGAGCTGGGCATCGACGTCCGATTGTCGGTCGTACCTGGTGGCGCCCGCGAGAAGGTGGTGGAGGTTCTCGGCCCGTATCCCACGTTGTCCCTGGCGGTCGTGGTTCTGGGCGACACCTACTCGTGGTACGACCCGCGCCGCTTGTTGTCGCGCGTCGAGTCGGGTGATGTCGACTGCTGCCTGGCAATTGCGCGGTACCGTCTGCCCTTCGGAGTGGTGAAGGTCGACGGGGAATCGATAATCGGCTTCTCGGAGAAGCCGGAAACGGATTTCCTCGTCAACGTGGGCGCCATGGCGCTCGGCCCGACGGCGATTGACCTGTTGACGCGTGGTGTCGCGATTGACCGGATGCTTGCCGACCTCGCCGCGAAGGGCAGGCTGGGCGGAATCGAGGTCTCCAATGGTTTTCTCTCCGTCGACTCGCTCGACGGGATCGCCCGGGCCCTGAGCGCCGAAGGGCAGGACCTGTTGAGCCAATGACGAGGGCACCCCGGTCGCGTGGAGTCGCGCGTGGCGCGGCGGACGGGGGGAACACCCGGGCATGGCCGAGGTGACGCTGTTCCTCGCCGGTGACGTGATGACCGGGCGGGGCGTGGACCAGATCCTGCCGCACCCGGGGTCGCCCGCGCTGCGGGAGGAACTGGTCACCGACGCCCGCCGGTACGTCGCGCTGGCCGAGTCCGTCGCCGGGCCGGTGCCGCGCCCGGTCCCGCCCGGGTGGCCGTGGGGCGCGGCGTTGCGGCTGCTCGACGCGGAGCGGCCGGACGCCCGGATCGTCAACCTGGAGACGGCGGTGACGGCTCGCGGCGAGCATCATCCCGGCAAGGGCATCCACTACCGGATGCACCCGGCGAACGTGCCCTGCCTCGCCGCCGCCCGGCTGGACGTCTGCGCCCTGGGTAACAACCACGTGCTGGACTTCGGCCCGACCGGGCTGGCCGACACCCTGGACGCGCTGCGCGCGGCGGGGATCCGACCCGCCGGCGCCGGCCGGGACGCCGACGAGGCGTGGTCGCCGGCCGCGGTGCCGCTGGCCGGTGACCGCCGGCTGCTGGTCTGGTCGGTGGGCGCGGTGTCGAGCGGGGTCTTCCCGCAGTGGGCGGCGGAGGCCGGCCGGCCCGGTGTGGCGTACCTGCCGGAGGTGTCGGTGGCGACGGCCGGCGCGCTGGCCGAGCGGATCGCGCGGACCGCCCGGCCGACGGACCTCGTGGTGGTCTCGGTGCACTGGGGGACCAACTGGGGCCACGAGGTGCCGGACGAGCACGTGGAGTTCGCGCACGCCCTGGTCGACGCCGGGGTGCACGTGGTGCACGGGCACTCGTCCCACCATCCCCGTGCGGTCGAGCGCTACCGGGGCCGGCTGGTCCTCTACGGCTGCGGTGACCTGATCGACGACTACGAGGGGATCGGCGGTCAGGAGGTGTACCGGCCGGAGCTGCGGCTGCTGTACCTGGCCAGCCTCGACGCCGCCACCGGCGAGCTGCGGGGGCTGCGTCTCATCCCGCTCCGGATGTGCCGGATGCGCCTGCAACCGGCCACGCCCGCGGAGGCCGGCTGGCTCGCCGACCTCCTCGACACCCTCGGCCGGCCCTCCGGGACCCGCGTCACGCCGACTGCCGACGGGGTGCTCACGCTGCGGTGACGTGGCGTGGGCCACGTTCGGGCCGGTGCGTGGCGGTGCCGCGCCGCGCGGGGCGCATCATAGATACATGACGCATCCCACCCCCGTGCCCGGGGCGCGGTCGGCCGGGCCGTCCGCCGCCGAGCGGGCGTACCAGCACCTCAAGCGGGCCATCCTGGAGCAGGTGTACCCGGGCGGGCTGCTGATCAGCGAGGGTGAGATCGCCGAGGCGACCGGGGTGTCCAGGACGCCGGTCCGGGAGGCGCTGCTGCGCCTGGAGGCCGAAGGCCTGGTCAAGCTCTACCCCAAGCGCGGCGCGCTGATCCGGCCGGTCTCCGCCCGGGAGATCGCCGACGTGATCGAGGCCCGCCGCCTGGTCGAGCTGCACGCCGCCGAGGAGGTCTGGCCGCGCCGGGCCGCCATCCGCGACGACCTGGCCCGCTGGCTCGACGAGATGCGCCGGGCGCACACCGCCGGCGACGTCACGGCGCTGATGGCCGCCGACCGGGCCTTCCACGCCACCGTGGTGGAGGCCGCCGGCAACGAGATCCTCGCCGAGCTGTACCACCGGCTGCGCGACCGGCAGCTGCGGATGGGCGAGGCCAGCTTCCGGCTCACGCCCGGCTGGGCCGAGGTGGCCCTCACCGAGCACGCCGGCCAGCTCGCCGCCCTCGACGGCGACGACCCGCGGGCCTGGCTCGACGCGATCGGCGCGCACATCGACAACGCCGCGACCGTGCTGCGGACGCTGCGGTGACCGCCGCCGTCCGAACGGTCGCCCCGCGGCGCTCCGCCGGCCTGGTCTTCGCGGTGGCCGTCACCGCGTACGTGGCCGCCGTCTTCCACCGCAGCTCGCTCGGCGTCACCGGGGTCGACGCGGCGGACCGCTTCCACATCAACGCCGCCGCCCTGGCCACCTTCAGCGTCGCGCAGCTCGCCGTCTACGCCGCCATGCAGGTGCCGGTCGGGGTGCTGCTCGACCGGTACGGCTCCCGCCGGCTGCTGCTGGTCGGCGGCGCGCTCATGGTGGCCGGGCAACTCTGCTTCGCGGTGGCCACCGACGTCCGGCTCGCCATCGCCGCCCGGGTGCTGGTCGGCCTGGGCGACGCGATGACCTTCATCAGCGTGCTGCGGATCGTGGCGTTCTGGTTCCCCGGCCGGCGCAACCCGCTGCTGGTGCAGCTCACCGGCACGATCGGGCAGCTCGGCGCGGTGCTCGGCGCCGTACCCCTGGTGGCGTTGCTGCACCACGCCGGCTGGACGCCCGCGTTCCTGACCTCGGCGGCGCTCGGCGTCACCGTGCTGCTGCTCGTGCTCGTCGCGGTCCGGGACACCCCGCACGCCGAGCACACCACCGCGCTCGCCCCCGACCTGGGCACCGTACGCCGGCAGCTCGCCGACGCCTGGGCCCAGCCCGGCACCCGGCTGGGCCTCTGGACGCACTTCGTCACCCAGTTCTCCGGCTCGGTGTTCGCCCTGCTGTGGGGCTACCCGTTCCTGGTGCAGGGCCAGGGCTTCTCGCCCACCGCGGCGGCCGGCCTGCTCACCCTGATGACCCTGGTGACGCTGGTCTGCGGCCCGGTGATCGCGCACCTGTGCGCCCGGCACCCGTTCCACCGCTCGGCGGTGGTGTTCGCCATCACCGCCGGCACCGCCGCCGTCTGGGCGGTGGTGCTGGCCTGGCCGGGCCGCGCCCCGCACGGGCTGCTGGTCGCCCTCGTGGTCGTCCTCGCGGTCAACGGCCCCGGCTCGGTGATCGGCTTCGACTACGCGCGCACGTTCAACCCGGTGCACCGGATCGGCAGTGCCACCGGCATCGTCAACGTCGGCGGGTTCGTCGCCTCGATCCTGCTGATCCTGGCGGTCGGCGTGGTGCTCGACCTGGCCACCCCGGCCGGCCGGAGCACGCCGCCGCTGTCGGCGTTCCGCTGGGCGTTCGCCGTGCAGTACCTGCTCTGGGGGCTGGGCGCGGTGCAGGTGCTGCGCTACCGCAACGCCGCCCGCCGCCGGTACGCCGCCGGCGCCGTGCCGGTGCCCGCCGCCGTGGCCGGTCCGGTCACGTGAACCGGCGCTTGTGGGCCAGCGAGTCCAGCACCAGCGTCAGCCCGGCGGCGACCAGCCAGCTGTCCTTGGCCAGCGGAATGCCGGCCTGGGACGGCTTCAGGCTGTTCCCCTCCCGCATCCCGGGCGTCTTGAGGTAGAGCTGTACCAGGCCGGCCCCGAAGGCGGTCAGCCCGGCGCCGACCAGCAGCGACGGCACGAACGGGGTGAGCAGCGCGGCGCCCAGCGCGATCTCGGAACGGGAGAGCAGCTTCGCGAACTGGTCCGGTGGGAACTGCCGCAGCTGCGGAATCGCCCCGACCGCCATGCCGTGCATGCCGGCGGCGGACTCGCCCTCCAGGGACCGCTTGGACAGCCCGGAATTCAGGAAGAACGCGCCGATGATGATCCGTAGCGGCGCATGGGTCAACCTCATGATCACTCCCGTCGGTGCCGGAGAACCGGGCCACCGCGTACCCCGCGACGCGCCGGATAACCCGCCGGACGGCGGTGGGCGGTAGGTTCGACACACAGCGAACGAAGGAGGGGCCGTGGGTCAGGAAGTCCGGGGAGTCGTGTCGCGGCGCAAGGGCGCGCCCGTGGAGGTCACCACCATCGTGGTGCCCGACCCGGGGCCGGGCGAGGCGGTGGTGCGCGTCCAGTCCTGCGGGGTGTGCCACACCGACCTGCACTACCGCGAGGGCGGCATCAACGACGACTACCCGTTCCTGCTCGGCCACGAGGCCGCCGGCATCGTGGAGCAGGTGGGGGAGGGGGTCACCGAGGTGGCCCCCGGTGACTTCGTGGTGCTCAACTGGCGGGCGGTCTGCGGGCAGTGCCGCGCCTGCCGGCGAGGCCGCCCCTGGTACTGCTTCAACACCCACAACGCCGCGCAGAAGATGACGCTGACCGACGGCACCGAGCTGGCGCCTGCCCTGGGCATCGGCGCGTTCGCCGAGAAGACCCTTGTGCACGCCGGCCAGTGCACCAAGGTCGACCCGTCCGCCCGGCCCGCCGCCGTCGGCCTGCTCGGCTGCGGCGTGATGGCCGGCCTCGGCGCGGCCATGAACACCGGAAACGTGACCCGGGGCGACTCGGTGGCGGTGATCGGCTGCGGCGGGGTCGGCGACGCGGCGGTGGCCGGCGCCACCCTCGCGGGCGCGACCACCATCATCGCCGTGGACACCGACTCCCGGAAGCTCGACTGGGCGCGCAAGTTCGGCGCCACGCACACCGTCAACGCCTCCGACGAGGACCCGGTCGAGGCCATCCGCGCCGCCACCGGCGGGTTCGGCGCCGACGTGGTGATCGACGCGGTGGGCCGACCGGAAACCTGGAAGCAGGCCTTCTACGCCCGCGACCTGGCCGGCACCGTCGTGCTGGTCGGCGTACCCACCCCGGAGATGAGGATCGAGCTGCCGCTGCTGGACGTGTTCGGCCGCGGCGGCGCCCTCAAGTCCAGCTGGTACGGCGACTGCCTGCCCAGCCGCGACTTCCCCATGCTCACCGAGCTGTACCGGCAGGGCCGCCTCGACCTGGACGCCTTCGTCACCGAGGAGATCGCCCTCGACCAGGTCGAGGAGGCGTTCACCCGGATGCACCACGGTGACGTGCTCCGGTCGGTGGTGGTCTTCCCGTGACCGCCCGCGTCGACCACACCGTCACCTCCGGCACGTTCTCCCTCGACGGGCAGACCTTCGACGTCGACAACAACGTCTGGGTGGTCGGCGACGATGCCGAGTGCGTGGTCGTCGACGCGCCGCACGACGTCGCCGCCATCCGCGCGGTGATCGGCGACCGCCGGGTGGTCGCGATCCTGGCCACCCACGCGCACGACGACCACGTCCGGGTCGCGCCCGAGCTGGCCCGGGCCACCGGCGCGCCGGTGCTGCTGCACCCGGCCGACCGGGTGCTCTGGGACCTGGTCCACCCGGACACCCCGCCCGACGGTGACCTCACCGACGGGCAGACCTTCGAGGTCGGCGGCACGACCCTCCGGGTGCTGCACACCCCGGGCCACAGCCCGGGCGCCTGCAGCCTCCACGCCCCCGACCTCGGCGCGGTCTTCACCGGGGACACCCTCTTCGCCGGAGGGCCCGGCGCCACCGGCCGCTCCTTCAGCGACTTCGGCACCATCGTCGAATCGATCCGGACCCGTCTGCTCACCCTGCCGCCGCAGACCGTGGTCCACACCGGACACGGCGACGACACCACGATCGCCGCCGAGGCGCCCCACCTCGACGAGTGGATCGCCCGCGGGCACTGAGCCGACCGCCCGGCCGGGTCGCGGCCCGGCCGGGCGCCGCCGGCCTCAGCGCTCGCCGTCGAGGACCGGCTTGACGTCGAGCACGGGCGTGCCGTCGACCGCCTCCAGGTCGGCCACCCGCAGCCGTACGCCGTCCACGGCGAGCACCCGCACCCGGTGCAGACCGACCGGGTTGGGCCGGTGCGGCGAGCGGGTGGCGAACACCCCCGTCTCCGGCCGGGACACGTCCCCGCGCGGGTGCACCGCGAGGACGTCCCGCCGGGCCCGGTCCAACCAGGTCAGCACGAGCACGTCCGCGCCGGGCCGCAGCCCGTCCAGCGCCGGGGCGTACGCCTCGTCGAAGACCAGCCACGCCTCCGGGGCGCCCTCGTCGCCCTGCTTCGGCGCCGCCGCCGGATCGGTGAGGGGCGACTCGACGCGGCCGACCGGGCGCAGTATCTGTTCCGTTCCCGTCACGGGGCCTCCCGGAGCATGTGCAGCCGGACCGTGGTGCCGGCCGCGGTGGTGTGCAGCAGCACCAGGTCGCACAGGGCGTGCACGATGACCAGCCCCCGCCCGCCGATGCCGTCGTGCGCGGGGGTGAGCCGGCCGGCGAGCGGATCGGCCAGCCGGCCGTCGTCGTGGATCTCGCACACCAGGTGCCGGCCGGTGCGCCACACCTGAAGGGTGCCGGCGCCGCCGGCGTGCGCCACGCTGTTCGTGGCCAGCTCGGTGACCGCGATCTGCAGGTCGGCCACCCGGTCGGCGGCCAGCCCGGCGGCCAGCCCGTGGTCGGCGACGAACCGCCGGACCTGCGGCAGCGTCGCCAGGTCGTAGCGGAGCACCGCGACCTGCCCGGCCGGGGTGGGCAGTGGCCTGTTGTGCCGCTCGGTGACCGCCGCCGGGGCGTAGCCGGCGATGCGGCGGCAGCCGTCGCCGTCGACCAGCAGCGGGTGCGTGCAGCGGGCCTCGGCGAGCACGCCGGGGCCGAGCCGGCCCGCGTCGTACGGGCAGAGGATGCTCGCCGCCCGGTCCGCGAAGGCCCAGTTGATCGCGGCCTCGTGCTGCGCGCAGGCCCGGTACTCCTCGGCGGTGCGCCCGGCCCAGACCGGCTCGCCGATGATCCGGACCCGCCGGCCGGGATGCCGGTCGGCGAACGCCTGGAGGACCCAGGGGATGATCCGCCCCGGGTTGCGACCCGCCTCGGTCATGTCGGCCCACCCGACGGCGTCGCCGGTCGCGCCGAGCGCCGCGCGGATCAGCGCGAGCTGCGGGCCGGGCGTCGCCACCAGCACCGGGTCGCCCCCGGCCAGTCCCTCCTCGACGAACGGTACGGTGACCGCCAGCAGGCTCGCGGGGTCGGTGTAGAAGGCCAGTTCGTGGCGGAGGCCGGCCGGGCCGGCGGGAGCCCTCACGCGGGGCGCTCCGGCGCCGGCACGTCACCGAGCAGGTGCAGCAGCCGGTGCAGCGCCGGCCGGCAGCCGACCAGCCGGATGCCGCTGGCGCTGTCCCGGTCCGCCCGCACGATGGCGGTGGCGGCGCCCACGTCGGCGAAGCTCAGGCCGGAGACGTCCAGCACCGGCGGGGGGCCCGCCGCCCGCTCGGCGGCGGTCACGTCGCCCAGGACCGCGGTGAACGCCTCCCGGTTGCTCCGGTCCACCTGACCCACCAGCCGCAAGCCCGGCGGGTCGGTCGTCCGGTACGCCCGCAGCAGCGGCGCCCAGGTGCGCGCGGCGTCCGGCCCGGCCGTGCCCGGATGGGCGGCGGCGAGGGCGCGCATCCCGTCGGCCGGGAAGAGCCGCCGGTCGTACAGGCACAGGCCGGCGACCCGGGCGTCCAGGAAGAGCGGGTTGAGCGCGGTCTCGTACCGCCGTAGGTCGTCCAGGGTGGTGCCGCTGCGCAGCACCCACGCCATGTCACCGGCCAGCCGGATTCCCGGGTAGCCCTCGTGCCGCGCGCGGTCGACCTCGTCGACCACGATGGCGACCATCGTCTCCGGGGCCGGCCGGGCACCGGTCGGGTAGGCATCCGCGGCCGGCAGGATGCGCAGCTGGCCGGCCGCCACGGCGGCTTCGGTCGGCACGCCGACGGCGTCGACGCGGGCGCGCACCGCCTGCGGCGGCGAGGTCTCGGTGAAACAGACGACCTTGTGACCGAGGCGCAGGCCGGTGGCGGCGAAGCGGCCGACGACGTCGAGAGCGACGTTCTCGTCGTCGTGCGTCCAGCAGACGTGGTCGCCCAGGTGGACCTGGTCGACCACGGTCATAGCAGTCACGGTGCTGGCCTTCCGGTCGGCGCGCCCCTCACTGTAGCCCTGACCGGGTCGCCGGCGATCCGCTTGTCGGCGGCGGCGTTCCGGGGTAGTCTGCCGATGGACTCGGATGCCGGCGTATGACGCCACCCGGAGCCCACTCTCCCGAATGCGGCAGATCATCCGGCGTACGTCGCCCATCCCGCCGCGATCGTGCGGCCACCGCCGTCCTGGCTCGACAAGCACCCGACCCGGGCCTCCGCGGAAGTGAACCCGACCGGCTGCTCCGTGCCCGCCGCGACGGCCGGCTCGGGCGCCGTTCGCCTCGCGAATCGATCGCGGCCCGCCGCGCCGGCAGTGGACGTCCCCCGGTGCCGCCGGGCGGCGAGCCACCCGTGCCGTGAACCTTCGCCGTGCGCGTCCGCGGGCCGTGACCCGTCGCCTCGCGCCCACCACAGGACGCTCCGACACTCGCTCTCCCTCGCCTGTCCCGATCGGGACGGCCACCTCCCGAAAGGCACTCGATGACCGACACCTCCACGCCGCTCCCGGTGAGCGGCATCGTCGACACGGTCGACGACCACGCACTGCTCCGGGTGGACGGCTACCTGCCGTCCAGCTCGGACGCCCACCTCACCGCCGGCCAGCTGCGCCGGCACGGCCTGCGCCGCGGCGACCTCGTCACCGGTGCCGTCGCCGCCACTCCCCACCGGGGCCGGCACGCCCCGCTGGTCCGGGTCGACACCGTCAACGGGACGACCGTGGAAGAGGCACGCCGCCGCCCGGACTTCCACCGGCTGACACCGATCCACCCGCGGGAGCGGCTGCGGCTGGAGACCGAGCCGAACGTGCTGACCACCCGGGTCATCGACCTGGTGATGCCGATCGGCAAGGGCCAGCGGGCGCTCATCGTCTCGCCGCCGAAGGCGGGTAAGACGATGGTGCT